>JABABM010000009.1:77517-93048 GCA_014238205.1 Phycisphaerales bacterium | reverse complement strand
TTATGCCCGTCTGCAGGACGCGGCGGCAGTGCAATCGTCATGGCTTCTGCAGCGATGCACCGTCAACCGAGAGCACGTCGACCTTGAGGTTCCCCATCATCGACAGGAGATTCCATTGGTCGGCAACACCCCCATCATCTGCAAGGCTGCTGGTATCCGCCAGGAGGTGCCCAACCGTGTACGACACCGGCAGTGTTGCATCCAGATCGACCCAGTGTCCGTCGATGATGGCCTGTGTCCACATGTGCCACCCGAACACCGGCTCATCGGATATGACACCGGCTGGAACATAGACCGCGCCCGAGGCCACCCTTGCAGGAATGCCCTCGCTTCGAAGCAGCGCCGCCAGGAGGACGCCGTGCTCGGAACAATCGCCGGTCCTGTTGCGAACCGTCTCGGACGCGGAGGCGAAAACCGTGCCATAGTCCTTCCTGGAGATCCAGGAGAACACGGCTTCCCGGAGCACGTCGGCCTTCCTGGCCGGATCGTCTCCAGCCTCCTCCAGTGACGCCCCCGCCATCTTGAGAATCGCGGGATCGGTTGGATCAATGAGGACTGATGTGCCCAGGTAGGCCGGATTGGCCTGGTCTTCCGCCGAGGCGATCGATGGTGCATCCAAGTCGACATCGACGACCAGCGTGCCATCCTCCGCAACGGTTCCGACACGCTGGAACCCCGCCGAGGGAAGGCTTGGCACATCGCCTGTTCGGGGAATCAGCCTGAAGGATGCATTTCTTGCGGTCTTCCATCCGGGGATCGGCCGGTCGACCGGGACCGTCAACGACTCCAGTAACTCGGGCAACTCGGCGGCCCCCTTGAGCACCTCCATGACCGCCCGGCGTTTCTTCATGAGAATCATCACTACATCGCCGAAGGGAGCTTCCATCGTGTTGGATATCATCTTCAGGTCAGCGTTGAATATCTGCGTCGATGTAAACGGGATGGCATTGTTCGTCACTTCCCAGAGGGTTACTTCACTCTTCACGCCATCATCTTCCCAGGGTTCCGTTGCCAGCTTCTTGAAGGTGACCTCGACGAGTTTGATGCCCTGATCGGGCATCATCGTATGCAACGAGAACTCGGTCTCGCCGGCCTTGATGCGTCGTTTCATCTCATCCATCATCGCCCAGGTCGGGTACCACGTTCCGTCGGGGACCTCCCCGGTGGTCGTCGTCCAACGCCCGCCCTGCTCGGTCGTGATCTCCATGTCGCTCCCATCGAACGTCCAGACGGTCGTGACACGCTGGCCACTCATGTCCTGCCGCATCGTCATGGAGACTGGGGCACCCTCGGAGGTCTCGACCCATTCCACCTGCGTGGAGACTGAAACCGTCATCGCCCCTCGCTTCAACTCGATGTGATTCTCGGCCTTCAACCTGCGATGCCCGTCCTCCTGGACATCCCCCATGACATTCATCCAGCCTGCAGGCGAATCCATCAGGGACATGACGTACCAGTCATCGATGACCACCTCGGCCGTGGCTGTGCCCGCGATTGAAAGCAGGAGGAGGCATGCCGCCCTTTGAAGAAACGTGAACATCGAGAGTTACTCCGGTCGCATCAAGGGAAAGAGAATGACATCGCGAATACTCGTGCAATCGGTCATGAGCATGACGACACGATCGACGCCGATACCGAATCCACCTGCAGGAGGCATGCCTACCTGCAACGCATCGATGAAGTCATGGTCCATGGTCCTGAAAGCCTGTGTCTCATCATCCGCCCCGGTCAGTTGCCTGGAGAATGCGTCCTCCTGGATCGCCGGATCATTGAGTTCCGTGTAGAAGTTGCCCAGTTCCATACCCGCGATGAACAACTCGCTCCTGTAGGCCAGTTCCGGCTGCTCCTCCTGTGGTCGTGACAGCGGGGAGACGGCACTTGGAAAGTCCACCACGTAGGTCGGTGTCGCCGGATCTATTGCTGCTTCTCCAAGCGAATCGAAGATCGCCTCGACGAGCAGCCAGTGATCCTTCGAGGCGGCATCCTCCATCCCCATCTCCTTCGCCCGGGCACGAACAGCCGCTTCGTCATGCATGTCGATGCCGGCCCCAGCCTCGATGAGCTCCGCGTAGGTACGTCGTTGGAATGGCTTGGACCAGTCGATGACGATGTCACCATAGGGCCGCTCCATCGAACCTCCCTCGGCAAGTTCAGCCGCAACGGCGCGAAGCAGGCACTCTCCCCGTTCGAGTACGGACTCGTAGTCCCCGAACGCCTCGTAGGCCTCGAGCATGGTGAACTCCGGGTTGTGTCGACGGCTGATGCCTTCGTTCCGGAAGTTCCTGTTCAGTTCGAAGACACGCGGCATGCCGCCGACAAGCAGTCGCTTGAGGTAGAGCTCGGGCGCAATACGCATGTAGAGATCGATGTCGAGGGCGTTGTGGTGTGTCGTGAAGGGCCTCGCCGCAGCACCGCCTGCAACAGGCTGCATCATCGGTGTCTCGACTTCGACGTAGCCAGCGTCCTCCATGTGCCTGCGCATGCAGGAGATGATCCTGGATCGCGCATAGAACACGCCCAGCGTTTCCGGGTTGGCATACATGTCGACGTAGCGTCGACGGTACCTGGCCTCCTGGTCGGTCAGGCCGTGGAACTTTTCCGGTGGCGGCGCGAGCGACTTGCAGTGCACGGCAAACTCGTTTGCCCACACGCAGATCTCGCCCTTCTTCGTCATCCCCATCGGTCCACCCGCGACGACGATGTCGCCATAGTCGAGTTTCGAAGCAATCTTGAATGCATCAACATCAAGATCCTGCTTGGAGATGCTTACCTGAAGATCGCCGGTGTGATCTCGAAGCACCATGAAGACAAGCTTGCCCATGGCCCGATGCTGCACGCAGCGACCTGCAACACGAACGATGGGGCGAGCATCTTCCATGTCTTCGCCTGACTCGGATGCAGCGGCCCACGCGTCATGCGCTTCCTGGTTGAACATGGCCCGGGCCTGGTCAAGAGCAACCAGGTCGTCGACACGGTGGCCATAGCCCTCGACGCCTCTGTCCTTCCGCCAGCGACTCAGCTTCTCCTTGCGAGCTGCAACGAGAGCCGAGGCCTCTGGATCAGTTGAATCAGGACGCTGTGTCATTGCGGGTAGGATACGACGCTCCAAGGCAGGGAGCGAACGAACCATGAGCAACAAGGCTGAAGGGAACCAGGGCGGCTGTGTCTTCATCACTGGTGCAGGCAGTGGAATCGGCGCTGCCGCAGCTCGAACACTGGCTGCCGGGGGGAGGCCCATCGCCCTTGCCGGGCGGAGTTCCGAGCCCCTCAAGGACGTCGCAGGGGAGATTCGGAAGGCCGGGGGCCATGCCATGGAGCTTCCATGCGATGTACGCGACCTCCCGGCACTCCAGGCTGCCGTGGATGATGCCTCCAGAAAACATGGAACCGTCACAGCCCTGGTGGCCTCCGCCGGCGTCATGCCGATCGGTCCGATGCACTCGGCTGATCCTGCCGACTGGAAGCAGATGCTCGACGTCAATGTCCTGGGAGTCCTGCATGCAATCCATGCCGTCCTTCCGGGAATGCTCTCTTGTGGCGAAGGACACATCATCATCGTCGGATCAGTTGCCGGGCGTCATCTCTTTCCCGATGCCACGGTCTATTGCGCAACCAAGACCGCCCTGCATGTCATCAGCGAGGGATTGCGAACTGAACTTGCACGATCCGCCCGGGATGACGGCAACCGCATCAGGGTCAGCCTTGTTGCCCCGGGAGCTGTCGACACGGCACTCCCGGCGACGATTGCCGATGTGGACTCGCGTGCTGCAACCGAGGCCTGGTATGCAGGCCTGGAGGGCATTCTCCAGGCAGACGATGTGGCCGAAGCGATTCGATGGGCGATCGATGCTCCGGGGCATGTCTCGGTGAACGAGGTGATGGTCAGGCCGACTGCAATGGTCCGATAGTGGGAGCAGGTGAACACCATGGCCAGCAAGATCAAGCGAATAGGCGTGCTTACGGGCGGAGGTGACTGCCCGGGCTTGAATGCCGTGATTCGTGCCGTCACGAAGACCGCGATCTTCCAGCACGGGATCGAGGTCATCGGTGTTCTCAACGGGTACGAGGGACTCATCTGCGACGAAACATCGTTGCTTGAACCGCGTGATGTCTCGGGCATACTCACCCGGGGAGGGACCATCCTCGGCACGAACAACAGGTGCAGTCCATTGAAGTACCGCGAAGGTGAGAATGAGGACGGTTCTCCCAGATACATCGATGCAACCGATCGATGCCTTGCAACGATCGAGAAGCACGGGATGGACGCACTGATCGTCATCGGTGGCGATGGAACCATGAGTTGCACCGCGCCGCTGGTGACAGCGGGCGTGCCCTGTGTTGGCGTTCCCAAGACCATCGACAATGACATCCACGGTTGCGAACTCTCCTTCGGGTTCACGACTGCGATGACCACTGCGACGATGTCGCTTGATCGACTCCACTCAACGGCGGACAGCCACCATCGAGTCATGGTCTGTGAATTGATGGGACGCAACTCCGGCTGGCTCACGCTTGGTGCAGGCGTGGCCTCGGGGTCCGACATCATCCTGATTCCCGAGATCCCCTTCGACATGGATGCCATCTGCCAGTTCCTCGATGATCGCATGGCCTCCCCGGCCGGCTTTGCGATCATTGCCTGCGCGGAGGGGGCCCGGGCAGCTGGCGAAGGACAGACCATTTCCAAGGTCGTCGGAGACAGTGTCGATCCCGTTCGACTTGGAGGGATTGGACACAGGGTGGCTGATGAACTTGAACGTCGATGCGGGTTCGAGGTGCGCACCACCGTCCTTGGGCACGTCCAGCGAGGAGGTGCACCTGTAGCAACTGACCGGATACTTGCGACCAGATTCGGCGTGGCCGCCATGGAACTCCTGCTGTCGGGTCAGCATGATCGGATGATCACCTGGGCCGGTGGAACAATCGGCGACATCGGCATCCTCGAAGCCGCCGGCAAGCAGCGTCTCGTTTCACTTGATCACCCCCTCATCGAAGCTGCACGAGCAGTTCGAACCTGCATGGGCGATCGGAGGTAAGGCATGCAGCCCGCCATCTTCCTTGATCGTGACAACACGATCATCAGGAATGACGATCATCTCGGCGATCCGGCCGGAGTCGATCTCTTTGATGACACGGTTGAATCGCTGCGCCGTTTCGATGACGCAGGCTATGCACTGGTCATCGTGACCAACCAGAGCGGAGTCGCACGCGGCCTCTTCACCGAGGAGGATGTGCACGCCGTGCATGACACGATCAGGACCCAGGTCCGTGATGCGTCCGGAGGCCGCGACCTCCTGATGCACTGGTACCACAGCCCCTACCACCCCGATGGTCATGTCGAGCCGTTCAACATCAAGCACGACACCAGAAAACCCGAACCGGGCATGCTTCAACAGGCGGCGAACGAACTGGACATCGATCTGGCCAACAGCTGGATGATCGGGGATACACCCCGGGACATACGGGCGGGACAGAATGCCGGCTGTCGAACAATCCTGCTTCGCCACAGCGGATACGACACCATGAACGAACCGCCCCCTGATGCTGTTGTGAACAGTCTTGCCGATGCAGTAGATGTCATCCTGGAAATCAGGTCGTGATCATTCCCCGGAACATCGAGCGACTGCTCATTGTTGCACCCTCGTGGATTGGAGATGCGGTCATGGCGAATGTCATGTACCGCGCCGCCCGGAACTCCTGCCCCGACGCCCAGATCTGCCTGGCATCACGACCCTACCTGCACCCCCTGCTCAACGGGCTGCCCTGGTTCGATCGACTCGAAGCCCTCGACATGGGCGGTCTCCTTGGACCTGTCCGCGCCGGAAGATCCTTCGCCCAGGATCGTCCGGATGCAGTCATCCTGCTGCCAGGTAGTTTTCGTTCAGCGATGATGGCCTGGTGGACCCGCGCATCCCTCCGCATAGGCACGAACAGGGATGGCCGGGGAATGCTGCTGACAGATGCATTGCCAGATGCAGATCGGTCACGCCCCGTGTCCGCCATCGAGCAGTACCGGCGACTTGCTGAAGCCTGCTTCGGCAAGGACGCAGTGCAGGATGCCAGCCTCGAGCTGGTTGCAACACCCGATGACGATGCCGAGGCGGATCGTGTACTCGGCACGGACCAGGCACCCCCGCTGCTGCTGGTTCCTGGAGCGAATCGTGAAGACAAGCGGTGGCCGGTGGAACACTTCGCAGCAGTTGCCGATGCACTGCACGAGTCACATGGACTCCGACCCGTCATTACCGGCTCCCCCGGAGAAGCGGGCCTCGCTGCCACACTTGCACGAACGACCAGATGTGATGTCGTCGATGCCGTCGATGCAGGAATGAAACTCGGTGCCTTGAAATCAGTTGCCGGGCGTGCACGCCTCGCCATCGTCAATGACACGGGGCCGAGGCATGTTGCCGCTGCCATGGGCACACCATTGATCAGCCTGTTCGGACCAACGGATCATCGCTGGGCACATCTGCCCGGCATCCAGGAGCATCGCCTGCTTGGTGAACCGTTCCTTCCCGAGGAAGCAATGGCGGACCGACATCCAAACTTGTGCTCCATCGAGCGGATCACGGTCGCGGATGTGACCGCAGCCGCGAGAGCACTGCTCGACGATGGGCCGTCTCCAGGGAACTGAGCGCAGCACGGAGCATCGGTGCCCACCCATGCCTCAATCGATCTCGACGTGTTCGCAGTTCGACATCCAGTCGTTCGAGCATTCGATAGATCGCCCATGGCTTTGAGAAGCTGCGACGCACATCAACCGTATCAATCAGCCAGGCCTGTCGCTGGTCCCCGGACTCCTCGATGATGATGTTCGAGAGTTTCATGTCACGATGGACGAACCCGCCACTGGCGATCCTGTCGATCATCAGTCCAACCTGTGTTGCAAGCGCCCTGGTGACGACCGAACTGGATGGTTCTCCCTCGAGGTATTCAAGTGCCGTTGTCCCATGCACCCAGTCGATCTCGAGTGTGCAACCCGACAGCGACCACGACGGACCGGCAATGATCCCCGGCGTTGGAACCTGCATGGAATTCAGTCGCCTGGCACCACGTCGCTGACGCTGGGGTTGGGCAAGCCCGATCAACCCCGTCAGTACGAGCTTGGGGCCAAGCGGCCATGTCTTCAAGGTACTTGGACCGGTACCGGGCCGCTGGAGTTTCCAGACGGCTCGACCATCACGGCGTCCCTTGATGTGTTCAACGGCATGGAGTGGCTCTGGGGGCACGAGCGAAGGATAGCGATGCTGGGTCACCTCGTCGTGGTCGTGTAGGCTGTAACCCATGTGGAGCGATTTCTGATGGACATGACATGGTTGGGATGCATGATCGGCGCCTACCTCCTCGGCTCGATCCCATTCGGCGTTCTCATCGGTCGAGCACGCGGCATTGACATCAGGGAGCACGGTTCGAGGAATATCGGTGCGACGAATGTCGGCCGGGTACTCGGTCGGCGATATGGCTTGCTCTGCTTCTTTCTCGACATGGCCAAGGGAGCCATCCCGGTCCTCGTTGCAGGCAACATGCTGGATACGCTCGGTCATACCACGCTGGAATCCGGTGCTGGACAACTCTGGCTGTGGATGCTTGTCGCCCTGGCGGCACTTGCAGGGCACATGTTCTCCCCCTTCCTTGGATTTGGTGGAGGCAAGGGTGTCGCCACGGCCTTCGGCGGACTCGTGGCAATGTGGCCGATCCTGACCATCCCTGCACTCATCGCCCTGGGGTCATGGATCCTGGTCGTCATGAGTACCCGGGTCGTTTCTATTGCAAGCATGGCCGCAGCACTCATCATGCCCATTGCGACGCTCGTCATGATGCTGCTGAGCGGTGGCAGGAGCGACCCACAACCAGCCACGTTGGATATCCTGGCCAGTGGCTCCGCCCCCCTGCTGACAACCGTCGGAATTGCCGGGCTCGTCCTCTGGCGGCATCGGTCGAATATCCGTCGCCTCCTTCGAGGCGAGGAGCATGTGATCAAGTCGAAGGATTGATGAACGTCTGGAGGAGAAGCACGACTGTCACGGCAATAGGCAATCGCAGGTCGACGGCATGCCGCAACTGTTCCGCCTTGAAACATCTCAGCAGGAACTGCGTTGAAACCACCAGGAAGGGAATGCCCAGCCCGATGATCCCGGGGACGGTTCCATTCCACCACAGGAATACGAGGACCAGCCCTGAACACAGGATGATTGAATCAGCAACCATCCAGGCCCTGCCATACCCGAGCTGAACAGGCATGGTTCGTGTCAAGGTCTGCTTGTCGATCTCGATATCGGCGAAGTCGCACAGGATTGCGTCTGAGAGGATGACGAGAAACAGGACCAACAGGACAAGTATGAGGGTCGGATCTCCGCCTGGAACAGTGCCTGCCCCGAGCAGGGCAAGCACGATGCAGAACATCGCCATCGACAGTGCGACCACGGCATTCTTGAGAATGAATCGGTCACGTACTCGTTTCCCCTTGCTTCCATGGCTGTAGAGCAACATGCCACAGATGGAGGCGGGGATGAGAAGGCACGCCCATGGCTGGACGAACAGGAGCGTTACGAAGGAAGTCGCACCTGAACCCCAGAGGGCGACCTGTACCAGTTTCCTGTTTCTCCCGTAGTAGAGAATCCGTTGCGACCAGGCAACACCGGGGGTTCGTGCATTTCGTATGCGATGCAACAGGTAGATGAACCAGGTTGTTGCAAACGCCGCAGCCACCGCCGACCAATCCAGTGGAATATCCAGAGCCATGATGACCAGGAGTACACACCCTGCCGCATAGCAACCGGAATACAGTGACATGTGGCCGAGATTCGCAGACATATTCGTGACGACACGGGGCGGCATGAACCACAGCCTACCCTCAGCAGGTGGCGTGGTCAGTGCCCAATGAAGATTGGAACATTGATGAGCGTGTCCCGGCTTGTCCGAGGCCAGGTTGCAACAGCGGCTCGGGCGCCTGCCGGATGCATCCATGCTGTTCCCTGGTCATCATCGAGATGATCGGACAGAAGGAGCAGTCGGATCTGGTCACTCTTCAGATCGTCGAATGCGGCAAGGAAGGCGTCGAGCCTTGACAAGGGAATGATGATGGTCCAGACCGCGCCAGATCCTGCATATGCAAACTGCTCATCAAACGAGGGTTCCCACTCGGGGTTTCCCTGGAGGAAGGTAGGCTCCAGGGCCTCCCCTTCAATTGCAGTTCCGCCAGCAGCACTGCCCGTAGATGCACTCAAGCCCGCTTTCTTGAAATCTTCGGGAGAAGCATTTCGGACAAGCGTTCCGCCACATCGATATGTCAATCTACGCAGGTACCCGATCGCTTCGTCTTCAGCAGGCAGCAACATGGCCAATGGCTCCGGTGTGCCGAACGTCGCTTCAATTTCTTCGGAAGCACTCGATGGAATACCGGTATTGGAAGATTGATCCGTTGTACGTGCTGCAAGGAACTCCAACAGTTCGCCACCAGAAGCTGTTTCATCCGGTTGCACGTCATTGCTTCGGAATACATCCATGGGAACGAGGAGCAGAAGGCAGGCAAGCAGTCCGACGCCGATGATGAACATGGCTGCGATACGCAGTTCACCCCTGATCTGTGTTCGCCGATCGAACAGGTGCCTCCGACGACGAAATTGACCCGCATCCGCAGTGGATTCGTCTTGGCCCACTCCCAGAGCCCGTGGCACATCCAGACTGTTCTTCAGTCCAGCGGGAAGCGGCGGTTCCTCTATTGAACACAGCGCCTCTCGATCACAGCGCATGGCATGAAGGCGGGCAGCAAGAGCGGGGTCATCCCGCATTTCAGCCTCGACCTGTCGAACGCCACCTTCGTCGAGTTCAGCCTCGATCCAGGCAAGCCATCGTGCTTCATCGTGTTCAGTCGGTTTCATCCACTGTCCCCATTCACGATCCGGGAGGAGTCCTGCGTGAGGCTGCTTCCTGTATCGGGTCCCCTGCCTTCTTCCAGGCATGATCGCAAGGTTTCTCGTGCACGGAACAGGCGTGACTTGATGGTTCCAATCGGCACCTCGTAGATCTCGGCCAACTGAGCGTATTCCGTCTCATGCACGTCCCTGAGCAGCAGCAGCAGCCTCTTCTCCGCATCCAACTCCAGGAAGGCCTGCTTCAAATTCATATACATGTCCTGTCGTTCGACGCTTGGAGCAGGACCTTGTTCCTTTGCTGCTATTCGATCGCCCCTGGAACCCTCCCCAGCAGGCATGGGAGCATCCAGGCTCGCATGTCGACGTAGTTTCTGCTTCCTGAGGTGGCTCAGGCAGCAGTTGATGCTGATGCGGATGACCCATGTACTGAGCTTGGAACGGCCATCGAAGCGCGGCAGGCCCTGGATGACCTTGATCATCACGTCCTGCGTGAGATCCGAGGCATCTTCCACATTCCCAAGGGTTCTCCAGCAGATCGACCAGATCCTCGGCTGATAACTTTCAAGGAGATCCGCAAGTGCCGATGCATCCCCCTGCCGCCATGCCTCCAGGAGCTGGTTTTCGGTCTCCAGATCGAGTTGAGGGGCCCGAAGGGCCCTTGTTGCATCTCCAGTAGCCATGAAGTCCTCATTGCAGGAGGGAACATTCTTGATGCGATACAATGCCCCATCGGTTGATGTCATCCTATCCCCTGCATTGAAGAAGCGAATCACCAAGTTGGATTCCTGCGACCAATACCGTTCTCCGCTCGAGACCCGATACGCATCAGAAGCCATGAAGGCACTCTGGTCGGATCGGCGTCGATTTACCACATGGAGACGACTCTGGCTTGCTCTTGCTGAAAGCCAGCAGGCACTGGGACTCGATATCAGTGATGAACAGGTCCAGGCCATACGAGATCATCTCGAGGATCTGGACCTGGACGCTGCAGCAAGGTACGAACGGGAATTTCGACATGACGTGATGGCGCATGTCCACACGCTCGGGGACGTCGCCCCGGCAGCCCGTCCGATTCTGCATCTCGGTGCAACAAGCCAATACTGCAACTGCAATACGGAACTGCTTGTCATGAGGGAAGCCCTTGGGCTCGTCGCAGGCAAGATCGCAGCCGTCATTGTGGCGCTGGGTGAGTTCGCTGAAAAGTGGAAGCACCTGCCCGTGCTCGGATATACCCACTACCAGCCAGCTCAACCAACAACGGTTGGCAAACGAGCCACCATGTGGGCGCAGGATTTCGTTCTCATGCTGGAGGAACTGGAGTTCAGGCTCGACACGCTGCGGTTCAGGGGTATCAAGGGAACCACGGGGACACAGGCATCATTCCTTTCTCTCTTTGATGGAGATGAAGAGAAGGTTGATGAACTCGATTGCATGATCACGGAAAAAATGGGGTGGCCGGTTGAACGGCGATTTACCGTAACTGGACAGACCTACCCACGCGTCCTTGATGCGCAGGTTCTATCAACGATTGCAGGAATCGGAGCAGTCTCGCATCGACTCGCGACAGACCTGCGGCTGCTGGCCAATCGAAGAGAAATCGAGGAGCCGTTTGAATCAACACAGATCGGCTCCTCCGCCATGGCGTACAAGCGGAACCCGATGCGTTGTGAGCGAGCATGCGCACTGGCCAGGTTCGTCATGAACCTGCCGGGCAACGCTCTTCAGACCGCATCCGTCCAGTGGCTGGAGCGGACGCTCGACGATTCAGCGAACAGGCGACTCGTGCTCCCGGAAGCCTTTCTCGCCACTGACGGTCTTCTCGACATACTCCTGAATGTCATCCAGGGGCTCATTGTCAATGAGCCTGTTGTAACAGCAAACCTCAAAGCGGAACTTCCCTTCATGGCTACGGAAAATCTCCTGATGGCCGCAGTACGAAATGGCGGAGATCGCCAGGAACTGCACGAAGTCATCCGAACGCATTCAATGGATGCAGCGGACCGCGTAAAATCAGGGGGGACGAATGACCTGCTCGAGCGACTTTCGGGGGATCCAGCCTTCCGTGAGATAGACCTGGAAGCCCTGCTGAATCCAACTGAGTACATCGGCCGCGCACCCTCCCAGGTGGATTCCTTCAACCGGGATATCGTCGATTCGATTCGAACTCGATACGCTTCAAATGGTGTCGAAGTAGCCCAGTTGCGGGTCTGAAGTCCAAAAATATCCAAAAAACACCGTACACATACCGTACATGGTGCACTTTTTCTTGCCGGACTACCTCAAAAACCGCTTAATGACCGATAGATTCTGCGTATCCGGGCCGGCAATGGCATTGATCAGGGATTGCTGGACCCACTTTCGATGAACACTGGTCTCCATACTGAGGGCCTACCAAATGGATGCATATGAACGTTTAAAGAGTCTCGTCGAGAATGTCGCGGACGATGTTGCCAAATGTGAAGGTGGCAACAAGGCTGCGGGAACACGTGTCCGAAAGGGCATGCAGGAAATCAAGGCTGCTGCCCAGGACGTCAGAAAATCAGTCCTCGAAGCTCGCAGCTGATTCCTGCACTCGACAAACAAGTACCAACACACGCCGAGCAGATGCTCGGCGTGTGTTGTTGCTGCCTCGAAGAGCGTATCCTGTTGATCTAGGAACCACCTCTTGCCTTCGAACCTGCTCTTCGATATCTCGAACATCGACCTGGACCAGGTAGCGGTCCCCTCGGATGAGATACCCCGCTACAACCCACAGACTGGTGACATGCGCCAACTGGATCATGTCGTCTGGCTGAATGACGACCTCTCATGCGGACTGGGCGTCAAGCATGTACGTAACGATGAGTTCTGGGTTGAAGGTCACATACCCGGCCGGCCACTGCTCCCGGGTGTGCTCATGATTGAAGCCGCCGCTCAACTCAGCAGCGTGCTCTACCTGCTTCGCATGGATTCGGCTTCGGAGAAATTCCTGGGCTTTACCCGCTGCGACACGTGCGTCTTTCGTGGGCAGGTTGTTCCCGGTGACGTGCTGCACCTGCTCGTAAAAGAGAAGAAGTTCGGCGAACGCAGGTTCAGTTGCGAGGCCCAGGGTGTCGTGAACGGGAAGATCGTCTTCGAAGTCGTCATTACCGGCATGCGGATCTGATCAGTTCCCGCCAAGTACGGCGAACGTCATTCCACGACTTCCGACAATCAATGAACTGTTGCAGGAAGGCCATCCGATCGTCCAGTTGACACAACCCCAACCCCACGGCCGCCACGTGCCCCAGATTCGAGGCCCGTTGAAATACCAGGGATCGACCGCGTACGGGTCGTACCCCATTCCATCTGCTCGATGACGCCGAGGTGAAACCGAGTAGACCTGGTACGGAGCCTGCCGCTTCGTGGCATACCGCTCCAGTGCTTCTGCTCCACCTGCCATGGATGACACGGCCTGGTGAGCACTTGAGAACATGTCCAGAACAACCAGGGAACTCCCTGCCGCCTGGACTGGGGGAGGCATGCTGATCAGCGTGTCAGCTTGGCTCGGAGCAGCTGCAAGAGCCAGGACACTGAGAATCTGAATGACATGTCGTAGCTGGTGAAACACCAATACCTCCGATGCTCACTGTATTGTAGATCGACCCAGCCCCCATCCTGTCGAAATCCAGGGAATCCCTGCATGGAATACGCCCCACTGACATTCGCACCCATTCTCAAGCCCAAGGTCTGGGGTGGACGCCGTCTTGAGAAATGGGGCAAGCAGCTGCCCACCGGAGTAGATATCGGGGAATCATGGGAACTGGCTGATCTGCCGGTCGAGATCGAGGGTGGATGTTCCATCGTTGATGCCGGGGTGGCAGCCGGGACTCCACTTCGACGACTGATTGAACAGGACCCGGATGGAATACTTGGACGGTTGTCGGCTTCCTGCCGGGACGGATTCCCACTGCTTTTGAAGTTTCTCGATGCACGCGAATCGCTCTCGGTCCAGGTGCATCCCGATGTGCTCTATGCGCAGGCACACCCTGGTGCTCACTTGAAGACCGAGTCATGGCTGGTACTCGAAGCCGAACCGGGAGCACTCATCTACAAGGGCGTACAGGAAGGCGTGACCCGCGAAGTCTTCGCTTCGGCCATCGAGCAGGGCTCCGTCATCGAACATCTCGTCGAAGTCCCCGTGAAAGCGGGTGATGTACATGATCTTCCAAGTGGAACCTGCCATGCACTTGGCGGTGGCGTCCTCGTCGCGGAGATCCAGACTCCAAGTGACACCACGTTTCGCGTATACGACTGGGAACGGACGGATCGTGAGTTGCACATCGAACAGGCACTTGACTGCATCCGGTTCTCACCGCCGGATCCCCAACCCGAACCGGCGGTCATTGAATCCAGTGGAATCCGAACCAGCCTGCTCTCGAAAACGCCCTACTACGCGGTCGAGCGGATCGACTCCCTCGAGACGAGGACGCTGCCCCTGGCAACCGATGATGCACCGGAAGTCCTCATGATGATCAATGGTGAAGCGACGCTTGGAGCCACGTTGCTGCCCCTTGGACGGACGGTGCTCCTGCCGGCAAAGCTTGCGCATCAGGAACTTCAACTCGGTGCAGGTTCATCCTTCCTCCGGATCACCGTGGATCACGGTCCTTGAACCACCGCAATTATCGGGCTTGAGAAAAAGGTGCAGCAAGCTTGCAGGGGGGGCCGATGTCATCCCCTGCCCATGATCCAGGACCAGGACTGAGGTCGGGCACGGAACAGGAAGAGGCGACTACATGAAAATCGATGGATTCAATCCCTGCGGGATCCTGCGCATCCAGCGCCCGACCTGCCTGACGCATACCACTGATCGTGCGCCTGTTGCTGCACGGGTGTCATCGCGTATCGAGTTCGATACACGCTCGATCCCGGTACAACCTGGAAACATGTCCTTCTACACCCGCGCTGCAGACCGCGTCGAGGCCGCGATCAACAACCTCGTCGGACGAAACGTCGATGTTCGTGGATAGGTCCTGCGGGTCCCGACCTAGTAACTCTTGCCCCATGTGACACGCTGTGTACTGGGCTGACCCGTAAAGGGGCACGTGCCAGGATCCTGCTCGGTCTCCAGCGGCATGCAGCGGATCGTCACTCCGAGATCATTCTTGATCTGTTCCTCGATCTCGCGATCTCCGCAGAAGTGCGTACACGCGAATCCTCCATGGATCGGGGTTGGCTCACCTTCAGGGGAAGCGAAGAAGGCATCGAACTCCTCCTTGCTGTCGATGTCGTGCGTGTGTTCCTCGCGAAATGCCAGTGCCCGGTCGAAGCAGCCCTGCTGCATCTCATCGAGAATCGACTGGACATCCGAAAGAAATCGTTCGCGACCGACGGATTCCTTGTCCTTGGGTGACTTGTCGCGACGCCCCATGAAGACGGAATCCGATTCCATGTCCCTCGGGCCGATCTCGAGCCTGATGGGAACACCCTTCTTGATCCATGACCACGTCTTTTCTCCACCCCGGATATCCCGATCATCCAACTCGACATCCAGGGGGCGGCCAATCCATGTCTGGGAACGGAGGTCATCCGCAAGCCTGCGGCAGTAGGACAGGATCGCCTCTGGATCATCCGCCTTGAAGGTAATGGGCATGATGACCACGTGGGATGGCGCCAATCTCGGTGGCAGCACGAGTCC
>JABABM010000009.1:0-77507 GCA_014238205.1 Phycisphaerales bacterium | reverse complement strand
CCGATCAGGCGAGTCGAAACACCCCAGGATGTCGTCCAGGCATGTTCACGTTCTCCCTGCTCGCTCAGGTAGATGATGTCCTGTGCGCGTGCGAAGTTCTGTCCGAGGAAATGCGACGTTCCTGCCTGAAGTCCCTTCCGGTCCTGCATCATTGCCTCGATGCAGAGCGTGTCGACGGCACCTGGGAACCGCTCGGCTTCCGATTTGCGGCCACGAAGAACGGGCATGGCCATCCATCCTTCGCAGAACTCGGCGTACACATCCAGCATTCGCCGGGTGTGCACCCTGGCCTCCTCCTCGGTGGCATGCGCAGTATGGCCTTCCTGCCACAGGAACTCAGAGGTCCTGAGGAACAGTCGTGTTCGCATTTCCCAACGAACAACGTTGGCCCACTGGTTGATCAGGAGGGGGAGGTCGCGGTACGACTCGACCCAGCGGGAGAATGCTTCACCGATGATGGTTTCCGATGTGGGTCGGACAACCAGCGGTTCATCGAGTTCCCCTGCAGGCACGAGGCTTCCGTCAGGCCCCGCCTCCAGTCGATGATGCGTGACGACGGCGCATTCCTTCGCGAATCCCTCGACATGCTTGGCTTCCTGTTCAAGAAATCGCTTCGGGATGAACAACGGGAAATAGGCGTTCTTGTGTCCGGTGGCCTTGAACATTCCATCAAGGACCGACTGCACCTTTTCCCAGATGGCGTAGCCCCAGGGCTTGATGATCATGCAGCCTCGAACAGGTGACGGCTCCGCAAGATCGGCGGCACGTACGACCTGCTGGTACCACTCGGGGTAGTTCTCAGCTCGAACAGGGGTTATGGCGGTCTTGGCCTTCGACATGGGCGGCAGTATAGGTCGACCGGATGGAGGAAGTATCTGGATGCGTGCGGGTAGAATCCGTCTCCATGTCGACAGCGGCGTCCAGCTCCCATTCCCTCCTGTCCTCGGCCCGAACGATGGCAGGGGACATCAAGATCGCGCACAGCGTCTTCGCCCTGCCCTTCGCCCTGCTGGCCGCCTTCATGGCCGCCTCCGGCACCACTGGAATGCCGGCCTGGAGTCGATTCGGCTGGCAGATCCTGCTGATCATCCTTGCCATGATGCTTGCACGGACCTGGGCCATGCTTGCAAATCGCCTGCTCGACCACCGCCTGGACGCGCTCAACCCACGCACGTCAGGTCGAGCCATTCCCAGCGGCCGGCTGCGTGTTCGACATGCGGTACTCGGGCTGGCCTGTTCCGGGATTGGTTTTCTAGTCGTGTGCAGCGGTTTTCTCCTGTTGGCCGACAATCCATGGCCGATCCTGCTGGCTCTCCCTGTTCTGCTGTGGATAGGCTGCTACCCACTTGCCAAGCGATTCACCTTCCTCTGCCACGCATGGCTGGGAAGTTCACTTGCCATGAGTCCACTTGCAGCGGCTCTGGCCATCCAGCCGGGCGCCCTGCCAGAAGATCCCTCGCTCTGGATGCTTTCTGGAATGGTGCTGGCCTGGGTGACTGGCTTCGATGTGCTCTACTCCCTGCAGGACGTCGAGGTCGACACTTCCCAGGGACTGCACAGCATGCCTGCACGGCTGGGTATTCGAACTGCACTCTGGATCAGTCGCCTGCTCCACGTCGCGGCAGCCGGACTGCTTCTGTTCATCGACCTCGGCCTGTTCTTCTTCATCGCGAGCCTGGCGACCTGCCTGCTGCTGGCATGGGAACACATGGTCATCGCACGATGGGGTACGCAACGAATGACCCTGGCCTTCTTCACGCTCAATGGTGTGATCAGTTGTGTCCTTGGCCTGGCAGGAATACTCGACATCCTGCTTCCAGCGTGATCCGGAATAAAGGCACTCAGTCTTTGCTGTCACTGTTCCGATCGTCGGTCAGGACATCGAACTGCAATGCAAGGATCGACAGCAGGGACACGATGATTGCCACGGAGTACAGGGAAAGCCCACAGGCAACTCCGACGGCTGCGGCAACCCAGATGCATGAAGCCGTCGTTACACCATGCACCTTGCCGCGGGCCTGGATGATCGTGCCTGCCCCGATGAAGCCGATGCCGCCGACAATCCCGGCGATCACGCGGCTCGTATCAAGTCGCAACATGGGGCCAGCGTCACCCAGTGTTTGCTCCGCCTCGACAAGGGCCTGCATGGCCCCGATACCTGTCACGGTGAATGCAGCTGCGCCGAGGCTCACCAGCATCATGGTGCGAAGCCCCGCCACCTTCCCACGCGAGCCTCGTTCCCAGCCGATGAAGGCCCCGAGAATCAAGGCGGCGAAGAGGCGGAAGAACATGTCCCAGAATGCAAGTTCCATGGATTCAGTCTACCCGACGACGATGCGGCGGCGTTCGCCAGCGAGCTGGCAGCAGTGGAACGAGGCGAATCAACACCTTGTAGAGCAGGCCCGGCACGCAGACTGCCCGACCACGCTCGACGGAATTCCATGCAGCACGCGCAACACGGTCCGCCTCGAGCCACATGAATCCGGGAACACGTCGGACACGCTCGGCCGAGCCATGCGCCTCGAAGAACTCCGTACGAACATAACCCGGGCACAGTGCAGTCACGTGCACTCCTCGATCGGCAAGGTCCAGGTGCAATGTTCTTGAATACTGCAGGATGCAGGCCTTGACGGGCCCATACAGACTTCCCGATGTCACCGACAGGTAGGAAGCGATGGAGGCGACATTGATGATCCTGCCATGGCCTCGTTCAACCATGCCCGGGGAGAGAAGTCGGACGAGATCAACCCAGGATCGAAGCAGGACCTGGAGAAAGTCATGAATGTCCTGCAGTGGTTGTTCATGAATCGTGCCGGCGAAGCCATACCCCGCGTTGTTGACAAGGATGTCGATCTCGATGCCCAGGTCCTTGATGGACTGGTGCAGACGAACCGGGGTCCCCGGATCAGCCAGGTCTGCTGGGAGAACATGCGCCTCGACCCCATGCGCTGAAGTCAACTCCTTGGCCAGGGACTGGAGTCGATCCTCCCGCCGTGCAGTCAGGACAAGGTTGCAGCCTTCCGCCGCAAGGAGGCGGGCAAAGGCGGTGCCAATGCCGGATGAAGCCCCTGTTATCAATGCCGTACGTGCCATGCAGGCATCTTATTGGGAGAGGAAGATGGCTGAATAGGGGCCGACCTCGATCTCTGCCGAGAAGTCCATCCCATCCCAGGGGGTCGGCTCTGCCGTGACGGTCGTGCTGCCCCATCCAGCAAACGACGGATCGTAGGCCGTGGCATCACTGTTGAATCGAACGTACCAGGTGCCTGGTCCGGGGAACCCGATCCGGTACCCGCTTTGGCCCTGGATGGAGAAGTTCGCGGCGATCACCACGTCATCTCCACCTCCACCGTTCTGCCAACGATGCCATGCGAGGATCTTGTCGGTGTTGTTCTGGTGATGGACATTCGTATTTGAACCTCGAAGCCCCTCCGTCTGACCCCAGAAGTTCCGCCTGCAGGCGATCATGTCCTTGTACATCTGCAGGATGCCGCTGAACGTCGATGTCCGGGACCAGTCCAGGGGCACCTCGTCACTCCACGAACCGTCTTCGAGGAACTCCTGGCCCATGAACAGCAACGGCACGCCCGGGGAAGACATCAGTACGGCGGCGCCAAGCGTCGATCGTTTCTTTGAATACCAGCTGTCGGCGCATCCAGGACAGATCATCTCAGGCAGGCGGGCCGAACCATTGGCGACCTCGTCATGTGATTCAGTGAAGATGACCCTTGCCAACGCATTGGAACTGTACGTCCAGAGAATGCTGTTCTTCACGGACTCCATGTCACGTTCCGAATCGGAACCGGCTTCAAGAGCTGCTCGAACCGGGTGAACGAAGTTGGGATCCCATTGTGAATCGAACCCTGCTCCACCCGAGCCGGTGTCGTTCGTGATCGCATGATCGGAGTTCATGTCCTCTGCCGTGATGAACTTCCAGGGCTGCGTGGCATCAACATCGTTGTTGAGCCACTGGAGCAGCGTCCACCCTTCCGGAATCGCCTCGCCATCACCCGTGCCGTGGATGTACCCCGCGGAATCAACCCGGTATCCATCCATGTGGAACTCATTGAGCCAGTACATGAAGTTGTCCCGGATGTACTGCCGCACGCCATCACGACCAAAGTCCGGTCGCGGCCCCCAGGGAGTCTCGGCCCGGTGGTCCTCGTAGAAGTAGATGCCACCGCAGTTACGACAGTCGAAGCCGTCGAACTGCCAGAGATCGAGATCGGACGGGCCGAAGTGGCTGTAGACGACATCGACAAGCACCGCGATGCCTCGGGCATGTGCCTGCTCGACGAACCACTTGAAATCACCCGGTGTCCCGTAGTGACTCTCGACGGCAAAGGGATAGGACGGGTTGTAGCCCCAGGACGTGTCCCCGGGGAACTCGAAGAAGGGCATCAACTGGACGGCGCTGACGCCAAGTTCGGAGAGGTGATCCAGTCGGGCCGTCGCCTCGTTGATCCACCCAGGAGCCTCGCCACCATCTGGAACTCCAAATGTCCCGATGTGCATCTCGTAGATCACCAGATCCTTCCAGTCAGGCATGGAGAAGCTGTCGTTCCATGAATAGGTGCCAGGGTCGTAGACGATGGAGTTCCCCACGGAGTTGGTCAGACGGCGCGCCCACGGATCATTTCGCCAGAACCAATCCTTGCCATTGCGAATGACGAACCTGTATTCACTGCCGGGCATCGCTCCATTGATGTCCGCTGACCAGTACCCATCGCCGTCCCATGCAAGGTGGTCGGCCAGGAAATTCCAGCCGTTGAACGAGCCCGCTACGGTCACCTCGTTGGCATTGGGAGCCCAGACCCGGAACAGGGAGCCATCCTCGCGTTCCATCCAGGCACCGATGAAGGCATCGATGAGTCGACCGTCAAGATCGACGCTTCGTCCCCAGGGGTTGTCTCCCGTTCCACCGGGGTGGGCATCGATGAAGACCATGAAGTTCGACCAGTCCTCGACGTACAGGTTTCCAACGACGGAAATGGCGACATGCAGGTGGGTCGCATCGTTCCACAACCGGACCTCCGCGATGTCCAGGTTGTCGTGGTCAAAGACATCACCGGTGGCATCCGTGTAGATCAGCGGGTCACCGCCACCGTTGGAGATCGTGTAGGAACGGAACTCTCCCGCAACGGATGGGACGTACCACCAGGGCGTAGCCATGTCAGACCGACTCAGGTGGTCGACGCCAGGGTGATCAATCTCGACGCCGGTACTGGCAACATCGAATGCAATCACATCACCGGGCGTGCCGTCGAAACGCTCAAGCGCAATGGAAATGATCACCTCCCCATTGCCCGAATTCGAGGCATCGGGGTCACCAACTCCCAGCTGTTCCCAGGCCGAGCCCGGGCAGGGACCCCAGCCACCGATCACGAGGAGCAGGTCACTGACATCCGTCGTTCCATCGAAGTTCAGATCCGCGGCGTCGGTTCCCCAGCCTGCAATCACAGCGAGGAGATCCTCGACATCTACTATCCCATCCCCGGAGGGATCCGCGGGACAGTTGGGCTGGATCCATGCCCATTCCTGCTGCCCACCGGGTGCTTCATCAAGGTATGGCACGGCCCCCATGCCTGGTCGGCTCGAGGGCACTGTCCCTCGACCCGCCTCGACCTCGCCAGCGAAAAACACCATGGTGGTGATCGCAAGGATGCTCGGCCATCTGTGCATGCGGATTCCTTCTGAAAGAAACCAGGAGGCGGCGACGTGTCGCCGCCTCCCAGTATAGATCCTCAGTTTCTCGACATCACAGGCCGCAATTCCATTCGGCGATGATCTGGAGCAGATCCGAGACATCGACAACGCCATCACCAGTAATGTCGCTTGTGCAGACTTCCACGCAGGTATTCTCATCGCAGGGGATGTTGTCACCAAGGTACTCGCCTGCAGCATCGGCGCAGTCCTCTGCCGTCTGCAGTTCACATGTTGCATCAATGCAGCAGGCTCCCGTCACTTCAAGGCAGGGATCGGCCACCTGGCCGTCCGTGAAGAACTGGTCACCGTCGATCGTGTTGAAGTCCACCTCGCGGGGATTGCCCAGGTTGGCCCCTCCACCGATGCCGCCAAGCACCTGGTTGGACATGTAGTCATGCCCACCCGAGTTGATGAAGGAACAGACTGAGGCGCTGTCGATGGTTGGATCCGTCAAGTCCCAGTTGAAGAGGAAGAGCGGGATCGCCAACTCGATGCCGGTCGTGACTCCTTCGCCGCACCCGATGCCGGTCCCCCACTCGACACCCCCGATATTCGAGTTGTCGAGGGCGATCTGCATGCCGTTGCTGGAGATCAATGTTTCACCGGCGTTTCCTGACCCGAGATAGGAACCGAATCCACCACCCTCGGTATGGAGTTCGGCATAACTTACATGGAAGACAAACTCATCAAACTGGTCCAGTCCACACGCGACACCAATCCACATGTCCGCTTCGATGCCTGCATCGAAGGTCAGCCCATTCCCACTGCCGTCATCGCCCATGATGGCAAGGGCGTAGAAGTCAACGTCGGAGTTATCTCCCCGCAAACTGTTCTGACCGCCATCACGCGCATCGATGAAGACCTCAAGCTTGTTGAAATTCGATTCGAGGTTGCCACCAAGGAAGATGTACAGGTACCCACCGGCGATCAAGGCATCGCCTTGATCGAGTTCGGACCCGTTGGCTGTCGCGGGATCCGGGTCATCGTTGTTGCCAAAATCAGTCTGTGTGTTCTGTATGACGCTGGGACCACCGAAACTGCTGTCGTACTGGCCATCAACAGTCACGGCGCCTCGCTGGGGAGCTCCTCCACCAACGAGCAGCAACGTCATGGCACCAAGGGCGATGCCACGGGTCATTACATGAAACATGGTCTCTTCTCCTCTTCCACCTGGTATGGGGATGCACAGGCACCCCGACAGGAACCATGCTACTGGTTCGTTTATCGAATCCCAGCATGAAAAAACAGGGATTTCAAGCCAATGGAAGCTGGAAGGCCGTTATCGCCGCTCAGTGGGCGAGGGCTCCCATGGGGTCCCAGGGTGGAAGCACGATCGGCTCGGTTTCAAGTGCATCCTGGAGCTCGGACGGGAGGGCTGACTTTCGCGCGGCGATCTCGAACATGTACTCGTCGAACCAGGAATCATTCATGACCTGGAATCCCTTTCGACCGACCTTCTCATCTCCCCAGGAGTTCTCGACCCGCCAGCGACGAGGTGCTCCATCGATGACATCGACGCCTGTGAAGAGCATGGCATGGGTCATGAGCGTTTCGTGGTACTCGAGTCGATCACCCTTCGTGAGGTTGAAGGGAACGTCGTACATGTTTTCGTAGTCAAAGAGCTTCGCATCCCAGATGCCGATGTCTCGACGGAACATCTTCCCCACATCGCAGCCGAACCAGACCGGCTCGCCGCCCTGGAGTGCCTTGATGGCCAGTTCCTTCATCAACTCGATCTCGATGTTCAGGTACCGGATAGGTTCGCCCCCGACCACGTTCCCGAGATGCTCAACCGTGTAGGTCCGGCCGAACGGGCTGGACTCACGGGCATCATGCACGAGGCAGACGTAGTCATCGATGGGTAGATCGACGTAGGCATCCACGAACTCGAGTGGAGTCATGCGTCCAGTGCGGTGGTATTCACGGTCCGTGTCGTTCCACTGCCAGTCGAAGTCCTCCGGAGGTGTTCCAAGGTGCACGCAGAGGATTCTCCAGACCTGGTCGAGCACCTCGGACTTGGCGTCCCTGGCTTCATCCATGGAACCGCCCCTGCCAAGACACCGTCGAAGGTCCCGTGCGCCACGGCGGAGCACGTTGAGGAGGATCCCGTTCATGCGACGGGTACAGGAGGAACTTTCCGTCTCGGGCATGGCCGACTGGGGAACAAGCCCGTGCTTTCGTACCAGGTTCACGAACATGTTCCACTGGCCGCCATCATCAAGTGGCCGATCAAGGAGGAAGGCGACCGTACGATCGTCGATATCACGCTCCCCGGTCTCGATGATGCCCTCGAGGAAGTAGTTGGCTCGTTCAAACTTGTCCCAGAAGAGTGTCCAGTTCTGGCTGAACTCGAAGTCCTTGACGTTGAGGCTCTTCATCGCACCTGCACGGAAGAGATTCAGCGCGGCGAACAGCCAGCATCGACCCGACTGCTTCTGGTTGGTCACCTTCCAGTCATCAAGCCATGTCGAGAAGCTGTAGTCGGTCGTCGTTACGATCGATCGGTCCAGTGCGACATCGTCGATGGTCACCTGACTGACGGCGTTCTGGGCAAGTCGCCACTTGGGATTGGCATCGAATCCGTTGCGAAGCGAGTCGATGCGGGTCGTGTCAATGGCGCCAGCCATGTCCGGTTTCGTTGAATCAAGTGTGGTCATCCCCGCATGGTACCTGCTGTGATTCCATGAACGAATGAAAAAGGGGCCCACGGCGTTCCGTGGGCCCCTGCATGGTGTCTATCCCGTCGAAGACGGTGGTGCTACCCCTGTCAGGAGTCGTCCTTGACTTCATACTCGGCATCGATGACGTCGTCATCCTGGGGCTGGTCATCCGATTCGTCACCCTGTCCCGATGAACCCTCTGCTGCCTGAGACTCCTGCGCCGCCGCCTCGTAGACGGCCTTGCCCAGTTCGGCAGCATTGTCATTGAGTTGCTTCAGCGCGGCCTCGATGGCCTCCTTGTCATCCTCCTTGAGTTTCGACTCAAGGTTTGAAAGGGAGGACTCGATCGACGAACGAACTTCCGGCGTGACCTTGTCACCATGTTCCTCCAGCTGGGAGCGAACCTGGTAGGTGACCTGTTCAGCCTGGTTCTTCAGTTCAATCAACTCACGACGAGCCTTGTCATCGGATGCATGCGACTCTGCATCTGTCTTCATCCGATCAATCTCATCCTTGTCGATTCCCGAGGAACCGGTGATCTGGATGTTCTGGCTCTTTCCAGTGGCCTTGTCGGTCGCTGAAACATTCAGGATGCCGTTGGCGTCGATGGCGAACTCGACCTCGATCTGAGGCATTCCTCTTGGAGCAGATGGAATGTCGGTCAGGTCGAACTTCCCGAGTGTCCTGTTGTCCTTGGCAAACTCGCGTTCACCCTGGAGAACGTGAATGGTCACGGACGTCTGGTTGTCCGAAGCCGTCGAGAAGGTTTCCTTCTTCGAGGTTGGGATGGTGGTGTTCTTCTCAATGAGTCGTGTCATGAGACCACCAAGTGTTTCGACACCGAGGCTCAAGGGAGTCACATCGAGCAGCAGGACATCCTTGACGTCACCCTGGAGAACACCCCCCTGGATCGCTGCACCAATGGCAACGACCTCGTCGGGATTGATCGAGTGATCAAGTTCCGCGGTTCCGAAGACTTCCTTCGCGATCTCCTGGACCTTGGGAATACGTGTCGAACCACCAACCATGACCACGTCGGAGATGCTGGACGTATCGAGCCCTGCATCCTTGATCGCCGTGCGACACGGTTCGGCAAGTCGATTGAAGAGCGCCTCCGCAAGAGACTCGAATGTTGCACGAGTGATCGTGATCTGCAGGTGCTTTGGCCCGCTTGAATCGGCCGTGATGAAGGGGAGGTTCACCGAGGTCTCAAGCTGCTGCGACAACTCGCACTTGGCTTTCTCGGATGCTTCCTTCAACCGCTGGAGTGCCATTGGATCCTCCCGGATGTCAATGCCTTCCGTCTTTCGGAATTCGTCGGCAATGTGATCGATCAGGACCTGGTCGAAGTCGTCACCGCCAAGGTGCGTATCGCCACTGGTGGACAGTACTTCGAAGACTCCATCGCCGATGTCGAGAATGGATACGTCAAAGGTGCCACCACCGAGATCGAATACGACGATCTTGGCATTGGACTTCTTCTCAAGACCGTAGGCAAGCGCCGCGGCCGTAGGCTCGTTGATGATCCGCTCGACGGTCAATCCCGCAATTTCGCCTGCATCCTTCGTAGCCTGCCGCTGGGCATCATTGAAATAGGCGGGCACCGTGATCACGGCGCGATCAACCGACTCGCCGAGGTACTCCTCGGCCATTCGCTTGAACTCACGGAGAATGATCGCGGAGAGTTCCGGTGGAGTGTATTCAACACCTTCCACATCGACCTTGACCAGGTCGTTGTCACCACCGGTGATCGCATAGGGAATCAGCTTCTCCTCAGACTGGACTTCGTCGTGTCGACGACCCATGAATCGCTTGATTGAGAAGATGGTGTTCGTTGGATTCGTCACCTGCTGGTGACGAGCCGGCTCGCCTACAAGGCGATCGGACTTGTCTGTAAATGCAATGACGGACGGCGTGGTTCGATTGCCGGAAGCGTTGATCAGCACCTTGGGCTGATCACCCTCCATGACAGCAAGAACCGAGTTGGTCGTACCGAGGTCAATTCCAATGATCTTTGACATGTAAATCTCCTTCCTGGCCCATGCAACCAGGCACGGGCCATGATGGGGCTGTTGCCCCGGAAGTACTTTGCAATCATCGTGCCAGCAACAGGGCACCTGGGCCCGTGTTGAATGGACTCCCAGGGGCTTTCTGAAGCATTCCAGGGGCCCTCAGCCAGTCGATACTGCCCCGGCGGAGACGATGCCTGCCAGAATGGCCGTCTTGATGGGGCTAGAATCGCCTCCATGCTGCGTATAGGTTCCGTTCAAGTAGAGTCCCCCGCATTCCTGGCCCCCATGGCTGGTCATTGTGATCTGCCCTTCAGGCTGCTCTGCCGTGAACAAGGCGGTGTCGGGCTGGCAAGCACGGATCTGCTCAACAGCCACAGCCTTCTGAAGGAATCACCACGGGCAATGCGACTTGCTGCTACCTGTGAAGCAGACGCTCCCCTGTGCATGCAGGTGTATGGCAGCCAACACGATCCGCTCCCGGACGCCGCCTGCTGGGCAGTAGATCATGGCGCCGACATCATCGATATCAACATGGGCTGCCCTGTCGACAAGGTGGCAAAGAAGAACGGGGGTTCGATGCTGCTGTGTGATCCGGAATCGACGATTCGCCTTGCGGCATCGATCATCGATGCCGTTGGAAAGACCAGCAATGTACCCGTTACCGCGAAGATCAGGCTTGGATGGGACGACCGGCAGATTGTCGGACCGGCACTTGCCCGGGCACTGGAGAACATCGGCATCGCCGCCATCACGGTGCATGGCCGTACGACTGAACAGCGATTCAGGGGAGAGGTTCGCCTCGATGGAATTGCTGATGTCAAGGCCGCGGTCACATCCATACCTGTCATCGGCAATGGCGATATTCGCACAGCCGACGACGCCGTTGGCATGATTGAAGCTACGGGGTGTGACGCCGTCATGGTCGGACGGGGCGCCCTTCGACGACCATGGATATTCGAGCAGATCCGCTCCAGGCTGGTCGACGACATCAACCTTCCCGACCCGACGTTCAACGAGAAACTCCGGATCATCGAGCGACACCTCGACCTGATGCTCGAGTTCCAGGATGAACGGATGGTGCTTCACCGACTTCGCAGTGCAATCGCCTGGTACGGAAAGACGATGGGACATGTGAAGCCGCTCAAGGAAGCGGTCCGCACTGCGACGACCAGCGTCGACATACGAAGCGCACTTCGCGCATGGGTCGACCTGCCTGCTGCAACTGTCAGTGAATGATGCTGCTCATCCTGAAGATCGGCAGCAGGAGCGCGATCGCCACGGCGCCCACCAGGAGTCCCATGAACACGATCATGATCGGCTCGAGAAGAGACGTGCATCGCTTGATGGCCACATCCAGTTCCTCTTCACTGGCATCGGCAACCTTCTCCATGACCTCGGGCAGGCGTCCAGATCGCTCGCCAGCTGCAACCATCGAGGCGACGTTGGAGGGCACGTTCGGCGAGGACTCCAATGCAAGTCCTACGCGATGACCGTCACGGACATGCTCTTCCATGTCCGTCCAGACTCGTTCGAATATCCGGTTCCGTGTGACCCCGCGGCAGATGCGAATGACGTCCATGAGGTTGACGCCGGCTGAAAGCAGCGTCGACATCGTACGTGTCGATCTCGTGACATAGAGGTGTATGTGGATTCCTCGCAGCACGGGAAGCCTGATTTTCAACCAATCGATGAATGTCCGGCCTGCCATGGTCCTCCGCCCGATGAAGATGGCCAGGAGAATCGCAATCAGTGCTGGAGCCCAGATCGTATACCCGCTTGCCGCGAAATCGCCGATCGACATCAGGACCCTCGTTGGTGCCGGAAGACTTGCCGAACGCATTTCATAGATCCGTGCAAACCGTGGAAGGATGAAGGTGACGAGAAAGATGACGACCATGAAACCCGTCCCGAGCATGAATGCGGGATAGATCAATGCACCACGAACCTGCCTGATGGTCCGCTGTTCCTTCCCGAGGTAGTCGGCAATCCGCCCAAGCATCAGTGCCATGGTTCCGGAGAGTTCGGCGGCACGTACAAGATTGATCATCACTGGGGGGAAGACCCCGGGCCACCTGGCGAGGGCCTCTGAGAAATTGACGCCGCCACAGATCTGTTCATGGATCGTTTCAATGATCTCACGGAACTCACGCCTTCTCGCCTGTCCGGCAAGAGCTTCCAGCCCTTCCGGCAACGTGACACCCGTATCGAGCATGACTGACAACTGCTGGCAGAAACCCGAGACATCGGCACGTGAAACCCGCCTTGCACGAATGCCACGCATGACGACGTCTGCATCGAACGTGGTACCGGTCATTCCCGATTCCTCGCCAATGGAGGTGATGAACAACCCATCGCCTCGAAGGCGATCTGCAACCGCCTCTACCGTATCCGCAACAACGGAACCGCTGACGGATTCACCGTCCTGTGTTCGGGCTGAGTAGGTCCAGGTTGATTCCGTAGTCATCGTCACGCGGCTGTTTCCTTGATTTACAGGCGGGTTGCTCCGAGTACTTCCTCCGGAGTCGTCAGTCCAGCTCGTACCTTCGCCATTCCGTCATCGCGGAGAGTCCGGAAGCTTGACTGCTCGAGCCTTGCCCGGAGAGACTGCAGTGACTCGGCATTGGCAATGGCATCAAGGAACGACGCATCCGGCACGAGTAGTTCGAACATGCCGATGCGGCCGGCGAAACCCGTTCCCCTGCAGCGACTGCAGCCCTCGCCCCGTTGAAAGTCGTCGATGGTTCCACAGGCCTGGGCAAGAGCTTCGGCTGCATGATCCTCCGGAGTCCATGGCGCCTTGCAATGTGGGCAGATCTTCCGGATAAGTCGCTGGGCCAGGACTCCACGAAGCGTTGCCGCCACAAGGTATGGTTCGATGCCCAGGTTGCAGAGCCTGGTGACTGCACTTGGAGAATCGTTCGTATGCAGAGATGAGAAGACCAGGTGACCTGTAAGTGCAGCCTGCATGCAGATCGATGCCGTCTCCGAATCACGGATCTCACCCACCATCATGATGTCGGGGTCCTGGCGGAGCATCGATCGCAACGCCGAGGAAAAGGTGAAGCCCGCCTTCTCATTGACCTGGGACTGGTTGATTCCGGGGATCTTGGCTTCGACCGGATCCTCGACCGTCGTGATGTTCTGGTCGTCGGCGTTGAGTTGACCCAGGACCGAGTAGAGCGTCGTGGATTTACCCGACCCTGTCGGACCTGTCACGAGCACCACGCCATTGGGATGTCCGATGACCTCCTGCCACCCTGAAAGCATGTCGGCATCAAAGCCCAGCTGTTCAAGTCCAAGTCGGCTCTGTTCACTGTCGATGATCCTGATGACCGTCTTTTCACCCCATGTACCCGGCATCGTTGAAACACGGAGATCGATGGGCCGCCCCTCGAGCATCACGTTGAAGTCGCCATCCTGTGGAATGCGACGTTCCGCGATATCGAGGTTGCTCATGATCTTGATGCGGCTGGTGATTGCAGCATGCATCCTGTAGGGAGGAGCGATCTTCTCCCAGAGACGACCATCGACCCTGTACCGGACACGCAGTTCCTGGTCACCTGGTTCGATGTGGATGTCCGAAGCCCCTTCCTGGACTGCGGAGTAGATGATGAAGTTCACGAGTTTCACCACTGGCCCGTGACCAGCGACCTGTTCAAGATCGGCAAGCTCGGTTACCTGTCGCTCTATGACGCTGAAATCCTCTTCAGCGATGTCCTCGTAGATGTCGTCGATGACGAATATGTTTGCGGCAGGCAGCCATGACTTGATGGCCGACTCGATGGCCGATCGGGAGGCAGCCACGATCTGGACGTCGTACCCTGTTCGCCTGGATATTTCCTCAACGAGGTAGATGTTTGATGGCTCTGCGACAGCGACAGTCAATGTTGAACGGACCAGGTACATCGGAAGAACCTGATGTTCCTCTATGAATGAACGAGGCAGGACCTCGATGGTCCTCGGGTCGGCGACGCGAGCGAGTTGATCGATGCATGGAACACCGTATTCCTCGGCAAGGACCTCGACGATGTCCATTTCCGCCGCCATGTCCAGTTCAACAAGAATCTCGCCCAGCAGTTGGTGTTCCGTCTGCGAGGACTGGTGTTCAAGGGCCTGGGCCAGCTGGGTGTCATCGATGACACCTTTTTGAACCAGCATGGTCCCGATGGGCATTCGTCCGATCCCTGTCGCCATGGTTCGTTCCTGGGGCTTCATGCCGCTTCTCCCAACGAAACGGCGCGAGCAGCCTCCTCGATCGTTTCTCGAAGTTCGAAACGTCGATCCAGGCGTGTCAAGACAAGCGCAGTTCGAGCATCCCCGCTGAAACCTGCAAGACAGAGACGACCTCCTGTGGCCCTGATGTCCTCCGACAGTTGCAGGAGCGATTCAAGGCCTGTTGAATCGATGCGCTCAAGTCCACACCCGTCCACGACCAGGGAAAGCCCGGGCCGTTCAAGGAATGGCTGGATCGATCGACGCATCGAATCGACGTCATCGAAGGTGCACTCACCCTTGAGAGTCAGCACGACCGCGGATCGATGTTCTTCACAGGAAATATTCATGCGGCACGCTCCTGGATCGACCTTGCACGCCCCTCGGCGGCGGTGTGATCCTCGACCATCCGGTCGTATTCGGTGAAATCAAGTGAGACGAAGATCGGAACGAGTTCTGGATCGAACTGGGTTCCGGCGCACTTTCTCATTTCAGCGAGCACATGTTCCCTCGACATGCCTTCCCGATATGTCCGGCTGGAGGTCATTGCATCGAAGGCATCCGCTATCGAGATCATTCGAGCAACGAGTGGAATCTGCTCGCCTGAAAGACAAGCGGGATACCCGCCACCATCCCATCGCTCGTGGTGATGCATGACGCCTGCAAGGACATCATCGAATTTCGGAATGTCACGAAGGATGCGGTGACCGATCTCCGGATGGCGGTGGATCCATTCGATTTCTTCATCATCAAGATTGCCCGGCTTGACGAGTACACGCTCCGGAACACCGATCTTGCCCACATCGTGTACGAGACCCGCGATGTGCATGCGGTGAAGTGTGTTCGAGTCGCAACCACTGGCGGCGGCGAGCTGACGTGTCAACATTGCAACGCGACGGGAATGTCCACACGTGTACTTGTCTTTCGCATCGATCGATGCAGTGAGAGATTCAAGCGTTCCAAGGAACATCGCGTTGAGGTCCTCGTAGAGACCTGCATTTTCAAGGAAGATCTCCATGTGCGAGGCGGCGGCACAGACAAGCTTGAGGTCCATGGAAGATGCGTCAGGGTCATCGCCACACTTTTCGGCGGCAATCAGGAGTCCGATGACGCGGCCTTCATTGACGATGGGTTGAGCGATTACGGTCCCATCAAGACCCGGCAGACCGCCATCGAGACTCGGGGCCGTGATGATCGACTGTCCTGGCTCGGCTCGAAGCAGCAGTGCCTGGCCCAGCTCTCGTACAGCCTGGGTCGTGCGACCCGGAGTTCCAGCCACTGCAACACGTGCACGGCGGAAGGATGGATCACGCTGTTCGTCCTGGATGATCGCGGCAACCCACGCGTAGGGAAGCTGCTGCAGCAGTTCTTCGCAGGTTACGTGGAGGAATCGCTCGGGACACTCGACCTCGGTCATGTTCCGGGTGATGGAATAGAGGAGGTTGATTTCTTCATAGGATTCGCCGAGCTCACGACCGACATCGTGCAGAACGACCTGGTCTTCACGTCGACGCTGATCATCGGACAAGGCGCCACACGCAAGGACGGCCAGGCGACGGATGTCCTCCGACGATGCAGGCGGCAGTGCCGCCAATGCGGCCCTTGCATGCATCTCGTCAAGGGACGCCGCCTGGCAGAGTGTCGAGAACTGCTCAGCCTCGAGAAGTTCGGAGCATGGGATGCAGATCACGTCGTAGCCTGTTCGTTCACGGCGATGTTCAATTGGAATCGGGACGAACCAGAGTCCAGGTACGCCTGGGCATTGAACCGGTTCTGCACGGTCTGCCCATGTTCGGATGCACTGCGACAATCCACGGTGCACCATCTTCGGCTGCTCGATGAGCGACGCAAGCCAGTCACCGTTCTTCCTCGTACTTGCAAGGACTCGGCCTTCGGGATCGCAGGACAACATGAACAGCCCCGCGGCGCGAAGCCGGCTTCGGACGCTGTCATCTGCAGCGTGTTCATGTTGGAACTGTTTCGTCGTCATGCTGCCTCAAGCGGTGAAATCCGATCGGCACCCCCCTCGAGTGTCGAATGGACGAGATCAATGACTGAACGAGGGCTGAACGGCTTGCTCACCACCTCTACGATGTTTGAACTGTCGATGTCATCCCGGTCCAGGAGATACCCCCGGGCGGTCAGAATGATGATCGGGAGCGATGAAGTCGTCGGGTCATGTGCCAATGCGGAGCTGAGCTCCAGCCCGGTCATGTAGGGCATCTGGACATCGGTGATGACCAGATCCGGCATGATCGTCCGTGCCAACTGGTGCCCTTCTTCGCCATCCCTGGCAGTGTGCACCTCGAACCCGGCATTGCGCAACTTGAGTGACAGCACATGCAGAATGTGCAACTCATCGTCAACAACCAGGATCCTGTACGGCATGAGTACCTCGTTCAAGCGGCGCGTGAGGCCGCTTCCTCTCCCATCGGGATAGAAAACCAGAACCTTGACCCCATTCCCAGTTTCGAGTCCAGACCGATCTGGCCCCTGTGGACCGTTTCAACGATATGACGGCACAGGTTGAGCCCCAGGCCCGTGCCTTCGGCGAACCGCTTGTAGTTCTCGATGCGGTAGAACGTCTCGAATATGCGTTCATGGTCCTGTGGTGGCACTCCAAGCCCCGTATCGGATACCGAAACATGAACGGCACGCGTGAGGTTATCGGAATCAACCGAAAGCGTGACTCGACCCCCCTGCGGCGTGTACTTCACTGCATTCGAGAGCAGGTTCAGCACGACCTGGTAGAGCATGTCACGGTCACCCTGGACACCGAGATCGACAGGCGTAAGGGACTTGTGCACAGTGATGTTCTTTTCTCGAGCCTGCGGTTCGAGTGTCTCGGCAGCCTGTTCGATGAGGGCGCCCATGTCGACAAGTTCACGATCCACATGGACGATTCCAGCTTCAATACGGCTGATGTTCAGCATGTTGTCGACCAGTCGCGTAAGCCGTTCGGTTTCACCCTGGATGATCCTGTAGAAGTCCTTCTGTGATTCTTCGTCCCGGGCTTCACCATCCACGAGCATCTCGACATAGGCCCGCACCGAGGACAACGGTGTCCGCAGCTCATGGGATGCCTTCGAAACGAACTCGCTCTTCATCCTCGAAAGTTCTTCTTCCCGTGTGCGATCCCGGATGATGGTCACCATCGCGGCAACCTCTTCACGATGATCCGGGACACAGGCAAGCGTGAACTCGCAACTTGGACCTTCGCCCTCGCCGGCATGCTCGACATCGCCGAGAACCTGGTTGAAGGTACGGCACTCGACGAGGTTCCCCTCGGACCTCGTCGAATGTATTGCTTCAAGGATCGTATTGTCTTCAAGAATGTCCTGGAGCGGCTTGTCAATCGCGTTGGTGGGATCGCATCCGAGCAGTCGGCCTGCAGCCGAGTTGATGAGAACGACCTCGTCGAATGTATTCGTCACGATGACTGCATCGGTCATCACTTCAAGCACGGCTTCAATCTGCATGCGAGCCGTCGTGCCGACGTGATTCCTGATCTCCAGGTCGCGATAGTTCATCTGCAACTCGCGTTCCCTGGCACGGAATCCCTCGACGGTTTCCACGAAGGTCTTCAGGACTGGACGCAGCCAGAACGGACCACGAGGAGCCGAAGGAGCAAGTCGATCGTCTGCAGAATCCACGTACACCTGGAGCCTTGCAAGTGTCGACCGAGCCGCAAGGTAGACGGGCAGCAGGATGGCGAAGAGACAACCTGCCGAGATGATCCAGAGAAAGAACCACGGAACCATGGCCGTGTTTCCACCCGACTCACGTACCCAGAGCAGCCCTGCTCCGATAGCTGGACTGACAGCCAGGATGGCGAACATCAGGCAACCGAGGATCATTGTGAGTGTCTTCTTCACGATGCGTACTCCTGGAAGATCCCGAACGGATCAACCATTTCCATCAATCACGCCAACAACCCGTGGGTCGTTTCGAAGGCTGTCGTCAAGGTGGATTGCGTTTGCCCAGGCCGTGTCAGCGCCTGCAGCATCACCACGCATCCGTCGAATCCTGGAAAGCATGACCCAGGCAAGCGACCCGGCGTCTTCGCATGCAACTGCAGTCTCGAGATGGGCTTCAGCGGCAGCTAGTGCATTTTCCGTTCGATCGATCACGGCAAGCATGACCCACCCGGTGGAATGATCCGGTGCAAGCTTCGTCACCCGCTCGCCGGCCTCTTGAAGGCCACGTCGATCCTCGAGCAACCATGCAAGCCAGCCCCATTCCTCCCAGATGCGCACGTCGTTTGGTGCCGATGTTCGCAGTTCACCATAGATGATCCGAGCTTCCGTATATCGCTCTGATTGCATCAGGCAACGCGCCTTCAGCAGTGTCATCTGCATGTTCAGAATGTGATTGCCGGATTCAATGATTCGAATCGTGTCCAGACATGCCGGGATCTGTTCCGCAAGAAACTGTGCATTGGCGAGTTCCTCGACCAGTTGCATGTCATCAGGCTGAAGCAGGCTTGCTTCCTCGTAGAGCCTGGCAGCAGCCTCTCGATCACCCTGCAATTGTGCGATCTGGCCAAGCAGATGCCTGAATGCCGGGTGGTGCTCGAACTTCCTGAGCCGCCCCTCCAAGAGGTTCTTTGCTTCTTCATTACGACCAAGTGCAACCAGCGCCTCGGCAGCTGCAAGCAGGTACTGGGGGCTGGTGTCATCCAACTCGGTCGCCTTGAGGTAGTGCTCGTATGCTTCGTCATCCTCGGACCAGCGCTGGTGCACGATGCCGATGAAGTAGTGGGCATCAGCCAGGGTTTCATCCTGTTCCAATGCCGCCTCGATCGCTGCCAGTGCTTCATCGAGTCGATGCAGTTCAAGAAGAACCCTGCCATGCAGCAGGTGGTATTCAGCGGCCTCGGGATAACGCTCGACCGTCTTCTCGATGAGTTCAAGCGAATCATGCAATTGGCCGGTCTCGAAAGCCTGCTGGGCCTGCGAATAGCCGATCTGCGTATTGATCAGATCGATGCGGCTGTAGGCAGCATCCCTTGCTTCGAGCCCCGCTTTTGATGGCCCGCCGCAGGCGGTCAGGCCAAGCATGGCCAGGGACATGATGAGCGTGTTCAAGTTCATGTTTGCTTTTCGCATGGCTCGTCTCCAGGCCCTTCTCATTCCGTTGTGTCCACGACCGTGACCGGCGTTGAGCCGAATCCCGTACCCGTTGCTTCCTCAAGAGTCGGAAGTTCCTCATTCTTCGAAGCGTCGCTGGCCCCCGGCTCGGCACGGTCCACGCCGCCCAAACCAGACCTCAGCTCCTTGTCCAGCAACTGCTGGTTGATGCTTCGTTCCCAGACCTTTCGGCTGCTGCTGGTCAGCGAGTCGCGAAGGCGGATCATTTCCGGCTGGATCGAGGATGTCCGAAGCGAGTTGTTCGTGTAGTAGAGCGCCAGATCAATGTCGCCGTCCCTGTACGCCTCTATGGCGTCACGGTTGTAGTCAGCCGTGATCTGATCTCGACTGAATGGAAGCAGGCCTGCCCTTGATCCGACACGGACGGTATCCACGATCTCAAGTCCGTCTTCGCCCATCTCCCAGAGACGCTCATCGGCGATGATCGTCGGAGTCAGGAGGAAGATGATCTCCACTCGTTCGATCCTGTCGTCCTGGCCACGGAAGGCAGATCCCATGATGGGAATATCGCCCAGGATCGGAACCTGCTCGCGGTCCATCTGCGTCTGCTCCTTGAAAAGACCACCGAGCACGATGGTCTCGCCATCCTTGACCCTGACGTTGGTGAAGATCTCGTGGGCGTCCTCCTTGGGAACCGTGAAGTTCTCAAGATTCTGATATGAGCCACTGGACAGTCGCGGGTAGAGTTCCATCCGGATCATGTCATTGGGAGCAATGAACGGTCGGAACATGAGATGAATGCCCGTGTCCAGGAACTCGACCGTCTGCGTCGTTGAAGTCTCGGTCTGGGTCGTACTCAGGTATCCAAGCCTCTCACCCACGAGAATTTCGGCACGCTGCCTGTTGAGGCACATGACCTTTGGACGCGCAACAACGGTCACATCCGTGACCTTGTCGAGTGCTCGCAGGAAGATTCCAAAGTCGTCCTTGACGACTCCCACCTTGAAACCACCATTGCCGGTCACGGACTTGCCGACCGTCGAAGTGCCTGCAACGGCGTTGTGTGTACTGATACCGCCACTCATGAGTCCCGTTGCCGCAGCAAGCGGACCACCAACGATCTGTTCAAAGTTCAAATGGCTTACGATCGAGAAATCCACCCCGAATGCGTTGTTCTCATCGACCTTCGTCTGCAGGATCGTGGCCTCGACCATGACCTGCTTCGGTGAAACGTCGAGGTTGCTGATCAGCTTCGCGATATCTTCGATTCGATCCGGATAGTCGGTCACGACGATCTTGGCCGTGAATGCGTAGGAGTCGCTCCCGTTCTTGATTTCGTCCGGGTTGAACCCCTCCTCGACAGTACCGAGAGGAACGACGTTTCCTGCTTCGCTGAGCAGTGGGGACACGACCTGGGTCGCGTCATCGGCGTTGAGGTAGAAGAGTTCGAAAATCCGTGTTTCCAGCGTACGAAGCGATTCCTTGATCGCATCGATCTGGTCGGACGGGTAGACATATATGAAGCTGCCCTCCTCTACGTAGCCGTAGCCATTGACACGAAGAATCGCATCGAGAGCCTCTTCGAAGGTCACGTCGTAGAGATTGGCGGTCACCGTTGCAGAAACATCGCGTCCGGCGATGATGTTTCGCTGCCCCTGGATCGAGAGCATCTCGAGCACCTGGACAAGGTCGGCGTCCTGCACCGCCATGTCGACCGTCCCATAGCTCGTAACTTCAACGGGAGCTTCCGGTGTTTCCGGCTCCACGTCCTGTCCAACAGCTGGCGTCGCAAGAAGCAGCGACAGCGTGGCGAGTATGGCAAGTCGTCCTGCCTGTCCTGAGGTGAAGCGTGTCATGATCCGCATCCTGTTGTCTCCAGCTCCCCCCTGTGGAACCTGGAATCAGGTTCCGGACCCACCCATCCTCAGCTCGTAGCGTCGCCCTGCATGTTCAAGCACAACGGATCGCCGTTGAACCTCGATCAGGACGAAACGGACGGAGCCCGAATCCTGCGAGTCGATCAAATCACCCGGCCGGTACGTCCGACCACTGATCACGGCCATGGGACTTCCCTGCATGACCGCTTCCAGCCTCAAGTGACTGATGACCTGTTCTGGATCTTCGGACTTCCCGGGAGCTAACTTAGGCTGATCATTGGAAAGGGATGCATCTTCTTCCAACCCACTGAACCACATTGGGTTAAGGGCGAATGGATCTCGACCCGGAACCTCCTCTAGAACGAACGTTCGACTCAATTGGGTCTGGTTATCGGACATATTCGCATTTCCCGGTTCCTCAGCAGCTGCAAGAAGGGCCTGTTCCCCCTCGGCCATCACGGCCCTGGGAAGATTCTTGATGACGATGATCCTGGCCCAGAAGAGCAGCCCCACCGCCGCGAGGGCACAGAGAAGACCGAACTTTCTCCGATCAGCCGTCATCTGGACCATCATTCGTCGAAACAGCATTCCGATGCGTTCCATCAACGAGCTCCTTTCTTGTCAGATCGCTCATAGACCACGTCGAGACCGACAGAGGCCTGAATGGTTCCACTTCCACTCTCAAAGGACTGCCTTGATCCTTCCATCTGTACGGAAGTAACTCGAACAAGGCGATTGAGCTTCTCAACACGACGGATCATGTCGAATGCATGTTCAAACGTCGTATCCATCTCGACAACGAGCGGCAGGATCTCGAATCGATTATTGCCTGCACTGCCAGGCGTTCCCCTGACCGTGAATGTCTGGTCGATCACCGTATCCCCGTTGACCCCGATTGACAGGTGCTTCATGAGATTTGCGACATCGGGATGGGTCGGTACGCCAAGACAGATCTGGTCGCATTCATCGCGAAGCCGAGCCAGGTCCGTCCGCCGTTCCTCCACCTCTGATTCCGCATCCACGAGATGTCCTATCTTCGCATCAAGAACAGCACCCTCCTCGGCCAACTGGTGTGCACGTGCATAATTCGGCCACGTGAAGAAGGCCGTAACCCCGACCACCACGAGCAGAACACCACCGAACGCACATTGTTCAACTCTTCGTCGATTCATGGCTGCGCCTCCGTAGCTGCATTGCTCATCTGGATTACATGGAATTGCCCTGCAAGATCAATCGTGAAGGACAGGCTGAACTCGCGTGCAGGCAGATTTCGAATGACCTGCGAGCGGCTGTATTCAAGTTGCACGGACTCGAAAGGTTCTCGCAGTCCAAGGCCATGAACCAGTGCGGCGACATCGGAATCACTTGCGGCAATTCCCGCCATTGTCCCAGCGAGGTATCGATCTCCCGGTTCAGCAGATCCCTGCTGCCGGGAATCAGCATCGTATCTCAGGTCGAACTGGGTCAATGTCACGCTTGAAGGAAGCGTGTCAACCAGCGTTGCGATGATCCGCGTCGCATCCAGTGGCAATGCAACTGCATGGTAATCATCCATGAACTGCTTCAGTTCATGCTGCTCTGATTCGAGCGTACGTGCAGTCTGATCGAGTTCAAGTGCCATTTCTGCTCTCGCCGAAGTCGAAGCGTGCTCCTGTTCATTGCCATCAAGGACCATTCGGGAGTGTGTTGCCGTGAGAATCATGCACATCGTCAAAGCCAGGCCGGTCACTACGAGCCTGCTCGTACGCATGCCGGCACGTGACCGCTCAAGCATGATCTCCGTGATGAGGTTGATCGGATGCTGATTCATGCTGCCGACCTCCCGCGTGCACGAACAGGAACACGACCGAGTGACGAGTTCTGATCAAGGGTCCTGAGGCTCAGGCCAGCTGCGACAGTCCAGGCTCCAGGTGACCCCGTTGCCAGGTATTTGCGAGCCGCGAGGCCTTCTCGAAGATCAGCAATCGTCTTCGATGCATCATCGCCATGGACTGCAACATTGCAGGTGGCTTCAAGAGCCTCGATGATGCCGGGCTCATGGCCGTGCGTTCCAGTTGATATCAGGCGAGTAGGAGTCAAACCTCGGAACGTCACGGATGCATACCGAAGGCAAAGCAGAACCTGGCGGGCCAGGTCGGTTGCCAATGGCCGAATTGCCTCGCGAAGGGCTCGATCCGTAGTCGGGTCGATTCCTGTTGATCCAGGCTGCAGACGGGCAAGTCTCAGTTCACCTGCCGACTGCGTATCGAGGCAGAGGCGTTCTGCGACATTCGCATCCATGTCAAGTCCTCCCACATCGATCCGCTTGCAGAACGCGATCGAGTCACCTTGGAGAACCAGTACTGTCGTCGCCGTATCACCCACATCGAGTACTGCACGACATGCATCTCGATCTGCGTGACGTCGATGATGCCGGCTCAGCAGGCGGGCAAGTGCTGAAAATCCAGTATCAACTGCGATGGGACGAAGACCTGCTTCGACAAGTGCCTCGAGCTTCAAGTCAAGAGTTTCCCGGCGTGCTGCAACCATGAGCACCTCGGCACGCGACTGGCCATTCGTGTCGATCGCACCCGTCCTTATCCAGTCGGACTGGATTGCTTCTCGCGCCACTCCCATTCGTTGGGATGCTTCCCAGGCAACTGCTTCGGCAAGTTCTTCATCAGGCATCATCGGCAGCTGTGTTGATTGCAGAAAGACATCTCTGCATGGAAGACTGACGATGCAACGGCGACCGGTGAATCCGCCCCCGATGATGGCTTCCCGAAGTACGGTCGCCAGCCGGGTTCGGTCATGTTCCTCCATGGCTGGAGCACGATGAGCTGCACCGGTCACGCCGAGCCTTCCCCTGGCTACGCGAACCTGGAGCATCCGTACATCATGATCACCGAAGGCGACGCCGACGGCCCCTGTTCGAGTTTGAAATCCTGGAAACTTCATTTCCATGTCCCCTGCATGCTTCAGCTTGAAATCCGACGTACTGACAACCTGCCCGTCATGGGCGTAACCAGCACTTCCCACTGTTCTTCCTGGCTCTCGAGCATGATCCGGCCTGATCCAGCGGCAATCCCAGGCGCAACGACCGTGCTGCCCATGGCATCGAAGGTGATCCAGTTCCCTGTTCCGTCAGTCTCGATGTCACCGACCTGGATGGTGCCGTACCGATCATCGAGTACGTAGTCCACGAGGTACCTGCCATGTGTTCCAAACGTCCCGGCAGGGTCTTCCACGAACGTTGCCGTCGACTCGTCGTATGTGTCATCGAAGTTGGACTCATCCACGATCAACAGGCAATACCCACGTCCGTCGTCGAAGAACTGAACACGTCGGTATTCCTGGTTCGAGACTGCTTCCGATTGCGCAAAATGGATGTCGGCCATGAGGCGGCGTACAGCTGCCTGGGTCTCCATCGTTGACAGGCCGACCAGGTTCGGGATGACAAGTGCACCCGAAAGCCCAAGGACCCCGACAACGAGCAACAACTCGATCAGGGTGTAGGCGTACCGCCTGCTGCTTGGTCGAGCCTTCTGCCTCACCTGGGCACCTCCCTGCGCCTGTCCTGGCTTGTGTCACCGTCGGATTCTTCAAGAACCCGGACCCGGATGTCGCCGTTTCGAAGACTGCTTGCGATGGCATCAACCCCTGTACGAAGACGTGAAAGGGATGCAATGAGTTCATCACGCTGCTCGATGGACCGCTTGCCGAGGCTTGATACGCCATCGGTTTCCACGACGGGCACGCGGGCTGTGCCCGCGGGCTTGCTGCGAATCTGCGCAACAGCAGTGCTTGCCATGGGCTGGTTCGATACCTGCCCCCATGCAATGATTCCCAGGAGGATGGCGATCGCAGTCAGCAGGCTGTCATGTCGTGTTTCTCTTTTCACGTTCATTCTCCTGTGGGGTGCCCCGCAGTCCATCGACCCGATCATGGAGCCTCCCCAGTTGGATCCAGTAGACGGCGAGGAATCTCGTTTCACCGAGTCCGATAAGAGACTTCGTGATGACTCTAAAAATGAGAGACGCCGGCCCTTCCGACCGGCGTCTCCTTGTGCGCCCTGGTCATGGTCGTTCTCCCTGCTCCAGAGAGCCCGAACAACCATGAGCTACGCTTTGTTTACTGGTATTCGTCGTAGACGGCCCCTGCAGCGTCCACGGCAAAGAGTTGGAACGGCTTCGTGGCGTCAGCCGTGTAGGTTCCTGAGTGGTTCCAATAAGCCTTGGCCCAGACCCATCCAACCGTGGCCGAAGGTGTGGCCGCGACATCTTTGTTCGAGGTCATGGGATTGTGCGGAGGGCCTGTCAGATAACCCCCATTGATCATCGTGCTCCAGTCGCCTGAAGCTGCAAGAGAAGCAGGATCGGCACCCGCATTCTGTGCCCGATAGAGCTCCACCTGGCTGCGAAGCGTCTGCAACTGGCTTTTGACGCCGGATTCATTCGCATCATCCGCCGCATTCGTGAATTGTGGAATAACGATTGCAGCCAGGATGCCGAGAATCACCACCACAATCAGGATTTCGATCAGGGTGAAGGCATTTCGTGCCGCGTTGTGTGTTCGTGTACTCATATCCAAGGGCTCCATGCAACATGACTGAATCAGGACTGGGCCTGCCCGGCGGGCAATGCGGCTATCCGTCCATTCGAAAGTCGTCATCGACCCAACTTGAGCGGAACACGAGCCATGATCACCTCTTCCGGTCGAAAGACCCTTTGGAGAAGTCATCATGAAGGGAACAACCTGCACAAACCGACCCGGACGCTGCACGAGTAGAATGTGTCAACACCCCTGGAGAAGTTACTTGTGCGAGTTCACCCCTTCAACATGATCCGACCCCATTCGGCCCGTGCGGCCGGTGTGTCCTGCCCACCCTATGACGTGGTGGACACCGACCAGGCCCGCGATTTGGCTGATGGAATGCCAGAGAGTTTTCTCCACGTGATTCGACCCGAAATTGCCTTGCCCATCGGCACCGCCTACAACGACGATGCCGTCTATGGCGAGGCGGCCACGCAGTTCGAACGACTTCTCAGCGAAGGAGTGCTGCAACGTGATGGAGCCCCTTCCCTCGCCGTATACCGCCTTTCATGGGAAGGACGTACCCAGCATGGAATCGTCTGCTGCTGCCATGTTGATGATTACGTCAATGATGTCATACGCAGGCATGAGACGACACGACCGGACAAGGAGGATGACCGTACTCGGCATCTCCTGTCGATAGATGCACAGACCGGGCCCATTCTCCTGGCATACCGTGATCAAGCAGCCATAGATGAACTGGTTCAACATGCCATTGTCGGCAGACCCTCCTGCCACTTCAAGAGTTCCGACAATGTCACGCACACGATCTGGGACATCGTGGATACCGCCCCGTTCATTGAAGCTTTCAACAGCCTTCCCTGTGCCTACGTCGCTGATGGACATCATCGAACGGCCAGTGCACTGCGAGCAGCAGAGGCAATGAGAGAGATGCACCCCGATGCCGACCCAGATGCCGAGTTCAACTGGTTCATGTCGGTCCTCTTTCCTGCAAGCCAGTTGCAGGTACTCTCCTACAACCGCGCCGTTTCCGACCTGGGAGATCTCGATGAAGATGCATTCCTGTCCGCACTCTCGGACATTGGTTCCATCGAATCCACGAAGGATCCGGTTCCTGACTGCGAAGGCGCCATCTGCATCGCGGTGACCAGTGGCTGGTACAGATTCGTCTTCGATGACGCCCAGGCCCCGAAGGACCCCGTGGCCTCGCTGGATGTTGCACTGCTGCAGGACAGGATCCTCGGCCCGATGCTCGGCATCTCGGACCCCCGGACCGACCCGAGACTCCAGTTCATAGGTGGCATACATGGAACGGACTGCTTGAAGAAGCGGGTTGATGATGGTGAAGCGGCAGCGGCATTCTCGATGTTTCCCACCCGGATCGATGCGATGATGGATGTCTCCGATGCATCCATGTGCATGCCACCCAAGTCGACCTGGTTTGAACCAAAATTGAGAAGCGGGCTGTTCGTACATGCCCTTGATTCCCACGTACCTGCGGATATCTGATTTCCCAAGGAAGGTGCACTGCAATGACGACTTCTCCAACCCCCTCGCAGGCAATGACTCAACCCATGAACAGGGACCAGCCTCGTATTCTCGTTGCAGACTCCTTCCAGGCCGAGGGCCTCGAAGCACTGGAACAACTTGGATGCAACGTGACCTTTGATCCCACCTGCACGAAGGACGAACTCCCGGAGAGGCTTGCGGAACTGGAGCCTGATGTCCTTGTCGTCCGCTCGACTCGGGTTGAAGCCGAATCCTTGAATGCCACGCCTCGCCTCTCGCTTGTCCTTCGAGCCGGTGCCGGCTTCGATACGATCGACATCGCCGCTGCATCCGCCCAGGGAATCTCTGTGGCAAACTGCCCCGGCATGAATGCGGTTGCCGTGGCGGAGCTGGCCTTCGGACTGGTTCTTGCCTGCGATCGACGCATTGCGGAGCAGACAATCGACCTTCGAAAAGGCCGGTGGGACAAGAAGGGGTATGCCGATTCGATGGGACTGCATGGAAGGACCATTGGAATCCTCGGACTTGGCCGAATCGGACTTGCCGTCATCGAGCGGGCAAAAGCATTCGAAATGAAGATTGCAGCATGGTCACGCAGCCTGACGGATGAAACGGCGGAAGAACTCGGTATCCAGAGGTGTGCAGATCCACTGGAACTGGCACGCTGCTCGGATGTCGTCAGCGTGCACCTGGCAGCCGGGCCTGGCACTGAACAGTTCATAGATGCCGCCTTCCTTGAAGCCATGAAGGAAGGCGCGATCTTCGTGAACACCAGCCGTGGAAGTCTTGTCGATGAACACGCTCTCTCCTCGGCGATCCAGTCGAAGGGACTCAAGGTGGGACTTGATGTCTACGCCGATGAACCGGGTTCCGGCGATGAGAACTTCAACTCGACGATCTCTTCGATACCGCCAACATGTGGAACACACCACGTCGGCGCATCGACTCAACAGGCACAGAATGCGATTGCAGCGGAGGCCGTCCGGGTCGTGAAACACTACCTTGCCACGGGCGATGTTCTGCACTGCGTCAACAGGGCATCGAAGACAGCCGCTGCACTGCAACTGGCTGTACGCCATCTCAATCAGCCTGGCGTACTCTCCCATGTCTTCGATCTCATCGGGGAAGCAGGAATCAATGTCGAGGAAATGGAAAATGTCATCTTCGAGGGAGGAAAGGCCGCCTGTGCCCGAATACAACTTGATCATGAACTGGGTGGCAATGAACTCGAAGCCGTCCGTGCCCACCCCCTCGTGCTGAGCGTGCACCAGACCGAAGTCATTACCACCTGAAATACGACACCGCGGGACGACCATGACAACCCCTCAATCAAACACCCTCCTGAACTTTTCCGCCGGCCCCGCCATACTGCCAGCGACCGTCCTAGAGCAGGCGCGTGCGTCAATACTCGAACTTGATGGAACGGGCATCGGCATTCTCGAACACAGCCATCGTGGACCCGCGTTCACGAAGGTGATCAATGATGCGCGGGACACCTGCCGGGTTCTCGGCAACATCCCGGATGACTTCGAGATTCTTTTTCTCCAGGGTGGTGCCTCCTCCATGTTCGCCTACATCCCGTTGAACCTTCTTCCAGAAGGCCGGACGGCGGATTACATCCACACCGGCGCCTGGACTCGCAAGGCCATAGCAGACGCATGTCTGATAGGTGATGCACGGACCATCTGGGATGGAGAATCGTGCTCCTTCCGCCACCTTCCAGAAGACGGAGAACTTCAGCCGACGGACGATCCCGCCTATACCTATTACTGCTCGAACAACACCATCTATGGAACGATGTGGCCTGCCCCACCTGCAGCTACGGGAACGCTCGTCAATGATGCCAGCAGTGAAATGTTCAGTCGCCCCATTGACTGGAACGTCCATGATCTCGTGTATGCCGGGGCCCAGAAGAATCTGGGGCCTGCTGGCGTCACCCTTGTGATCATCAGGAAGGGACTGCTTGAACAGTCGCGACAAGATCTTCCTTCCATGTTCCGCTTCGACAGGCATGCGGAACAGGGGTCCTGCCTGAATACGCCGCCAACCTTCGGTATTCATGTCATGGGACTCGTGTTCAAGTGGATTCTTGAGCAAGGTGGCCTCGAAGCGATGCATGACCGAAATCTGGCAAAGGCTGCGAAACTCTACGAATCGATCGATGCCTCTGGCGGGTTCTACACGGGACATGCAAGACCCGATTGCCGTTCAACCATGAATGTCACCTTCGCCTGCCCGACACCTGAACTGGACACTCTCTTTCTTGCTGAAGCTCAGGACACGGGAATGCGGAACCTCAAGGGCCACAGGAGCATTGGTGGCCTTCGGGCTTCGATCTACAACGCATTCCCGTTCGAAGGATGTGAACAGCTCGCCTCATTCATGAATGATTTCGCGGAACGAAACGGCTGAAGAGCCTCATCATGAAAGACGCCCGGCCAACTCCATGACACCGCCGAGGTAGGACCCGCCGAAGAGGTTCAGGTGATTGAGCATGTGGTAGAGCTGGTATACGGCAACCCGATCGTCTGCCTCCTTGAACCCGAGTGCTGATCGCCATGCATCCTGGCATCCTGCGGGGAATCCTCCGAACAACCTCATCATCGCCATATCCGCCCAGGCATCACCGATTGAACATGCCGGGTCGATCAAGGCAATCGATCCAGTTTCCAGGACCAGGGCATTGCCTGACCAGAGGTCACCGTGCAGGAGCGATGCGGTCGGGTTTCGGGGAATGAAACGATCAAGTCGTTCCATGACCGCATCAAGCATTGCCGTCGCACTGCTGTCAAGCAGTCCCGTGTCCCTCGCACGAACCACCTGCGGGCTGATCCGGCACTGGATGTTGAACTCGACCCAGTCCTCGGTCCATGCATTCACCTGGGGAGTTCGACCGATGTAGTTGTCACGACTGAATCCATACCGTTCAGGCCCATATGCAGAATGCAGATCTGCCAAGGCCTGCCCGAACTCCTCCCACCTTGCATCGCCCATCGATCCGACTGCGAGCGACTCGAGAACGAGCACGGCATGCGTTTCGGATTCATGCAATCCAAGAACGGCTGGGACACGAATTGCTCCATGATTCGCAAGAGCCTGCAGGTTTTCGGATTCGGCTGCAAGAATATCACGATCCGAGATCGGGGCCAGCTTCATGACACATGATGTCCCTTCCGGGCATTCGATGTGTAGCACTTCATGAATGCAACCACCGGAAAGTCTCGTCTGTCCAGACGGCTCCAGGCCGAGGATGCTGGTGCATGCGCGAACGATCAACTCGTCGATGGTCACGTATCGCCCTCGAGCAGGTTCTCCAGGAGTACGTGGCACGATTGTTCAAGCATGTCGAATACGTTCTGAAAGCCATCTCCATCACCATAGTACGGGTCGGGAACATCTTCGAACGTACAGGCGGGATCGTGCTGAAGCATCTTGCTGAGTCGATCGAGTGGCGCCCCCATGGCGAGCAGGTTCCTGTAGTTGTCTTCATCCATGCACACGATCATGTCGAACGTCTCGAAATCATCCTTGCGTACCTGCCTGGCCGAACCATCGAGTTCTATTCCATTTCGACTCGCCATTCGCCTCATGCGTTCGTCGGGCCTGTCTCCTTCATGCCAGCCACCCGTGCCAGCCGAGTCGATGAAGAACTCGCCTTCGACACCTCGTAATGTCGCCTTGTGGCGAAACAGGACTTCCGCCATCGGGCTCCGGCAGATGTTTCCCATGCATACGAACAGGATCGATCGCACACCCCGGGAGTTCATTTGGAAATCGCTCCGGCCCGTGCAGCACGTCCAATCCCGTATCCGATCATGGTGACAATGAGGACGATGAGAATGAATGCAACGTAGATGATCGTGGCTGGAATTATTTCCTTGAGCCAGAGAATGCCAAGCCCCGCGCCAAGAATGGCGAACATGATGCCGATTCCGTAGATAGACAGCACCGCGCCACGCACGCTCCCAACACGTCGTTTCAGAATGTGATGCAGGTGCTTGTCATCTGGATTCCAGAGTGGGACTCCCTGTACGTAGCGACGCACGATGGCAAGGAGAGTATCGATGATCGGGATCGAGAAGATGATCAGACCGGCAAGGACCAGGTGGGTCTGACCTGCTTCACCAAGCATCAGGATGATCACGATGCACATGTATCCAAGCAACAGGCTTCCACAGTCACCCAGGAAGATCGTCGCCGGGTTGAAGTTATGTGGCAGGAAACCAAGCACGGATCCAAGAAGGGCCAGGCAGAGTACGACACGCACCCCCCCAAGCGTGACATCCATCTGCGGCTGGCTGCCGGGGGGAGACATCGATGCCTGGATCCGATGGACATCAATCGAATCGATGTGCCCGATGAGCACGAGCGAAAGAACCAGCAGTCCAATCGCGATCACTGCAACAACGCCAGACAGCAGGCCATCCAAACCATCGATCAGGTTTGTTGCATTGCAGCCGCCGAGTACGAAGATCCCGATGATGATCCCGCCGATCAGTTCCGTGAGATTCAGGCTGAAACCTGCAACTTGCAACGACCAGGGCGCGATCTGGTCGATTCCGAAAAGCCAGTCGAGAAGACCGGCCGCAACACGGGTACCCACGTTGCTCATGGCAAGACCCGCAGCAGCCACGAGCATTCCGGAGACCTTGATCCAGGAATCACATTGCTTGACATCGTCAAGCAGGCCCGTGAAACAGATCGCGATCATCCCAACCAGAATCATGATGGGCAACTCACGGTAACCCAGTGGCCATTGTTCCACCAGTGGATAACTCAGGAGCAGGGAGACGAGCAGCCCCGTGGCAATTGCAAGCCCTCCGAAGTAAGGCACGGCCTTGGAGTGGACCTTCCTGGACTCACTGGGCGTGTCGACGATGTTCATCGAGATCGCGAGGCGACGGAACAGCGGGGTTACAAGCAGGGTCACAAAAAATGCGACTACCAGGACTGGCAGGCTGGAAAGGAGTACGTCAGTCCAGTTGGCGGTCTTGATGCTAGAAGAAATCAGTTCGAAGACTTCATTGCCGGGTTGCGTTGCTTCAGGCACGTTCACCGATACTCTCTCATGAGTGCTTTCGGTTCCTGGACCGCAGTCTACGTGATTCAGTCATCCGACTCTTCTGACGTATAGGCCGCCATGAGTTCGTAGTTCTTCTTGAAATAGCCACCTGCGGTACGTCGGGGACGATTCAAGACAACGCCGAGCAACTCGGAACGAGCTGCGTTGAACTGGTTGATCAGTCGGGAGACAAGTCCCCGCTCCTCACGGTTAGCCTGGATGACCATGCACGTGGCATCTACACGATCGGCAAGAATGAACGCGTCACCGGCCGCGATAGCTGGGGCAGTATCAATGATGACGAGCGAGTACGAGCCACGGAGCGTCGCCATGAACTCATCGAAGGAACGGTCAGAAAAACGATCATAGATTCGATTGCCAGGCGTGCCTGCAGACACAACCGAGATCGATGTACCTTCGACCTGTTGAACAACCCCAAGTGCCTCTCTTGCTCCATTCAGAACATCACCCAGACCCGGCGTGTCATCCTCAATTCCGTAGATGGATGCCAACCTCGGACGTCGGAAGTTTGCATCAACGACTGCGACCGAGAGTCCGGCACCTGATGCAGCATCTGCAAAGTTGGTGACGACTGTCGTTGCACCGGATCCCGGCATGCCGCTCGCCACGAGAAGGGAAGAGAATCCCTTCTGCTGCAATGACCGACTCAAGGAAGTCCAGGCCTGTCGATAGGACTCGGCAATGATGCTCTGCTGTTCTGAAGAGACAGCCCGCTCGGCGTCTTCGATGTCCGTTGGATCCTCGTCAACCTCTGGAATCGATCCAATGATGGTTGCTCCCGAAATGATCGCCAGGTCAGCTGCTCCACGTATCTTCTGGTTCATCATTTCCCTCAGGAAGATGATCCCGATGTAACAGCCCAATGTCAGAACAATGCCGGCTGGAATGATGATTTCCGGAAGTGGGAAGGACAGCTCGCGAGGCGTCAATGCAAAGTTCACCAGGCGTACTCGTCCTGCATCCGCACGCAGCTTCATCAACTTGATGCTGTTGAGAAGCTGGAGGTCATCGTTTCGCTGACTTTCCAACTGTGTCCGCTGCTCGACCATAGAGTCGTAGATCGATGAAGAAGATGCCAGATCCCGAAGCATGGTGTCCTTGGCCTCGATCTCCATCTCAAGGTTTTCGATGACATCCTGAAGTTGTGCACGCGTGTCCCCGAGCGTCTTCAGCCTGGCGTTCAGGTTCCGACGAATGACCTCCTGCCGTTTCGATTCGATCTGGAGTTCGGTTGCACGTACCTGCCGTTCAATCCCCCTGACCTGGGGCGTATTCGGATTGAACTGCTCCTGGACGGAACGCTCCTCGGACTTGAGCATCTCAAGAGTCTGCAGCTGCCGCTGCATGGTGACATCGTACTCGGCTTCAAGCACATCTTCATGCGTCGGCTCGATGGTCCCTTCAAGCTTTGCAGCTGTCTGCATGTACTGCGTCTGAATACTTGTCAGTTCAGCCGAAGCTGTGGTCACCGCCTCCGTCAACCTCAGGCTCTCGACGGCGGGCTGCGAGTAACGCGGGTCATCAAGCGTCGTAATACCGTGAGTCAGGATGAACCCCTGGATTTCCTCGTTGAGGTCACCAAGCGCCAGCCGTGTCCCCCGCAACTGGTCCTGGAAGAGCTTTTCATTGTCACTGAACTGCATGTTGTCAAGCTTCTCGATCTTGCGCAGGTAGGCCTGTGCAATGGCGTTGAGAATGATGGGCACGTCCTGTGCGTTGTGCCAGGACCACCTGATCGAGAAGAGGTTCGTATTTCGAATGACGGGTGTCGAGAGAGATTCAATGAGATCATCCACCGCCTGAGCTTCAAGAAGCGTCCCGGTCTGTGGATCGATGAACCATTCCTGCATCCAGCCTGTCTCTCGTACTCCTGGATTTGCTACCGCATCACTCAGGACATCCCTGCCCTTGATCAGAATGGCCTGGGTGTTGGCGACCCTGGAAACATCCTTTTCGCTCATGGACTCGCTGGTCCCGATATCAGTCGATTCGACCAGACCCGGCCTGACTTCGAACATGACATCCGTTGAATAGAGTGGGTACGTATACCGAAGAGCGAAGTAGGTAACGACACCGATGATGCCACCCAAGGTGATCGAAACCATGATTCCCAGGACATGCTGCCTGAGAACCCGCATTGGATCGATGGTAGGTCCACCCTTGGCCTGGGAGCGTTGAGTCCCTGACCGTGCCGGCCCCTGGTTTCCTGGATTTCTTGGTGCCTGGTTACTCATGAAATCTGCTCTTCGAATGATATTTCTTGTACCCGGACGCTCAGTCCCTGCCTATATCGTCCTGAAGCCGCTCGATCTCCGATCGGGTTCCATCATCTGGTGATAAATCGAGCGCCTTCTGCAAATGATCCTTTGCCTTGTCCCGACGACCTTGGTCGATAAATATATGCGCCATATGCAGATGCGCGTTCGAAGTCGGGGATGATTTGATCGAGGAACGAATGTACTCCTCTCCCTCGGCTTGGTTCCCGGTCCGGTAATACACCCAGCCGAGCGTGTCGAGCACGTGCGGATCGGACGACATGATTTGATTCGCACGCTTTGCATAGTCCAAACCCTTCTCCATATCTCCCAGATCATCGCAGTAGGCATTGCTGATGGAGATGAGGACTTCCGCATTTTCGGGTTCCAGTGAATGCTGCCGAAGTCTGCTGACCATGGCTTTCTCATGCTCCCCAGTCAAAGCATAGATCGTCGCAATCGTATCCAGGATCGCAGTGGAATCTGGACTGATCGATGCTGCCTGAGTTGCATATTCAAGTGCCTGCTCCGGCTGCCCCAACTCCGTTGCAAGTATGTACGCATAGTTGTTGAGAGCACCTGAATCCTGTGGATTCTGGTCAATGATCGACTTGAAGACTGCAGCCGCGTCCTGTGGTTCTCCATGGGCCACCTGGTAGCTTCCAAGGATCATCAGCATTCCCAGGTAGACATCAGGTTCATCACTGAGCGACTGTTCAACGGCTCTCTTCTGAATTTCAATCGCCTTACCCAGACCCGGTTCGCCGAAGAGGCCCCAGTAGGTAGCCAGACCAACAGAATCCCACAAACTGTCTTTCCCGGAGGTTGCCAATACTGCAAGTACTTCCCCCTCAGCCGGATCACGGTTTGCATAGACCGCATAGAGATCCTCGTACCAGTCCCTGATTCCTGTTCGAGAAAGATTTCCGATTTCGATTTCGCTGGTGTAGATGGGATAGGAGCGTCGAATTTGACCATCGGCACGGTCATATGATCCCTTCCCGGCCAATGCCCTGGCATAGAGACCCATGAGCTTCGGATCACGCGATGACTGTACACCTGCATTGTTGATCAGGCTGATCAAGGTATCGTAATCCCAGCGATCGCTCGTGCGTGTCACGTTGCGCAACTTGAGCATGATCGAACGACGCGGCTCTTTCGAATAGGCATTGAGATACGCTTCGGTTGATTTCACGAGGCTTGGGGTCGGCAGTGACTGATAGAAGTCACCGAGAGCCTCGTACCACTTGCCATTGTCGGGATACAGCGAGATCGCCTCCCTGATCAAGTCCTCTGCCTTGTCATTCTGTCCCGCCTGCAGGTAAGCAAGCGTCAACCTGTTTCGCAGTTCATCCGAGCCAGCGTGTTTCCTGAGAATCGATTCAAGTTCCTGAACCGCCAGGTTGATTCTTCCCTGGGCCTGCAGGATCTCTGATCGCTTGACAGCAAGCGTATCCGACTCGGGCAGCAGGCGAATCCCCGACTCCGCGATGAATGCCGCCTGTTCAAGAATCTCCTGATTGCGAGTGGTCGAGTATTCCAGCAGCATGCTGTCGATCAACTCGACGTATGGACGGGGCTGCATCTTGTCAGTCTGGCTGGCCTCCGCCAGCCAACGACGATAGTCCTCCGTTGCCGCAACAGCTCCTGCCTGATCTCCCTTGGAAGAGGCCACCGAGAATTTCTCGGATGCCATCATCGCTCGCAACATCATTGAATCGTATGTTGGCGGCTGAGCACCAATGAACTTCTCCAGTTCGGATTGAGCCTGCTCGAATCGACGGAGTTTGACCATGGCCCTGATCAGGCTTGCATGGAGTTTTGGAGATTTCGTAGCTTCGTATCCCGCCAGAATGTGCGGCAGAGCTCTCCTGTAGTCACCAGCCATGACAAAGAGCTGCCCAAGCGCAATGTCGACCGGTCTTGTTCTTGCCTCCTGCCTTGGAACAGCTTTGAGAAGAAGTTCTCCGGCTTCTCTGGCTCGATCGATCTGCAACAGCATGTTTGCAACTGAAATGACCATTGGAACATAGTTTGGATCACTCTCATTGGCCTTGAGAAAACGTTGCAGAACCAATACTGCTTCATTCCTCATTTGCAGATTGTCATAGATCTGTGCATGGAGGATCGCGTGGGCGAGTGACACATCCGGCGACTTCCCCGCTTTTTCAAGAATGGCGGATCTAGTGTTCTCCCACTGCTTCCTGTAATCACCAATTGCCTTGTCCTGGAACTTCTTGGACATTGAACCCCACTCACGTTCCGTGAATACTTCCTTGCCATACTCATCGATCATGTATTCGGGCTTTAGTTCGAGAGTTGAAAGCAGATTTGCAAGTTCAAGATTGTTTTGGATGTTGTTGGGATGCGACCGGTGTATCGCCCCCCGTTCAGACAAGACTCGACTGACACTTCCTGAATTGGACTCTGCCTTCAGCCACCCCTCCCTGATCAAGTCATCATTCGGAAGAAGTTCGTGAGCATCCTTGAGAACCCGCAATGTCACGAGGGGGTCATTGCCTGATCTAACAAGGATGCCTGCATACAAGCGGGCCGTTTGACTACGGGACGGATTCCGCCTGTAGGCCTCGGCATATGCATCTATGGCATCCTCCACATTCCCAAGTTCCTCCAGTGAGATAGCCCGTGCCAACCATGCATTGTCCGACCAGGAGCTGACTTCAGTGGCCCTTGTGGCGGCCAGCACTGCTGCCTCTGCATGCTCGGCATGGAGCCCATCATTGCCCGCTTCCTTCTCCGCATAAGCCTGGGCGATATGAAACCTGGAACGGAAGATGTCCCCACCAGCCAAGTCGATGTTGCTCTCGGATCCGTATTCGACAAGTTCTTCAAGTTTCGGCCAGTCTCTGGCTTCAATCGCACGTTCAAACTGGATCGAGAACAAGTTCAGGTTCCCGGAGGGACCGGATCCCATGACGGAGGGTTCCAACTGATCCAGTTCAACCTGTGCCCGCGATGCAACACCCCTCGTCTTGGCTGACTCCTCAAGCTGTCCGAGGCGAGCCAACTCTTCAGCACGTTGTGACTGCTGTGCAATTACAACGTGCAAAGCAATGAACATTGCCTCCTTCGCTTCAAGGGATTCGCTGTCAGAATATGATTGGCGGACACTTTCCTGGGCGACTTCAAGAATGTCAGCTGCACTGAGTTGCAATCGAATCCTCTCAAGTCGTTCATTGTCTGGATCAGCGGCGATTGCAGCATCCATTAATTCCAAAGCTGTCTCGATATTGCCTCGCAGTGATTCGACCTGGGCAATTGACAGAAGCAGACGAACATCCACCGTGTCCATCTCGGCTGCCATGCTCTGGAGTTTTTCCAAAGCTAAATCGAGATTGCCCACTCGCACTTCATTGTTCGCCTCGCCAATAACTTGAAGAACTGGATCACCAATGCCCTCCAGCCCGGTCTGATTGCTCGTTCGCAACAGGAGTTGGAGTGATGCCATGAGCTCCTTGACAGCTTCATCATCTTGCTGGATCCCCGGCGGAAGAGACTCGAGTGTGCGAATACCCTCCTCCGCCCGCTTCAAGCGGCCTTCCATGCTGGCCTTCGCCAGGTAATGGCTCAACTGCATTGGCTGTACCTGAACTGCCGCGTCAAGCCGCTCCAAGGCCAGTCCCTGCTGCCCTATTCTTTCAAGACAGATTGCCGCATTTCGATATATCACACCCGAGGGAGCATTCGCAATGAAGATGAGTCTTTCAAAGAAGTTGGCTGCCTTCTTGTATTCACCCTGCCCCATTGCGATACGAGCATCTGCATTCAATGCGACAATGTTGTCCTTGTCCCCACTCATCATGTCATCAAGCGTCTCTCGCTTGTCGATCATGATGTCGAACGACATCTCCTTGTCATCCTGATCGGCGTCTACCCACAGGGAATGCGCAATCTCGAAATCAAGACTTGCCGCTGCCAGCCTGTATTCATACTGCTCGAGCGACTCAAGGCTGATGGTCTTCTGGTCTGCCCCAATGACCTGCTGCACCTCTTTCAAGGCAGAGACATAGTCCTTCATGACGTGAAACACATCCGCCAGTGCAAGGCGGAATCGGATGTCCTCCGGCTGATCAGCGAGGTAGGCTTCAAGTAGAGCAGCAGCACGTTCCTGCCCATGTTCGAAATCCACCCGCTTGAAGTACATGAGCAGTTCCTGCACCTTGATGGGCATCGATCCTGGATCAGTTTTCACGATGCGCTCAGCGTGATCAAGCGCCGCTTGGAGCCTCTCCTCGAGTTCATCGATTTCAGCCTGCGAAATGCGAGCACTGTCGTTCTGGATTTCACCCGTCTGGACGACCTTCTGGATGTAGTAGTCTCGGAGTACCATCAAAGTGGTTGCGGCGCCATCAGGATTGTTTGCAACAGCTTCCTTGTAGGTCGTGTTGGCATGCCGAAGATTCTTGGCCTCCTGCCCGACACGCCCCTCCAGGCCCAATCGTCTCGCAACGGCCAGTCGACCGAATGCCAGGTGTGCCCAGCCTTCGTCACTTCCGGGGACCAGTTCGACATGCTCCATGATTTCTTCTTCCCCGGGGAAGTAGATGCGACCATCGATACGCAGGTCGTCGGTCATCTCTCCATCCCTGAGCCGCAGGGTGCAAAGGCCCCTGTAGAGCTTCGCCTCGGCGTAGATCTCGGATGACTCTGGGAATCGACGCTCGATCTCATCGCACACCTGCATCAACTGCTGCGGGTACTCTTCCCTGTCCGTAATTCTCGCTGAATAGTAGAGTTCCTCGATGAGGGGAATGTAGTTCTCCTCTGCCGCGGGCAGGTTCTTTGCGCGAGACAACATGACGGCACGACGTTCGTTGAACAACTCCCTGGCTTCGACCTGGGAAACCGGAACGATGTTGTCATATGTAGTCAGCAGGTTTTCATAGACAATCACGTTGTCGGGCTGGCGATAGAGCACCCGGCCAAAGTACTTCTTCGCCAACCTGTAATCGCCTTCATCCATGGCCTTGAGGCCCGACGTGATGTTCCGAGTGGCTCGCCATGAGCCCTGGTAGTACAACACGCCACCACCGACGACACCCACGCCACCCAGCACGAGGGCGATGATCAGGAGGAGTCTGATGTTCAACTTCTGCTTCTTCTTCTTTTTCTTTTTCTTGGCCATCTCGATGTTGTCCGTAATCAGGTGTCGGTTGGGTCGTTCAATACGCCATCCTGGACTTCAGCCCAGTCCGGCAAACACAGCATGATTTCGCCGAGGAGTTCATTCATCGCGTCACTTATGACTTCGACGAAGTCATCGACTTCAAAATCAGCGTCTCCCGTCATCATGAACTGCAACTTGCAATAATAGGCATACTTCTCCATTGGGTTGAAAGCAAGCATCCGGACGCCCCCGGGAGTTGGAGTCAATCGCCCGTTCGCTATGAAGAAATACCCGGCAAAGATACGCTCTTCAGGGTGGGCTGGATCGAGGAATTCCGATGTCCGCACTACGATATCTCCAACTGGCATCCTGACCTCGTGAAGCCCCCTGGCCTTGCCCAGTTGGAATGGAACCCCGTCGATCTGGTGATATGGATCCTCTATCCAGTCTGACTGATCTACATTGAGATTGTAATGCGATGGTTCAGGCGATCGCTCCACGAGCCCACCTGCAACCAGGCATCGGTCCGGGACATGAGGAACAACATCGATCTGACCCGTGTAGTAGGCCACGTGAAGATTGAGTGCCGGCCATCCAGGCTCGGCCCTGTTCCTGTAGATGCGGGAGATGTAGTACTTGGTTCCAAGTTCCTCCGCCGCCGCCTCGGACATCCTGTACTCATGGAGCATCTTCCAGCTACCAAGTGTTGTTTCAACATTGGCCAGGGAACTTCTCAACTTGACTGGTTCCTTCTGGAGATAGACATTGAGTTGAGCAGCGAGCAATTGGAACAGGACTCCTCCCCCCACCATGACCAGGCAGGCCACGATGAACGCTTTCCTGGTTCCTCGTGAGAATCGAACTGACAGGATGCCTTCTGCGGAATCCCCTTCGCCCCTGGATGAACCTTCTTCATCATCAACAACGACAAGATTTCGCAGCAACCACATCACTCCAAGGTAGATGAAGAATGCAGGAATCAGCCACAGCATGCCCACCATCGAGTGAAAATCACCAGCTGCAAAGTTCGAATCCAGAGTTGCAAGAACCCCGAGAGTGATGACCCTGAGAATGTTGACAAGGATTGCTGTCGGTATTGCGAAAGCGACAAGCAGAAACCGCTGCCATGCGAAGTCGAGGCCCCGGTATGCCATGGCAACACCCAGTGCGAGGAATGCCACCACCATGCGCATCCCTGAACATGCTTCTGCGATGTTCACGGGAATCACTTCACCATCAAGAAAGATTCGAAGCGTATTCCCGGATTTACTCGTGTCATAGCCCAGCAGCGTCAAGCCCCAGTAGGATCCATATGCAGCGATATCCTGGAGACGGAAGGTCACGATCTGCAGGAAGCGATCCGAGATCGTCTGGCTGAAGAGAATCATGTAGAGCAGTGGAAACCACAACCATCGCATCGATCGCCAGCCGAAGAGAAAGAGCGTGAGTCCGACAAGCGAGAGACCGAAACCGACCCCCATGAGGTTGTGATGCTTCAGAACCTGAGGGCCAAGTGCGCAGAAGGAATACCAGGACATGCCGGCAACCAGCAGGAACAGCCCTGTCCACGACGAACGGAACGGCTCCCGAAGCAGTTGCTCACGATTCAGCCAGACGAAATACCCGGAAATGAACGGGATGACGAGGGTGTGACCCCAGTCAGCCTGCTGGTTGACCGCAAAGAGCACCTGACGCTGCAGGTAATCCCAGAAGAGCCAGGCAATGATGACGAGAAGAAACCCACTCATCAGCCAGAGCGAACGCTCTGAAAGCGATTCTCTGGATTCCAGTGGGACCTCTCCTGCAGTCATGACTCCTCTCCCCTGTTCGGTTCATCCGAGCACGACCATGCATGCTGGCAGTCAACCGATGCAACATACGCCCGCAGGTGCCTCACGTGAACCGCATGGCAGATCAGGCAGAACACGCTAGTTCGGGCGGACGCTGATCGGTGGTGGACCGAAGACATCATTACCGAAGTTCCTGTCAAGAAGGAACCCGAACCCGTAGTTCATCCGGAGTCCATTCCTGAACACCGCCAGAGGATAGGCAAGCCAGTTTGTCCCCACATGGACATGATCGTTGGGTTTCAGGTAGAAGTCCGGCTCTGTACGACGCCGTATGGCGGCAAGATTCATCCGGACCGTAGCCTCCCTGTGCTCCCCCACCATCCTCGTCAGGTCCACCCGGTCCGGAACCGCCAGTGAACCGAGGCCACCAGCTGCGGCGATCAATCGACTCAGGGTCAGTGGATCCGAGTTGGGCAGGTTGTATACGCCTGGGCGAAGAACTTCGCCGGATATATAGACCACTCCGACTGGTGGACCATCCACATAGATCTGGTCGTCAGGTCGGACGATGATGTTGTAACTGTTGTCACCATGGGTCAGCATCATGTACGGAATCTTGATGACACGCTCAAGAATGAGATTCGGCGGTGAGCCTGGATGCTCTTTCCCCTGTTCCCGCTCGGTATCGATCGCCGCGTTCACATCCGACTGCTCGACACGAACCCATTCATCGCGTTCAGGAACGTAGATGAAGGCGTTGTCATTCGATTCCTCGGGAACAGCTGTCTGCAGATCATCGACGTCGACAGGGCTCGGGGTCCGGACCGAGGGTACGTCGAGATCATCGACGTCTACGAGCGGTTCATCGTCCATGCTGTAGGCACCTGGACTTGGCTTCGGTTTGGCATTTTCAAGCTGATCGATCAGTGACTCGATGTCCGGGGCAGAACCTGAAGAAGGTTTGGAGCCGGAATCCTGCTCTGCAACATCGTCCTTCTCCCAGTGGCCACGAAGGTCATCGGATGTGTACACCTGACGAACGATGTAAACCCACTTCGTACTCAGGGGAACTGCACCTGTCATTGAAAGTGCTTCCAGGAGACGCAGGCTCGGGTCGTTCAGTGTGAATCGACCGGGCATGGCAAGATGACCATAGATGGTGTATGTGAAGGCGTTCCCGGTGTCGATCGAGACGTTCACCGTGGGATGTCGCATGACATCGCTACTCAGCTTGCGCTCGATGTCTTGTTGAAGTTCCTCCGCAGTACGCCCGGCAACAAGGACCTCATCAAGTGAAGGCAGCCTGATGTAGCCCCCTGCATCGACACGGCGGGACATCGGGTACCACTGACCCTTTGCATAAAGTTCGTAGATCTCGATAGCCAACGTGTCACCAGGATGAATCCGGTACGTCAGGTTGCTTGGAACCAGGTCCTCCGGCGACACGCCCGTCGTCTGTCCCCAGAGATCGAGACTCGGCTCGATCACATCTATTCTTTCAAGTACGGGCATGGTCGTCGGCGTCTGCATGAATCGACCAGTCCGGGATGGATCAAAGTAGGAGTTGACCTCACATCCAAGTGCCGGCAGGACCATGGCAACAGCCAGCAGGAATACCCTGCTTCGTTGCCACAATGCACATTGTCCTTTTTCTCTCCGCACTCCATGTCTCCAGATAGCGTGTACGGATTTCATGACTGGCGAGTTCGCGTTCTTGACCCTAAAAAACAACTTGGAATGGGGCCGCCCATCCCGGCACGACAGCGACGGTGCCACGAAAGAGCCACCGTAGAGCCTCACATCGACTTGATGAGGCCCCTTGGTTGAGCCAGAGGACACCCAAGAGAGTGAACTGCCCTGTTATCAGACCCCGAGAGCATCATTTCTGCGCCTTCAACAAGCCCTGCAGCCGTGAAACCTCCTCTGTGACAATCAGGGGGGGGTACAATCCCCACCATGGCGAGTTCCATATCAGGAAAATCCGTCCCCCCACGCCCAGATGCCACCCTCATGAGGCATCCACGCCCCCTTGGGGGAGATACAGCCCGGCAACATGTCGGCGAAGGGCTCGTGGACCTGAACTCGATGATTCTCAACAACCTGGGCCAGGACAATCAGTCACTCAGGCAGGAGAGGAAACCGGCCTGGATCAGGGCACAAGCTCCTGGTGGCGATGAGTTCACAAGAACACGGGACTTGATCAAGGCCAACAGCCTCCACACGGTTTGCGAGGAGGCCTCCTGCCCGAATATCGGTGAATGCTGGAGCCGAGGCACGGCAACCATCATGATCCTCGGTGATACCTGCACGAGATCCTGTGGGTTCTGCAACGTCAAGACAGGACGACCTGGAAAGGTGGACCTTGATGAACCCAGGCGGGTAGCCGATGCATTGTCCCGAACCGGCCTGACGCATGTTGTCATCACCTCGGTTGATCGTGATGACCTGCCCGACGGCGGAGCCGCTATCTGGGCCGAAACGATTCACCGGGTTCACGATGCCTGCCCCGACCTGTCCGTTGAAACACTTGTCGGCGATTTCAAGGGCAACCTCGATGATCTGCAGGTCGTAGTCGAAGCGGGACCTGAGATTCTCTCGCACAACATGGAGACCGTGCAACGCATGCATCCCGCCGTGCGACCACAGGCCAGGTACGAACGATCACTCGAGGTCCTTGCCCATATCAAGAGTCAGGGATTGGTTTCCAAGACGAGCATCATGGTCGGCATCGGGGAACGAGATGACGAAGTGCATGAAGTCATGGACGACATCCGGACACAGGCTGACACCGACATTCTGACCGTAGGACAATATCTCCAACCCACGCGAAACCACCTTCCAGTCGATCGCTGGGTTCCGCCAAGGCAATTCGAAACCTACAGGTCCATCGGGCTGGGCATGGGATTCAAGGTCGTTGAATCCGGTCCACTCGTACGAAGTTCCTATCACGCCGAGGAACAGGCCAGGCAGCTTTCTACGACTCAATCCTGTTGATCAAGGCTGCATGACGCAACCAGACCCTACAGCCTGAACACCTCGGGCCCGGTTTTTGATGAGCAGGTTTGCACACCATGGGCATGGATGTGATTGTCCGAAGCATGCTCCATGACTTTATCTTCGATTCAGCATCAAGCGATGCTGCAACAGGTGAACGACGCGATGAAGATCGATCGCCGGCATCTGATGAACTTGTCATCGACTGGCACGCCATTCCTGGAATGCCGGGCCGATACGTCCTCATCAATGAAAGCGGAGGTGGCGGACTTGTACGAAGCACCGTCCCATTGATGGAAGGGATGACTGGCAGGATCCGTACCCGGCTTCCGGGTGGAACTCCGGGTCGAGCCTCGGTCATCGTTGCATGGTGCCGACGTGTCGGCACGAATTACCATGTCGGGCTTCGCTACTTCGCAGCCTGTTGATTCTTCCCTGGAGGCGTCGGGCCACACTGCTCGACATGCCCGAGGAAGATGTCGGCCAGGGCCTCGTAGATGGCCGTCCGACAGATCAGCCGGGAACATTCATAGGCCACGACTGCCGTCAACAGCAGCGGGATCGTCATGTGCCTTGCCCCGGTCATCTCGATCATGATGACTCCACAGGTCAGTGGGCTCTGCACGACTCCCGTGAAGTAGGCGACCATGAACATCATGATGACGGCCTGGGGAGCGATCCCGGGAAGAAATTGATCCATGACAGGAACAAATGTCTGCCCGAGTCCTGCACCAACTGAAAGGCTCGGGTCGAACAACCCGCCTGGAATCCCGCTGATGAGACTGAAGAAGGAGGCACAAGCCTTCAAAGGCGCGTAGTGCCACGGAGCCGACCACGTGTTTCCTTCCGCGTCAGGTATCAGGATGGCCTCGGCCTGTGGAAATCCGCTTCCATACGTCTCGCCCCCGGAGACCAGGCCGAGCAACGCGAGGGAGGCACCGATGACGAGTGGCGTGATCCAGATGTTCCATTTCATGCAGCAGCCGACAACCCTCGTGCCCTTTACGACGCATTGTGCGAAGAAACCACCGAGAAACCCGCCAATGACTCCTATGAAGAGAATCGAGCTCCATTGGAGCAGGGTCCAGTTGCCGGCATCGATATCCACCTCCCCATAGAAGAGGTAGTCCTTTCCGAGCAGAAGAACGACGACCACTGATGCAAGGATCACGGTTCGGATCACGGTTCCTGCGTTGTTCTTCTCGAATGAACGACCAATCTCTTCGAAAGCGAAGATGATTCCGGCAATCGGGGCGTTGAATGCCGCGGCAATGCCGGCACCTCCTCCACCCAGAATGAGGCCACGTCGGACAAGGTGTGCCGGGTAATGCGTGATCTTCGTGATGAGATACATCAGGCATGCGCCCACATGCACTGATGGCCCTTCCCGACCGATGGTCATTCCAGAAAAGAGACCAATGGTCAACAGGAGGATCTTGCCGATGGCGATCCGCCAGGACAGCATCATGTTTCGAATTGGACCTTCTGGAGTCTTCAGGGCGGCGATCGCCTGTGGGATCCCTGTTCCCTCCGTACCGGAATAGAACCGATCCCGCAGCTGCATGATCAGCAGCATGCTGCCGGTCACCACAAGCATTGGAACCAGGATTCCAAGTATCCCCGGCATCCGCCACTCGCTTCCGAAGAGTCCAGCTTCTCCCTGGAGGAACTTGAACCAGTCCCGTCCCCATACTTCTGCCTGCTGAAAATACCAGGCGACCAGCCCCGTCAGGACAGCCGCGACCACGAAGAGGCCATGCCTTGCCCATGCACGGGAACTAAAGACTTCCCGACGCCACAGCCGGGCTGTTTCACGAGTCTCAAACTTGATGTCCTGGTGCAGATCCGACATGGCGATAGGGGCGTTCCAAACTGTCTTATACCATCGTCGGCATCATGAAATAACCATGAGAAGGCATTTATGCCCTATCCAGCCACGTATTGGAAGACTCATCTGATTTTTCTCGGATACCTGAAAGGAAGTCAGGGACCCCTGATTCTCTCCTTGGTGGCCAACCCAGGACCACACAAGGCTCCTTTCTACTTCCCCTGCCACCTGAACACGTCTCTCTCTTCTCTCCTCCCGGAACACCGCGACTTCGTGCCGCGGTGTCCCTTTTTTTGCTCCTGGGACTTCCACAAACACCTCTAAACAGTTGCAGACCCACGTGTGGCTCAACTGCACGAACCTTGATCGAACCGGCTCCGTAACAGGACCAACCGTTGTGGAAATCAGTTGGGGAACTGGTCTCTTCCACGGGGACATCTCTCTTCTGGCCGGGCACGGACCCGCTTCCATGGTCCACGGCTTCTACAACCCAGTTTCCACCCCGGAGTCCGGGACCGCTTGCTGTACCTGATGGATGTACTGCGCGGCAACTGTGCTCCAAACAGCGGAGGCTCCATGACCAGCAGTGCTCCACGAAATGATCTTGAAACGTATCTTCGCGAGATTGCTCGCGTACCGTTGTTGACCGCCCAGGAAGAACGTGAACTTTCCTGGAAGATCATCAATGACAACTGCGAAGAATCCCGGTGCAGAATGATCGCCGCGAATCTGCGACTCGTCGTCAGCATCTGCAAGCATTACCAGACCCCTGGACTCTCACTGCTTGAACTCATTGACGAGGGAAACATCGGGCTCATCAGGGCCGTCGAGCGATTCGACCCGGCGTATGGACATCGATTCTCCACCTATGCAACATGGTGGATTCGAAAGACGGTCAAGCGATCCTGGAGTCGCCACAGGATGCCAATGCACGTTCCTTCATACATGATGCAACGAATGGCAGCATTGAAACGTACCGTACGCGAGCTTGAAACGAAGCATGGGAGGTGTCCGACGAGCAAGGAAGTTGCGGATGCCATGAACATGCCTGTCAACAAGTTGCCTGTTCTGGAACGAACTCTTGCATGCCTGCAGCAGCCAGGCGGGCTTGGGCGGAACAACGATTCAGATCGACATCATGTTCTCGACATGCACCCTGCAGGCACCAGTGGTCCTGAAGACCTGACGGCCTCGAAGGATGATCTTCAGAAAGTACGCCTTCTCCTCAAGGAACTTGAACCGATCGAGGAGCAGGTCCTGGACATGCGATTCGGCCTTGATGGCCGGCCTCCCATGACCCTGAAGCAGATCGGCCGCGTGGTCGGACTGACTCGTGAACGGGTGAGACAGATTGAACGTGATGCACTTGAAGGACTGAAACGCGGCTTCAAGCATGTTCTGCCGACCACCTACGTTGATCAACCGAACGTCAAGCACGATCGCCGTGTCGGCTGACAGCTCCTTCAGGCTCCGACCGGGGTCTTCCCTGCCAGTGGATGATCAAGACTGTTCCAGATCGCCAGCAATCCACACCCCATGAAGATCAGTTGAATCCCGAAGAGCAGGCCAACTGCCCACAAGGCATCTCCCGGCCACCAGAGGAGGAGGAGCACGCCCAGCACGATTCCGGCGATACCCGAAAGCACCTGGAGACCTGGAGTTGAAGAATGCCGAACAGGCTTTCCGGACAGATCCATCAGGCCTCGAAGTATGCAGAAGCCGGCCATCAGGAGCGTGATTCCCTCGAGCCCCTTGAAGGGCCAGGCGATGAGAACGATGCCGATGATCCCAAAGAGAACCCCGGTCACCAGGGTGGACAGGCGATCCTCCGAAGGGCCGGTTACCGCTGAACGGACGAACAGCAGGACACCAACCACGATCGACATCCAACCGAGAAAGTACGCCACCAGTGTTGACATCACCATCGGCATGATGATCGCGAAGAAACCCCCGCAGAGGAGCAGTATTCCCTCCGCAAGAAAGATCCATCGCTTCTCCCGCATGAGTTGCTGCAGGTCAGCCGGACGTACAGTGGATTCAGACATCCAGGGTGTCTCCTTGTTCAAGGTTGCATGGTACTCATGCTCGCTGGATTGGGGAAGATCCCCGACTCCTGAGAATCCCTCTGCCATGAAACGGACAGGGGCTCGTGACCGCGAGCCCCTGGCATGCCGGCAGGAATAAAAATGATGCCGGCCGGTCAAGCCTTGGACCGGCCGGCATCGTGGTCATGAAGATGACCTTCCTGTCAGGCGTTGGCGACTGCGACTCGACGTGTCGAAGTGCAGTTGGCCTTCACCTTGGGCAGCGTGATGGTGAGCACACCGTCACTGAGCCTGGCCGCGAGCTTGTCGACCAGGACATTGGTGCTGATTGGGAAGGTGCGATGAATATTCCTGATTGCCGGCTTCTCCTGGAGAAGTGCGACGGCATTATCCTTCATGGCGAAATTTTCCCAACTGACCGGTTTGACCGTGCCCTTGATGATGAGCATGCTCTCTTCGACAAGAATGCTGATGTCCTCGATCGAGGCACCTGGAATGTCGGTGAGAAGAATGAACTCATCTTCTGTTTCATAGATGTCTACGGGCATCATTGATGCGTACTGTGTTGCCTGCTGAGCAGCCGTGCTCCAGTACGGAGTATTTGATGCAAACTGGAGAGCCTGCTGTGCTGCAGTTTTCCAGGCGGCGAACATCGGGTCAATCGTGCTCTGCCAGTTGTTCATCCTTGAGGCGGTTGCCAGGTCAGCCTGGGCATTCATCATCGCGAGGGATGATGGTGTCGTGGCGTACTGGGCCGTCGAGAATGGAGTCGAGGCGTAATTCGTGTATGCAAACGGGCTGTTGAACCCTGTCACGAATGGATTGGCTGCCTGGAATGTCCTGTTTCCGTACAGGCTCGCGAAGCTCGAGGGGACCTGGTTGGCGTAGAACGCCTGCGCAGACATGCCGTCGAGCATCGGGGTCGTGTACATCTGGTTGGGGTTGAACGCGTCGAGTCCTGAGATCCAGGGCTGCGTGTACGCGTTGTTGACGGTAGTACCGTTACGGTATTCGTTGGTGGCGACTGTATCTTCAAACTTCTTGTCGCCCTTGATTTGTACGTTGATAGCCATTTCAAGGCTCCTTATGTTGATTGTTCCTGTTCCGTGTTCATGTACCTGCCTGGTACGTTTATCAGGCAGTGAACGTGGAACGATGTTCCGTATTCCAAGTCATCTTCGGCATGCTGACTGTCAGTATTCCTCGATGCATGCTGATCTGAATTCCTTCTTCGATGACGGGTTCTGACAGCATCACGCTTCGCTGAAACTTCAGTGAACCGCGTTCCTTTGCAACAATCGCTGCCTCATCTGGAACCAGCAGTGTGCGTCGTCCCGTGATCGTCAACTGTTGGCCGACAATGGTGACATCGACGTCATCCAGGGGTACTCCCGGAAGTTCGGTTTCCACGTAGATCATGGAAGCATCTTCATAGACGTTCAGGGAGGGCATCTTGAAACCCTTTCGATGCATGAGTGCTGGGAGCATCGATGTATTCCTTGAAGTCTCAAGAATGCGATCGAACTGATTCTGGACTCGTGCGACCGTCGTATTCGGCGTCATGGTGGTTGAAATGGTCATGACTGTTCTCCTTGTGTTTCGACTTGTTTCTGCGGAGTGTTTCGAACCATTCGAAACTGTCCTCCGCGACTCATTGATACAGTCACAAAGTCCATGCCGATTCCGTGCCACTTCCCTGTTGCACATGGAAATCGCCGCATGGGACCTCATCAATGGCGAACATGCGAACGGATGTTCGTATGTTTCCGTCTCCTTGACCCTGTGACATGCCGGTGGCACCCGCTGCCATGCCCCTCGAACCGCTGCCGGAAAGGCAGTTGAGCTGGAAGATTTTCTAGGGGGCCGTGGAGTCCGAAACAACCTGGACTCCATCAAGGGATCCCGGCAAACGGCTGCCGCTTCCCGGGCCCAGGACACTCAATGCGGATGCGAGTGCATCAGCCGTAGCTGCATCACCTGCCAGAACCGTCACGGCATACCCCGTAGTCAACGCCCGGCCTGTCCGAGGATCCAGTACATGTGAATACCGGATGCCCCCATGCTCAAGGAACTGTTCGGAATCGCCCGAAGTTGCAATCCCGCAATTGGCCGCATCCATGTTCCTTGTTGATCGTCCTGAATCGAGCGCTATGCCGACCGACCAACCGGATCGACCTTCCGGAGGATCTCCAATTGCAAGATCGCCACCAATGTCAACCAATGCCCTGCTGCAGCCATGCTCTGCAAGGACAGCCAAGGCCACGTCAGCCGCCATTCCCTTGCCGAAGCCACCGAAATCAATGGTTGTTCCCTGTTCGTGAAACGTGACGATTGACGCCTGTTCGTCTACTTCAACTCGATCCCAGCCCACGGACTTCATGGCCGTTGAAATGTCCTCGTCGCCCGGGGGCTGACCGGTCTCGAAGGCAACTCGCCAAAGTCGGGTCAAGGACCCGCAGGTCACGTCGAATGCTCCACCTGTTTCCGAGGAGAGTTCCAGTGATCGGGACAGTGCAGATGCCAACTCCCGACTCACTCGATGGGGCTTGCCATGCAGTTTCTCCTCGAGGAGGCGGATCTCACTTTTCGGGTTGTAGTCACTCAACACCATTTCAAGCCGCGTAATACTCCTGAATGCCGCCTGGGCAGCCTGGCGAGCCTGGTGTTCATCCCCTGCATCAATGAGAATACGTACACGAGTGCCCATTCGAATCCGCGCATACTCGTATGGAGTGCATTGAATAACGGCTTCAGCCTGCCCCAGGTCGATCCCCGGATCCCTTGAGGAACAGCCCGCCGTGGAGATCGAAATCAGGAGTATCATGAACATGGAAGGTGGGAATGAGGAATCCATGGCTCGAACTGTAGTCAATCCAGCCACACGCACGGCCCTGGTGCTATCCGTCACTCTCCTGGGTGCCTGCACCGCACCCTCCAAAAGCACCCAGGATCATCTTCCTGCCAAGATGGCCTATGACCAGACGGTTGGAGATTCGGGCCTGGGCATCCACTTCGTCCCGGTCAAGGGAGGGAGCGGGGTCGACTCCTTCTATATGTCCGATCACGAGGTCGACTGGGACGTCTTCGATGCATTTGTATTCGACCTCGAGGAACTGCCGGTCAAGGGAACTCCAGAAGCCGAGACCCGGCCGACCAGACCGTACATGCTCGTTGACCGTGGGTTCGGGCATGCGGGTTACCCGGCGATCTCGATGTCACGCCGTGGCGCGGAAGCATTCTGCCTCTGGCTGAGCCAGGAAAGCGGTCGCAGCTATCGACTTCCAACTACGGCCGAATGGTCGCATGCGTGCAAACTGGGCAAGGTACCGACTGCAAGCATGTCGGACTACGCCTGGTACGACGTCAATGCGGACTGGACGACGCACCCGGTCGGAACAAGGGCTGCAGATGCACTCGGACTCCATGACATGCACGGCAATGTCGCTGAATGGGCTGTTGATGACAACGGCAATGGCGTGGTGATGGGCGGGTCCTTCCTCTCCTCGATGCAGGAGTTGGGGTGCGGCAGCAACCAACCTGATACAAGCGACTGGAACGAAAGTGATCCACAGATACCCAGGAGCGTCTGGTGGCTGGCTGACGGCCCCTTCATCGGCTTTCGCATAGTCAGCAATGCCAACAGTTGAACGAAGTAAAGGAACTTCCATGAATACATCGAATGAACATGCCAATGACGTTTCCCGCCGCCGCTTCGTTACCGCATCGACTGCGGCCGTTGGTGCTGCAGCACTGGTTTCACCTGCCTTGGCCTCCTCGGCCTTCGCCCGTGGTGACGACCGCATACGCGTCGGCCTCATTGGATGCGGGGGACGGGGCAGCGGCGCTGCACAGCAGGCCCTCAATGCCGATCCAGGTGTCGTGCTCGTCTCGATGGGAGACGCCTTCTCCGACCGGCTTGAGAACAGCCGCACCAACCTCGTCAAGCATGCCGGTGAACGCGTCAACGTCCCACCAGACCAACGCTTTGTCGGTTTTGATGCGTACCAGAAGGTCATTGACAGCGATGTCGATGTGGTCATTCTTGCAACGCCGCCGCACTTCAGACCCGAGCATCTGGAAGCAGCAGTCAAGGCGGGCAAGCATGTCTTCACCGAGAAGCCCATGGCCGTCGACGGCCCCGGTGTCCGCAAGGTGCTCGAAGCCTCCAGGCAGGCGAAGCAACAGGGCACCGCCCTGATGTCCGGGTTCTGCTGGCGGTACAACATCCCGAACCGCGAATGCTATGCACGCCTTCACGACGGAGCGATCGGCGACATCACCACGGTCCACTCGACCTACCTTGCAGGCCCGCTTGGCAAGCGACCCCGGCAGGATGGCTGGTCGGACATGGAATGGCAGATGCGCAACTGGCAGCACTTCAACTGGCTCTCGGGTGATCACATCGTCGAGCAGGCCGTACATGCGATCGACAAGATCAACTGGGCCATGAACAACCGAACGCCGGTTCGGTGCTATGGAGTGGGTGGACGACTCTGCCGCGAGGGGCTTGAGTCCGGAGACATCTATGATCACCACGCCGTGCTCTACGAGTATGACAATGGCGCGAGGGCCTTTCACATGTGTCGCCAGATCCCGGGATGCTGGGGAGACAACACCGAGTACATCATCGGGACGAAAGGCAACTGCTTCGTAAACTCGTGGGGGCCGACCCAGATCATCAAGGGTCCGGACAACGAGGTCGCCTGGCAGTACAAGGGCCCGAACCCGAACATGTACCAGGTCGAACATGACGAGTTGTTCAAGGCTATTAGGGAAGGCACGCCTGTCAACGACGGCGACTTCATGGCACAGAGCACGCTCATGGGAATCATGGGCCGGATGGCCAACTACACGGGTGAGTCGGTCACCTGGGACGATGCCCTGAACAGTCCAGAGCGACTTGGTCCCGAAACGTATGCATTCGGCGACTATCCGATGCCGCCCGTCACCAAGCCCGATTCGGCGAAGATCGCCAAGGCAGGCACATGATGGAAAAACAGGATCGACGCCAATTCATTGCCACGTCAACAGCCATGCTCGCCGGCTCAGCCGTCCTTGGCGGTGCTGGACTTGCATCGGCCGCGGCGGCGCAGGAGGCTGGTGCCATGACCCCCCCAGGCACTCGGAAACGTGACATCAAGAAAGCACTGAAGTACGGCATGATCGGTGATGGCTCCACCGTGCTGGAGAAGTTCCAGAGCGCCAAGGCAGCGGGCTTTGAAGGCGTTGAGATCGACAGCCCCAGTGACCTTGATCTTGAAGAGGTCAAGGCCGCCATGGCCGAGACCGGGCTCGTCGTTCCGGGGGTGGTCGACTCCGTCCATTGGCAGCAGTGCCTGTCCGATCCGGATCCTGCTGTACGAGCCAAGGGCCTCGCTGCCCTTGAAGGGGCACTGCGTGATGCCAAGGCCGTCGGCGCTACGACGGTACTCCTGGTTCCCGGAGTCGTGAACAACAACGTGTCTTACGGGGAAGTCTGGACGCGGTCGCAGGAGGAAATCCGGAAGGTGCTTCCGCTCTGCGAGGAACTGGACGTGAAGATCGCCATCGAGAACGTATGGAATGGATTCCTCATGGGTCCGCATGAGTCTGCTCGCTACATCGACGAGATCAACTCTCCCTACGTCGGGTTCTACTTCGACGTGGGCAACATCGTCCGGTACGCCAGGCCCGCGACATGCGTCGAGGTGCTCGGCCCTCGCATCATGAAACTCGATGTGAAGGAATACAGCCTGAAACGCATGCGGGAGGAAGGTGTCTGGAAGGGATTCAGCGTCGAGATCGGTGACGGCGACTGTGACTGGCCGGCTGTCGGCGTGGCACTGGACGACATCGGCTACAGCGGCTGGGCCAGTGCCGAGGTCGGGGGCGGTGATACCGCCCGACTTACGGACGTCGCCAACAGGATGGAACGATCACTCCAGGCTTGACACCGGGCTTGAACAGGCAGGAGAAGAGCATGTCGAATGAACCCACTGGTAATGTGACACGTCGTCGCTTCGTGCAGACGTCAGCCGCAGGCGCCATGCTGGCGGCTTCTCCACTTGCACTTGGCCGCAGCGCTCATGTACAGGGACAGGAAGTCGTCCGCTGCGGAGTCGTCGGCTGTGGTGGCCGGGGAACCGGTGCTGCCGTGAATGCGATGCAGGCCAATCCCTCGACCCACATCGTCGCCATGGCCGATCTCTTCCCTGATCGACTCCAGTCGAGCCTCGGTCACCTCCGACAGCAGGAAGATCATTCGTCACAGGTCGTCCTGACCGAGGAAGACACCTATACGGGCATCGATGCATACAAGCAGTTGATGGCCCGCAATGACATCGACATGGTCATCCTTGCAACGCCCCCGCACTTTCGCCCCTACCACTTCGAGGAAGCTGTCAAGCAGGGACACCATGTCTTCATGGAGAAGCCGGTCGCGGTCGATCCGGTGGGTATTCGCCGTGTGATCACCGCCGCTGAATCCGCTGACCGGAAGGGTCTCTCCGTGGTCGCCGGCACGCAGCGACGCCACCAGCCCAACTACATCGCCGCCATGGAACAAGTCCAGGATGGAGCCATCGGGGATGTTGTGATGGGTCGATGTTTCTGGAACATGGGCGGACTCTGGAGCCACGAGCCTCGTGACGACTGGTCCCCGATGGAATGGCAGCTGCGCAATTGGCTGTACTTCACCTGGCTCAGTGGTGACCACATCTGCGAGCAGCACATCCACAACCTCGACGTGGTGAATTGGGCCATGGGCGGCCCCCCGGTCAAGGCCGTCGGCATGGGTGGACGCCAGATGCGTACCGGTGAACGATACGGACACATCTTCGACCACTTCGCGATTGACCTGGAGTACCCCGGTGATCGACACGCCATCAGCATGTGCCGACAGACTGACGGGTGCGCCGGCCGCGTCGAAGAACACGTGCATGGGACAAAGGGCATCCTGCACCTGAATCCCGGCCGCTCGATCATCGTCGGCGGCAAGGAATGGACCTTCGATGGCCCCACGCCCAATCCCTACGTCGTCGAGCACGAAGATCTCATCGCCAGCATCCGTGGCGATGGACCCCACCTCAATGAGGGCAGGCGGGTGGCGGAGTCGACCATGACCGCCATCATGAGTCGCATGTCCGCCTATACCGGCCAGGATGTGACCTGGGAACAGGCGATGGCCTCTACCCTCGACCTGACTCCGAAGACCTATGCCTTCGGGAATATCGAAACGCCACCCGTGCCCCAACCCGGCAAAGACCAGGTCATCTGAGGAACGACGTCATGAAGCGACGCGAGTTCATCGCAACCACCGCGGCAGCATCCCTGGCAGCAGGCCTTGGACACAGGGCGATCGCGAAGCAGCGGAAAGATGCTGCACCTGCCGGCAACAACACGTTCACCCTCGACTACGCGCCGCATTTCGGCATGTTCAACAACCATGCAGGCGATGACAAGGTCGACCAGATCGACTTCATGGCCGAAGCCGGCTTCCGGTCCATCGAGGACAACGGCATGCGGAGCCGGTCGGTCGAGGACCAGCAACGCATCGCCGATGCACTTGAACGGAACAGCATGCGCATGGGCGTGTTCGTGATGAACATGGATGGAGCCTGGTACCCGAGCCTGAGCACGGGCAAGCAGGAGGAGATCGACAAGTTCGTCAAGAATGCCAGGGACTCGGTCGAAGTCGCCAAGCGGACCAATGCAAGGTGGATGACCGTGGTACCCGGCAAGGTCGCCGAGGATATCCCGATGGACGTGCAGACCGCCAATGTCATCGAGGGATTGAAGCAAGCCTCGGCCGTACTGGAACCCCACGGACTGGTCATGGTGTGCGAACCGCTGAACTGGCGAGACCACCACGGTCTGTTCCTGCAGTACACGCCGCAGTCGATCGAGATCATGGAGGCGGTCGATTCCCCTTCATGCATGATCCTGCAGGACCTCTACCACCAGCAGGCCACCGAGGGAAACCTCATTGATCACATGAATGCCGCCTGGGACTACATCCCCTACTTCCAGGTGGGAGACAATCCCGGTCGCCGCGAGCCTGGAACGGGCGAGATCAACTACACCAACGTGTTCAAGCACATCCACGGCCGTGGCTACACGGGCATCGTGGGCATGGAACATGGCAAGAGCATCGGCGGCAAGGAAGGCGAGGTCGCCCTCATCGAGGCCTACCGCAGCGTCGATCCATCATGATCCTTGTTGCCACGCTGCTCGTTGCCTCGGCAACGCCTCCTGAACCAATCATTCACGACCTGGCATTCACCGGCCCCAATGGCTGGACATACGACGCTCGTCTCCTCGAGCCTGCAGGCAAACGAAGCGGCCTGACGGTGCTCATGATCGGCGGCGGCATTGGCAACGATCTCGACTGGACGGTCCCGGGAACTCTCGAATGGAATGGATCATCGACGCAGATGACCATCGATGGCACGACGCATCACGATGCCCCGCGAATCGCACGTTCACTCACCGCCCATGGCCACGCGGTCATGCACTACTCGACCATTGCCCATGAAGATCCCAAGCGTGACGGTTGGCCCCTTGAAATCACGCTCATGACTCCCGCTGATCTCCTCCTGCTCGCCCAGGCTGCAGCGAGGGTGACCAGCGAACGTCCCGAGACGCGAACTGATCACCTTGTCCTGCTGGCCCACAGCATGGGTGCGCAGCGAGCATGCGCCCAGGCCGCGGAGGATCCACATGTCAAAGCCCTCGTTCTGATTGGCGCTGCCCAGATGACTCGTACCGGTCCGGATGACCCTGGTCGCAATCTCCAGCGGACCTCTGCTGCTGAACGACTCGACGCACTGGATCTGGATCATGATGGCCTGGTACAGGGCGAGGAAATTCCAGACACGCTTGACTTTGATGGAGACGGCATTCTTCGCGCCTGGGAATTATCTGCTTCGATGGCCATGAAGGCTCGAGACTCGATCCAAGGCAAATTGCCGGACAAGAGCGGGATGCCCTTCGGGGAGGATTCGCTGCAGGCGCGTCCGCTTCCCACCCTGGTGCTCTATGGCAACCTCGATGAAGCACAAGCCTACCACGCCCCGGTACTGCAATCACTCGCGACATCGGGTGTGCTCCCGAATCTCAAGGTGCGCATACTTCCCGGCATTGGCCACCAACTGGGCCCTGAACAGGAAGGACGCCTGGGACCCATCAGTGATACCGCTCTGAACGCCACGGCCACCTTCATCAATGCGCAGATCATCAACACCGTCGATGACTGAGCCGGGCCGGGGTTCAAGCGGACAATTTCTTCCGCCCCGGGTAGGACACGAGCAGAATTGCAAGGCACGCCAGTGCCATCCACATGGGGACGGAGAACAGTTTGACGAAGTCCATCTCGCCGCTTGATGCCGCCCATTCGCCGACGACACCGGTTGCAAACCAGCTGCCAACGATGATGCCGATGCCGACAATGACCAGGTTGAACAGGTTCTGAGCCGTTGCTCTGACATCCTTCGTCGTGTACTCATCGACGACCATGAAGGCGACAAAGATGAAGCATCCGAAGCACAGGCCGTGCAACGCAACGCCCACCAGAACCGGGAGGAGCGAAGGGGCGTAGGCGAAGATCGCCATTCTGGCTGCATAGGCAGCCAGTCCTATCAGCAACAATGACTTCTTGCTCATTCCCTTCGCCAGAAGTGGCATGCACGCCAGAACGACGATCTCGCTCATCTGTCCAATCGTCATCAAGCCACCGCCGCCGACGCCGAGCACTTGATTGATAGTCGCGGCGAATGAGTCGGCACTGTCACTTCCAGCTGCATTCTGTATGCCTGACACGAACTCACTTGTGAACACGAAGTAGAACTGGTGAATCATGCTCACCGGAACGGCAACCAGGAACAACGTCAGCAATGGCTGCAGCGTAATCTCACCCAATGCTTCAGCCCATGCGAGTTTCTTGCCCTCTTCCTTCGATGGCGGAGTGTGGGGCAGCGTGAAACAGAACAGACCCATGAGCAATCCAAGCCCTGCACTGAGCGAGAACGCGAAGACCCGACCGGCATCCTGAGCGCCTTTGATATCCTCGAGGGATCCTTCACTCGGCGTGGCGTATCGGAACAGGTATTGCCCCACCACGATGCCTGCAACGATCCAGCCAACAGTCCCCCACAGGCGGACAAACCCGAAGTCACGATCGCGATCAGGCATGTGGTGCAATGCAAGGGAATTCGTCAGCGCTATGGTTGGCGCATAGACGAATCCATACACACCGGAAAGAATCGCGAATGTCTGAAACGTATCCGCCACACCAAGCATGTAGACGAGCACTGCGCCGATCAGATGGCTGATACCCAACAACTTCTCCGTTGACATGACACGATCGGCCAACTGGCCTGCGATGAATGGCCCAAAGATGGCGCCGACGGCCCCCGCTGAAAGGCAGATGCCGGTCTGGCTCAAGGTGAATCCTCGATACCCCAGAAGGAATGGATAGAGGATTGGAAGCCATGCCCCCCAGATCGCGTACTGCAGGAACATCATGAAGGACAGGCGGCTGCCCAGTCCCAGGCCCATTCGTGGCGCAATTGCTGTGCTGTTCATCGTGTGGTTGTTCCTATCAGGGGCAAGCCGACAGGATATCAACCAGGCTGAACAAGGAGCAAAAACGGCGACCGGACCCCCGGAGGTCCGGTCGCGGGGAGGGCGGTCCCACCATCGTGCCCGCCATCCGCTCGTTTCGTTGTGTGGTCTTCAGTCTTTGAGGAAAGAGAGGTGTGTGCGTTCAGGAGTTGATACGCCGGAAACCAGCCGTGGGTTGCACCTGCCCTCGTGAATTTCACCAATCAATTTCCTCCCCCTAGAATGCACGAGATGCAGCCCCTGAGAGCAGATCTTCGCAGTGACACCATCACCATGCCTACCAAGGCCATGCGTGAAGCCATGATGAATGCGGAATTGGGGGATGACGTACTCGGGGACGAACCGACAGTACAGGCGCTCCAGGCCCGGGTTGCCGAGATGCTCGGGAAGGATGCAGCCTGCTTCGTCCCTTCCGGGACGATGGCCAACCAGTTGGCCATCCGGGCCCAGACCGAACCCGGGGATGAAATTCTCTGCCACCCGGATTCCCACATCTACCACTATGAATCAGGTGCCCCAGCTGCGCTCGCTGGATGCAGCATGGCATTCCTGTCCGGTGATCGGGGAATCTTCGATGCCGATTCCATCGATGTTCACATTCGTCCGGATGATCATCACTTTCCCAACTCGAAACTCCTTGTCATCGAAAATACGCACAACAGGGGTGGCGGTGTTGCCTGGCCGATGGAGCAGCTTGAATCCGTGACCAGACGTGCACGTTCACATGGACTCCGGTGCCATCTCGATGGAGCACGCCTGTGGAATGCAGCAGTTGCAACTGGTGACGCTCCTGGAACGATTGCCGCACACTTCGACACGATCTCCGTCTGCTTCTCCAAGGGACTTGGCGCTCCCGCCGGGTCCGTGGTTGCAGGCGATGCAGCAACCATGGCACGTGTTCATCGTTTCAGGAAGATGTACGGGGGGGCCATGCGTCAATCGGGCCTCCTCGCGGCTGCCTGCATCCATGCACTTGATCATCACGTGGATCGACTCGCCGATGATCACGAACGTGCGAGCCGCCTGGCGGAAGCCATCAACGAGTGTCCCGGGTTCTCGGTCGAACTCGATGCAGTCCAGACGAACATCGTCTACTTCGATGTCGATCCCACTCGTAGCAGTCCGTTGGAACTCATGGCATCACTTGACCGGGAAGGCGTACGGATGCTCGACATCGGGCCACGAACCATGCGGGCCGTAACCAGCCTCGCAGTCGACGACGAGGCGATCGAGCACGTGATCCAGGTCCTGCAGTCACTGCCGAGTTGAACAGCCCTCCTTCACCTGCTCTTGGACCTGGTCCGTTACCATGGACCCGTGCCGAATTACCTGACCGACATTCCTGCCGGGACCGACCCTCCCTCGACGCTCTATGCCGTCATCGAGATTCCATCAGGCTCGAGCAACAAGTACGAGTACGACAAGGATCTCAATGTCTTCAAGCTTGATCGGACGCTCTACAGCCCGGTCCACTACCCGGGTGCCTACGGATTCATCCCCGGAACCCATGCCCTGGACAATGATCCCCTGGACGTCCTGGTCCTGCTCGATGGCTACTCCTTCACCGGGGCCGTCCTCGAAGTCAGGCCGCTGGGGGTACTTGAGATGCAGGATGAGAAGGGGCCCGATCACAAGATCCTCGCCGTTCCAACGACCGATCCCAGGCGAAGCGAGATGCAGGGACTGCAGCACCTGGCAAAGCATGTGCTGACCGAGGTGGATTACTTCTTCCACATCTACAAGGACCTTGAAGGCAAGCACGCAGATACCTATGGCTGGCAGGATCGCGTGGTGGCACACAAGATCATCACCGAGAGCATCGATCGCTACGAGGCCATGCAGAAGGCCTGAACCCTCAAGGCGTGGGCAGGGTCACCAGCCGCGTCGACATGGTTCGAAGATCCATCATCAACATGCGGTTCCACAAGGGTTCGCCGAACCCCGCGAGGATCTTGATCGCCTCCATCGCGCCAAGACACCCCACCGTTCCGGAGACTGCGCCGAACACGGGGAACTCCCGTTTCCAGTGCACCGGTGGCTGAGGAACAAGCTCCCGCAATGATCGTGTCCGCCCTTGTTGCTGGGAGGTGATCGTGAGATCAAGGTCGTACATGGCGCATTCGACGATCGGTATTCCCTTCGCGAATGCGGCTTCGTTCATCGCGTACCGTTCCTCGAAGAGTGGCGCGCAATCGACGACCAGGTCGACCTCTCCCACCAGTTCAGCGGCATTCGCATCAGAGATGTTCGCATCGATGGCTACGACCTCCAGGTCCGGGTTGAGCTCTCGAATTCGGCGAGCTGCGCACTGGACACGAGGTTTGCCGATCCAGTCATCGGTCATGAGGAGTTGCCGATTCAGGTCATCGGCCCTGAGGTTTCCTGCATGGGCAAGAACCAGTCTCCCGATTCCAGCCGCAGCAAGTTCATAGGCGACGGGCGAGCCCAGCCCCCCCACCCTGGAGACAAGTACCGAGGCGGCCTTGAGACGAGCCTGTCCTTCTTCTCCGAAACCGGAAACCCCCAGTTGCCACTGGTACCTGGCTCGATCACCATCCGTAAGTTCACCTGGACACATGCTCAGCCTCCGGAAATCGGTGAGGACAGCAGGACATGGGATCCCTGGGCCAGTTCGACCTGGTGTGATTCAACGACGTCATCAATTGCAATCAACAACCATGGATGGGGTACTTCCTGGGCACTCAACAGCAGGCTTCGAAGCGGTTCTCCATGCCGCTCTGCTGCGAACTGAACGAGCGACTGGGCATCCGCTCCCTCCGGAAGTTCCAGGTCCTCCTGGTTCAACCCGGCAGCTTCGCGAAGCATGCCGAAATACTCGAGAGTGACCTTCACGCCGTTTCCTCCTGGAGAGGAACAATCGTTCCCTCCCGAATGGTCAGGGTAGCGTCTGCCAGCATTTCCGCGTCCTTGAGACTGTGCGTTACATGCAGCACGGTCACCTCCACCTCCTCCTGGACACGCTTGATCACGCCGCAGATCTCCTCTCGCGTTTCATCGTCCAAAGCGCTCAACGGCTCATCAAGGCAGAGGACCGATGGTGCAAAGGAGAGTGCCCTCCCCAATGCAACACGCTGCAACTCACCTCCGCTGAGTCCTGAAGGTCGCCTGTTGAGCAGGTCTCCGATCCCGAGCATCGAAGCGATGTTGTCGACCCGTTCAGAGATGAATCGCTTGTCGAGGCGTCGAATCGACAAGGGAAGGGCCAACTGCCTGGCCACGGTCATCGTCGGAAAGAGGGCCAGGTCCTGCGGTACGTACCCGATGCCCCGCTGGGAGGGCCTGGCGTGCGTGACATCCTGCCCTGCAATCCGGATCGTTCCCGACTCGACGCCACGAAGCCCGCAGATTGCTTCGAGCAGTGTGGTCTTGCCTGAACCTGTTCGCCCCATCAATGCGGTGTATCCACCTTTCGACACCTTCAGTGACACCCCGTCAAGGTGGAAGGAGCCGGCACGAATCGAAATGGCATCAAGTTCAATCATTGAAGTTCGTGATCCCGTCCTGTCCAGAGTCCAAGCGAACGCGCCAGGATGAGGATTGCCAGGGCAATGGCAACCATCACCAGGGAAACGGCAACCGCGGCCTCGATGTTCCCGACACTCAGTTCCAGGAAGATCGTCGTCGGCAGGACCTCTGTCTTCATCCTCGTCGCCCCGGCAAAGACGAGAATGGGGCCGAACTCGCCGATGGCCCTGGACCAGGCAAGGGTGGCTGCGGCAACCATTCCGCGCCGAGCCTCGGGAAGCACCACCCGTCGTACGGCTTGCCCACGACTGCAGCCAAGCGTAAGAGCCACCTGCTCCCGTCGTGGATCGATCTGGTCAAAGGTGACACGCATCGTCCGGACCGCGAAGGCTGAAGCGACCATGAACTGACCGAGGATGACAGCTGGAACGTCGTAGGTGATTCCCCGGATCCTCGACAATCCGAGCAGGTCCATGAGCCAGGGGACGGTACTGTTGCACCAGGCGACGAACGAGACGAACCAGTCTTCGATCGCCCGCCCAGGGCCAGTCTGGTTGAAGAGGATCAGGAGACTGATTCCGACGACAAGCGGTGGTAGAACGATGGGAATATCGACGATCGCGTCGACGATTGATCGACCAGGGAATCGATACCTCGCAAGGACATACCCAGCAGGAATCGCAAAGAGCAGCGAGAGAAATGCCGTAATAGTGCAGGTCACGAGGCTCAGGCGTACTGAGGCGAAGATCGCATCATCCGCCAGCGCCGTCCTGATGTCATCGAGACTTGTAAAGGATGCGTTGGCGGCGAGCAGTCCGACGATCAACAGGATGAAGAACCCCGTCAAGCCGATGAAGAGGGCGTGGAAGGGCATGTCGGGCTTGGACCGATGAGGCCTTCCAAGGCGTTCCAGGATGACTTTGTTCTGTCCGCTCATTGCCCGGTCGATGTCACCCAACCGAATCCAAGCGATCGGAAATGATCCGCCGATTCATCACTTGAAAGGGCCTCGTACAGGCGGTTCATGGTCAGGGCATGGTTGGAATCCCGGCTGACTGCCCAGGGTTGGTGGGCAATCGACCCCGGGAGATCCAGTGAAATGCTCACGCAGGTCTGGCGAGTTGCAGCAGACGCATTGGCATTGCTTCCGTAGACGACGACGGCATCAAGTCCTCCAACACGCAACTGGTTGACGAGGTACTCGCCCGTAGGTGAGACAACCCTGATGTTCCCCGAAGCCTCGAGCGATCCATGCAGTTCCTCCTGGAGCAGGATCTTCCGTGTCAGGGCTCCGAGTGCCGATTGCTCCGGATGCGCAATGCCCACGCGGGTTCCTGGCTGCACCAGGTCGGAAAGTAACTGGATGTTCCTGGGATTTTCCGCTGGAACGAGTATGACCAGTGGGTTCGTGGAAACGTCGATGCCTGGTTGGAAGCGATCTGAAACCAGTTCGAGAAATGATCGGTCGCAGGCGAAGTAGGCATCGGGCTTCGAACCAGCCTTCATCTGGCTGACCAGCATGCCGCACCCGTTGTAGACACGCTCGATGTCGACACCTTCACGGCGGGCAAAGTCATCGACCCGGGTCTCGATGGCCGGATGAAGCATGGCTCCTGCAAACAGGACCAATCGCGGCCTTGAGGACCAGTCATCCCCCGCGACCTGACCGAACCCGTGCGCCTGCATGTTGATCTGCCCACGATCGGCAGCGCCGACGAATCGCGCAAAGCCGATCGCCCGTGCAGGATCCTTCGTTGATTCGAGCACCCCGATCCCGACGACCTCCGTACTCTGCTCGAGACGAGGGTCGTGCACGGCCTCGATTCCCTCGAACTGCGAGGCGGTACTGTCCCAGATGATGGCTGCATCGACTGCGCCAAGGCGGACATCGACAGCAACATCCCCGACGGTCGGCTTGAACACTTTCGTATTCCCGGAGATGTCTTCCCAAAGTCCATGTGACCTGAGCACCGACCTGGCCACCTTGCCAGCAGCCGCGGCCTCGGGATTGGGCATCGAGATTCGTACACCTTCTGCAGTGAGATCTTCAAGGGATTCAATTGATTTCGGATTCCCCGTGGGAACGGTGATCACCAATTGCTGTGTCGCCAGGGGGATGACCTCCCTGACAAGCCCCCGCTCCCGTGCCATCTGGAAGTAGGATTCCTCCGCCGCGATGTAGAGATCTCCCTTCCCGGCCAGTGCCAGGTTGTTCAGGAGCGTTCCGGAACCACCAAACTGCAGTTGGACTTCCTGTCCGGTCTCCTCCTCCCAGAGTCTTGCAACTTCGACAACGGGTTTCTTGATTCCAGCTGCGCAGTAGACAAGCAACGGCTCCGGATCCGTCGATGCACCATGCACACCCATCGGTACCAGGAGTGCGACAGCAAGCATGATGGTCCATCGGACACCCGGCATGGCTCAGTCATCTCCCTCGATGCGACTGAAGGTGGGATCAGATCGACGCGGCACGAAAGCCATCGATGTCTGGATGGCATGGGTGCAGGAGCATCCGCTGCTGGACTCGGGAGCCAGCACGATCCCCCCGACCGGGAGCATCCCCAGCCAGCAGCCTCCACGAGTACCTGTCCACTCGGTCCAGGAATCTGATCCTGGATCCCAGAAGGAATGGAAGTAATGCCGGAACAGGACGAGATGACTGGAAGCTGTCTTCGTTCCACAGCCCCGACCCTGTGGAATACCTTCCCGGGTGATGTCCCCGTTCTCCAGATCGTAGGCAAGGCGTTCAACGAAGACCTCGTTGCCGAAGATGACCGGGTGCTGAAGCGGGCCGCCATGATGATCACGATCCCAGGAATGGTCCTGCTGCCAACGAAGTGATCCGTCATCGGCATTGAATACGAGCACATGGAACTTGTCGGAAGTACCGACAACCACCAGCGCACCATTGCTCTTCAGGAGATACGTCATGCGATCGAAGTGATCGACTTCGATGGGTGTCTCCCAGGATCGACGGCCTGTTTCAAGATCAACCGCGACAAGGTACTGCTCACGCAGCGACGCCTGGCCAATCCGGCCCGATACCGCCCCATTGGCCGATCCAGAACGTGCCTCGATGTAATACACATTGCCCTCGTCGACGGTGATCGTCGAGTTCAGCAACCTGCCTCGTGGCACATGTGACCATTGCAGGTCGTGATCTGCAGAATCAAGACTGAAGAGGACATCGCTGGTCACCCGCCAGGATTCCTCGCCTCCGCCGTCATACCATTCTCCCTCGGCACCGGTGTAGGTCGACCCCGGGCGGACCCCGGTACCGAGCACGTGTCCATCCATCCGCGAAATGAAGCCCCAGTCAAGGGGAGCATCGACCTGCACGGGAACATCCACCATGGCCACTCGTTCCCCCGTTTCCGCATCGATCACCCAGAGCCTGTCATCGATTGCGACATAGAGCTTGTCGTCGAGACTTGCGACCATGTTGCTGCAGTCTCGAGGCACGTTGACCCTGCGAAGCCCTGGAACCTGGAGGCTCCAGAGAATCGCCCCGTTGTATGCATTGACGGCAATGAGCTGCCTGTTGGCCTGGATGAACATCCGGTGGCCTGCCATAAGGGGCGCGGGTGTCCGAGCGCCCCGGTCCATCATGGGCCGTGGGCCTGGCCGTCCCCACCAGAGTACGCCCATGTCACCCCTCACCAGGTCATCCTGGCTGCAGGCCGTGTTGGCGGCATCGCCATACTGGTGCGTCCATGTTCCGGTTTCCTTCAAGGGCGCACGCCTGTAGATGCGCCGTCCACTGCGATGTCGATCGACAATGGCCTCGCTGCTGCCTCGTCTCACGGGAGGAGACTTGTACGTTCCAAGAAGGTCCTTGTCGACATCAAGCACGCCCCCGGCAGGCCGCAGCACACGCCAGAGTTCCTGGTTCTGCCTGTCAGTGAATGCCGTGCCGTCGACTGGTCGCTCCGTCGTCACGTAGTCGAAGAGGTACGGGGCATAGGGAAGTGTCTCACCGGAAAACTGATGAACTCGGACCCGATCTCCATACAACCCGGCTGCTTCAGCGGCTTCCCGGGCAATCCGGACCTTCGCAGGATCCTCGTCGATCGCAATGACCTGCATGTCGTATCGCCTGGCAAGAGCACTCGCCCGTTTCCCATCCTCCAGTCCCCAGACAAGGATGTACCCCTTCCCCTGATCGGAGTAGTCGAAGGCGGTGTCAAATGACATCTGGGGCGAGCGAGCCTCGACTGTCGTGGGTCCACTGGGTACAGGTGGTGGTGGCGTGAGCCCAGGGCGGACCTGTGGCTGGATCATGGTCACCGGTCGCGGATCATCGACCAATCCAAGAACCTGGAATCGAACCAGTCGATCCCTCGGTACATCATCAAGAATGGCTTCGTGTCGTGTCCCGATGCCCTTGGAGTCGACACGATTTGAAAGTGGAAAGACTGTTCCCCACTCGACTGCAGACGGCCCCGAAGTGCTGGTTTCCCAGGTCATCAACCAACGACCTTTCCCGAGCGGTTTCATGGCCGGGCTCATGCGCAGTTGAAGCGATGGTGGAACTCGCTTCGCAGCAGCGACAGCTGCCTCCTTGATCTCGGATGTGGACATGTTCCGGTTGTGGAGCGTCGCGAAGAAGACTCCACCGTGCTCCGCGCCCTCGGCATCATCCCGATATCGAGCACCGAATGACAACGGGGTGCCCTCGGAGGGTTGTACCGAACCGATGACCTCGCGGGACATGGCAACAGGTTCGCCATCGACATGAAGACGCGTGGATGACCCATCAAACGTCGCCGTAACGTGATACCACTGCCCCGGTATGAAGGGTTGCGGCGCAGTGACCCAATGCCTCTGGCCATCCTCGCTGGCAAGGCCGAATCCCAGGTGACCCTCACGTTGGCCCAGCACCCATCCCCGCCCATCCTCGTCGGCCCATGAAACAACCCCTCCCTCGGGAAGTACACGGTCCAGCGAGAGCAGTGCTTCGATCGAGAAGCGTTCCTCGGGCATGTTCATCAATCCAGGCTCGACGACACGGAACGATGGGCCGATTGAACTTGGAGATGTCCCCTCCAGTGGTATCGGCCTTCTCGGGTCGGGCCGAAACGGTTTGCCCTCTTCGTCGAGGCCATCGGGAATGAGGTAGGCCGAGTCATAACTGGCAACTGGTTTCAGGGGTGCCTGTGTGATCGGAGCGGGACCGCTCTGGGTATGCCACCAGGCGACTTCCTCGGTCCCGAGCGCACGGTCCCAGATCCCGATACGACCAAGCAGGCCTGCCATGGGGTAATGCTCGTTGTCGTCCTCGTAGGAGCCGAGCGTCACGGGCGCGCGTGCCGGGTACAGCACTTCACCGGACTGTTCCTCGGACGTGCCGACGAGTTGGCCATCCATGTAGAGCCGCATCGTGCTCCCATCCCAGGTCCCAAGCAGATGATGGAGTGTTCCCGGTTCAAAGGGTCGATCCGAGACGAGATAGGTCATCTTGCCATCACCATCGTCTGCCCCCTTCGACGCCAGCGCAAAGCAGGGCCGATCGTCACGGAAGCCAAGCAGCCAACCCTGTTCCGAGGCCCCGTTGTCCTGGAGAGCCGACACGATCCCCCCCCATTGCTGGGCACGATCAATGACGACCCAGGCCTCGACGGAGAAGTTGCCGGCAGGAAGCAGTGCAGCGGGATCATCGCCCAGATGCACCTTCACGCTTCGTCCATCGAGGACCAGTGCTTCCACAGGCGACGTCACCATTCGTATTCGTCCGTCAATGCGACCGGGCAACTCTCTGAGAACGGTTGTTCCCTCGACATGATCATCACCGACGCCCCAGGATGCATACCGCTCCCAGGTCGGTGTTTCGGGTGGGTAGGGCAAGGCCGAACCCACGAGGGGTGGAGTGCCTATCGCCATGCAGAGGACCAGGTGGATCATGGCGTTCCCCCTGGAACCGAGACCGGTTCGAAACAGTAGAGAACACCCGTATCGGTTGTTACGTAGAGGACTCCATCGTCGACGGCCAGGCCATGTGCTGCGCCGATGACTGGGGCGCTCCATGCAAGCGAGCCATCGGCGGCATCGTATGCAGCAACTTCATCATCCCCACCGGCGATGACGAGATCCCCAGCCAGGACGATTGAATAGGGATGACTGCATGGGGCTCTCCACTTGAAGCAGTTCTTCATTGCAGCGGCAAGCGCATCGATCCTCGCTCCCAACTCCATGGCTTCCGATTCAAGTGCAGCCCGTTCGTTGCCTCCTGCGGCGAGCAGTTCCGATATTTCCTGTTGACGAGAAGCTGCAACTGCCCGGCCTGCCGAGAGGCGGAGGTATTCCGCGCGATCAAGAGCAACCAGTTCCGTGTCGGTGTGGAGGTAGGACATCGAGGGCGTCACGATCATGTGGTTCCCCGTGAAGGTCGCCAACTGGTCACCCTTGCTTGCCTCGTGCACACCGATGGTGCCCGTCTTGCCAGGACCGTATACGAGCGTATCACCGGTCAGCAGCGCCCATGTGCCACCCTGCCCACCAGCCCTGCCGATTCGAGTGCCATCGGAGCGGTCGAAGATGACCGGCGCATCGCGACTGGTCGGCACGTACAACCGGTCCTGAGATGCCAGAAGGTAGCCCTGCGCTGGAAGGTCCTCGAAACGACGTGACCAGAGCACATTGCCCTCATCAAGGTCGTAGGCGGACAGATAGACCCCTTCCAGGGGAAACAGTCCCGCGGTGCAGTAGACGATGCCATCACGCGCGATTGGTCCGGTTCGGATCGGCCAGGCAGAAATGATTCGCCCATTCCCGGGAACCCTCCGGTCAGCGCCCGCCGGTCGCCGTGACCAGACCTCTTCACCCGTCCGGGCATCAAGGCAGTAGATCCGCCCGTCATCGGAACCAACAAGGAGTCGATCTCCCTCAAGCCAGGGAGAGAATCGAATCGGCCCCTCCGTGTAGAAGGTCCATTCCACCGACCCGGACTGTCGATCAATCGCATAGACCTTGTCATCGCCTGAACTTCCGACGTAGACACGTTCCGGCCCGATTGCCACGTGGTTGGCTGCATCGAACATGAGCCGTGACTTCATGTCATGGACCTTGTTGTAGGCATCCCACTTGGCCGGCCCAGGCCATGCCGGGCGAGGTGGGACCGGGGAACTCCAATGCCAGGCCTCCACCAGGTTCCTGTCCAGTGACGAGTCAGCGACTCGACTCCGAGCCATGTCCCCGCCGTAGCCTGGCCAGTCAGCAACAGTCGGCAAAGCCAGGAAGCCTGCTGTCAACAGAAAGACGATGATGTTCAACCTGTTCTTCACCTTGCTTCCGCCCTTCCCTGGTCGTGCAGTCGACCCTCGAGCAGGTCCATGAACCGGTGCTTGCAGGGAGGCGACTGTTCCCCATGGTTCACCATCACCACGGTACCACCTTCAATGCACCAGGAAGACAGGATCTGGAGGACTGATGCGGCAGATTCCTGATCGAGGTGGCTGATGGGCTCATCAGCCAGCAGTACGGCTGGTTTATTCACGAGCGCGCGGGCCAGGGCAACACGGCGGCGTTCACCCGTACTCAGTTCACCCGGCAGATGTTCCGCCCGATCTCCAAGACCCAGGCCTTCAAGGCACTGGTCGATCTCCCCCATGGAAGCCCGGCCTTGTACTGCGATGGCAATGTTGTCACGGGCATTCAACCAGGGAAGCAGATGTGGATCCTGGAAAACGAAGCCGACCGTGTTCGAGCGATAGACCGCCCGGGAGGCTTCGCTGCCCTCCCAGATGGGCCTGCCCTCCACGATGACTGATCCGCTCGTAGGCCTGAGAAGACCGCCCACTGCCATGAGCAAGGTCGTCTTGCCGCTCCCGCTGGGACCTCGAACCACGACACACTCTCCCTGCTCGACATCCATGGAGCAGTCGACGAGTGCATCGACGACCTGGCTTCCACGTTGAAACCTGCGACTGACGGATTGGATCTGGATCATGGGCATGGTGTCAGATCGATCGAAGTACCTCGGCAGGATCGCGACGTAGTGCGAAGGCTACGGGCACTGCACTGGCAGAAATCGCTCCCGCAGGAGCAAGCACGAGAACAAATGTGAACGTTGAAACCGGGATCGCCATCTGCCCACCATTCGGTAAGAGTCCCGGGCTGATGAACGTGACGCAGGCCATGGCAAGCACCCAGCCCAGGACCGCACCGAGCAAGCCGATGGGAATCCAGCGACCCAGCAAGAGCATCCCGATGAATCCCCCGCTTCGACCCACTGCATGCAGCAGGCCGATCTCGACGCGGCGCTCTCGCATGTTCATCGTCGCCAGGGCAGCGACCAACCCGGCACAGAGCAGCAGCGCCAGGGGAGATGTGACTGCGAGGACCCGCTCTGCCTGGTGACGCTGCTGCAGGCGTGCATTGGCTGCTGCTTCCCGGCGGATGATGGTCACCCCCGGGATGATCGGATCAAGCGCCGTACGAAGCCGGCCAAGCGGGTCCGTCTCGCCCGGGGCGCAGTGACACTCGATGGCCTGGATCTCGTTGAGAGTCGACGCTTGATCGAGCAATTGCTGTGCATCGGCCAGCGTGACATGGACTGCAACATCTTCACGTGTTCCCGTGGAAGCCAGGACGCGGTCAACGTTCATCGACTCTCCAAGAACCTGGACCACATCCCCCTGCCCTGCACCCAATGACCGGGCAATCGCCGAGCCGAGCACCACGCTGCCCAAGGGAACCTCCGTCGTAAAGACGTCCGGCATGGTTCGATTCCGCCTGTACCACTCATCTTCCAGTCCAACGAGCATTGCCTGGTGACCATTGATCTCGATTGACTGCTTGAGCATCGGCACAAGGCGATTGGCGACGTCCTGATCGACAAGCCGGTCCATGACATCAGCCTGCATCGACCCGGTCGCAACGCCTGTCATCCAGTACTCGTCAATGTCTGTTCCCGGGGGAAGAATGATGACGTTCAGCCCGATGTCCCGCTGGATACGCCGTGTCTGTCGTTCACCACTCTCGGCGAGCATGGCCACCAGCAGAACCGTGCTTGTCGCCACAGCGATCATGATGAGGCCCAAGGCCGCTCCACTCCAGCGATGTCGAAGCTCCGAGATGACCAGTCGAAGCAGCATCAGGGACGACCCCTTCGGAGAATGACCAGGGCACCGGCGATGCCCGCCGCCACGATCGCTCCGAGCAGAATCGAAATCCAACCAAGCGACTCGTTGGATCGGCTGCCAGGGGCACGTTGCGCGGGGGGCGCAATCGGTTCGGGTCGTTCGGCGGCCGGGGAGACGGGGATGTCCTCGATGACAGTTGACTCGCTGTACCCAAGTACAAGATCCTCGGACGTGTCACCAGGGTTCGTGAGTACTGGTGCATCGTTTCCACGTGCAAGGATTCGACGGACCTCGGCCAACACGAGAGGATGCGAAGGATCGAATCCAAGTTGATCAACTGCAGACATGTGATATGAGCGAGTCCATGTACCGGGAAGAGACGGCCTCAATGCCCAATCCCTCGCCTGTTCACATTCACAGGAAAGACCGACGACTGACAGTTGATCGAGGATGTCACCTGCAGTCATGCCTGGACCATGCAGTACACGACCCGCGAGCTTGGATCGTCCGTAGAGCACGGCGATCGAGGGCTGTCTTCCAGGTTCAATCGGCAGCCCAAGGCTCCAACGGAGCACGGATTCGCCCGCATCCACGGGCACGATGACCTGATCTGGCCCCTTGCCGATGCGACGTGGAAGTGATGTTCCATCTGCATCAAGTTCCGCAAGCATCGCTTCGGCCGAGTCGATGGCCTCCCTCGCCCTCGTGTTTGCCTTCGCATCAGTTCCTTCGAGCAGCAGGATGACGGCAAATCGATCAAGGGCGGCATCGGCAATGCGTGTTCTCGCATCGGAGCGCACGACGGATTCAATCTTCTGCATGTCCGAGAGTCCAGGTTGAAGCGGCAACTGCAGCATCCGCCCGTCCCGGTCCTCAAGCCAGGCATCACCTGCAACATCCTGTCCCAGCCTGCGGGTCTCTAGATCGACATTCGAATCTTGAAGCAGGACCCTGCCGGCCGATTCGAGTCCGGAGTTGTTTTCGTCAATGACCAGGATCCAGTTGGGTTCACCGAGGCTGACGAACCCGATATCCCGGACGGTGTACCGGCAGAGCAGCAGGGCCATGGCGGAGGAGACCGTCACGGCACAGAGTGCCAGGACCGTACTGATCCGAATCAAACGCCTTGCCTGTCTCCTGGTATGCATCACAGGGCCGATGATACGATGACAGTGCAACAGGGGCCTATCCAGGTGCCCTCGCAGTGAAAGGACGCTTCCGTGCGTCGATCAGGCGGCATTTCAATCCTCATCGCCATGGCATGTGCACTGCCTGCAGTCGCAACCAGCCTCGAAGAGCCCGGTCAATCCCTTGCCGACAAAGATCTCCTTACCCGTGGTGCTGCGTATCTCCTTGAAGTACAGGAAGGATCCGGGAATGCAGAGTGGCCCTACGAGGGCGTCTACCGGGTCAACCAGGATGGAGAATCGGTCATCCCGATCGGGTACAGGGTCGGGGGAACTGCGTTGGTCTCCACGGCACTGCTCCGGCTGGATTCCGAAGAGGACATCAGTAGTCGTTCCGAGGCTCTTGAACGGGCAACCCGGTTCATCTGTGAATCAACCTCGCACCCACTCATGCAGTTTCAGGAGTATCGCGGTGGATATGACGTTCGTGGGTGGGGCTACATCTACGGACTGACATATCTCTGTGAACTCCAGGCAAGTGGCCTTGTTCCAGATGAACTCGAAGACACCGTAGAGCAGGCCATTGAGTTCTATACCAGAGGACTTGAAGTGATCTCGATTCCCGAGTGGGGAGGATGGAACTATTCCCGGCGTCGCAACATCAAGCGGCCCTCTCCCCAGGCACCCTTCATGACTGGGCCCGCCATCCAGGCGCTCATGATGTCTTCCGCCAGTGGAAGGGATGTTGATCCAGGCATCATCATGCTCGCACTTGGTGCGCTCGAACGCTCACGTTCCATTACCGGCGCAGTCGAATACAGTGGCGGTGATTCACGGGCTGCTCCTGGAACTCATGTCCCCGGCTCTGCTGGCAGGATGCTCGTGACAGAATCAACACTCCTCATGGCTGGCCGCGGGTCTGTTGCACGAGTACGAGGCGCACTGGATGCCTTCCTTGCTCACTGGGACGCGCTCGAGGCACGGCGAGCGAAGACTGGAACACATGAAGGGCCATGGGGTGTTGCTCCCTATTACTTCTTCTACGCCCACCTGTACGCTGCACAGGCCATCGAACTCCTGCCAGAGGGAGTTCGGGACGAGTATCGCGACCAGTTGCGTGAACGGATTCTCTCCGTACGAAGTCCAGAGGGCACCTGGAATGATCGCGTCTTTCCCCGCTCAGCGGGCTACTCCACGGCATTGGCGATGATGTCTCTCACGATGCCCCGGTTTGCACCCATCATCGAGTGGAGTGTTCCGGAAGCACCGGATGTCGAAGACCGGGACGAGCCCAGCGGCTCCCGGAAACCGTGAACCGGTTCTTCACCCCTCCCAGCGTCCGCCCCGACCACGCTTCGAATCCGCCCGCTTCTTCTTCGAATCGAGCCGCCGCTGATTGGATGCCTTCGTGGGTTTCGTGGGTTTACGTTTCCTGACAGGCCTGATCGCATCCTTCAACAGGTCGATGAATCGTTCCATCGCCGCATTCCTGTTGGCGGCCTGTGTTCGATGTCGCTGCGAAGTAACTCGAAGAATGCCCTTCTTCGTAATACGCGTTCGGAGCCCGGCGTGGATCCTGTCACGCTGCGTCTCTGAAAGTGATGGCGACCCCTCGACATCAAAGAGAATCGTCACGCGGGTTTCAAGCTTGTTGACATTCTGTCCTCCAGGTCCCGTACTACGCGAGTACTCAAGACGGAGTTCCGAATCCGGGATGCGCAATGAGCGAGTGATCTCGATCATGGTGGAGGTGGTTCGAGTGTACCATGGCACCAGATGAGCAAAGAAGCTGATAAACCGGATGCCTTCCCGAAAACCATGGGGACCTGGATCGACAAGCAATTGCAGGAAGGGTCCGTGGGACGGGATGTCGTCAACAGCCACATCATGTCAGTCTACGCACACCCACTGAAGATCTACTTTCTCGGGTCAAGCCTGCGGACACTTGGTGAACCGGATGACATGGTCGACGGCTTCTTCGCCAGCAGGCTCCAGAAGGAAAGCTATTTCGACCAGTGGAAGGAAAGCGGCCTTCGACTTCGACGATGGCTCATAAATGGGTTCCTCTTTCACTTGAAAGAGGAGATCAGGAGGCAGAAACGGCACGGTGACTCATCCCTTGACCATGAACTCCATTCCCCCGTTGATGCAAGCCCCGACCTTGATTTTGATCGAGCCTGGGCCATGTCGATGGTCCAGGATGCATGGAGAGACGCTGCATCTTCCTGTGATGAGGAAGGATTGGGGAATCACTGGCGACTGTTCATCCGCCACCATGTTGATGGGGTCCCCTACAAGCTGTGTGTCGAGGAATTCGACGTATCTCCATCACAGGCGGCCGTCATGGTTCGAACGGCAACAGGCCGTTTCAAGAATGCTCTCCGAATGCGCATCCTTCTCGACGGCCTGCACGAGGATGATGTTGATGGTGAACTCCTGCGACTCATGGAGATCATGCAGTGAATGCCTCGGATCAAGACAGCATGAAGAAATCAGGCCCGGGACCCCTCGACGGAAACTCCGTTACGAACTTTCTGCAGCTGGGTGTTGAACAGAAGAATCGACCGGTGGACCGGCTCATTGAACGACTCCAGCAGGCAGATGGTGAAACCTGGCTGCATTCGGCACTGGATAACAGTCCTGGCTCCTGGTTCCTGTCGCTGGAAGGGAGCCCGAGCGCCGCTGAACTGGAGGAGTTTAAGCAGCAGGCGAAGGTCACCTTTGCAAAGGCTGACGATGCCGATGCACGCCTGGCCGGACTGCTTCGGTACCTGTTCGTCATAGCAGCGGGCTTGAATTACCTGGGTGCACTGCTGTCTTCACAGCCTGCCCCCGAGATTTCAGCGACGCTCCTGGATCTTGCCGTGGCACTTCCTGCCCCATGGAATGACTTCATTGCAGAGGCTGCAATGAGTTCAACATAGGGAGCGGGGAAACTCAGGATTTCCTGCGACTGGTCTTTTTCCTGGATGTTTTCTTCCGGGCAGTCGTCTTCCTGGTGGCCTTCTTCTTGGAAGCCTTCTTGCGAGTGGCCTTCTTCTTGGAAGCCTTCTTGCGAGTGGCCTTCTTCTTGGAAGCCTTCTTGCGAGTAGCCTTCTTCTTGGAAGCCTTCTTGCGAATTGTCTTTCGTCGCCCCCTCGTCCTGCGGGCGGGTGGACTGGTCGCGTCGGGCAGGTCCAGGGTCGTCGTCGGGAATGCGAAATCAGCGCCGTGGCCCGAGACGATGTCACCAACACCCAGGAGGATCGACTGTTCCAACTCGAACCACATGACCTCACCGAGGTCGGGGAGTCCGAAGCAGGCAATACTGATGTTCAGGCTCGAATCTCCATACAAGGAGAAATACACCCGCAGGAACTTCTCGTGATCCACGAGATCGTGGGAATTCAGGAACTCGGTGATATCGTCGACGACGCCTTCGACCCGGCTGAAGTCCTCGTAGCGAAGGCCGATATCGAACTTGATTCGTCGCTGTGATCGCTTGCCGAAGTTCTTCACGGGGTTGGTGAGGAACATCGAGTTGGGAAGAATGAAGGGCACTGAGTCCCAACCGCGAACGATGGTCTGGTAGAGCCCGATCTTTTCCACGGTGCCCAGAATCGAGCTCACCTCGATATCGTCACCAAGCTTGAACGGTCGGCTGAAGAGAATCATCACCCCACCGAAGAGATTCTTGAAGACATCCTGGAAGGCGAACGTCAATGCAAAGCCACCTGCACCACCGATCGTGATGATCGCGGTCATGTTCACGCCGTAGGACTGCAGACCAATGAGCAGGAAGAGGAGCCAGGTGAAGATGACGAAGAAGTTTGAGAGTGCCTTTACGATCGTCAGATCGACGCCGTCTTTTTCCCTGGCAATGGCCGACAGCAGGGATTCGAAGTAGCGGATTGAACGTACGACGAACCAGGCCCCGAGGAGAAGAACAAGCCCAAGTCGAACCTGGCCGATTCGATGCACCAGGGTGTCCTCCACCCATTTGGCCGTATCTGGTTGAACCATGTACTGGGCGATGATCGAGATCGCAACGAACCATATCGCCCATCCAAGTGGCGCCGTCAAGCTTGACGCAATACCAGCCGTCCACTGGAAACCACCTCGGTTCATTCGCCTTGCCCAGTTACGCAGGATGAAAGCCTGGATGATGTTGATGACAAGTGCCACACCAAGAATGATGCCGATTGACACCAGGTGATCGTTAAATGCGGCCCACCAGACGGATGCTTCCGTCATACCTGTATCGATGCTGTTTAGGTCCATAAGTGGGCAGGATACGCTGGTCCCGCTTATGCCACAATCCCAAGCGAGATCGGGGCTGCTAAAGTGAGGGAATGATGCTCCTGCACAGCCTGGCCATCATCCTTTCCCAGGTTACCGTGGAACCGGTCTCGGATGCGACACCGCCCGGCCCACTGGATCGGGTCGCCGTCATCGGCGCGAGCATGTCCTGGGGGTATGGCGCCAATATCCCGTTCCAGGCCGAGGGATATGTT
>JABABM010000008.1:1614-95027 GCA_014238205.1 Phycisphaerales bacterium | reverse complement strand
AGAGCAGCCCGGTGAATGCACCAAGCCAACTTCCACTGATGACTCCGCCGAGGACAGTTGGAATCGCCAGGCTCAGGAATACCCACAGGGGAAAGAGCCGGGTGATTCGATGCAGGTCCGGGTCGGCCTCGAGGTCGGGGACGTAGCGTTGCAGGTCGGGTTGCTCGATGCGGAAGAGCCAGCCGATGTGGGAATAGAGGAAACGTCGAATGCGATTCTCGCTTCCAACATGCGGTGAATGCGGGTCTTCTTCTTCATCGGAATGCTGGTGATGCTTCCGGTGCACGGCGCACCACCAGGCAAGGTCGCCTTGCACCGCCATCGAACCGGAGATGCCCAGCATGACCTTGACCCAGCGTGGGCATTCGAACGACTTGTGCGTGAAGTACCGGTGAAACCCGATGGTGATCCCCATGCCGCAGACCAGGTACATCCCGGCGAAGAGCGACAGGTCGAGCACACCGAACCCGTTTCCCCAGGCAAGCCACATGACCGTGAGGAGCGCCAAGGGTGGAAGGATGACCGAGATCAACACGATCATCCTCGCGCCACGCTGCATCGGTGCGTGTGAGTGGGAAGATTGAATCGTGGACATCAGGTGTGGTTCCCTGGGCTGGTTGAAGGAGGGGAAGTTTACCCGCAAGCTGCTTTCTCAGTTGGAAGCCGAATGAAACCCATACTGAAGTAGGATGTCCAGTCGCGGGTATTCACCAACCCCTGTCGAAGGAGGATATGACATGTCACAGGACAAGCAGCACATCGATCTTGAAATCAAGTCAGACCAGGTCGAGTACCTGCAGGCGATGGCGACGAAATACGCCCTGCCCGATACCGGGAAGGCCCTTCGCTGCCTCATTGATCATGCACGAAGTGAACCGGACCAGGAACGGAAGATCTTCGAGGTCGTCCGCTGCCTCGGGTGCTGAACCTCCGGCTACGTCCCGGGCTCGTCGCAGGTTGAACCCCAACTGGCAATCACCGACAGCAAGTCGTCGACATTCACCATGCAGTCGCCCAGTGGAAGGGGGGCACAGTCGCCAGCGGGCCGTTTGCCACCTTCGCCCACCATGCCCCAGTCCTGGATGATGGCCAGCAGGTCATCGACGTTCACCATTCCACTGTCATTGACATCTGCATTGCAGGGTGCCTCTTCAAGAGGCAGATCACATTCGTTTGCCGTGAAGGCACCGAATCGTTGCAGTTCACACTGGTTGAATGAGAAGATCGATGAACCGTCGTAGCCCATTCGATGTCCTTCGGGTCTTGCATTTGGAAACAGGATCTCGCCGCCGAATTCCGGCTCGGCATCTGCGAACAGGTTCCATCGATCAACGACCGGGTCGTCTCCTCCGGCACCGAGCCATTCAGGTTGCCTCATCACAAGGACCTCGTTGCCTGCCGATACGAACCCTCGCGAATACATCGCCGGTTCATCTTCAGGCCGTACATTGATGTTGTGCATCTCCCCGACCGTTCCGTCTTCCTGGAAGAGGCCCATGAAGGCCAGTTCCTCGAAGTCGGGATCGTTTTCGTTGTAGCCGAGGATCATGAGGACATCGCCGATGACCCCGCCCTCGGTGAAGGAGGAGATCCCGAGATCATCGCCGTAAATCGACTGGATCAGTGTCCAGTCCGTATTGCTGTTGCGGTAGCGGAGATAGCACCGATTCGTACCTCCGTCGGAGGAACTCCGTTCGGTCTGGTAGACCACGGTGTTTCCATGAACACCGACCTCGTCTCCGATCTGGTCATGGTTGTTCTGCCCGTTCCAAGTCTTGATGTGTACCCAGTCATTGCTTGATTTTCGACGGAAGACATGAACACTGCCCCGGTCGTTGTTCGGGTATTCAGGATTCCCGACAACAATCAGGCGATTGTCAATGGCGACATTGGCGCCGAAGCCCCCGCTCGTGTTGTCGGGGTCATCGAGTTCCTGGTAATAGGTGAAGATGCCATCGCTGCCGCGTTCGTAGACGTGTACTCCGACGCTGCTGCTCCAGGCGGCGCTGACGACAATGCGATCATTGTCCGGATTGGAATCGCTGACTGTCAGGTCGTAGATCAAGTAACTTTCTGATGAGGTACCAGGCACCTCGAGGAATGCTGTTTGTGACCAGGTTCCCTCGGAATCACGTTCAAAGACGACAAGGCCAATGTCCTCAGTTTGCATAGAGGAGTATTTGCTGACCATGACATTGCCCTTGACAATTGTCCGGTCATACGAGCCCTCGGTATGGCATGGGTCAGGATCGGTCAACGGGTAGGTTGCATCGATGTCCCAGGTTTCTTCTGCCAGGGTGGCAGGGGTCCAGGCGGCAAGGCTCGTAAATGCCATTGCCAAGCAGATACGTCGTGTCATGTTCATCGCTACGGTTTCCTTCCCCACTCTGACTCAAATGTGTTCATCTCCAGATTCTAGAATGTATTTCACGTATTTCACGTACAAATTCTGTTTGCCATTACTGCATCGCAGGGTGGTAGAATCCATGCTCATTCATGAAAAACCGGCTTTCATCCATCTTGATCCTGCATCTGCTGCTTTTGGCAGGTTGTGCCACTTCGCATACTGCTCCTCCTGTCAACGTTGAGGGTGCGCGTTTCGATGCCTACGTGCTGGGCCGGGCACAGGACGGTGGACTGCCACACGTGGGCTGTGAAAAGGACTGCTGCGCCAAGGCGAGGCGAAGCGGCCGCGTCGAGACACCCGCATGCATCGGTATTCATGATCGCCAGACCGATCGGCTTGTGCTCATCGAGGCGACGCCCGGCATCGACAGCCAGTTGGCACTGCTCCATGAGAAGGCAGGTGTCTCCGGACGAGCACGCCAACCTGTTGATGCGATTCTCCTCACCCATGCGCACATCGGTCACTACACCGGGTTGATGCATCTTGGCCATGAGGTCGCCGGCTCCAGGGATGTGCCCGTGTATTCGACCCCGTCCATGTCGCTCTTCCTCCAGGACAACGGTCCCTGGTCGCAACTGGTCGAGATGGACAACATCGAACTGATCCAGTGCTTCCCGGCCTCTGCAGATGAGTCGGGTGCCCCCGGCAAGGATTTTGAACCAATCGAGGGGCTCCAGGTGGAAGCGATCAACGTGCCGCACCGGGACGAGTTCAGCGATACGGTCGCCTTCAGGATCAGTGGTCCGGCCAGGACGATGCTGTTCGTGCCCGACATCGATCGATGGGACGACCACCCGGGGCTGTTGTCCCGCCTGCTCTCGGGCGTCGACGTGGCCTACGTCGATGGAACCTTCTATGACGGAAGTGAGCTGCCCGGCAGGGATCTTTCCGAGATACCACACCCAGCCATGGTGACCACGATGGACCTGCTTACCGAGCATGCCCGCATGCACCCGGGTTCCATCCGTTTCATTCACCTGAACCATACGAACCCGGTACTCCATGATCACTCCCTGCAGCGGTCCATCGAGCAACGAGGGTTCGGGGTGGCCAAGGTCGGCGAGCGGCAGCCGCTGTAGAGCAAACGCAGCTTTCAAAAACAATCACCTCCAGGCCGAATAGACCTGGAGGTGACGGAAGAGAAGAGAAGGAAGTCTCTGAAAGTGTGCTGGGAGTCTTTGAAAGGGGGGGCTACAGGGCTCCAATGTGTTCCGCGTATGGGCCCCGGCCGTCACTGAAAGGATCGGTTTATCGGTCCTTCGAGCATCATTCTTTTTGTATAAATACCTGTTCCGGAAGAGGCATGAGGGGGTTTGAAGAGCCTAGTTTCCAACAATCTTCACAAGGGACACGAAACCAATTGATACGTCTCTTGTAACCAAGGACTTAGATCAATTCGGGTTTTTTGATGCCTGAATGGGGTTTTCCCCCAGTTGTCCACCTTGCAACCACGATGGCATTGAATCATCATGCCATTGGAGGAGAAGACCCCGAAATGTCCTACTTGATGGCCCTTGATGAGGGCACGACCAGTTGCCGGACGATCATCTTTGATGTCTCTGGTTCCAGTGTCGCCACAGCCCAGGAGGAGTTCGACCAGCACTTCCCCAACCCTGGATGGGTGGAACATGATGCGTCACAGATCTGGGAAACCCAGGCGAAGACCATGCGGGATGCGATGGAGAAGGCGAAACTCGGGCCTGCGGATATCGCCGCTGTCGGCATCACCAACCAGAGAGAGACGGTCGTGCTCTGGGATCGTGCAACAGGCACACCCCTGCACAACGCAATCGTCTGGCAGGATCGCCGTACGGCTGATGACATGGCACGCTACGACTCCCCCGAGAACCAGGAACGAGTTCGTACGTGCACGGGGCTGCGCCTCGATCCCTACTTCAGCGCAACGAAACTTGCCTGGTTGCTTGACCATGTCGAGGGTGCACGCGATGCAGCCGAAAATGGACAACTGGCCTTCGGCACGATCGACACGTGGCTGCTCTGGAATCTCACACACGGTGCCGTGCATGCAACAGATGTCTCCAACGCCTGCAGGACCCTGCTCTACAACATCAAGGACCAGGCCTGGGATGAAGACCTGCTGAAGTTGTTCAACATCCCCGCATCCCTGCTGCCCGAGGTGAGGCCATGCAGTTGTCGTTTCGGTGAAACTGAAGCATCGATTCTCGGTGCACCTGTCATCATCGGTGGCATGATCGGTGACCAGCAGTCGGCCCTGTTCGGCCAGGCCTGCATCGAACCGGGAATGGCCAAGACGACCTACGGCACGGGATGCTTCCTGCTGATGAATACGGGAACGGACATCGTGCAGAGTGATCACGGTCTCCTGACGACAGTCGCCTGGCAACTTGATGGCTGCGAACCGGTTCATGCACTGGAAGGCAGCATCTTCATGGGAGGGGCCTCCATCCAGTGGCTGCGTGACGGGCTGGGCATCATCGAGCAGGCGGTCGATGTGAATACGCTTGCTGCATCCGTCGAACACAGCGATGGCGTCATGCTCGTCCCGGCCTTTGCAGGACTCGGGGCTCCCTACTGGGATCCCTATGCCCGCGGAACCATCCTCGGCCTGACCCGAGGCAGTACGGCAGCTCACGTGGCACGGGCCACGCTCGAGGGAATCGCCTGCCAGGTGGTGGACCTGCTCCAGGCCATGGAAGGCGATTCAGGTGTTCGATTGTCCGAGGTCCGGGTTGATGGTGGAGCCGCCGCCAGTGACCTGCTGCTGCAGATCCAGTCCAACCTGCTGGACCGGCCTGTCCTTCGACCCACGGTGCTCGAGACGACGGCATTGGGCGCGGCATTCATGGCCGGCCTGCATGTGGGGGTCTATGAAAACGCGGAAGACATTGGTGATCACTGGAAACTTGAACGCCGTTTCGAACCGGACATGGCCAAGGAACACCGGGAAACCCACCTGGCTTCCTGGTCACGGGCTGTGAAGAGAGCGTGCCACTGGGTGGAGGAAGAAGAATGAATCGCAGCGAACTCATTGACCGCATCAAGAAGACGCCCGATTGGGATGTGATCGTCATCGGAGGTGGCGCAAGCGGCCTTGGTGCAGCAGTGGATGCTGCAGCACGAGGATTCCGAACCCTGCTCCTGGAACAGGTCGATTTCGCCAAGGCCACCAGCAGTCGCTCCACGAAGCTCGTACACGGAGGTGTCCGGTACCTCCAGCAGGGAAACATTTCCCTTGTCCGTGAAGCACTGCATGAGCGGGGGCTCATGTACAACAACGCTCCGCACCTGGTGACGAATCTGGCCTTTGTCGTGCCTCGATACAAGTGGTGGGAGGGGCCCTTCTACGGCATCGGCCTCAAGCTCTACGACCTGCTTGCAGGAAAGTTGAACCTGGCCCCGTCACGGAGTCTCAAGCCGGCGGAAACACTGGAACGCATCCCAAACCTCGAGTCCGAGGGACTGGATGGAGGCACGCAGTACCACGATGGTCAGTTCGATGACTCCCGGATGTGCGTGACTCTTGTTCGAACGGCGATCGATCACGATGCCCTCGTACTCAATCATGCCAGGGTCACTGGACTGCTCCGGGATGAATCCGAGCATGTCCGCGGAGTCCGGTTCATGGACGTCGAGACCAGCGAGGAATACGAGGCCCGGGGAAAAGTCGTCATCAATGCAACAGGAGTGTTCTCGAACACGATCCGTCGCATGGACGATGCAGAAGCCGAATCGGTCGTCGAACCCAGTCGCGGTGTCCACCTCGTTCTTGACAAGAATTTCCTGCAGGGAGATACGGCCATCATGGTTCCCCATACTGATGATGGAAGGGTGCTCTTCGTCATTCCCTGGCACGAGCGATGCCTTGTTGGAACGACCGACGAGCATGCTCCAGAGCCGATCCTGGAACCCAGGGCGACCGACGAGGAAGTCGAGTTCATCCTTCGCAATGCAGCCAGGTACCTCTCCCATGACCCCGAACGGTCCGATGTCCTGAGCGTGTTCGCCGGCCTGCGGCCCCTGGTCAAGCACGAAGGCCAGGCGACCAAGAAGATCTCCCGGGAACACGAGGTACTCATTTCCCGCGGGGGACTGGTCACGATCATCGGTGGCAAGTGGACGACCTATCGCCGCATGGCGGCAGATGTAGTAGACCAGGCCCTTGATGTCGGTGGGCTTGAGCAACGATCCTGTACTACCGAGACACTGCACCTGCGAGGCTGGCTGGATCGGGAAGACCCGGCCATGCCAGATGAGAATTGGCTGCGAGTCTATGGTTCGGACGCAGCAGAAGTGATGGCGGTTTGCGATGAAATCGAGGGAGGACATGACCTGCTGCACGAGCGACTGCCATATCCCCGTGGTGTCGTGTCGCATGCTGCTCGCCATGAACTGGCACGAACGGTCGAGGATGTTCTCGCTCGCCGCACCCGTGCGCTGCTGCTGGACGCGGCGGCCGCGGCGGAGGTCGCCGATGAAGTCGCGAAGCTCATGTCGGTTGAACTGGGGCGGGACGAGGCCTGGGCAGCGGAGCAGGCAGCCGACTTCCGTGAACTGGCCGCCGGGTACCAGTTGTCCTGATCAGTCGTCGAGGGCATGGGCAACGAGATCGTCCAGCCCGCAGTACTGCAGGGCTCCGACGTGTGTTGCATCGAGCACTATTTGTGGTGCATGCCCTGCATCCAGTGCTTCCTGCCACCTCGGAGCGCAGAGGCACCAGCGGTCGCCTTCCTTCAGGCCGGGGAAACCATGTTCGGGCATCGGGGTCGACAGGTCGTTTCCAGCCGCCTTGGAGAATGTAAGAAACTCGTCCGTGACTCGTACGCAGACCGTATGTGAGCCCAGGTCATCGGGCCCGGTCTGGCAGCAACCGGTTCGGTAGAAGCCTGTCATGGGATCAAGCGAACATGGTTGCAGGGGTCCGCCAAGGACGTTCTGCATGTCGTTGTCGGGTTCATTCGCACGGATCATTGCTTCAGCCTAGCAGGTTGCTCAGCAGCAGTATCTGGAAGTGACTCGAGATACAATCAGGGGCGATGTTTCAACTTCCTGCCATTGCACTCTTCACAGTCTGGATCCTGGTTGGTTGCGCCGACTCGACGTCTGCTCGATCCGCCGAAAGTGGTGAGTCACTGCCTGCCCTGCGGGACGTTCAACCCGGCATGGGTATCCATGTTGGTGGGGAGCCTGCAGGTGAATCGGGCCTGCGTGCGCTCCAGGAACTGGGCATCAGGTCGATCATCGACGTGGACGCAACATCTCCAGGAAGCGGGATCAAGGAGCACTTCGGGATCCGGGTTGTACATCTCCCGTTGAAGTATTCCGGCATCACGATGGAGGAGGCCCAGGTCATCTCGGGGCTGCTCGAAACACTTCAGCGACCCATCTACGTGCATTGCCATCACGGCACCAACCGTGCGCCTGCAGCCGTCGCGGTCGGTCTCGTGGGAACGGGGGAGTGGGACAGCCAGGAAGGTCTCGCACTCCTTCATGACAGTGGAACGGATCCTGCGTTCGAGGGACTCTTCGACTCGGTTGGTTCAGCTCTGCGCATTGCGCCTGCTCTTCGGCGTCACCATCCAGGGAGGATTGATCCCGGCGACCTTGCACTCACGATGGATCTCGTGGACACGGAATGGACACGACTGGAGCAGTTCGCACATTCGCACTGGGTCGATCCAGGTGCGCCCGCCATCGCGGCTCAACTCGTCGACCTGCTTCGGACGACATCGGGATTCAGCGGGGAACATGGATCGGGCTTCGCCGAGTTGTCGGACCAATCGATCGCTGCGGCCCAGCAACTCGAGGACATGCTCATTGCCGGCAGACATGCCGCTGCAACTGGACAACTGCATCTGCTCGAACAGTCCTGTTCAGCGTGCCATGAACGCTACAGGAATTGATCGTCAGTTCCCCGGCTGGAAGTCCTCATCAGCCATTTCGAAGAACTCGAACTCGAACGCCGGGCTGACAGTGCAGCCTACGAGTGTCCAGTCGCCAAGGCTCCTGGCTGACTGCCATGCGTTTGGCGGAATGATTGCCTGGGGCGTTTCACCTTCAAAGAGGCCCGGCCCGAGCATGTGTTTCTCGACGGGGCCTTCATCGCAGCAGGCGTGAAGTTCAAGGGGTGCACCTTCGTAGAAATGCCAGATCTCCGTGGCATCGATCCTGTGCCACCGTGAAGTCTCGCCCTCTCGAAGGAGAAAGAGGATGGCTGAGCCACTGCCCCTTGAACCATCTGCAGGTTCATCTCTCCAGGTTTCCCTGTAGAAGCCACCCTCGGGATGAGGAGCCAGCCCGAGACGCTCGATGACCTCGTGGGCCGGAGGGAGTGTCACGTTTCGTCCCGTTCGTGCGGACCGGGTGCAGCTTCGTGCGGGGGAGTTGCTTCAAGTGGTACCACCTGCTCGATGGTGCCACCCTTCGTGGATTCATATTGAAGCGTCACCGGTGCATCCCCCTCGACGAGGAATCTGTAGAGCACCCTGCCTTCACTTCCGATGCCACGTTCATTCCGAATACGCTCGGGATGGTGATCGTCCTCTGGAATCGATATTTTCGTCCAGGGCTGCATGTCACGGACGGTTCCACTTGCAACAACTCGTCCTCCGTTGGTTGTCTCGCAGTGCAGTTCATCGGGCAGTCCGATCCGGTGCTGCCTTGCCCAGCCCAGGATGGTGGGGATGACCTTCGGGTTCTTCACCTCGACGGTGATCTCCCACAGGTTCGCCGGTCCTTGCCGGACCTGCAGCAGGCCCCATTCGACCATGGGCATCTCGTCGGCGTGGTACATCGTGAAGGCGAAGTTCCGGTGGCAGTCCTCCTCCTGGGCCCACGGTGGAGCCACGCGACTGGCGTCCTTGGTTGTTCCACCCACGAGTACCTTGCCGTAGGTGGGGTGGTCCACTTCCGTATAGGGAGCGTAGACATCCTCGAACTGGAGCATGTCACGGAACATCCGGGTGTCTTCGGTCCCGGTACGTTCCTCGTCGGCGAACATCTTCTTGTCTGACCAGAGCTCGTTGACGAAGGACATGATGCCCTCCTGCTCGTACGTGAAGGACGTCTCATCGCCGTGGGTCGAATAGAGATCACGCCATGAAAGCAGCGCGTCGTAGAACGGAATCATGTCGGAACCCTTCTGGGCCATTCGTTCCATGATCCGCATGTCGTTGCCCGGGTAGTTCTGGTAACTGGCACCCGGGCCATAGAGCACCATGCCGCCGGAGTTGTGATAGGACTGCACACCGGCGATGTTCGGGTGCGCCATGATGAACTCGGCGGTCACCTTGCACTCCGGGAGGCTCAGTGGGTAGTCCGTCGCACCGTACTGGATGTGCTCCGGCTGCCAGTCGCTGGGGAAGTTCCGGTTGGGGTCGTAGCCACCGATGCCATCCTCGTTGACATCTCCATCGCCATCGTTGTCGATGCCCTCCTGGCCAAGCCGTGACCATCCACCCGGATCATCATCCGAATCGACACGCACGAAGAACCTCGGGTCGTCCTCGTCCCGCTTGTATCTCCCAAGCGGATCCCTGGTCCACATCGAGGTGATGTTTCCATCTCCGTCGAGGTCATCGGGCCCATCCTCGTCGTAGAGACCGTCGTGGTCGTTGTCCGTGGGGCGTATGCCTCCGCGAAGGGAATGTGGTGTCGAAGCTTCCTCGAACCAGTAGGACCTGCCGTCGGGGTTCGAACTGGGAACGAAGTAGAAGGATCGTTCATCCATCAGCTTCGTGATTCGATCGATCTTTCCGTAGCTCTTGGTCATGTACCAGATCGTGTAGAGCACCGTCTCCGTGGCCTGGAGTTCATTGCCGTGGATGTTGCCCTCGATGTACATCGCCGTCTTTGATTCCGGCGGCCCCGTCTCGGGAACATTGAGTGTCAGCAGCCAGATGTCGCGCCCGGCGACGCTCTTGCCGAGGGATTCCATCGTGAGCAGGTTCGGGTAGGCGTGGGTGAGGTCCTGGAGCGACCCCGTCATTTCGTCGTAGTCGTACCAGTGGTTGAAGGTCATGTCGACCTTGCTCGGGTGAGGTGTCTGCGCGCGAGCAATGTCGATTCCAAGTCCGAGTACGAGCAGTGTCATGAGCAGTTGCTTCATTGTCCGCCTCCATTCGATCCGTCACCTGTCAACGTGATTGCATGCACGGTGCCACCGTATTTCTCGCTGAAGAGCTCGATCTCGAGGTCTTCACCATCGGGATGTTCGACGACCCATCGCATCTCGTGCCGGCCGCCGTCGGGTTCGATCGTCCAGACCTTGTGTGTCGGGCGGCCTGTCACGATCTGGTCCGGATCCACACCGAGTCGCACGACCCATGGCCGTGCCCGCCTGTTCCGCTTGGCCATGGCCGTGCCTGCAGGCAACCGCCCTTCGTTGACCAGGGAGGCCCGAACGGACCACAGCCCGTCGGCCATCTGCTCGACTTCGACATCCTGCAACTGCACATCCGGGAGGTGTGCCGCCAGGTCGACAAGGAAATCCGCCTGTACTTCGACAATCGGATCCATTTCATCGATGGGTGGAATCGTACGGAACCCGGGTGCCCAGCCCCCAACTTCGACATGGTCGTACTCGGGGTGATCCACGCGAGTCCATTCGACGAAGCCGCTTCCATCTCGCCTTTCATCGCTGTATTCCAGCCAGTCTTCATCGGAGGGGACGCCTTGATCGCGTCGACCCGTGTTTCCCGTGTCTCTGGTGACGCGTCGAATCTCGATTCCTGCCCGCTCGGCGAACATCTCGATCATCTCGGGAGTCACCTGGCTCATCTGTTCTTCGCTGATTTCCATTCCGTTCTCACGTGCACTCTCCATGAGTTCATCGATGGTCTCCTGGCTGATGTCTCCATACTGCGACGGAGTGAGGTTCTGACCACCTCCAGCGCCGCTACCACCACCACGTCCTCCACCCCGGCCACCTCGACCTCCACGGCCACCGCCGCCTGCCCCATCCGGTGGACCACCTGCACCAGGGCCACCTCGCCCGCCTCCAGCTCCTCCTCGGCCGCCGAAGCGCTCTCTCATGGCTTCTCGCATTGCGTCGCGTTCGTCATCATCCAGTTCACCATCCTTGTTGGCGTCGTACTCATCTCTCATGGATTCCCAGTCGATGTTCCCACGTCCACCTTGCCCACCACGGGGGGGTTCTGCACCACCGCCTGGAGGTCCACCGCGTGGACGTTCGACCTGCTCACCATCTTCTCCATCTTCACCGTCACCATCACCATTCCCATTCTCGGAACGGGGCATCGTCCACAACGGTGTCGAGAAGGCAGGAACGCCGTACTGGGCATAGGCCCAGGCGGCGAAGGAGCCTGACCAGTCACCCGAGGGAACACCCTCCAGCTTGGTCAACTCGATGAAACGTTCGGAGACACGTTCATACATGGCCTGGTCGTCATTCTCGATCGTGTTGGGTCCACCAGCATCATTCCGGCCACTGGCCGATGGGGGAGACGACAGCGTGTCATGTCGACCGTAGACGACGACCGCCGCGATGTTCTGATGATCCAGGGCGAACTGCAGAAGCGACATGGCTTCCGGTTCGGAGAGCTGGTGGCGGCCTGCACCATCCGCATGGTGTTGATAGCCATGCATGAAGTTCATGTCCAGATCGACGCCGCCGGCAGGATCCTCGTTGTGCCTGCCATCATCATCATTGTCATGGCCCTCGCTCAGCAGGTAGAAGTCGGCTCGTTCTCCTTCTTCACGATCCGGCTTCCTGTCCAGGCGGGGATCATCCGGGTCGGCGACGAGGTCGGCCTTTCGCGGATCATGAACACGCATCATCGTGATCATGCCATCTCCATTGAGATCATCGGGACCATCCTCGTCACTGGCTCGATCACGATCTGCATCATCGGTACGCATGTTGCGTGCGTGGGCATGCATGGTCGCGTGAGTCATGTTTCGTTCATGGCCATCCGGGTTGAGACGAGGCACGATGTAGAGCGTGTTGGTCTCGAGGAACGAGATGACTTCCTCGTCACCACCAGCAGCACGCTCAAGGAGTGTTCTGGCTACTTCGACAGCGCACCAGGATGTGTGAGGCCTGGAGGCATCGATACCTGCAACGACCAGCAGGGCTGGTCGCTCGCCTGGATCGATGGATCCATCGCGTGCAAGCTGCAGCACGTTGATGTTCCGACCCTCGATGCTTGAACCGATCGTTGCAAGTGATGCGTCCGGCCTGTACTGGCCTGCAAGATCCTTCAACGCTCGTTGCGACTGATCATCATTCCGCCAACTCGCGGGAGCGATGGATTCCTGTGAGGCTGCGGGCAGGGTGAGGAACACCCCGGCGGCAGCAGCGATTGCGCATATGGTGTTGTGTGTCATGGGCCGAACACGGTACCAGACACGGTGTATTCGCGTCGACCAGGGGTGGCCGGGGGGCAGAACACGCCCGACAGGATTCGAACCTGTGACCTTCGCTTTAGGAAAGCGATGCTCTATCCAACTGAGCTACGGGCGCAATGTAATGAGGCCGCGAGGGCAGGATTCTACCTCTCAACTGATAACCGCGGGTCATGCGACCCGCGGTCATCCATCGGCCTCGCCCTGAAGACCTCGTGTGGTTGTCGAAGGCGAGGACCAGAGGCGGTTCATCCCCAATCACCGTGCCCTGGTGTGCTCTTCGCGGTCCTTCAGGCCGATTGCCGCATCGCATCCCCCGGCACAAGTGTCCAGGGAGCGATCATCTCCTTTTGCGGTTTCATGTCGAGAAAGCAGGCGACGAGGTACGGGTCGAACTGCTTCCCTGCGTTCCGTGCCAGTTCCATCAATGCTGTCTGTGGAGCAAGGCCATCCCGGTACGTGCGCTTCGAGCACATGGCATCGAAGGCATCGGCGATGCAGACGATGCGACCCAGGAGCGGGATCGCTTCCCCCGCGATCCCGTCCGGGTAGCCTCGTCCATCCCAGCGTTCGTGGTGGGATCGCACGCCTGCGCGGATCGACTTCAACTGCGGCAAGCAGCCAAGGATCCTCTCGCTGGTTTCGGGATGTCGCTTGATCGTTTCAAACTCGATGTCGTTCAGGGGGCCTTCCTTCTGCAGGATGCAGTCCGGTACGCCTATCTTGCCGATGTCGTGCAGCCAGCCGCAGACCGTCGCCTCCTCGATGACCAGTTCAGTGCATCCTGCCTCCGCGGCCAGGCGACGGGCAAGACTGGCAACGCGATCACTGTGGCCCCGTGTCAAGGGATCCTTGGCTTCGATCGTTTCCAGAAGTGCCCCGGTCACACCACTGAAGGAAACAAGTTCAGTCAGTACCGACGATTTCGGGTCTGTCGAAGAAATACACAACGGAGCCACGGTGTCCCTCGGGACGTCGCGTGGCTCCGTTGCGTTGTGCCATGTGCCAGGTTTGATCGTCTCGATGCTCAGGGGGTGGTCGTTCCTGGATCGAGATGCTGTTTTCATGCTGAATCCGTTCATCAGAGGAAACTCCCTGGCCTGCGTCGCATCCATGCGAACCGTCCAATCGAGAAGGAGAACCGTCGGGATCCCCATGTATTTCAGTGAAACCCGAAGGTTTCAGGAAGGCATGTAATCCACGATTCGCCTGAAAGAAACCATGATCGGATTGGATTTGGAGGACGGCATGAGCGTTCTGCAGCGGCTACCATCAACATGGAAGGAGGACCGCCACGTGGCAAGAAACACCATGGAGCATGAAGACAGTGGCGAGTTCCTGTCGTTGGAAGGGCCGAATCCCACCGAGGAACTGCTGGAGGGATTCAGCGACCATGCCGGTGGTTTCGGTGAGATGCCGGAGTTCATCAACGAGTCAATCAAGTGCATCCGAAAGAGGGAATGGCCCGAGGCCGAGGCGTTCCTGAGGAAGGCCTTGGATCTCGATCCACTCAGAAAGCACCCGAGGGTCGTCATAGCACTTGTGAACCTCGGCTACTGCCTTGACAAGTTGGGCGACCATGCCGACTCGATCGGGTTCTACAGGGAAGCCATCGAAATCGATGCAGAGTGCGAGGCGGCCTATGCCGGCATCGCTCGAACCAGTCTTCACATGAAGCATTACCGTGAAGCACTTGAAGCCGGTGAGCGCGCGGCGTTGATCAATCCAAGCAGCGGGCAGACGCAGTTCAACATCGGTAATGCCCGCTTGAATCTCGCCGACATACCCGGCGCCATCCAGGCATACCAGGCGGCAATCAAGCTTCGCCCGAAATTGATCGGGGCATGGTTGAACCTTGGGACGGCCTGCGAGTCGATTGGCGATCTTGCAGGAGCGATTGTCGCCTTCGAAGGCGCCATCAAGGCCGACCCGAACTATGCAAAGGCCTGGATGAACCTGGGTCTCATGCAGGGCAGGCATGGACGACATGAAGAATCAGTCAATGCGTTCAAGAAGGCCGTTGAGTTGGAACGGTCCAATGGAAAACTCTACATCCTTCTCGGGCTTGCCCAGCGGTGCAAGGGCAATGATGTCGCTGCGCTGGAATCGTTCAAGGCTGCGGTCTCAAGCAATTCCCTGGCCGACAAGGCATGGAACAACATCGGGCTCATTCATCTTGATGGCGAGCGATATGAGGAAGCACTGCATGCATTCGAGAAATCTCTTGAGTTGAATCCGGAGTATGCCAAGGTGCACTTGAACATCGGCAGATCACTTGCCAGGCTCAATCGTGAGGATGAAGCCATCGCGTCAATCCAGACTGCGGCAGCACTCAGGCCAGACTTGACGTCGGCATATATTCTTCTTGGCGAGATTCATGCGGGTCGTGGTGAGCACGTGAAGGCCATCGGCGCCTACGGGCGTGCTTCGGAGATCCAGCCGGGAAATGACGGGATCCACGTGCGGATGCTCAGAGTGCATCTTGCTGCCGGGAAGCGGGATGCGGCCATGGCCGAGTACAAGTACCTCGCCGATCGCGGTTCCCACCTGGTGGAATCAGTGAAATCCGAGATGGAGAACGACTGACCAGCGAGTACGTGTTCTAGCCGGATGAGTGGCTGTCCACCTTCTTCTGCAAGCTGGTCATCAGTCCGCCACCCTGGTTCGCGCCTCGGACGATCAGGTCCACGCCAAGGAAGAGGATTGCCAGTACGGGCGCCCATTCGAACTTCACGATGAAGATGATGCCGAGGACGATCCCGATGATGCCGTGTACAAGCAGAAACTCCCACGCAGACTTGTTCATGTTCGACGCCGCCAAGGTGCATTCGACGATTCCACGGACAAGGAAGGTGATGGCAACCGCGTAGATCATGACCTGCAGTGACTGCAGGGGCCAGAACAGGAGGATGAGGCCCACGCCGATGGGCACGATCGCCACAGTCCAGTACAGGGGGGAGAGGCTTCGCATGCGGGAGACCGTCCAGGCACGGGCAAAGAGAATGCCTCCACCGAGAACGCACAGTACGCCGACGAATCCGATGAAGGTCTTCTCGGCCTTCTCCGGGTCGAGGATCAGTACTGCTGCGAGCAGAACCAGGAGTACTCCATCGACAACAATGTTCCAGGAGGTCCGTTTCGCCTTTGCAGGATCAGTAATGGGGTTGTTTGTGTCATCATTCATGCTGGGGATCCTACCTGCCACGCAGTTCCACGTGTCGTTTCATTGATCATCGATTCAATCGTCTTCCAGTGGTTCGGTGTTCTTGGGAGGTGCAAGTTCCAGGAGTTCTCGTACTGCCTGGATACAGTCAGGTTCACCGATGAGGATCAACGCGTCTCCATGGTCCAGCACCGTACTGCCGCGTGGAACAATGGTTTCATCTCCTCGTTGGACCAGGGCCACAAGGCATCCCTCGGGAAGTTCCAGATCCCGGATATGGCGACCGATCCAGGATTCGCGAGGCGTATTGCGCTGCAGGGCGAAGGAGAGATACCGATCGTCCCGGAGCAGAACCTCTCGAATCGCCGCATCGTCCCGGGCTTCGGCCCAGTGTGTTTCAAATTGCTCCTCCTCGACGCAGCCTGCCAGTTTTGCCAGGAGACGCAGGTGCTGAGCCGGGTCTTCCTGTGGACTGACCAGGAAGAAGATGGCTTGAACAGTTGCCTTCTTCTCCTCGTCGCTGATGGCTGAACCGATCGTGATCTCCAGTCCATTTCGTATTCGTGCAATGGCAAGGCGTGGGGTTGTCAGGCCCTCGATGCGAATGTGGGGAAGCGCCGCATTGCCGCTGACAGGTGTAGCACCGACTCGTGTTCCCTGGAGGAATCCATCGGCCAGTTCATCAGCATCAAGCAAGCCATCCTTGGCCAGTTGCTCAGCTGCATTGCGAGCCAGCGTGCCGAAGTCGTCTATGGAATCAAGATTGATGATGGGTGCTATGGCGACGATCTCGTCGAAGGGGTCGGCCTTTCGAAGTCCCTTCTCCTTGATGATTTCACGCAGCTCGATATCAAGTGGGTCGAACCGGTTCTCGCCAAGCCGCGAGAACACGTGGTAGATGGCGCCGTATCGACGGACTCGTCCGCGTGCATACCACAAGAACCAGGCGATGCCGACGGCAATGAGTCCGAGGGCAAAGACGGCGGCCTGCCACTTGAGGAACCCGATGACACTGATGCAGAGCGCGAATCCCAGGAGAGGAATCCACGGATACAGGGGGGTCCGGAAACCCGGGTCGTAGGAGTTGATCCTGCTTTCCCGCATGACGATGACGGCAATGCACAGCAGTGCGAAGAGGAGCATCTTCGTCGTGCCGGCGTACTTGGCGATGACAAGTGGATCGAGCAGCGCAACTTCGAGAATGATCAGGAACGTCGTGATGACGATCGCATTCGTGGGAGTATTGAATCTGCCTATGCGACGAAATGCGATGGGGACGAGATGATCCCGGGCCATTGCAAGCGGGTAGCGGGAAGCACTCAGGATGCCGGCATTCGCTACGGAGAGGAAGGATGCGATGGCCGCGATCGCGATGAATGTTCGACCGGTAGGCCCGGCGAAGATTGCGGCGGCATCTGCGGCAGGTGTGTATGTATTTGCGAGGTTTTCGGCCGGCATGACGCCGATCATCACGGCCAGACCGAGCATATAGATGAGAATTGCAACCCCGAGAGCCAGGAAGATGCCTATCGGTATGTTGCGTTCAGGATTTCGAATCTCCTCGGCGACACTCGCGAGCTTGGAGATGCCCATGTAGGAGATCATGACGACACCGACGAGCGAAACGACGGATCCAGTTCCCTCAGGCGCGAAATTCCTGAAGTGTTCGTACTGGATCTCCGGCATTCCGAAGATGACAAACCACGTAAGCAGGGTCAGCACACCGACGACGAGAATGTTCTGCGCAAGGCTGGTCTTGGCCGTCCCCAGGATGTTGAGCGACATGAACGCAAGCGCAAGCCCGATGGCGATCAGCAGAACCGGGGGATCATCCATGAAGAGCCCGATGTAGTAACCGGATCCAACCAATGCGAAGGATGTCTTCAATGAAAGCGAGATCCAGGTGCCCAGGCCGGTGACGGATCCGGCCATGGGGCCCAGGCTCCGATCAAGGTAGAAATAGACGCCGCCCGAGCGGGGCATGGCCGTTGCCAACTCGGCCTTGCACATCAAGGGGGGGATGATGACCAGTCCTGCAACGAGATAGGCAACGAGGATCGCGGGTCCGGCCTGTTCAAAGGCTATCCCAGGCAGCAGGAAGAACCCGCTGCTGATCGTCGTGCCCAATGCAATCGCAAACGCTCCAAAGAGCGTGATGTCCTTCTTCAGATGACCGTTGGAGGAGGTTGCCATGGGGTTTGCAAGGTCGTCGGGCCGCCCCAGATTGGCGGAGTCGATTGTATACGACACCCGCGTGGGCCGTGAAATGGATGTTCTCCTACAATCTACGCTGATCGGGTGTGAGCCCGAAGAGGCAGGTCCACGCAGGAGCCAGGCCATGGCCAACGATTTACTTGAACTGCATCGTCAACGACTGGATGACGCACTTGATGCCATTGCCACTCGTGGCTACTGGTCGGCATTCTCCGAAGTGCCCAGTGGGAAGATCTACGGGGAGACTGCAAAAGCCGATGGAGCAGCGGCATTCAAGGCTCGCCTGGGGTCGCCATGGTCGGGGAACCAGCCCGGAACCGCTTCGATGGTTGGCAGCGAGGTTTCTCCCTACGGGATGGAACTGGGGATCACCTACCCATCACCTGATCTCGACGGCATGCTTGCCGCTTCGAAGGCGGCCATGGGTGATTGGAAGCGTGCAGGTATTGATGCACGGGTCGGTGCATGTCTCGAAATGCTCGATCGACTGAACAAGCGAAGTTTCGAGATCGCCAATGCCGTGATGCACACGACCGGGCAGGGATTCATGATGGCCTTCCAGGCCGGTGGGCCCCATGCGCAGGACCGTGGTCTTGAAGCCATTGCCTATGCATGGCAGGAGATGCACCGTTGTCCACCGACGGCAACCTGGACAAAAAGGGTTTCGAAGACGGACAGCGTCACGCTTGAGAAGACCTATCGCGTGGTTCCACGAGGGGTCGCTGTCACCGTGGGGTGCTCGACGTTCCCGACATGGAACTCCTATCCGGGTCTGTTTGCGAGCCTCGCCACCGGCAATTCGGTCGTGATCAAGCCACACCCGGGTGCCATTCTTCCATTGGCCATCACGGTCGAGGTCTGCAGGGAGGTTCTTGCCGAGGCAGGATTCGACCCGAACCTGGTCATGCTTGCCTGCGATACCCCAGAGGCACCAATGACCGCGGAACTTGTGACGCACGAGTATGTGAAGATCGTCGATTACACGGGCGGCAATGAGTTCGGTGACTGGGTCGAGACGAATGCGAGGCAGGCGGTCGTATTTACCGAGAAGGCGGGCGTGAATTCGATCATTCTCGATGGCATCGAGGACGCACGTGCCGTGACAGGGAACCTGGCATTTTCCCTGTGCCTCTACTCGGGGCAGATGTGCACCACGCCGCAGAACATCTACATACCTGCCGATGGAATCGAAACACCCGAGGGAAAGATGTCCTTCGATGACACGACCGCTGCCATTGTCAAGGCGGTCGACTGGCTGCTTTCTGATCCAGCCCGGGCAGCCGAAGTGCTCGGGGCCGTGCAGAACGAGGCAACGATCAAGCGAGTCCAGGACTGTTCTTCTGCAGGCGGCGCGATCCTGAGGAAGGGAGGACCCATCGAGAATGAACGATTCCCGGAAGCACGCACCTGTTCACCGACCATCATCCAGGTCGAGGAAGGCGATGAAGCCCTCTATCAACAGGAGTGCTTTGGTCCGATCATCTACATCGTGAAGACGGCAGGCACGGCTCGTTCCATTGAACTTGCTTCAGGTGCTGCACGGAGGCTTGGTTCACTGACCTGTGGGCTCTACTCGAATGATGATGAAGTCATCGCTGCAACCGAAGAAGCCATGGCTGATGCAGGGGTCGCACTCTCATGCAATCTCGCCGGGCAGATCTACGTGAACCAGTCCGCTGCGTTCAGTGACTTCCATGTTTCCGGCGCAAATCCAGCTGGCAATGCGACGCTCTGTGACGGTGCCTTCGTGGCGAGCCGATTCCGAGTTGTTGCAAGTCGCATCCCGGTCGAAGTTCCTGTCGAGGCTTCAGCCTGATGCCCTGCTATACCTACGAGGGGCTGACGCCTGTTGTTGATCCGACCGCCTTCGTTCACCCGACCGCAGTGCTCATCGGCGACGTGATTGTCGGACCCGGGTGCCTCGTCGGTCCAAATGCGGTGCTGCGAGGCGACATCGGCCGACTTGAAATGAAGGCTGGAAGCAACATCCAGGATACCTGTGTCGTACATTGCTTCCCTGGCAAGGATGTCGTGGTGGAGGAGAATGGGCACGTCGGGCATGGCGCTGTCCTGCACGGCTGCCGCATTGGACGTAATGCGCTCATCGGCATGAATGCCGTACTCATGGATGATGTCGTCGTCGGAGAGAACAGTATCGTCGGCGCACTGTCCTTCGTGAAGGAGGGCACCGAGATTCCAGCCAACTCGCTTGCGGCAGGAGCACCTGCCAAGGTCATCCGCGCACTGGAAGAAAAGGAGATCGGGTGGAAGACGCGTGGCACCGAGGTCTATCACCACCTTGCCCAGCGCCACCTTTCGACCGAGCAGGAAGTTGAGCCACTGGCCCAGGTTGAAGCGGATCGCAAGCGTGTTCCGGACGTGCTTTACGAGACCAAGGACGCCAGCAAGGAGTGATCAATCCGAGGATGGTGCGGCAAGTTCCAAGCACCATTTCGGACCATGGAGCACCTGTCCGTTGACTCGGACCTTTCGGGGACTTTTTACGTCGGTGTCCATGCTGTCCCAGGGAATGCTTGCAGGTTTGGCACCGAACCACCGAAGAAATCGGATGGGTGTCATGTGCAGTGCATGCTCATCAACGGCGACGTGAATCGAGAGTCCCAGATTCACGATTCCATAGGAAAAGCTCTGGAAGGACTTCCTCACTGCATCGGGGCTGGGTTCCATTGCGGGAAAGGCCTTCGCCAGGGGATTCCACAGTCCACGAAGCGCTGAACCCGTGATTCCGAAGATGGCGACGAAGGTAAGGATGATCAAGACTGACGTTGACAGTGCCCCGGGAGAGTTGAGAACCCAGATGAGGGCCAGTGGCCAGAGCACCAGGTCGGCAATGATGAACAGGATCAGCCACTTCATGGCGTCGACTGCTCAACGAGTGCAGCACGTGCTGCTTCTCCCAGGAGTTCACTTCTCGTTGGATGAGCCGGGACGATCGCGGCCAGGTCCTCGAGGGTTGCGCCCATCTCGATGGCAAGGACAGCCGTCTCGATGAGTTCGCAGGCTTCGCTGCCGCAGATACCGACTCCCAGGACCAGTCCACTGGCTTGTTCCCAGTGCAGCATCGTGACGCCGCGGGTTGCGTCCATGCCGACGGCACGCCCGGAGAATCCCCACGGCACGCTGGTCAGACTGGAACCGCTTCCGTCCTCGAGGCAACCACACCAGGCGATGTTCGGGTTCGAGTAGACGACGTTCGGCACCGCTGCAGGTTCATAGGCACTTGGCTGACCGCAGATGGCCTCGGCTGCAACCCGCCCCTGGGCAAGCGCGACGCCAGCAAGGTGGGGGGGGCCGGTGATGTCACCAACGGCGAAGATGCGTTGTTCGCTGGTTCGCTGCTGTTCGTCGACGGTGATCCATCCTGACGGATCGACCTGGATCTTCGCTTGTTCGAGTCGAAGCCCATCCGTACCCGGTACGCGCCCTGAGCAGTCGACGACCAGGTCGGCATTCACACTGCCCAGTGGTCCTTCATGCAGCGCGACACCGGATTTCTTCAGTGACCGAAGCAGCGGTTCCACCAATGGCCTGGGCAGGTCGGGCAGCAACACACCTTCGCACGCAAGCGTTGTCGCAGCTCCTTCACCGATGAGCATGGTTGCCGCTTCGATCGCCAGGTAGTCGTTGCCCACGACAATGCACCTGCCTGGAATGTTGTCGATGACCGCGGTTTCCTCCGGAGTCGATGCCCCGGAAAGATCATCTCGTTTCGCCGCCTTGCTTCCAGTTGCGATGATGGCTCGCTTGAACCGGACCCGGGAGACGTGTTCACCAGTCACCTGGACCGTTCGGGAATCTTCGAAGTGCCCCGTTCCAGGTACATGCTCGATCCCGAGCGTCTTCATCCTGGCAGCAAGTCCGCCAGCCAGCGTCTGGATTGCTCGGCTCCCTCGATCACCGGCTTCCATTCCGGAAGCTGATCGATACAGTCGCGTCTTGGTGGGAATGCATCCCTCGTGGAGGCATGAACCGCCCAGACTTGAACGTGGGTCAAGCAGCAGGACACTGCGACCAAGTTCAGCAGCACGGAACGCGGCTGCGTAGCCACCGGGGCCTCCCCCGATGACCAGGATGTCCGTGTCCTGTGTGAATTCGCCCACGACCATGAATGGAGTGTATTCGATGCGGGTTCAATGGCACGAGGCCCGTGCAAGCACGGGCCTCGTGGTCATCATTTCATTGGTTCTGTTCAGGCCTTGTCGAGTTCAGCCTCGTACTCGTCAAGCGTGTCCTTGAGGCTCTTGGTCATGCCCGGTTCGGCGATCTGGACAGCCTTCTTCTGGAGTTCGACGGCCTTGGCCAGGTCACCCTGCTCGTAATAGCAACGTGCGAGGGTATCGATGATGGAAGCATCCTTGCCATCGGTAAGTTCATCAGCCCGTGCTGCCCACCTGGTGGCTGCGGCCTTGACGCCTCGGCTGATGTCCTCGGTCGTGATCGTATTCCAGCTGATCGAGTTGAGCAGCCCGGAGGAATCCCAGTTGTCCCGGGCGATCTGTTCGCCACATGCAAGGGCCTTGTCATCATCCTTCAGGCGCTTCAGAAGCATGTCGTACTTGATCAACTGCAGGTTGAGGTTGTCAGGGTACTCGGCAAGAACACCATCAATCTTTCCAAGGGCTGCCCTGAATTCCTCGGGAGTATCAGCAGACTGGATTTCACCCATGATGGATCGTGCGGCTGCTTCCTGCTCCTTCTTCTTCTTGAAGTCGGCGGCATAGGTGTCACGGTCCCATGTTCCATTGACAATCTCTTCAAGCGGCTTGTCCATGGACATCGGGTGGCCGATCCATTCGACATGGGCATCCTTGCCGACGATGAAGGCGGTCGGGATGCCTCGTTGTCCAGCGGCACGCATGTAGTCGGTGTACGCGGATTCATCCGGGTCGGTGACAAGCGTGTAGTCGATCTTGTCGAACCAGCTCTTCCCCTCGTCATCGGTCTTCTGGAGGAAGTCGACGACCGTCTGGAGTTTCTCGTCACTGATCCCGATGATCGTGACTTCTTCAGCGTGTTCCTTCTGGACCTCGGTCAGGTGCGGCATGCTTGTGCGGCATGGGGGGCACCAGGTGGCCCAGAACTCGACGACGTAGACATGGCCCGGCTCGAACTCCTCGATGGCTTCACCCTTGAGAACGTGTGTCAGTTCAACTGCCGGAGCCTTGTCGCCTACGGCGAGGGTCTTGGCGGGGGCAGCCTGCTGCGATGCAGGTTGGGCAGCGGCAGGTTGAAGGGGCGTTGCGGGGACCGTCTGGGCCAGCACGGAGCCGGAGCAGAGGGAGAGGATGGCCGAGGAAATGATGATCCGTTTCATGAGGAACTCCTTGCAAGGGTGACCCAACACGATAGTCGAACCCGCATGGTTCTGCTTTGATTGCATGAAATCCCTGCATTCGGTTGCGGGCAGGCCCAGTGCCGTTTCATGATCAGATCATGAAACGCATCGGGTTCTCGAGATCCTCGATGAGGTGCCCTATGAAGGGAATCTCGCGTCCGCCATCGACCAGGCGATGATCCATGGAATGGCTCAGGGGCAGGATGAGCCGGGGGATGACCTGGTCTTCGACGACCCATGGCATCTTTCGTGCTCTTCCAAGTGCCAGGCATCCAACCTGCCCGGGCTGGATGATCGGGGTTGAGTAGCGGGTCGGTCCCATGGCGCCTGCATTGGAGATGGTGTACGTGCCGCCGCGCGTGTCATTGACGCCGAAACTGGCGCTCCGGGCATTCGTCGTGATGATTTCCAGGGCATCGGCTATGTCACCGACAGTCATGTTGTCTGCGTTGTGGATGACAGGTGCAACCAGGCCTCGCTCGGTTTCAACACCAATGCCGATGTTGACGTACCGACGGTAGATCACCTCGCCGGAGTTCTCGTCGAGGGATGCATTCAGGATCGGAATGGCCTGCAGCGATCTGCAGACTGCTCGTACGACGAATGCCAGGATGGTCAGGCGTCGTCCGGGGTTGTCCGGGTCATTGAACTCGCGCCGCATGCGATCAAGTTCGGTGATGTCGGCATCATTGCAATCCGTGACGTGGGGAATCGTCTGCCAGGCGGTGCTCATGACTCTCGAGATCGTCTTTCGAGCCTGGGAGAGTGATTGACGAACGATGGCTCCGTACTCATCCGTATCCTCGATACCTTCCACGGCGAGTGGAGAATGCGGAGCGGTGGGCACGGGAGTGATTGACGTGGCTGGAATACCTGTTGGAGTGGGTGTATCGCCTGCACCTTGCGAGGCTGTTGCAGTACCCGCATGCGATTCGACGTCGGCCCGGGTGATGCGTCCTCCTGCTCCCGAGCCTGCAATGTCATCCAGCGAGAGGTTCATTGATCGAGCCAGCCGACGGACAGCCGGTGATGCAGCCTTGCGTCGAGCGCTTGTCAGGGGAGCAGGGGGTGCAACCGGGGTCGAGGGAGCGGCTGCGATCGTCACCGCCGGTTCAGTGGCGGAGGATTGGCCTGCATCGTCTCCCGTATCGAAGGTGAACATCACATCCCCGACATGAACGAGTTGTTTTTCCTCGACGTGGACGCGTTCGACCCTGCCTGTGCAGGGGGAAGGTATCTCGACCGCGGCCTTGTCGGTCTCGACTTCCATGAGGGGTTCATCCTCGCGGATGGTTTCACCCGCACGGACGTGCAACTTGATGACCTGGCCTTCGTGCACGCCTTCGCCCAGATCCGGAAGCTTGAAGTCGGTGGACATCGTTCGGTTCATTCCCAGGCAAGCGTTTCCTGGACCGCCCCGATCACGGTATCGGTATCGGGCAGGAACTGCTTCTCGGTCTGGAAGTAGGGAAAGGGTATGTCGGGGCAGGTGACTCTTCGAATCGGTGCGGAGAGGTATTCGAAGGCATGCTCATTGAGGCGTGCGATGATCTCGGAGGCGATTCCACAGGTCTGGTGACCTTCATGGACGATCACGCACCGGCCCGTTTTCGATACGGACTCGGACAAGGTCCGGGTGTCCATGGGGGAGATGGAGAGAAGGTCGATGAGTTCAACATCGATTCCATGCAGTTCAACGAGATCGTCAACGGCTTCCCGGCACACCCGCATCATCGCCCCGTAGGAGATGATGGTGATGTCGCTGCCGGGTCGGACAACCTGGGCCTTGCCAAGTGGCATGGTCTCATGTGTTTCGGGGACGTCTTCACGGAAGGCGCGGTAGACCGCCTTGGGTTCATAGAAGACGACTGGATCCGGGTCTTCGATCGAGGCAGCCAGGAGCGCCCGCGCATTGCGGGGCCCGGATGGAATGACGACCTTCAACCCCGGGGTATGCGCCCAGTAGGCTTCGCGTGATTCGCTGTGGTGTTCAACGGCGCGGATGCCACCACCGTAGGGAGTACGCATGACCATCCGGATCGGGTAGCGACCCTGCGTCCGGTTGCGCATCCTGGCCATGTTCTGTTCGATCTGGTCGAAGGCCTGCATCGTGAAGCCGGAGAACTGGATTTCAACGACGGGCTTGAGACCGTAGATGGCCATGCCCACCGCCGTTCCGATGATGCCGCATTCGGCCAGGGTCGAGTCCATGACGCGTCGGGTTCCGTACTTCTCGTACAGGCCCTTTGTCACCCTGAAGACGCCGCCGTTGATTCCGATATCCTCGCCCATGAGGCAGACATCGGCGTCTCGATCCATGCATTGGTCGAGGGCGAGATTCAGTGCTTCCACCATGGTCATCTCAGCCATCGGAACCTCCTCCTTCATCGAGGCGACGAAGGTAGGCATCACGCTGGGCTTCAAGTTCTTCGGGCAACTGCTCAAAGAGGTGATCGAAGATCTCCCGGGGATGGGAGGCTGCGGTCGAGCGGAAGTGGTCACGTGCCTTGATGACTTCCTGCTCGCATTCTGCGTGGATCCGCTCGATGGTCGTGCTGTCAAGCAGCCCCTTGTACTTCATGTAGGTTTCAAATCGCCGGATCGGACATCGTTCCTCCCAGGGATCGACAAGTTTCTCTTCCCGGTAGACGGTGGGATCGTCAGCCGTCGTGTGAAGACTCATGCGATAGGTCACCGCTTCGATGAAAGTAGGGCCACCACCACCCCGGGCGCGTTGTGCTGCCTCATCCACGGCAACCGTCATGGCGAGAATGTCGTTGCCATCGACCCGGATGCTCGGCATGCCGAATCCAAGGCCTCGCACTGCCAGGTTCTCCGAAGCTGCCTGCTTGTTCAATGGCGTCGAGATGGCCCATCCGTTGTTCTCGCAGACGAAGACAACGGGAGCCGCATTCACGGCAGCGATGTTCAGGGCTTCGGCTACGGCACCTTGGGACAATGCGCCATCACCGAAATTCACGACCATGCACGAAGCATCTGACTTGTAGTTCATGCCCATCGCCACCCCGACGGCGGGTAGTACATGTGATCCGACGACGATCGAGAATGGCAGATCATTGACACCCGCCGGCGGAGGAAAGCCTTCGTGGTATCCGGCCCAGAGCAGCAGCAGTCGCTCCATGGACCAGCCTCGCCAGATCTGTGCGCCGAATGAACGGTAGGAAGGGCTGTACCAGTCCTTCTTTGAAAGTGGAATCACCTGGCCCAGTTGGCAGGCTTCCTGGCCAAGGTTGGGCGCAAAGGTGCCCATTTCTCCCTGTCGCTGCATGGTGAGCATGCGGTGGTCGAACGTCCGGGTCAGTACCAGGCCGCGGTGCATGCTGACAAGCAGTTCATCATTCAGCGGGGGATCCAGGCTCTTGTCCAGTTGGCCATGCTCATCGAGGATCTGGAGCACCTCGATGTTCCCCGGATCGATCGGCGAAGTGTCCATGTGGCCGGGTTTTACACCGTGCTTGGGTTCGGGGTACTGGCCCTCGGCTGCCGGGGTGGTCGCTTCCGGATCCGGGTTTTCATTGAAATCATCAGGCATGGACTGCTCCAGTGTAGCAGTCAGTCATCTCTACCCCCGGGTGCAAGCCTCTTCATGTCTTCGAAGGTGTTCTGGCAGTCATCGCAGTACTGGATGGTTCGACATCGAGTCGGACCAAAGGGGCTTTCCAGTCGGGTGTTCGTTGATTCACACCATGGGCAGGGGATGGCGGATGTTCGAAGGGTCGTTGTCGAAGGGCCGGTGAATGGTTCACCCGGGGGGGGAACGGTGACACCATGCCTGGCCAAGGAGGCCCTGCCACCTTCGTTGATGCGATCCGTTGTCCAGGCGGGATCGAACGTCCACTCGACATTGCATTCAGAGACGCAGTCCAGTGCAGAGACCTTCTGCTGCACGTCCTTCCCGATCATGTCCAGTGCCGGGCATCCGGAGAAGGTCGGCAGCAGCACGATGTGCACCCTGCCGTCTTCTTCGACCCGAACTTCCTCGACAAGCCCGAGTTCAACGATGCTGCAGGGCAGTTCCGGATCAGGAATGCCGCCAAGAACCGCATGAATCGCGTCGATGTGCTGGTTGCCGCTCACCATGCTGCGCCGGGATCGGCAGATCGCACGGCACCCATCTCGGCGTGGGCTGCAGCGAAGTGATCCGCGTGGACACCGCTGCGACCCCCGACGATTTCCATGCCGGGCAGTTGAACCTGCATCTTCAGTTCTGTCTGCTCCAGGACCCCGTTCGTATTCCTGGCCCACTCTTCGAACAGTTCGCTTCGACCGCAGCAGAAGGAGTCGTCGGTATCAATATCCCGACCCGGGATCTCGAAGAGCATTCCCGCGTGGGTGGAGAGCAGGTCGATCGCTTCCTGGATTCGGTCGCGAGCTTCATCGGAGCTGCTCCCGAGGCGGCGCATCCAATCGTCAAGATATTCGACGTGCAGGCCTTCCTCGGCACGAAGCCTGTGTGCCCGTTCCGCGAGTTCCTTGTCCTCGAACAATGCCAGTCGATCAAGAACCGGGGCGGCGTAGTGGGTGAAGAGCCATCGTCGTACCAGCGAGGTCGCCCAGTTGAAGTCGTCGGGGACAGTCGCCAGGTCGCAGCAGAGGTACTGGTTCGGCTTGCGTTCATAGGCGATGACATCAGGATCAAGATCGAAGCGATTCCCGAGGTATTCGTAGAGCACGAGCGCGTGGCTCAGGTCATCCTGCGCCATGGACGAAGAGGCGATGTCTTCCTCCAGAATCGGCCCGAGTCCCGTCCAGTCACTCTGCATGTGCCCGAGGAACAGCTTGTCGTCCGCCATTTTCAGGACGAGGAGCGCTTCGAGATCATTGAGCATGTTGTTCATCGCGTTGGTCATGCCTTGTTCCGGTCTAGAAGTGATTCTCGATATCGTCCTTGCGGTATTCCTCGATGTCCTCGGTCTTCCTGAAGGCATCCCACTTGGCACGAACGCTTTTGCTGTATCCCTTGGCAAGCCTGTAGCCCTGGTCATGGGTTCTCCAGATGACCCTGTCGACTTCCGTGGATGCCATCGAGTCCCGGGGCACGATCCGCACCTGCGTCATGCCCTGCCCGAATCTGGCGACCGCTGCCGAGAGTGCAGTCTTCTCATCACCAAGTTGGACCTGGCCTTGTTCAACATGGATGTCCCCTCGTCGCTTCTGCGTGAAGACGGTCCAGGCGGTCGCCCCCGGATCATCCGGTGCGTCTTCACCGGGCAGGGGGGTGTCCGAGACGGGTGTTTCATGCATCCGGGATCGATCATGCAGCCAGATGTTTACGCAGGATTCATCCTGTCCATAGTGCTCACAGGCATATTGCGTCGCCATGTCGATATCTGGTGCATTGAGCCATCCCGCGTAGCGATGGGGGGCGCCTTCCTTCTTCTGCGTGTAGACCACGTAATGACCGACCACACTGTCGGTGGCGGGCGGCAACTCATCAGCGAATGTAAAGCCTTGTTCGCGGATCTTGGACACGGATTCTCCTCAGGCGGCCGGTGGCAGGGATGACGTACCTGATGCAATGGCTCGGCGCACCCAGGCGCCCTGTTCATAACTGAAGCGTCGCAGGGCTACCCGGTGAGCATTGCAGGGACCATTCCCACGAATGACCCTGAAGAACTCATCCCAATCCGGATCAGTGACCCCCCAGTTCCCGGTGGTATCGTCAGGTACGCACGCTTCATCGACCTTCTTTGAAGTCACCATGCCCTCCTCGTCCTTCTCGCAGACATGGATGAGCAGGCCCAGGTCGAGTGCTGCGGGGGCGAACCGGTTCAGGAATCGTTGCCGCAGCGAGTCATTCGACTCCGTCTTCATGCGCCACTTCATCGGTGGCAGTTGTTCACAGTTGGGCTTGTCATGAGGACCGAAGAACATGATGGACGGTCCCCACCAGCGATCGAATGCTTCCTGCGTCATGGCCTTCTGCTTCTTCGTTCCACTCATCAGGGTCAAGACCATGTCCTCGCCACTCTTGAAGTGGAAGGCTTCCTCCATGTTGATCCTGTGCATCGTCCGGACGTAGGGCCCGAAGGCGCCATCGGCCAGGGTCTTCTGATTCATGATGGCAGCGCCATCGATCAACCACTGGATCATGGCGATGTCGGCCCAGGTCGGGGCCGGGTAGTTGAAGCAGTTGTGGTACTTGGTCTTGCCGGTGATCAGGTCCCTGAGCATCTCCTCGCGAGGTTTGCCCAGGTCCTGGGATACGCGGTAGAGCATCTGACCATGGCCGACCTCGTCCTGCACCTTTGCAGTCAGGGCAAGCTTTCGTCGAAGGCTCGGGGCCCGGGTGATCCATTCACCTTCGGGGAGGGCGCCGATGATTTCGCTGTTGGCGTGGTGTTCGGCCATCTTCAGCATGCCGATGCGGTATGCATCGGGCATCCAGTCGCCAGGTTCGATGAGCACGCCATCGGCGATCCGCTGTTCGAACTCGGCCAGCTTGTCCTGATCCTCGAGTGAAGGATCGATATTCATTACCGGGTTTGCGGCACCGCTCATGGCGATCATCTCCTGGCAGGTTGGCCTGCCTGTGCTCTCAGGGTCGCTCAAGGATCGTTGCCAGTCCCTGGCCGACCCCGATACACAGTGTAGCCAGCCCGAGCTTCAAATCACGCCTTTTCATTTCGTGGGCGAGTGTTGCTGCAAGCCTGGCACCGGATGCGCCAAGTGGATGGCCGATAGCGATGGCGCCACCGTTGACATTGACCTTCTCGATGTCAAGACCAAGTTCCCGGATGCATGCAATCGATTGTGCTGCAAAGGCCTCGTTGAGTTCGACCAGGTCGATTTCGTCGATGGAGCGTCCAGCACGATCAAGGACTGCGCGGGATGCAGAGACGGGGCCGGTTCCCATGATGGAGGGATCCACGCCGGCAGCTGCATGCGGTCCGACCAGTGCAAGGGGTTCAAGCCCCGCTTGCTCTGCAGCACCAACTTCCATGAGGAGCAGTGCAGCGGCGCCATCGTTGACGCCGGAAGAGTTGCCAGCCGTGACCGTTGCATCAGCCTCGGAGGAAAAGGCAGGCCGCAGTTTCGAGAGTTTCTCAAGAGTCGTATCAGGTCGAGGGTGTTCGTCGGTGTCGACGGTGACCGGGTCTCCCTTTCGCTGGGGTATTTCGACGGAGACGAGTTCATCATCGAAGAAGCCCATCTCGTTCGCCAGGGCCCATCGCTGCTGGCTCAGGACTGCATAGCGATCCTGCTCCTCCCGGGAGATGGTGAACTGGCGTGCAACATTCTCCGCAGTCTCACCCATCGAGAAGGGATGGTGGAGTTCCGCCAGTTTCGGGTTGGTGAATCGCCACCCTATGGTCGTATCGTGCATCTCCGGTTGGCGTGCGAATGCCGTGGAGGACTTTGCAAGCGCAAAGGGTGCACGGCTCATGCTTTCAGTTCCGCCGGCTATGTATGTATCACCGCACCCTGCTTCGATCATCCTGGCTGCGATGTTGACGGCTTCAAGTCCCGATGCGCACAGGCGATTGACCGTGCTGCCTGGGACGGTCACGGGCAGGCCCGCCAGCAGCGCCGCCATGCGGGCGACATTCCGGTTGTCTTCACCAGCCTGGTTCGCGGCGCCCATGTAGATGTCTGCAATGGATGCCGGGTCGATGCCAGACTGATCGACTACGGCCTTGATGACGAGCGCTGCCAGATCATCTGGGCGAACGCTCGACAAGGCGCCGCCGTAGCGGCCGAAGGGGGTACGAAGAGCTGTGACGATTGCTGCACGACGTTCAGGCATGTGGTGATTGTACCTTGGTCGCGGGCTCAGGCTGTGGAAGGCGCTGCCTGGAATCGATGATCCTCGCTCCAGGCATCCATCGCAGCAAGCAGGGCTTCAACGGGCTTGGCCCCGATCGCATTTCTCCATTCAAAGAGGCCCCGTGGGTAATTCACGCCGTAACGCACAGCCGTGTCGATGTCCGCTTCCGAGGCGACGCCATCATGAGCCGCCCAGGTGGCTTCATTGATCAGGGCACCGAGGATTCGTGCGAAGATCACGGCCTGGTCATCATCGTGTTCGACGTCGGTTGCTGCCGAGGTGAATGTCGATGCCGCTGCACGTACATCGGCGGGGATCTCGGGCCTGGGAGTTGCGACCTGCACGACGCATCTCGGGGTGTCACCTGCATGATCGTAGATACCCCGGCCACTCTTCCTTCCGAGGTGTCCTTCAGCAACAAGCGACTCCTGCAACCAGCTGGGGGCAAGACGATCAGGTTGTTCCCACTGGTTCCAGACCGTTCGCGTCGTGGCCGTGTTGACATCATGCCCGATGAAATCGGTGAGTTCCATGGGCCCCATGCGGAAGCCGCCGAGCAATTTCATGGTTGCATCGATGTCATCGGGCCCGGCCATGCCTTCCTCGACGATCCGGAAGGCTTCAAGGTAGTAGGGGCGTGCGACCCTGTTGACGATGAACCCCGGTGTATCGGCGCAGCGTGCCACCTGTTTTCCCCAGTCGCCGGCGATTTCGGCAACTCGATCGAGCACGGCCTCATCGGTATCCCTTCCCCGGACGATTTCGACAAGTTTCATGATCGGAGCCGGATTGAAGAAATGCATGCCGCAGCAGCGATTGCCGATTCCGAGACGATCACCGAGATCACTCACCGAGAGCGATGAGGTGTTGGTGGCGACAATGGCATCAGCATTGAGTTGGGAAAGGATGGCGCCGAGCACATCAGCCTTCGCATCGAGATCTTCCACGATGGCTTCGATGACCAGTTCACAGTCGGGAAACGCATCGCCGACGACCTGCAGTCGATCAGCAGCTGCCGCTGCATCTTCTGCACTGATGCGATCCTTCTCGACCAGTCGATCAAGGCGTCTGCCGATTCCCGCAATCGCATCGGAGACGACATCGTCATTGACATCCTGGAGATGGACATCCCAGCCGTGCTGCGCAGCGACCTGGGCGATTCCGGCACCCATGGCACCTGCCCCGATGATTGCGACCCTGCTCACTGTCCGGTGAACTCCGCTGTTCGTTTCTCGAGGAATGCGGTCACACCTTCAAAGTGATCGGCTGTGCGTCCAGCAGTGTCCTGAGCGAATGATTCCGCGTCCAGCTGCTCCTCGAGTGTGTTCATGTAGGACACGTTGAGCAGGCGCTTGGTCAGGTCAAGAGCCTTCGGTGGCATCCCGGAAAGCTTCGCAGCGAACTTGGACAGGGCGGCTTCGAACTCCTCCGCGGGAACGACGCTGCTGACGAGTCCCATGGTCAATGCCTCTTCGGCCTTGACCGGTCGTCCTGTGCAGCAGAGTTCCATGGCTCGGCCCCAGCCGATGATCCGTGGGAGCGTCCAGGTGCTTCCCGAATCAGGCACAAGGCCGACATTGACGAAGACCTCGATGAACATGGCGTGTTCCGAAGCGATGCGGAAATCGCAGGCGATCGCAATGGAGCATCCCGCGCCGGCGGCAACTCCATTGACACCCGCGATCACCGGTTTGCCCATGCGCCGGATGCACTTGATGCAGGGGTCATATCGTTTCTTCAGGTCCGCTCCGAGGGCGGGGATGTGTCCTGGAACGTATTTCTCCTTCAGGTCGGCAAGATCCTGCCCGCTGCTGAAGGCCCGGCCCGCACCCGTGAGAACGATGACGCGGACCTCGGGATTCTTTTCCGCCGCTTTCAATGCGGACGTGAGTTCAGACAGAAGGGGACCATTGAATGCATTGAGCACATCAGGCCGGTTCATGGTGATCGTATGCACTCCACCCTTGGTGGAGCATTCAATAGCGGTGTAGTCCGTCGTGGTGCTGGTCATGGGGGGCTTCTCAGCGACCGGTGAAGGTCGGTTTTCGTTTCTCGAGGAAGGCGCCCATGCCTTCCTTCTGGTCCTCTGTGTCGAACAGATCGTAGAAGAGGCGTCGTTCCCGTTTCAGCCCGTCGGAAAGGAACTGTTCCTCTGAGTTGAGTATGGACTCCTTGGCATTCTTCAAGGCGATGGGTCCAAGTGCAGCCATGGTGTGCGCGACCTTCAAGGCCTCTGCAAACCAGTGTTCCCTGGGAACAACCCGGCTGACGAGGCCGTGTCGTTCAGCCTCGGCTGCGGTGAGGAAGCGGCCCGTGAGGACGACATCCATGGCCAAGGCCTTTCCGATTGCACGGGTCAACCGCTGGGTGCCACCGGCGCCCGGCATGACCCCGATGTTGATCTCGGGTTGCCCGATTCTTGCTGTCTCGGAGGCAATGATCACGTCGCAATGCATCATCAGTTCACATCCGCCTCCAAGAGCGAAGCCACTGACGGCAGCGACGATGGGTGTCCGAATGTTCTTGATCCGTTCCCACTGCGCAAACTGATCTCGCTGAGCCATCTCCTCGGCCGAGAGGGTGGCCATGTCGCCGATGTCGGCGCCTGCAGCCCAGGCTCGCTCGCCACCGGCAAGCAGGATGACACGAACGTCCTCATCGGCGTCGTATTGCTCGAACATATCCCCAAGCTGTTCCATCAACTCGAGGTTCAATGCATTCAGGACTTTCGGTCGGTTGATGCGAACGATGGCGACGTGTCCGTCACGTTCAGTCAACAGGATGGGTTCATCACTCATGTCGTTTCACCTTCCTCTCCAGCCCGTTCGATGAGTCGAGCGAGGGTTTCCTTCGGAAGCACTCGCTGGACCTGCGTTCCCTTGCCAAGCAACTGCTCCCCGTGCCATGCAGACACGGTACAGACGAGGGTCGTGTCCTCCAACTCCACGGCCTCGGCATGGACCCTGACGGTGCAGCCGACGGGGCAAGGGGCCATGTGGTCGATCGAGAGGTGGGAGCCGATACCCTCCTCGTGGTCATCCAGGTGGGGTGCCAGAACCCTCCGTGCAGCCAATTCCATGTGGTGAGCCATCGACCAGGTGGAGTAGACCCTGTGGACAACGACCCCATCGAATGCGGGGCACATGTCCTCCGTCACTTCGACCTCGATCTCTGCCGTATTACCCACCTTCAACCCGGGCTGCATGGGCGGTAGTCTACCCCCTTGGTACATCTCCCATGGGTCTTCTCCTCCTCTTCATCATTGCCGCACTGCTCCTGCTGATCCTCTCGGTCATCGTGGTCGTGCACTCCGCCATCTCGCCCGCTCGGGAGGGGCTTGGAAAGGCGCTTGCACTTGACCTGCCGACAACTCCCGGTGACCTGGGGCTTTCCTTCGAATCCTGGACATGCCGCAGCGAGGACGGACTGGTCCTGCCTGCCTGGGATGTGCAAGGTGCAGCAGATGGACCGACGATGCTCTGGCTTCATGATCATGGGGGATCCAGGCTTTCGGATCTCGACCAGCTTGCAGAATGGATGTCATGGTGTGGTCGGGTGGTTCTTGTCGATCTGCGTGGGCATGGTGATGCACCAGGTTCAAGTTCGCTGGGAGCAAGGGAGCCAGGTGACGTGGATCGCATGCTCGAGTGCATCGGCAACGAGCCGGTCATGCTTGGTGGGCGTGGATTCGGAGCCGTGCTTGCAATCGATGCAGCGTGTCGTCGAAATGACGATATTCCCGTATGGGGGATCGATCCATATCCGTCTTCAAGAGTCCGATTTGATTTGGAGATGCGTCGGCGGGGCATCCCGACCTGGCCGTTGCGTCATCTTGCGATGTTCGTGCTGCGAATCACGGAGCGTCGGCCGTTGGAACCGCCTGTCGATGTTCCAGGTGACCGGGTTCGAATCGTTGATGTGGATGAGCCGGTTCCCCGGAAACCCTGGTGGACGGGTTCGCTCAGTGTGGACGAGTCATCGAGCTGACATCGAGCACCTTCTCAAGCGTCTTCTCATCAAGAATGTCATGCTCCAGGCAGTACTCGCGGATGGTCTGTCCACTTTCGTAGGCGTGGTGAGCGATCTCCGCCGCCTTGTTGTAGCCGATGACCGGCGCAAGGGCTGTGCCGAGCATGAGACTCTGCTCGACCATGGCTGCGATCTTCCTGCGGTCAGCTTTCAGTCCTGCAACGCAGTTGTCGGCAAAGGCATCACTTGCGTTGGCGATCAGACGGATGCTCTCGAGCAGTCGCTCGGCCATGCACGGCATGGAGACATTGAGTTCCATCAGAGAACCGACGCCACCCATGGCGCCTACGCCGACGGTGACATCGTTGCCTTCGACCTGTGCGCAGACCTGCATGACGGTCTCGACGAGGACGGGGTTGACCTTCCCGGGCATGATCGAGGAACCAGGCTGCAATTCCGGAAGGATGAGTTCTCCCCAGCTGCAGCGGGGGCCTGAACCCATCAGCCGGATGTCGCTGGCGATCTTCGAGAGACTGATCGATATGGTACGGAGCAGCCCATGGGCCTCAACCACGCAGTCACGCGTGGCCTGCGCCTCGAAATGGTTGGCTGCCTCCTTGAAGCGGATACCCGTCGCCTTCCAGAGACTTGATGCAACGCCACGGCCGAACCGTGGGTGCGTATTGATGCCGGTTCCAACAGCCGTGCCGCCGATGGGCAGGTTCGTCGCCATCGCCTCCATTGCACGTTTTGCTCGTTCTACGGCCTTGTAGGCCTGGGCTGCGTAGCCCGAGAATTCCTGCCCGAGCCGAATGGGTGTCGCATCCTGCAGGTGTGTGCGACCGATCTTCACGATGCCGTCGAAACTGCGTGCCTTCCGTCGCAACTCCTTGGCCAGTTTCTTCAGTGCCGGCAGGAGGGCTTCCTTGATCTGAACGCATGCGGCCACCTGCATGGCCGTAGGAAAGGTGTCATTGGACGATTGGCCGAGGTTGACGTGGTCATTGGGATGCACCGGATCCTGGGCACCGATCTTCGATCCAGCGGCCAGGCAGGCCATGTTCGAGATGACCTCATTGACATTCATGTTGGTGGAGGTGCCCGAGCCGGTCTGGAAGACGTCGACGGGGAAGTTGAGCATCATCGCGGCTCGATCAGCCTCGTCGCCTTCCAGGGCACTTGTGATCTTCGTGCAGGCTCTGGCGATCAGTCGTCTTCGCTTCTGCGTGAGTCGACCCAGGCCATGGTTCGTTTCGGCTGCAGCCTGCTTGAGCAGCGCGAAGGCGTGGATGACCTCGTGACCGACTGAGCGACCTGAGATCGGGAAGTTCAACACCGCCCGCTGCGTGCTTGCCCCGTAGAGGACGTTCTTGGGAACGGTCATTGTTCCCATGGAATCGCGTTCGGTTCGTGTCCCGGACTTGGAAGGCTTCTTGGCCATTGCCTTGAACTCCATGTGTGCCGCTCAACCGCGTTGGATGGCAGGGTACCCGGCGTCGGAGTGTCCTGCCAGAATCATAGCGCCGCCGACGGAATCGAGCCGTGAATCAATCCGATCGCAGCAGATCGGGGAGTACATCATCGACTGATCCAATCAACTCGATGTCGGCCATGCCACTGGCTTCACTCCAGTTCGTATTGATGACCAGAATCTCCGCCCCGTTCTGTCGTGCCAGGGTAATGAGCCCCGCTGCGGGATAGACGCCTGCGCTGGTGCCGGCCACGAGAAGGACATCGCAGTTCGTGCAGGCAGTTTCGGCACGGTCCCATACATCCTTGACAAGGGGTTCACCGAACCAGACCACGTCCGGTCGAAGTGAAGATCGTCCGCATGGGCAGGCCCTGAGTCCGGGAGGTTCCTTCAGATCGATGGGTTCGACATGGCCACATCGTCCATGGCACCGGTCAGCCCAGATGGACCCATGGACCTGGATGACATCACTGCACCCTGCCCGTTGAAGGAGGTTGTCCGTGTTCTGCGTGACCTGCACGATGTCGGGGCATGCGGCAAGGGCAAGATGGGCTGCATTGGGTTCTGCATGCCCGATCTGGCGGCGACGCTCCGCGTACCAGTCCATCACGAGTTCTGGATTCTCGCGAAAACCTCCCGGTGAAGCCATTTGCATCGGGTCGTACTTCGTCCACCATCCACCAGATGGGTCCCGGAAAGTGCCCACGCCCGAGGGTGCACTGAGACCTGCACCTGAAAAACATGTGATGACCCTGCTTCCACTGATGCAACGCCTCGCAGCGTCCAATGTCATGGAGTTGCGTCCGTGTCGGATTCATCCCCATCGGTTTCATCATCGGTCGGGTTCTCTTCTTCTTCCGCCTGCATCAGGGGATCCTCCGCCAGTCCCAACCGGGTTCTCATTGGTGGAGTCAGGGATTCGCTGAATCGACGCACGATCTCGTTTCGCAGATCTATTGAAGAATCCGGTCTGCTGGCAACCGTGTCTTCGAATGCGGTGACCCACATGCCGGGGTCATCGTGCACCGCAACCGCTTCGTCGTAGAGCCGGGCACGAATTGCAGAGATGAAACTCAGGTTTCGAAGTTCCTCGTCGAGGGCCGCTTCATCCAGGCCCCGGATATGCGTCAGGGCCGAGGCAGCTGCATCCTGCTCGAGAAGCATGGGAATGAGTCGCTTGAGTATCCGGCGATGCAGTTGAACATCGAGTTCGGCATCGGCAACCGCTGTACTCAGGAGGCGGGCTCGCAGCATGTCCGTCGCATGGGGTGTTGCGCCAACCATGTCATCCAGTTCAAGAATCCTCTCGGAGGGCAGAGTTCCAGCAAGCTCGGCTACGGAGTTCATCCACGCTTCCGCCAGATTTTCCGTGGGTGGTTCCATCGCCAGCAGGCGGCGGATGTCTCCAGCCTGCCCGGTAACACCGGCACGGAGGGCATACGGATAGAGCACTTCGTCATCAGCCCGGGCGAGAAGTTCAGCATGACGGCCTCGTTGCAAGAGGGCTTCGGCGATCATCTTCCGTGTTGCTTCATCCTCGACATCGAGGAGCAGCACGAGTTGATCGAGGTCGGTTGTATTGCCAGTCAGAACCAGCAGCGCTGCAATCGAGGGATCGCTGGATTCACGAATCGCTTCCCTTGCGGCTGAGGCGATCTCCATCCGGACCGTGGCATCAACACGCATGTCGGACTTCAGAATCGAAAGAAGGGTACGAGCAGCCTGATCCCTGGCCGATTCGATGGCCAGGAGTTTGCGTGCTGCTGGAACCGCAGCAAGTGTCGGGTGTACATCGATGGCAGCCAGGGCATGGGCTAGAACCTCGGGATCCTCTTCATTTTCCAGGCTCTCGATGACGATCGTCTCGATGCCTTCGTGTCCAAGTTCCCCGAGCATCGATCCTGCCATTCTTCGAACCTTCAGATCTGGGTCACGAAGCAGCGACATGGTGGCAGTGCGGAGTTGAGGTGTATCGTTTCCATCCCGGAGCATCATCGCAACGCGCTCGATTGCGAACAGGCGGACATCGGCACGTGGGTCTTCCAGGAGTTCGAGCAGTTTCTCCTGCTGTTGCAGGAGTGTCAGCATTGGAAAGAGATCACGATAGACATCGATCAGTCGATCAGACGAAAGACGGGAGTCGTTTCTTGCATGTTCTGATTCGACCTCGATCTGCAGTACCCGACGATTCATTGCTTCCAGTACGTTCCGCATTCGATCAACCATCGACCGCCGCCTGTTGATCGACCACCATGCCGTCCAGTCCGCCGGTTGTTCCATTGATGGAAGCCCGGTCAGTGATTCGGCGCTTTCGATCGCAGCGTTGACTATTTCATCGGTTTCCATCTCGTGCCTGTCGAGCAGGACCATCACCGTCTCGATGGCTTCATCACCATGGGATCTGAAGCCGGGCAGTGCCTTGATGGCTGCGATCCTGGGGGTATCCATCTTTGACGGATCGAGTGCAAGTGTCCTGATCGTCAGGAGCGTTGATGGAAACCTCTCCTGGAACCGGGCAAGCTCGACTCCAAGGGGTTCATGCATTCCAGAAGAAGTGCCTGGGAGAACATCGAGGAAAGATGTCCGCAGCGCATCCGAGGGTGTTTCCAGAGTTGAAGAAGCAGAGAGCACGGCAAGCAGGGGTGGGGTATCGCTGCGTCGTACCGCCTCCTCGAGCACGACTGTTGCATCTTCGTGGTCAAGCAGCATCAGTTGCCTGGCGGCTTCCGATCTTGCATCAAGATCGACAGCGCCCGCTGGTTGAAGCAGTACCTCGGAGGCTTGCTCCAGCACGCGTGATTCCCGGGATTCCAGGTCCCGTTGCCGATGGTCCCGTGGGACATCGCCGAGGGTGCTTGAAGTGAACAAGGCACATGTGATTGCCATGGACCCGATGAAATCAGTCCAAAACCGTGAAATCGACATGATTCGCGTAGTACCCGCCATTGGATTGGGATTGTACGTCGGAGAGGAGTAGGCTGACGCCTGATCAGCGGCTACACTTTCCCCCCAGCAGCCCTTGTTCCAGGTATGCCCACGACCGAGGTTGAACTCCAGCATGAATGAATGGCAACGAGCTGAGCAACATGCAGATAGGGCGCTCGAGTTTTTCGACAGGGGTCGCCTTGTTGAAGCCGAACATGAGTTGCGGCAGGCACTTTCCATCCACCCGGACAACGCGGATTGGCACTACAACCTCGGCTTGACCCTCGAGGCCAGTGGCCGTGATGGAGAAGCCCTGGAGCGATTTGAGCGTGCGGCGGAGCTTGCCCCAAGCCAGTTGCACCCGATGCTCGCGGCAGGCTCAATGAGCCTTCGAGAGGAAGAGTGGGAGAAGGCCAGGTCCTGGTTTGAAATGGCTCGCAGGCATGATGCCAACAGTGAGGATTCCTACGCCGGCCTGATTGAAGCATGGAACGGCCTGGCCGACCACGATGAGGCCGAAGCAACCTTCTATATGGCGGAGTGGTCGCTGGAGGAGCCAAGTGCTCTCTGCCATGCAGCCATGGCTCATGGCCTGATGTCACAGTTGGATTGGAAACGAGCGGAATCCTGCCTTCGAACAGCCTTGAGCATCGATCCCCAGTTGCCAGAACTGAGGGGTCGCCTGGCTCTGGTACTTGCACGCACAGGTCGTGGCGATCAGGCCATGACCATGTTGAACCGTGTACTGCGAGACAACGCGGAAGATCTGGAAGCCCTGTTTGCTTCTGCAACACTGCTTGATGAACTGTCTCGATGGCCCGAGGCCATCGAGCGGCTGGAGCGACTGCTCCGCCTCGATCCACTGCATCTTGACGCACATGAACTCCTTGCATCGATCGCCTTGCGAACAAGACATTTTGATCGTGCCATCTTCGAGTACCAACTCGTGCTGCGCCTCCATCCTGTTCATGGCCCGTCGATGCTCGGCCTTGCAGAGGCACTGCTTTCAATCGGCAGGAGGGACGACGCCTGCTTGATGATTGAGCACGTCTACAAGAGGCGGGACACGACATGCCGTCGAAGCCGGTTGGATCCCTCGCCCCTGGATCGGCTGGCAACGCTCCTGCTTGCAATCGGTCGAGATGCCGAGGCGATGACCACGGTGCGTGAATGCATTGAACGAAGCGGTGTATCCGTCGAACGACTGCGAGGCCTGGCATTGGCAGCATTCAGAAGCGGTCATCCCAGAGAAGGCTGGAAGGCAAGTCGGAGGGTGCTGAGAATGGAACCAGGGTGCATTCGGTCCATTCACAATCTTGCACTTGCCAGTTTCAAGCAGGAGCGATTCCAACTCGCTGCAGGGTGGCTGTCGAAGGGACTCGAGCACCATCCACACGACGAGGATCTCAGGCGACTTCGGGTGAGGCTCTGGATCAAGATATGCCTCGCCAGGCTGGGTATTCGATCGCGCAGCGAAACCTGAGAACCCTGCGGAAACCAGTTCAAGGAATGAATGTGTGCCCTGTGCCGCTTAAAGCGTGCCACTGGTGTAGGGCAGGAGGGCCATGTGCCGCGCACGCTTGATCGCCTTGGCGACCTTGCGTTGCTCACCTGCCGATGTACTCAGTCGCTTGCGGGAGTAGATCTTCCCGTTCGGGGTCATCAGCCGGCGGAGTTCATCCACTGACTTGTAATCGACCCAGACGCATTCTTTGATGCCTGTCTTGAGAAAGTTGCCTCGACGCTGTTTTCGTCCGTACACGTGAAATCTCCTCTCGTCCTGGATACCGACCATTCGGCAGCCCTCGGTTTGTCGGGGGCGACGAACGAGGCAGTGTACCTGTCAAGGGCCTTCCACTCAAGGCATGCAGCCTCCAAGGCCTAGGCAGAGGAAAACGGGGGGAGGAATCTCGACCTGGAGCCGATGTATGGGACATGGCAACTCATCGCCCCCTGATTGGCCTGACTCCGGATGTTGTTGATGGCCGTATCGCCCTCCGCCCCTCGTATCTGGACTCCATCCGGCAGGCGGGTGGTCTGCCCGTGATCCTGTCCTGTGATCCTGCAGATGCATCCGACCTGGTTGAGCAATGTGATGGTTTCGTGTTCACCGGCGGTGATGACCCGATCATGGAGGGCTTCGGGGTTTCAACCCACCCGTGTGCTACGCCAATTGACCCCCGGAGGCAGGCTTTCGAGCGAGCCCTTCTGGAGGCATTGGATGATCAGGAGGACAAGCCGGTCCTGGGTATCTGCCTTGGCATGCAGATGATGGGGTTGCACGCCGGGGGATCTCTTGACCAGTATCTCCCCGAGACGCTCCCTACTGCATCCGATCATTGGGATGGGCAGGAACACGATGTCTCTGGTTCGCTGGGGGATGGACGGGTCTGGAGTCGTCACAGGCAGGCCTTGGCCAATGCGGGATCCCTTGAAGTCGTGGCAACGGCTTCTGATGGAGTCATTGAGGCCGTCGAGGCTCCTGGCCGGTGCCTGTACCTTGGTGTCCAGTGGCATCCGGAACGGACATCGGACTCGCAACTGGGCATGGCTCTCTTTGATCGACTTGTGCATGCTGCGGCTGCGACCTGATCCCACCTGAAGTACCCTGTGTCGCACGCATGCTGCACGACACTCCACTGCAAGAGATTCACCTTGAAGAGGCTCGCCGCCTCCTTGTTGATCGAGGTGCGCCGGAAGGATCCCAGAGGCCCGGCGCAGCAACTGGTTCCGTCCCGAGCGGACCTGAGCCTGAATACATTCCGTGGGGTCCTCCTGTTCCCGGGGGAGACCAGTCATGTGAAGTTCTTGCAACCCTGGGATCGGTTGAGATTGAATACGCACACCTTCGCCGGGACTGTGGTCGCATTGATGACTCATCACGGGGGACTATCCTGGTCGAAGGTGAGGACGCGATCGATTTTCTCGACAGGATGCTGTCCCAGAAACTTGCCGGGATGAAACCAGGACAGGCAGCCATGGCATTCCTCGTGGACCGCAAGGGGAGAATCCAGGCGGATCTGCTTCTTGCCTGCACTGGACAGGGTGTGCTCATCGACCTGGACATCCACCAGGTGGAAGCAACACTCCAGGCACTTGAGCATTTCATCTTCTCCGAGGACGTCCGGCTCAGCAATGCCAGCAATGCCTGGCATCGGCTTGGTTGCCATGGACCCGGTGCCATCGAGAAGTTCAGCGGTGTCGAACCGCTGGAAGTACTCGAAACCGAACTTGGCGGTGTGCAGGTTCATGTCACGAGGGTCGATCGCATTGGAAGTCCCGGCTTCGTCATCTTCGTGCCCTTTGATGATGCTGCGGCGGCCTGGGAGGGGCTTGATTGCGGGACAGTCGGGTGGTACGCCTACAACATGGCTCGGATCGAAGGGGGAACACCACTGTGCAACGTTGATTTCGGGCCAGACACGCTTCCGCACGAAACAGCACTGGTCGATCAGCGGGTAAGTTTCGGCAAGGGGTGCTACCCGGGGCAGGAGATCGTGGCCCGAATGGAGCACCTTGGCAAACCCAAGCAGATCCTGCGTGGGTTCCGAATGGAGAGCGGAGCACTTCCCGTCGCCGGCGCGCAGGTCTTCGCTTCCGGAGAAGGTGACCTGGGGACTCCCATCGGGGTCGTGACGTCCAGTTGTCTGTCTCCGATGCTTGGCTCGGCATCGATCGGATTTGCCATGATGCGGACGGCACTATCCGAGCCGGGGACGAATATCCGCATTCATGATGAAGGAGATCTGCACGAAGGGTGTACCGGGCCCTTGCGAGCTGGAGGAGAGGGATTGGAGGCCGGCTCATGAAATCCCAGGGCCTCCTTGAGATCACTGGTTGGGAGATCGCGTTGCTCGCGTTCGGTGGTGTACTGACACTGCTGGTCCTGTGCTTCATCATCTTCATCCTGGTGCGGGCTTCCAGGGAGGACTAGTCAGCGATGTACCATGAAGACATGGCATTGCCTGGAACCATCCGAATCACCGACGTCGGGCCACGCGACGGGCTTCAGAACGAGCCGAAGTCGGTTGCCACTGCTTCGAAGGTGCAGCTTGTCGATCGACTGCAGCATGCTGGGGTTGCGGAAGTTGAAGTCAGCGGCTTCGTTCGTCCTGATCGCATCCCGCAACTGGCAGATGCCAGCGAGGTATTCGACGGAATAGAGCGTGTCGAGGGCGTTCTCCGTTCAGCGCTTGTTCCAAACGAGCGTGGATGGGAAGCCGCCCAGGCAGCGGGAGTCGACAAGATTGCGGTCTTTACATCGGCGAGCGAGAGTTTCAGCATGGGCAACATCAACTGCTCCATCGCCGAGAGTCTTGAGCGTTTCGTTCCTGTTGTTCGTGCTGCTCGTTCGGCATCCATCCCGGTGCGGGCCTACGTCAGTTGCGCCGTTGCCTGTCCTCATGAGGGCCCTGTTGATCCGGATGCGGTCGTCAACCTGGTCTCATCATTGCTTGAAATGGGTGTCGATGAGATTGATCTGGGTGACACGATCGGCGTGGCGACCCCGGAGGACATCGAGCGTCTGCTCGAGTCCTGTTCCTCGGTCGTAGAGCCGGGCGACCTGACACTTCACCTGCATGACACGGGCAGGGGAGCACTCGCATGTTGTCTTCATGCCATGCATCTGGGTGTACACAGCTTCGATACATCCTGCGGTGGACTTGGCGGATGTCCCTTCGCGCCTGGCGCCTCGGGAAACCTTGCCACCGAAGACCTGGTTCGCTGCTGCCAGTTGCTGGGTGTCCACACGGGCGTCAACCTCGCGGCGATCCGTGAAGCTGCAGCTGGAATCGAAGATGAACTTGGACGAGGTCCGGCATCGATCACCGGCATGGCAATGGCTTCTCAATCCTGAGAAACGTCGAATTCCAGGCGAGGTGATTCCGAAAGACGCAGCTGCTCACCTTTCACCAGGATTTCATGAACCCGTACCATCGTTCCTTCGACCAGGATCCCCCAGGGTCGACCCGGCCACGTCCAACTCCCGGTATTGATTACCAGGCGATCGGGAAATCTCCAGATGCCCTGTCGGTGACTGTGCCCGACAAGCACGACCTTGGCTCCCGGCAGTACGTGGCTGGCGAAGGTGTCTGCATGTCCCGGGAACCTCTTCCAGAAACGGAATATCTTCGGCACGATCAGGGGCTTCCGGATGACGCATGGAATCGATTCCAGGAATGTCTGGGGAGCCTGCAGTTCCTCATCGGGGGGGGTAAATCGGCGAGACCGTGCAAGACCATCTTCGAGCGCCGAGGCATCCATGCGGTGACGACCACCAAGTGATCCGGTATCTCCATGTTCAAGCACCTGGCCGGGTACGAGTGGTCGTGGCTGGATCCTGTGAATCCTGTGTCCATGTACAACCAGCACCCGCCCATCAGCCAATGCGCAGGAATGCAACGGGCTCAGGAAGGGATCGTGGTTTCCAGCGGTACAGGACAGGCCGATGCCGTCCTGTTCACAGGCCGAAAGGAGCAGTTCCAACTCCCTTGCCGCAGACGCAATCATGGAAGGGGAGTGCAGTTCGGCCGTGTCGCCGTTGAGGAGGAGATGGTCGACATCCTGCCAGAGTGGGCGCAGCATGGATGTGCCGGGCGTTCGTCGCGAGGGCAGTCCGAAGTGGAGATCGCTCAGGATCAGGATTCGTTTCATCGTCGTGCAGGATCAGTCGGCATCTTGCCGGCTGGGATCTTCTTCGGCTGTGCCGTCATCTTCAGGCCAATCTTGCCGTGCCCCTGGGCCGATCGTCATGCAGTTCTTGCCTCGTCTCTTGGATTCGATTGCCCGTTCATCGGCTCGTCTCAGCAGGGTATTGCCGTCATGTCCATCCCATGGAAAGGAGGCAAGCCCTCCGGAAATGCTGAGCGTGCCGGGAGCATCGAGTCCAAGCTCTGGAAATCTCATGTTGCATACCTGTTCCTGGAAACGTCGAGCAATCGTCTCCACGGAATCTGGATGAGCAGATCCCGGTTGTCTCGGGGCCTGCATGTCGGCGAACACGACGGCGAATTCATCGCCACCGGTTCTGCAGACGCGGTCACCGTCACGGATGACCGAACTCAGCAGTTGCACCGTATTCCGGAGAATGATGTCCCCGGCGGCGTGCCCGAATCGATCGTTGTAGGACTTGAAATCATCGATGTCGAAGACCATCACCGTCAATTGGCGTCGTAACTGCCGAGCTTCCTCGATTGCATCTTCAAGGAAGGAAGCGAGGTACCTGCGATTCCATGCAGCGGTCAGTTCATCACGAAATGCCATGTCCCTGAGTTCCCGCTGGGCTTCGTCAAGCGCGAGCCACCGTGCGATCCAACTTGCCCATGGACGGATTTCATCGGGACTTCTGCCCGGAACGACCAGCGAGCCGTATTCACCGCCACCGAATTGAATGGGTTCGCCCTTCCCTTCGATGTCGATGAGGCACTCGGTCCATCCCGTCTGTTGCATGATCAGTCGCAACGCCAACGGGCGTACGCCTCTGGCGTCATGGAGCATTGCTTCGACAAGATCGGTATCACCAAGTTGATGCATGCCTTCTTCGTTCGACTGCACCGGGACGACTGCATCCAGATCCCCGGTTGAAGTCGGAGATCCAATCGATGCGTCTTTCGTCGGTGGCGCTTCGACAAGTGGAGGCGGCGGTGGCTGCTTGGCATCGATCCTTACTCCAAGAAGATCGAGCAGGGGCGGCGCATCTACCGGCGGCGCAAGGTGTCCATCAAAGGCGTTCGCGATCGAAGGCGAAATCGGTTGGGCGCTGACGATCACGACCTGGACCGTCGCATCAAGTCGACGAAGCGCCTCGGCGGAGTGCACCAGTTCCCCGGGATCTTCAGATTCTTCTGGTGCAAGCAGTACGGCTTCAACCGGGCGGGAGGCAGGGCAGACTGCAATCGTCCCCAGCGCCTCGAAGATGGAGTCCATCTGTTCAATTGCCGGGGCCCCCTCTCCGGGCAGGACGTGCACTGGTCCGACTGCCAGGATCCTGCTCCGCGTTGATCGAGTTGAAGGGGCCGTGCTCATGATTGATCCGTTTGTTCCGTATCCTCGGGTCCTCCATGAAGGAGCATCGAGACTTCTTCATGACTGAGCGGTTCAGGCTTGAACGGAAGTGGTGAAGGCGGCGGCGGTTCCTCCGGCCTCGAGGCCGAGGCATCATGTTCAACTTCCAGTTCTGTTCCATTCCATCGCCAGATCGGGATATCCGGGACATGGTGCACCATCGCAGATCGAAATTCCTTCCAGTCCGGGATGGAATCAGGTTCAACCACGATGAGGCCGGGAATGGGTACCGGTTCTGTTTCCCATGCATTGTGGATTTGAAGTTCACGCCTGACCAGGCAGGCTTCCGCCATGGCCATCCGAGGGTCATGTTCCAGGCGTGGCGACCACCCACGATCTGAGAGCAGTCGTGGCAACTGTTCATTGATCGCATGTTCGTGCGGCACCAGAACCACGCAAGGTGCCATGGGCATGTCTTCGGTCTGCATTGTCATTTCAACCTCATCCACCGATGTTCAATAGTACCCCCCAGTCTTGAAGCGGCTATTGGAAATGCATGAAATCAGGTCAATGCAGGGCGTTTCCAGTCCCCATGGGCAAGGATTCGTTCTGCAACGAGATCAGCCGCATCCTTCAGGGGTGTTCTGCCAAGTGCATCACGCATGGTTTCGAGGAGTTTCTCGGACGTAAGCATGGTCTCAAGGGTATTGCCCAGTTGCAGTGCAGTTCGCTCGGGATCGATTTCATCAACGACGATCGAGGCTCCGCCAAGATCGACCATGGGTTGTGCGTTGTGTCGTTGGTGATCATCACTGTGATGTGGATAGGGAAGAAAGACCGTCGGAACCATGTTTGCGCGAGCTTCGGCGACGGAGGAGGCGCCGGCTCGACTTACACACGCATCTGCTGCGCCCCAGGCCTGCCCCATGCAATGAAGGAACGGTCGGACCTGTGCAGGCACACCGGTTTTCTTCCAGGCAGCTTCAACCGAATCGACCGGGGTATGTTCCCCGCAGAGGTGGAGCACCTGCCATCCCCTGAAGGCTTCGGGACGTTGCAGGGCTGCAAGGGGCAGGGCGTTGTTCAGTGTACGCGCTCCCTGTGATGCGCCCGTGGCCAGGAGAACCTTGTGATCCGGGTGCAGTCCAAGTGCTTTGCAGCATTCGTTTCGTGAAGTCGGCGCCAGTGCTGCTCGCCGTATCGGCATGCCGACGACTTCCCAGTTGCTGCGAGGCTTGAGGAGGGGGACGGCACACAGGACCTGCTGGGCACGCCGCGCAATCGATCGGTTCGCCTTGCCGGGAACGCGATCAAGGTTGAGCAGCAGAACGGGTACCTTCTCAAAAGAGGCTGCAGCACTGACTGGAGCGGCAACGAATCCGCCGAGCGTGACAACAAGATCGCAGCGTTCAGATCGGAGGATTCCTCGCATGGGCAGAACAGTCTGTCGATATCCCTTCCACCACCTCAGCAGGCCAAGGGGTGCCATCGAGAACCCGCGGGCCGGGAGGGCGATGAAATCGACCTCTGCTTCCTCGAGCATCGTCCGATCGATGTCCCGATCTGAACAGGCAAAGCGGCAGGTCGTGTCCGGTGCGCGTTCCATCAGCCGTTCGGCGATGGCCAGTCCGGGACTGAGATGTCCTCCAGACCCACCTCCTGCAAAGAGAATTGTCATGCTCATCGTGGCAGCGCGCAATCCATGTTGGGTACTGGAGGGGTACTTGATTCATCCTTCGCCGTGGCGCGGTCAACGGCGATGATCAGTCCGATCCCCGCCCCGGTCAGTATCCACCCAGTTCCACCGGAGGAGAGCAGTGGAAGTGCGATGCCTTTTGTAGGCGCCATTCCAGTGACGACCATGATGTTCATGAGTGCCTGGAGACCGATCGTCAGGGTTACGCCAAGGACAAGGGTCTTTTCGAAGATCGTTGCAGCTCTCCGCAGGACGGACAATCCAAGGACAAGAAGAAGTACATAGAGACAGATCACGACAAGGACACCGACGATGCCCAGTTCCTCGCTGAGAATTGCGAAGATGAAATCCGTCGTGTCTTCAGGGAGGTACCCGTGCTTCTGGACACTGTTTCCCAGGCCTCGACCCGTAAGTCCACCGCTGGATATTGCAGCCATGGATTGGAGAATGTGGTATCCGGTTCCCTGCGGGTCTGCATAGGGATCCATGAATGCCTGGAGTCGATCAACCCTGTACGGACTGACCAATACAGCTGCGATGAATCCGCACAGCGCCAATGGAAGCAGGCAGAGTGCGTGCACGATTCGACACCCCGCTGCCAGCAACAGCAGGATCCCGATGCCGAGCATCAGGACCGCTGTTCCAAGGTCTTCCAGGACAACCGGGAACACGAGCAGGAGAATGAGCCCGAGCCCGGGAAGGAATCCCTTTCGAAACTGTTCAAGTGAACCAGCATTGCGAGCAACATGCCAGGCAAGTACCAGGACCAGGCTCCACTTTGCAATTTCACTGGGCTGAAAGCTGAAACTCCCGAAACTGAGCCAGCGGCTGGCCCCGTTGACTTCACGTCCAAGACCTGGAACATGAACGAGGATCAGCAGTGCAACGGAGGAGCAGAGCAGGGTCGGGGCAAGCCAACGGCCTGTACTGCCCAGGGCCAGTTCCCGTACAGGTACCCGTGAGGCTCCCCAGGCAGCAAGAACAGCCAGGAGTGCCAGGAGTGTTGTGCGGGAGGCCACCAGGGAGGAGAACTCGAGGTTTGCGCCACTGGCAACCCTGACACCCGCGGAGTGGACTCCAACGACCCCGATTACGAGGAGGCTCATGAGGAGAAGCAGAAGTGCCTGGCCTGAACGCAGCATGAAGTGGATATCGACGAGCAGTGTCCAGCAGTTCCATTCTTTCCATGGAGGCCTGGTGGATCAGTCCTGTGGAGTGGCTGCTACGGATTCGTTCGGGAACTCCTGGTCGTACCTGGTGGGAGGTTTCTGACCAGCTGGAGATTCAAGGGTTCCAAGCCGAACTGAATAGACGCGTGTACTGACCGGCTGCAGGGCAGGTGCGGTCGGAGCCCGGCCGGCAATCTGGCGCTGGGTGCATCCCCCGGTATTCATGCTGACCACCATCGCCAGGAAGATGGCGATACTCAGTTGCATCAATCTGGTCCAATGTCGAGACATGGGGCTGTTCTCGTCTGGGGGGATGTTGAACTCGTATTCCTTCATCGACCTGCTACGTAATGCCCATGCAGGGAGATCGTTTCAAATCACGCTATCCCCGGTATGTGCCATTCAACCGGTTTGTTCTCGGACCGGAATGAACCCCATTGCCTGAATCAGCGATACCATGCCTCTCCTGCATGATTGAACTGACAGTGACAGCACGCAGCCCCCTTGGATCCATGGTGTACCTGGAGACCTTCGGGTGCCAGATGAACGAGTTGGACAGTGAACTCGTGCGGGGTCATCTCATGGCCATGGGGTATCGATTTACACAGGATGCCGGAGAAGCAGGCATCATTCTCTACAACACCTGTTCCGTGAGACAGCAGGCTGAGAACAAGGTTCTGAGCCGCCTTGGACTCCTTGCACGGGAGCGGAAAGAAGGCAGGGATGTCATCATCGGTGTGCTTGGATGCATGGCTGAACGAGAAGGTCCCGGCCTGCTGGAACGAGTACCCCAGGTTGATTTCATCTGTGGCCCCGGCGATCTCGACAGTGTGCCGATGCTCATAGACAACGCAATGCGAGTCGAGGGTGTTCAACGGGAAGAACGCATCGCGCTCCAGGGAAATACCGCACGGCGAACAACGACCCTCACTGCGGCGGAAGACAATCTCGAGTCGCTGGATCTCTCGCGGGCATTTGATCCAGATGGCGGTGTTGCAGGTGGGCGTTCCGCTTATGTACGCATTACCAGAGGTTGCAACAAGTTCTGCACCTACTGTGTAGTTCCAGCGACACGTGGTGCGGAGGTTCACCGATCGCCTGATGCCATCGTGGAGGAATGCAGGCGGTTGTCAGAACAGGGTGTCCTGGAAGTGACACTTCTCGGTCAGACGGTCAATCACTATCGATATGTCCATGGAACGGCCATTGGAGACGATGGACGTGAACTTCCGCAGGTTGGAGGTTCGGTTTCCAGCAGCCATGAGGCCGGTCATGGCAGGGGTGTTACGACGTTCGCGGGACTGCTCCATCGTATTCACGAGGAAGTACCGGCAATACGCCGACTTCGTTTTGTAACAAGCTATCCACGGGATTTCGGTGATGATGTTCTGGACGTCATGTCGTCTTCACCAAGGATCTGTCCATATCTCCATGTTCCGGCACAATCAGGGTCGGATCGGATCCTGTCCGACATGAATCGCGGATATGACGTTGAGACCTACCTGCGATTCGTTGATCGTGTTTTCACGAAACTCCCCGATGCATCGATCGCAGGTGATCTCATCGTGGGATTCCCGGGTGAAACAGAGCAGGATTTTCAGGCGACCTGCGATCTTGTTCGACGTGTTCCATTCAAGAACAACTTCGTCTTCAAGTACTCTCCACGCCCTGGCACGGTTGCGATCAAGCGATTTCAAGATGATGTTCCGGAGCCGGTCAAGCGTAGACGTTGCAATGAACTCCTCGCCATCCAGGGCGAGGTCAGTGCGGATGTGCATGCGGGATACGTCGGCCGAAGAATGGATGTCTTTGTTGAACGAGTCAGCCCCCATGAGCGACGGATACAGGGCAAGGTTGAACTGGGCTGGGAACGGCCCAGGGCCCAGTTGTCTGGGCGGACCATGGGTGACTTGATAACCGTGTTTGATGCCCCGGAGGGGCATGATCCAGAGCAGTACCTGGGAAGGATTCTTCCTGTTCAGATCGAGGGATCAGCTCCCAGGCTGCTTCGAGGAGATCTTATTCTCACTGGTATGAAACACTCTTTGGAATATATTCAGGGCAGATAGAGCTCAATACAGGACAGTTTTGAAGGGGGATGCAGTGATTTGGAATGGGCAAAGGGGTCGGTTTGTAGGGCTTGTCGCGGTTTTTTTGCCCTTTCAGGTGGGTTGATGGGCAGAAATTAGGCTCCTGCTTCCAAAAACAAACTTGACTGACCACCTCTGGGGGGTAATTTCAAATGCGGAGATTGCTTGATGGACTGCGTAAATAGGACTTGCAAACTCCTATGACAACACGTTTAATGACCTGTTCACAACACTACCCAACTGGTTTTGTGGGAAGGCAGGCGGCTTTTGGACGAACCGGTCGCACGCCTGAAGCAGATGCTCCTACGGGACACATGATTGAGAGTCCCAACTCGAGAGTAGGAAGTAGTGGGTGGGTAACACTTTGGATCCAAGGTTCGATGTTGAGAAGAGAAAGGTAACTACCATGAATGTAAAGCATGTATCAGTCCTGGCTGGTGGAGCATCCCTCCTCCTTGCTTCGGCTGCCGGTGCTGCTCTCAATGGCCTGAGTTATGACGTTACGTCTAATATGGCGGATGGCATTTCTGGCCACTGGACAGCTCGAATCTATGCGGAATTGGGTGCTGGCGATCGTCTTGATGCGGTCTACGGCAATGGTTCCAATCCGTTGAGCATGGGCACAACTAGCTCGCTCTACCAGAACTCGTTCGGAGGAAATACCTCCGCAGCGATCAACCCGGCTCTTTATTCCGCGTTTCCCAGTCTTGTCTATGACAGCTGGGTCACGATCGGCCTTGAAGACCAAGTAGACAACGCACTTTCCGACATCGGCATGAACTTCGGAGCCGACGAAACAAGCACCAGCGATGGTTCTTTCTACGTCACCCCGGATGATGCCCAGGGTCAGGAAGTTGGCGGACGCGTCCTTATCGCGCAGTTTACGACCTCAGGCAGCGATTCCCTCCTCGTGGGCACCGTTTCCATGCAGGGCAAGAACGCCGATGGAAGCAACTGGACCGCTGAGAGCGTCTCGTACGAGTTCGCACTGCCCGCACCTGGTGCATTGGCCCTTCTGGGTCTTGCTGGTGTCGCAGGACGTCGTCGACGTCGCGCCTGAGTGCGGCAAGCGGTGCCTTCCCCAGGGAAGACATCAGCTTCACTCTGAAGTACTGCATCGCCCCGGCCTTTGGCCGGGGCGATGTCTTTTTTCAGTTGAAAGCTCGGGCTTTGGACACGTGGAGAATGCCAGGCGAAGTCTGGTGAATTCACCAAGATCACACCTGTCATCCACAGCGAAATCACATTCAAAGAAAGATAAAAATGCCTTTGCAATAGTCTTAAGGTCGTAATTTCAAGTCGGGCTTTAAATATCGCCCCTTGTTTCACTTGTGTGCTTACAGCAACTTGACCAAGCCCGATACGGGGGTATCTTCACTACTGGAAGCGATGAGGTGTGATCGTGTGATCCGCCAGCCAGTGCGAACCTGGTGGTGACCCGATCTGCTGACACCTCTGAGAGAAGAACCTCGCACATAACTGCAGTTTCTAGTGAAGAGGAGACGGTCAATGAAGACCTATTACCTATGTGGTTCCGGAGTCGGGATGTTGCTCTTAGCGGGCACCGCATCTGCTGCATACCAAGGTATGTCAGCTGATTTGCATGCGCAATCCGCTTACGGCGATACGTACCGAATCTACGTGGACCTTGACGCGGGTGCGCGTCTTGACGCTGTCTTTGGCAGCGCAGACAACCCACTGCATCTTGGAGGGGCAGCCCTCTACCAGAATGCATTTGGTGGCAACATGTCCACCAACATCAATCCATTGCTGTACGGCGCATTTCCAAGTCTAGTTCACGACAGTTGGGTCACGATTGGCCTGGCTGACAGTGACGGCGGAAATGTACTTGCACAGCAGGGTGTCGATTTCACAGCCTTCGGTGACGAAGTAACCACGTCCAATGGTTCGTGGTATGTCACTCCTGACGATGCTCAGGGTGAAGAAGTCGGTGGCAGGGTATTGATTGCCCAGTTGACGATTTCCGGTGGTGGAACAGATGCTGATCTGTATGGCAACCTCAACTTCCAAGGCAAGACTGCTGATGGAAGCAACTGGGGTGCAACGAATCAGTGGCTCCCAGCACCTGGGGCACTTGCCCTTCTGGGTCTTGCGGGGATCGCCGGTCACCGGCGACGTCGCGCCTGAACGGTCATGTGATCGTTCGACGTGATTTAGCCTCGTAGGCAACAGGTCACGTTCACACACACACACACGAATCGCCCTGGGCATGTCCCAGGGCGATTTCTTTTAGTGACGAATGGATGCACATGGCCTTGAAGAGCATGTAAACGCGACTTCACTTTCAAAATAGATGTTGACAGGTTGAACTCGAGTTGTAATGGCCTTTGGAGAGGTCTTTATCCAAGGTCAACAGGCTTTAAAGCCTGTTAATCAGCGATTTGGTAATGGCCAGAAATTGAGAATGAATACGGAGTTTGCCATTGACGAGACAGTCGGCTGAGATAACTTGGGGGGTGGAAGAAAATGTTGGAGGCGGTACTGGTCCGCCGTGCTGGTGTGCAGACGGTGGCGCACATGGCTGGTACAAGACCTCCTGAATGAGAAGGGCTGCGCACTACTAACTCTGTACAGAGAGGGAGGAAACTATCTCATGAACAGAATGATTTCGGTTGGTTCCGGAGTCGGGATGTTGCTCTTAGCGGGCACCGCATCTGCTGCATACCAAGGTATGTCAGCTGATTTGCATGCGCAATCCGCTTACGGCGATACGTACCGAATCTACGTGGACCTTGACGCAGGTGCGCGTCTTGACGCTGTCTTTGGCAGCGCAGACAACCCACTGCATCTTGGAGGGGCAGCCCTCTACCAGAATGCTTTTGGTGGCAACATGTCCACCAACATCAATCCATTGCTGTACGGCGCATTTCCAAGTCTAATTCACGACAGTTGGGTCACGATTGGCCTGGCTGACAGTGACGGCGGAAATGTAGTTGCACAGCAGGGTGTCGATTTCTCAGCCTTCGGTGACGAAGTAACCACGTCCAATGGTTCGTGGTATGTCACTCCTGACGATGCTCAGGGTGCAGAAAACGGTGGTAGAGTTCTTATTGCCCAGTTGACGCTTTCCGGTGGAGGCTCTGATTCAGACCTCTATGGAAGTCTCAACTTCCAAGGCAAGGATGCAGACGGCAATACATGGTCAGCTAATGACCAGTGGCTTCCAGCTCCGGGCGCTCTCGCCCTGCTGGGTCTCGCTGGCATCGCTGGTCGTAGACGCCGCCGCGCCTGAGCAGGTTTATCCTGCTCCGCGACTGGGTCTTGTTGACCAGCAGTCGCACCACACACACACACACGATCGCCCCGAGCTTGCTCGGGGCGATTTCTTTTACTTCGAGTACTGGCGCAATCAGGAACCGTATCGTTCGACTGCGCCGCCGAGGGCACCTGCCAGGGGGTCAAGCAGTTCACCCCACGCTCGATGTCGGTTCCGGGCCGTGTCGTAGATGGGCTGCCGCACCTGGTCGCTGCTCATTGTCAGGACAGTCCTCTTGTTCTCCCAGAACTTGAGGCATGCCGGGTCCCATTCCAGGTCGCAGAACTCAATGATCCGTTTCGAGAGGGTTTCCGTGTCCTGGACGAGATCTTCGTATCGAAGTTCGAGCATCGGGGCGGACAGGGTATTTCGCCAGTGATCCATGAGGCCCTCGTACATGCAGTACAGCTCACCTGCCGACTCCAGTTCATCGGCCCACGCGTTCGTGCCCGGGGGGAACTGCCTTGACCAGGCCGAGAGGCACTGGTCCATCGGGTTTCTTCTGCAATGGATGATTCGTGCTCCAGGAAAGGCTTTCTCAATGAAACCCAGGTAGAGGTAGTTGCCCAGTTGCTTGTCGATGACCCTGGCGGCATCTCCTGCATTGAGTGTCGCCTTCTCGAGGTATTCCATTGCTGCAGCGGTGAGCGATTCTCCATCAAGGTCCTTCATCGACATCGGACGAGGAGTTCCATCTTCACCGTGCTCATGGAATCGGGCAGCGATGATCGGCAGCAGTTCAGATTCCCCAATGCCATGAGCCTTCTCGTGGCTGTGAAGGATCTGCTCTGTGAGTGTAGATCCACAACGAGGCAGCCCAACAATGAACACCATCCGCGAGCCATCTGCTCCAGAGCGTGCGCCTCCCTGCAGTTCGGCTCGGCTGCACTGCTCGGCTGTCAGATCATGCATGCCGGCCTGCATCGTTCTGTTCCAACGTTTGCCAATCAAACCGTTGGCGTTCGAATACGCCTCGAATGCACCAGGGAGCCGGTCAGCCTTCTCGTGGGCACTTCCAAGTGTGAACCAGACGCTTCGCTGGTTTTCAATAGGGATGGACGTGTCATCCAGATAGGGTTGAAGGACTTCCACTGCAGTATCGGCTTCATCCAGTTTGACCAGCACGCGTGCATGGAGCACTGCTATTGATGGCGTGATGTCATCGGATTCGACACGTTGCTCTATGACCTTTCGAGCCTTCTCCGGCTTGCTCATCCGAAGATAGGTCGAAGCCTTTCCTGCCCAGGCGGGGTCATACAGGGGGTGCGACTTGATCGCCCTGTCGTATTGAATGAGCGCATCCCGGTAGCGACCACTGTTCATGTACAACTCGCCAAGGAGCGTGGTGTATTCGGGTCGCTTCGGCTCAAGCCGGATGGCCTTCATGATGCTGGCCATGGCCTCATCTCTTCGTCGAAGTTGGGCAAGAGACTGTCCGTGCAGGGCAAGGACCTCATCATCATTCGGGTGCCTCTGAAGAGACTCCTCACATGCAGCGACTGCCTCGGCCAGGGCGCCTGAATAGAGAAGCGTGGCAATGGCCTTTGCATTGCCTGAACGTGCCATGGTATTACCCCTTGACCAGGTCTTCGTTGGTCTCGAATCGTTGCAGGGCGCCAAGCAACTGCTCGATCTGGGTCGGAGGCTTCATGTTGATCAAGCGTCTTCGAAGTGCCGTTACGGTCTTCAGTTCCTGCTCGGGCATCAACAGGTCTTCCTTCCTTGTCCCTGATGCGGCAAGGTTGATAGCGGGGAAGAGCCGCTGTTCGGAAATGGAACGATCTAGAATGAGTTCCATGTTCCCGGTTCCCTTGAATTCCTCGTAGATGATCTGGTCGGCTCTTGAGCCCGTATCGATGAGGCACGTGGCAATGATGGTCAACGACCCGCCTCCCTCGGCATTTCGTGCGGATCCGAAGAGTTGCTTGGGAATCTCGAGGGCCTTTGAATCGAGACCCCCGGTCATTGTTCGACCACTGTTGGCATAGGTACGCGAGTTGTTGAATGCACGACCAAGCCGGGTCAGCGAGTCCAGCAGCACGACGACGTCATGCCCCATTTCGAGCATGCGCTTGGCCCTGTCTATCGCCAGCATTCCAAGTTCGATATGGCGATCGATGTCCTGGTCGTTTGATGATGCAAGAACATGAGCAGGCACATTTCGACGGAAGTCCGTGACCTCCTCCGGTCGTTCATCAATCAAAAGTGCAACCAGTTCGACCTCGGGATGATTGATCTTGATGCCTGAGGCTATGTTCTGGAGAAGGATCGTCTTGCCTGCTTTTGGCGGAGCAACAATGAGTCCCCTTGTTCCATATCCCAGTGGGCAGAAGAGATCGATGAGCCTGCAGGCGGGTGGGCAGCCGGGGTGCTCGAGGGACAGCCTTGGTTGAGGGTCGATTGCCGTGAGGTCTTCGAACGAGGTTCGGTCGGTTGCTTCCTCGGGGTCAAGCCCTTCGATGGAGAGAATCGTTTCCACGACGGGGCGTGGTGAGCCACGCTTCCGCCCGGAGCGTCGCCGGGGCCTCTTCTCCACGACCGTTGCGGTAACTTCCTGGGCTGGTTTCAGGCCGTACTCCTCCGAGATCTGTGGCGGGACGAGCGGATCATTGCTGTCCTTGATGATCCCGTTGTCGAACTGTCGAATTCGACATTCGGTGGCGGAAAGCCATTCAAGTATGCCGGTGCACGTCGTGCTCATGCAAGGTCTCGTGTTGGATCGACTCTGCTGCAGGCTGCACGGTGCAGGAATGCAGGACTCGCCGTGAATCCAGGGAAGAGTTCTGGTGTTTCACTGGTTGATGCGGAGCCGAGTCAGCCCACCAGGAGCGACCCGTATCCACAGGCAGAGTAGAACAGCCCGAGGGGGGGGTGTCAAGGTTGGATTTCAAGCGAGGTGTGGCCCTGCGAGGAGGCAGGATATCTCCGCAGCCCGGGAGGCGTTGTCGAGAAGAAGGGCGAGGTTCGCTGCGACAGATCGGCCTTGCGTGGCGTCGGCCATGTAGCCCAGGAGAAACGGGGTTCGATCTATGCCTGTTGCATTCCGATCAGCAGCTGCATGTTCTGCAGCACTTGCGTGCTGATCGTGCAACTGTGTATCCAGAGCCAGAGCATCATCAAGAGGATTGGCAAGGAGGATGGAGGCTTCCAGATTCAATACATCCCATTGAGTTGAACAGGTGCGCTTTACTTCCGCTGCATCTTCGACGCGGGTGATTCGTGGTGCCTCACTCTGGGTTTTCGTGATGAACGCAGGCCATCGGTCAGTCTGCCAGCCCAGCACCGGCACTCCACGTGATTCAAGTACTTCGAGCGTCGCAGACGTGTCAAGGATCGATTTGCTTCCAGATGCGACGATGCAGGCTCTTGTTGTCGACATTGCATGGAGATCCACGGAGACATCCGGAGAGTCCTGCCAGTTGCGGTGGACACCACCGATGCCTCCTGTGGCCAGAGTTGGTGCCCAACTGGCGTCTTCATCGTGGCAATGGTTCAGTACCCTGCATGCCAGGAGTGCTCCGGAGACAGTCGTCCCGGCACATCGACCGGCTTGCATGACATGCGCAATGGACGTCATGCTCGCCTTTGCGCCGTGGCCACGCTTGATGAGTCTTGCAAGTGACTCCTGCTCAAGGCCCAGGTGCAGATTTCCATCAATGATGGCGGTCGTACACGGTATGGCCCCATGGTCACGGACGGAGGCTTCCATCCGTCGACCTAGTTCCAGCGCCAGTGATACGGTTGGATCCCATCCGGGGACTGCAGTTTCCAGTGCATCGAGTGCCCATTCGTCACGCCATGGTGCATCAGGCATGCCTGCCGTCAGAACAGCTGTTTCCAGGAGAACGATCGGAGAGGCAGCGGCCAGCGCGGCTTCGACCTCTGGATGAAGGATGATCTCGGCCACGGTGAGGCTCAGGACCTTCGCGTTCGAATGCGTCCGCCCAGTCGTTTCTTCGGCAGGGCTTTGGGCACGATTCCGCCTGGAAACTTGGTTGCATCCACGCCCTGGTCCTTGTCGGGAACGGTGTCGACGACGCGGCCCTTGGTCTTCCTGGAAGCTTCACGCTGGGCTTCCACCTTTTCCCGTTCTTCGACGACACGTCGAGGCTCTGGGCCGGGCTTGAAGTCCTCGTAACGAGTCTGGTGAATTTCGACGTTGGTGAGTTTCTCGATGTTCGAGAGAAGGTCGGCCTGGTCGGGCGTGACGAACATGATGGCCTTCCCCTTCATTCCCTTCCGTGCCGTACGACCAATCCGGTGAACATAGACCTCCGGATCCTCGGGGACGTCGTAGTTGATGACATGCGTGATGTCATCGACATCAATCCCTCTTGCGGCAAGATCAGATGCAACGACAACGTGTACTTCTCGTTTTCGCAACTTGTCCATCACCCTGTTTCTCGCACCCTGGTGGAGATTGGCATGGAGGACCACGGCATCGATGTTCTTCTTCTGCAGGGAACTTGCGACCCTGTCCACTGTGACCTTCATGCGACAGAACACGAGTGCAAGGTCAGGTTTTTCAACCCTGATCACGTGTTCAAGCAGGCTGCGTTTGTCCCATTCCTGGACACCGACGCAGGACTGGTCCACTTGTGCAACAGTGAGACTCGACGCATCAACTGCGGACAGTTCAACGGGATCGTTCATGTATTTTCGTGCAAGTCGCTCGATCTCGTCCGAGATGGTTGCTGAGACGAAGATCGTCTGGTGTTTCTGCTTCATCGTTCCCAGGATTTTCCTGATGTCATCGCGAAAACCGATGTCCAGCATTCGGTCCACTTCATCAAGGATGGCCAACTTGATCTGGTCGTATGGAAGGAGGCCTCTCTGATTCATGTCCATGACGCGTCCGGGGGTGCCGATGATGATCTGTGGCTTCTTCTTCAGCTTCTCGGCCTGGGTATTGATTGACTGACCACCGTAGACAGGAAGAACCTTCAGGCCCGTGTGCTGACCAAGTTCCCTGCATTCCCGAGCAACCTGGATGGCCAGTTCACGGGTAGGAACAAGGCAGAGGCAGGCGAAGGGTGACCCCTTGTCAGCAATCTGGAGGGCTGGCAGGCCGAACGCGGCGGTCTTGCCCGTGCCGGTCTTGGACTGGCCCAGGATATCCCTGCCTTCCAAGGCGGGGGGAATCAGGGTCGCCTGGATCATCGTTGGGAACTCGAACCCCTGGTCCTCGATCCCCTGGAGGATCTCAGGTCGCAGGCCGAGGTCAGCGAATGAGGTTGATGTTGAAAAGATTTCGCTCATGTTGCTGTTACTACTGCTGTTGCTGTTGTTGGGGTCGATAGTTGCTTCACGCCCCTTGAAGAGTCGGACATGGTAGGATCATGGCGTTGACGATACAAGGGAGGAGCAAGGATGCTCCCACTTTCCCTCCATGGATGAACTGAGCCGACTCGATATCGACCTTTCCGCAGTTACTCGCAATCTCCAGAGATTGCGGCAGGTGATCGGTCCAGCATGCCGTCTCTGTCCAGTGGTGAAAGCAGATGCCTATGGGCTGGGAGCGAGGAGGATCGCTCCGGCCATGGAGTCAGCTGGGGCAAGAATGCTTGCCGTCTATACACCTCGTGAAGCGGCTGAGTTGATTTCACCTGTGAGTCGATTGCCGATCCTCATTCTCATGCCTGTTCGACATGTGTCTCCTGTCGATGATCTGCATGAAGGCGTTCGTACGGGCCAGGTCCATTTCGTGGTGCATGATGCAGACCACCTCGACTGCCTCCAGGAACTTGCCATGGAGTTGGGCCAGTTGCTGCACCTTCATTTGAAGGTTGATACGGGAATGCACCGTGGTGGATGTCCTGCCGAATCCGCTCCCACACTTCTTGACCGCATCGTGGATCACAAGCAACTGCATCTTGCCGGGGTGTGTACACATTTCAGTTCATCAGGAAGCAGCGAGGAGACAACGGTCCAGCAGAGGGCGATCTTCGATGCAGTCCTCGATGCCTGTATTGATCGAATCGACAGTGACTGCCTGGTTCATTGTGCAAACACTGCTGCAGTATTTCGTGGGCCGGCCTTCCACAGGTCAATGGTTCGCGTCGGGCTGGCGTGGGCAGGAGCCTGTCCTCCGGGTCCTGTACGAGATGCCAGCCCCGAAGCGAAGACACTCGAACCTGTTGCTCGCTGGACAAGCCGTGTCATCCAGGTTCGAGAAGTCGAAGAAGGTGAATGCGTCGGCTATGACGGTCAATGGCAGGCAAGGCGCAACAGCATGCTCGGAGTCGTCCCGGTCGGATATGCCGACGGGTATCCCCTGATACCACTGGAGTCAGTCGACGTGCAGCAGCAACGTGTCGTGGGCCTGATGAAACAGGATCAACTGATCGGGTACGCGCCTGTGGTCGGTACAGTCAGCATGGATCAGGTGATCATCGATCTCACGGACCTCCTGCCACTTCTGGGGGGGGAGGGACTTGGGGTGGGTGTCGAACTGCTTTCTCGCAAGCAGGATGCGCCAAATGGACTCCTTTCACTTGCCGAATCGGCCGGGCTGAAACCGCATGCCCTGCTTTCATGTCTTCATGCACGGATCCCACGTCGGTATGAGGGTGATGTCGCCTTCATTGAGACAGTTGGTCCGGAAGAACGGATGGCTACCGGCTGACTCCAGCGTCCGGATACCGTGCAAGGTGCGATAATTCAGCTGATTTGAAATGGACCAGCCCTGCTCTGCAATTGCTGGTGCAGCTGGTGCAGCAGACCGATAGACAGTCCGGCGCCGAGCGTGGCATTTCATGATCCTCGAGCCCTGGAAGCGAGACGAAAACGCGGAGCCGCCTGCGGGCCGCACCACCTTGCTCTCGCGCTTCCCGGGCTCGACGACTCATGAACCGATGCCGGCCCATTCCCTGCTGTGCAAGGGGGTGGTTGCCAGGCTGTCGGGAAGCGTCGGATACCCGCATATACTGTGACGATGGAAGCGAAGTCGCTCGTGCAGCCACTCCGGCTTGGAGTCGTAAGGTTCCTCAATACCCAGCCCATCATCTCGGGGCTTGAGGTCTGTGATGACATCTGCCTGACCGAGGCGGTTCCAAGCAGATTGATCAACCTGCTTGAACAGGGCGAGGTTGATGCAGCCCTCTGCTCTTCGATCGATTACCAGCAATCCACGGCGCCACTGGTCATTCTGCCGGCGCCTTCGCTTGGCTGCATCGGCGCAACGAAGACCGTTCGCCTGTATTCAACCATGCCATTCGAAACTCTTGACGAGGTTTCCTGCGACTCGGACAGCCACACGTCGGTCGTACTGCTCCAGGTACTCCTCCGAGAAGGATATGCACGGCAAGTGAATGTCGTTCCTTTCGATGCCGCAGTCGAAAATGTTGAATGGCCCCCGGCAGTCATGTTGATCGGAGACAAGGTCATTTCCGGTTCACCACCTCCAGGCCGCTACCCGTACCAGATGGATCTGGGGGAAGCGTGGCATGAGTTGACCGGGCTTCCATTCCTGTTCGGGATCTGGCTTGCCGGAGCCGATCTGGATCCTGACGATGCACGAAGGATTGTCAGCATCCTTGATCGACAGCACCGCTACAACAGGGTGCATTCCGAAACCCTCGTCGGCAGGGAGAGCCGGGCAAGAAACTGGCCACAGGACACGGCAGAGGAATACCTTTCATCCGGCATCCGCTATGAGTTCGGGCAACTTCAGCGGGAGGGACTCGAACGATTCTTCGAACTTGCAGCAGCCCACGGCCTCGTCGAACAGTGCAGGCCGCTTTGTTTCCCAGGGGCATGAAATGCCGCGAACGGCTTCTTTCACGAGCGTCGTCCTGCAGGAACTCCTGAGGCAACTTGAATATGCACCGGATGAAACCCACCATCGACAGATGAATGCCGCAGAGCAGCTCCTCGAAGACATCGAGCCGGATCGCCTCTATCCAGACGATTTCATCGTGTTCCGAATCACGTCCTACAGGACCGATCGACCTGACGCATCGACATCCGTTGTCGGGAACGCCCTGTCCAGGGACCTGGTCAACTTCATCCAGCGACTCAGTTGGGACCTGGCACTCGATCCCGATCAGCCACGCGGGTGTGCCGTACCGATGGACGAGGTGGCACGAAGATGGGGTGTTTCCCGTCGGACGCTTCAACGCTGTCGCAAGGACGGCCTTGTAATGCATTGGGTACGTGGCGAGGCGGGTCGACGCATTCTTTCCTGCTTTCCTGATGCGCTCGAGCGATTTCTCGGCAGGCATGGAGAACGCATCGTCCGAGCTTCGAACATGACACGGATGAGCCGGGAAGAACGTGCTTCGTTGATCCAGAGGGCAGGGGAGCTGGTCACTGTTGACCCCGGTGCCTCGCTCAATGACATATCTGCTCGTCTTGCAGCAGAATCAGGCCGAGGTCATGAGTCGATCCGCCGGCTGCTTCGCCGGAACGAGTCAAGGGTCCAGGCTCCGCTCTTCAAGGAACATGGTCCACTGCGTGATCGTGACATCGAGTTGGCTATTCGTGCACGTCGCAGGGGGGTGGCGACACGCCGCATAGCCGATCATTTCGGAAAGAGCCCGGATGCACTTCATCGAGCCGTGCTTCGGATTCGCCGACGCCGACTTGCTGCGATTCCACTTCCATGGACTTCGCCAGGCACGGAAGGAAACGCCATTCTCAAAGAGGAGATGTGTCGCACCAGGCTCCCTCATCCCGCCTGCCTTGGAGCAACAGGAGCAGATGACATGAAGCCTGAAAATCTACAGCGTGACATGGAGGCCTTGAAGTTGCTCCAGGGCAGGGCAGCGGAAGGAATGGAGATCATGCCCGCGGCGCCATCCGTCGCTCAACTTGACGCAGTGGAGACGGATCTTCGCTGGACGAGCATGCTTCACCTTCGCCTGGTTCTTCAAATATGGAACTCGGCTGGTCGGATCATCGAGGAACGTTTGAAGCAACCCGTTGAAGCCATGCCACGTGAGGCGCGATTGCTCTACCGTGCCATCTCGCTGGAAGTGATATGCAATCGGATTGACGGGAGCGATCCCATGGATGCAGCCCGACTGATGCCGGCGGTTGAAGAGCGTCTGAATGCAGAGCTGGATCGTCGTGGCATCATTCCACAGCCCAGGCGAGCGGCCGTGCGTTCTCATGATGCTGTCGACGACCTGGAGACACTGTACTGGTCATACATACCCTGGCCTCACCTCATGCCACGGCCTCTTCGTTTGCCCTTGATCGATGCGATGCCGGCAGTCGATGCCACACTGGTCCGTCGGCGGTACGGGCTTGATGGCGGAGCTCCATGCACCTTGTCCAGCCTGGCCGCATCCGAGGAGACGACAGTCACGGCAATCGAACGAAGGCTCGGGAGCTTCATGTGGTAGCAGGTGGATTCCCGGGAGGGATCAACGCTTCGAGAACTGGAACTTCTTGCGGGCGCCGGGTTGACCAGGCTTCTTCCGCTCGACTTTACGTGGATCGCGGCTGAGGAACCCATTCTCACGCAATGTGGATTCCAGCGAAACGTCGTAATTCCGAAGTGCACGTCCAAGTCCCAGGATGATGGCACCGGCCTGACCGGTATAGCCGCCACCATTGACCTTGGCGTGAATGTCCACGGATCCGACCATGCTCGTCTTCTCCAGGACTGCCATGAGGTTCTTCTGGTCACGCTCCTCGTTGAAGAACGATTCCATTGGTCGCTGATTGACTATGAACGAGCCTTCTCCCGGCTTGATGCGGACGCGGGCAACGGCAGCCTTTCGACGACCTGTACCACGCCACCACCCATGTGCATCTGCGGGAAGTGACACCTTCTCGAGTACGGAGTCTTCGGGAGCAGGAGCTTTCGGTTCGTCCGAAGGTGCAGCAGCAGGTGCAGCCACAGGTGCAGCAGCAGGTGCAGCCACAGGTGCAGCAGCAGGTTCAGCAGCAGGTTCAGCAACAGGTTCAGCAACAGGTTCAGCAGCAGGTTCAGCAACAGGCTCACTCTTACTTGCAGGAGCCTTGTCAACTTCGGGACTTGCTGCGTCTGCAGCATCAGCCGTCGGCTCGGAAGTTGCTTCAGAGGCAGTTTCCGGCGCAGCGTCCGTGGTTTCTTCCGGTGTTGGGTTTGTTGCTTCTTCGGTCATGGGTATCTGTTGCCGTATTCCTGTATCGATTTTGTCAAATCGTAATTTCAGTCATGTCCTGGACTCCCAGATCATGTTCTGGCCCAGCGTAGACCTTGAGTTTCTTGATCATCGCCCTGCCGAGCCTGGACTTGGGAAGCATCCGTCGGATGGAGTTCTCGATGACACGCTCTGGGTGCTTGGCGAGGAGATCATTCATGCTCCTTGACTTGAGCCCACCAGGGTAGCCGCTGTAACTCAGGTGCATTCGTTGTTCACCCTTGCGGCCTGTCAGAACGATCTTGGATGCATTCGTAATCACGACGAAATCACCCGTATCAACATGTGGTGTATAGGACGGCTGGTGTTTGCCCATGAGAATCGGAGCAACCTTGACGGCAAGACGGCCCAGGACCTGCCCCTCGGCATCGACATGATGCCATGAGCGAGTCACTTCACCAGTCTTCATGAAGGTGGTCTGCCGGGGCATGCTTCACCTTGTCCTTGCTTGGTACAACCTGATGCGGATATCCGCCTGCCAGTCCCCTTCATGGACGCCGAGCCCATGCAGGACCGCCCCATGGCTTGCGACCATGAGGCGAAAGAGCGAGGATACATGCAAGAACGGTTCTGTCAAGATGAGGGAGCCTCTTTCAGCCCTCCTTAGGCCCCCCGGGGCGTTTCTGGACTCGATCATGAACTCCAAGAAGTTCAACTCACACAGTCTTGAGGATTCAGTGGCCCCTCGATCATTTCCATCAGTTGCCTGGGTGCTCATCCTCCTCTTGACGCTGGCCGTGGCGATGCTGCACGTCTTGGATGCCTCAAGCAGCGCTGGAGCCAGGACCGAGGTTGCGCAGCGGCATCTGCTTGAACAGGTTGAAGGTCGTTACGCATTTGGGATCAAGCTGGTCACGGGTGATGCCACGCTTGCGGGGGCTGTCTTGCCGGGATTCGACCAGGGCAGCATGGGCAGGCGGCTGCGGGGGGTCGTGCTCCGTGGCCAGATGCAGGGAAGTGAGCTAGCCCGCGATGCGTTGCTCCGAATCGAGGTGCAGGCGGAGGAAGCCGGGTACATGCCCAGTGATTCCGAGCAGGAGGTCATTCGGCTCCTCGAACTTCGCTATGCGGAGGATGGGGGAGGAACGGGTGTACTCGGTGAGGAAGGACGATCATTCCTCGTCGAGCATTTGGGCTGGTTTGGTCAACTGGCAACGGTTTCAAGCAGCGACCAGTCTGAAATGGCCGCCGTTGATGAGCCAGCGATACGAACATGCATTGCAATCTTCTTCGCAGTAGTGGGATTCGGTGGAGGGTTCTTCATCGGACTTGTTCTCCTGATCATCTTGATCGTGTTTGCATCAATGGGTCGTCTTCACCATGGACTGGGGTCATCCGGACCCGGAGATGGACTTCTTGCAGAAGCCTTTGCCATCTGGATCATCCTGTTCCTTGGAATGCAACTGCTTCTCGGGTTCGTGTTGGTGTTGATTCCTTCCCTGGAACCCCATGCGCTCTTCCTTGTCGGACTCATTCAACTTGCCACCCTTGCCGCTGCCGCATGGCCGGTGTTTCGCGGGATGCGATGGACTCCAGTACGAACCGCAATGGGTTTGACCAGGGGCACTGGCCTGTGGAAGGAACTCGGGTGGGGGTTCTGCGGATGGATGATGATGCTTCCGCTGCTTGCAGGAGGAGTCCTTGTCATGCTCATCCTCATGGCCATGACCGGTTCAGGCCAGACTGGAACGGGATTCGAAACGACACCGCAGCCTGTTCATCCCATCCTGCTCTCCGTCGCGGAAGGGAATGTATGGATGATCATCCAGGTCTATTTCGTCGCGGTCATCGTGGCGCCCATTGTCGAGGAGACCGTGTTCCGCGGCATGCTCTATCGACAACTTCGTTCAGCCACCGCTTCGATGCGTGTGGCCTGGAGCGTGACAATCAGCACGCTGGTGGTCTCCGTGATCTTCGCGGCTCTCCATCCCCAGGGACTGGTCGCCATACCAGCCTTGGCTTCGCTGGCCATCGGCATGTCACTCATGCGTGAATGGCGTGGTTCGCTGGTGGGGTCGATGACGATGCACGCCTGCAACAACGGGATCATGATCACGATGATGGTGCTGCTCTTCAGCTGATGCTGAGCGTCGGTCTGGATCCGTGATCGAGTTCAGTGGCGATTGAAACCTGCCGGGCCAGCTCGCCGCACATGCCCAGAAGTTTCTGCGTCAACTCCTCTTCGATCTGGAAGTTCAATGACGGCGTTCCCTGATCGGCATGCTCCCGCATCTTCACATGGATCGGTATGGCCCCAAGGAAGGGGATCTGCATGGCCTCGGACATCTTCTCCGTCCCACCTCGGCCGAAGATGTCGTATTCAACACCGTCATTCCCCACGAACCAACTCATGTTTTCAACCGTTCCGAGTACACGGACGTCGAGTTGCTGGAACATTCGTACTGCCCTGCGTGCATCCTCCAGGGCAACACGCTGTGGAGTGCAGACGACAACCGATCCGGTCAAGGGAAGAAGTTGGGCCAGCGAGAGAGGCACGTCGCCCGTGCCTGGAGGCAGGTCCACGATCAGGTAGTCCAGTTCGCCCCAGTCGGTCTGAAGTGCCAGTTGCGAGAAGGCCTTGTGCGCCATCGGGCCGCGCCAGATCATCGCCTTCTCCGGATCAACGAGCTTTGCAATGCTCATGCACTTCACCCCATCAACTACGAAAGGATCAAGGATGTCGCCCTTGGCGGTTGGTTGCATGTCGTCCAGTCCAAGCATGGTGGCCAGAGAAGGCCCGTAGATATCCCCATCGAGCAGTCCGACCTGCGACCCGAGCCTGGCAAGTCCGGTCGCAAGAACCGTTGAAACGGTTGACTTGCCGACGCCACCCTTGCCTGCCCCGACGGCAATGACATGCTTGACACCAGGAAGGGGACTCGGCCTGTCCGGGTTTTCTGCTGATCGAACACGCGCGGTGAAGTCGACCTCGATTGAGGGCGAGGCATTCCCCCCTTGTTCAGCTTCCCTTTGAATCGCCATCTCGATGTCCGACCTGATCCTGTCCTTCATGGGGCAGGCGGGGGTCGTCAACTCGATTCCTACCTTGATCGAGTTACCATCAACATCGATGTTCTTGACCATGCCGAGTGTGACCAGGTCCTTCCCCAGGTCGGGATCAAGGACGCTGGAGAGTGCAGTTTTGATTCGATCTGGGGTCAGGGGCATGATGAATCGCCTTCCAGGGGCATTCAGGCTGTCGTGGGGATGTCCACGACCTTGGAGACGTAGAATCATAGCAGTCGGGAAAACTCCTTACACCATCAATCGAGGTATTGGCAGCAATGAATGCTCGAGACATCCTGAACAACACATCCCTGCTCGCAGGGCTGCTTTCATTCGTCTTGATTTCAAACGCATCGGCTGATGATGAGGAACCGTTCGACCCGACCTCGCCGGAACAGGTCGCAGAACGTGAAGAAGGCAAGGATGCGGGGAAGGAACCCGAGGAGGGGTTCCTCTCGGGTCCCACGGTCGATCCCTCGAACACGGTCAGTAATCAAGGTGGTGGAAAGCCCCGTGGAGAGATCCAGGGACGAATGCAGCAGCTGGATGTCTTCAGCATCTTCAGCGCCAAGTGCCAGAAGTGCCATGGTCCGGATTCCCAGAAGGGTGGCATACAGTTGATGCCACTTGAAATGGTCTTCAGCGGTTCGGAAAAGCACTGGGTTGTTCTCAAGGGCGATCCAGCCAACAGCGAACTGGTCAAGCGTATCCAACTGGATGCGGGGCATGATGACATCATGCCTCCGGAGGGCGGTCCGTTGTCCGAGGCGGAGATCGAAGTCATCGTCGAGTGGGTCAAATCCGGTGCGCCGACCGACGTTCGCCCCACCCAGGGGCGACAGAGGCGGATCCAACCTCGCCAGTGGGCCCAGGTCTACTTGCAAATGGAACTGACGGAGGAGCAGCGAACCGAGGCCGAATCCCTGATGAAGGTGTACCAGGAGCTCAACGGAGAGTACGACCAGAAGAACCGGACTCGACTTCGTGAGTTGCAGCAGAAGATTCGTGAAACACGTGATTCAAATGACACGATTTCAAATGCCTCGATGAAGCAGGAACTCGAGCGACTCCAGGCGGAGCGTCCGAAGTTCGAAACCGTCCAGGAGACGCTCTGGACGCTGCTGACGACTGAGCAGCAGGAACAGATGCGAGTCGCACTGGAGAACATCGCATCCGGCGGACAGGAAGGGATGAATTCAGATCGTTCACGGGGACGCAGGCCAGGCGGTCGCGGCAACATGGAGGATCTGAGCGAAGAGGAACGTGAGCGAATCCGCGAACGCATGAAACGCCGCCGAAACGGCCAGGGTGCTCCCCCTCGTCAAGGGCCTCCCGGCAGGGATGGCGATTCCGGCGAAGATTGAGCAGGCTCTTCAGTTGGAGTCTCTCTTCGAGGCCGGAGTCGTGAGGCCAGGGCATGGAGTTTTGCATAGGCATCGGCGTGCAACCGATCCAGTGAAGCCCAGTCTTCTTCTTCACTCCAGATGTATGGATCCCAGAGGGCGATCCCATCGGCCTGGTGCACCGTGCCATCGGGCGACGTCCACCTGGCATCAAGCACGGCATGTGCATTTGCAAGCAGTTCATCAAGGGGCATGAACCTGGTCCTGTCTCCTCCCTGCCCGCAATAGCGCATGTTCAGGTAGACGATGACGGGTTTTCTTCCTCGTACCGCTTCCAGGACGCGTTGCGTGTGCAACTTGAAATCATTGCTGTTCTAACCGGGCGTGCAATCGTATGCCGAGGGGAAGAGTGCCCCGCTTCGGGCGATGATCGGTTCGATTGAAAGACCCTGTTCCTTCCACCCCTTTGAAAGGTTGCGCATCGTCGGCAGGCCCCAGTAGCCCCACTGGAGGTCCGGCCTGGCCGCCTGGGCTTCGGCCAATCCATCAACGTAGACGGCCATGATCTCCTTCAGGCGTTCAGGGTCGAGTTCCTTCGCATTGAGCTCGATCCACCAGGGCTGCTCGTAGTCCATCATGGCCGGCCCGCTTGCATGGAGGGGCAGGGTCTGGTCTACCCACTTCCTGAACTGCTTCCGGTCGGTTTTGGTGATCGTCCCATCCTGGTTCCAGTCGACACCACCGTGATAGGCGGCGGGGATGCTTGGAATCCCCAGCCTGTGAATGGTTCGCCGAGTGGCTTCTCCCTGGCCTTCCGCCGAGTACTTGATCGCGTCATAGACGAGTGGCGAGGCCGCCTCGGGTGCGTGAAGAGGTGTGGGAGCCCAGGACAGGAGGGGCAGCAGGAATGGGATCAAGAGCCTCATGAGTGCCTATCCTACGCTTGGATTTGACAAGGGCGTGGATTGCCCTGAAGTCGGCCCCCGGGGATCACCGAAAATCAGGGTGAGCAGTTGTAAAAGAAGCAACTGAAGGTGGATTTGAGGATTCAAGGAGTTGCACGAGGACATATGGATCGCATTCAGATCTATCTCGACATCGTCCCGCTTCCAGTCGCCGTGGCTGGGGCTTTCTTCGCGATCTTCATCTTCCTTACGATTCCCAGCAGGTACAGGCTCTCGGCTGCACTGGCCATCATGCCAATCTGGCTGACGATGTCACGATTGCCCGAGTTCGAGATCCAGTGGCTTCCTCCTGCCGCCAAGATCACGAGCATCCTGGGTTATTCATTCGTCGGGTTGGGAGCAATGCTGCACCCGGGTCCAAGGCGAACCCTGCCTCGCTATGTCTGGCTCTACCTCTTCATGGCGGTTGTCGCATTCCTCTTCGTGCTGCGGGTCGAGGATCGAATGGTCGCACTCATTCTTCGACTGCAGTGGCTTACCCTCGTGTTCGCCGCCATCATGCTTGCTCGTACGATCGTCACGGCACAGGACCTGATGCGCATTGTCAATGCCCTGGCATTCGGCTGTTTTCTTGCGCTGGCGCTTCCACTTTCGGCGCTCATCCTCTTCCCCGGAGATTCCTTCCTGAAGGGTGGCAATCGATTCGAGCCCTATGGAGTGAACTCGAACCAGATCGGAATGCTCTTCGCACTGGCATTGCCACTGCTTGCATACAAGGGACTGACTGCGCGCAGGGTCGTATTCAAGCCGATTCTCCTGGGAGCCGCCGGAATCACGGTGGGGATGGCACTGCTTACCGGTTCACGCCAGACCCTGCTTGCGATCCTCATGGTTTCGATTCCACTTGTGTTCAAGTTCTCCAAGCGGCCGGTGATGACCATCATCGCCCTGTCGGTCGGGGCATTTGCGGTTTCCTACGTCATGGGAATGGCGGATGCGACCGCCGTGGAGCGTCTCAGTGACTTTGAATCCGAGCGAATCTACATCTGGGAAGCCTACATACGAGATGTCTTTTCGCAGCGTCCCTTGTTCGGCCTCCTGGGTGTGAGCGGTGAAGAAGCATTCAAGAGCAGCGTCGTCGGGATGCACCCTCACAGTGCGTATTTCAACATGATGTACATGGGAGGCCTGCTCTATACGGTGCCGATGCTCTGGCTCCTTTGGAAATCGATCCAGTCGACGAGATCGGTCTGGCAGAATCGATTGATGCTCGGCACCGATCCACTGCTCATCTCGATACTGGCCACCCTGCTCCTCGCCATGTACGTGCAGGGCCTGTTCAACCAGGTGGTGTACTGGCCGACCTACGCCTGGTCCTTCCTCCACGTCATCCTCGCCTGTTTCTTCATCTCCGTAGCACATGATCTCGAGGCGTACGATTCGGAGTGGGTACTGCCTGATGAAGAAGCAGATCCTGAAGAGATTGACTGGTACGACGAGGGGGCCGATGTCGAGCCCGGGGACATGCCGGAAGGTCAACTGGCTTGATGCCGCTGCTTCAGCAGTGACTTCGCCAGTCGGATCCCACGTTGGCGTTCAGGTGCTTCGAGCCCGAACATGAAGCCCAGCAGTCCATAGATCACGGCGAAGCCGAGGCACGCTCCGAGGAGGATTGGCCATGGTGCGGGTCCGGACCAGAGGAGCACGACGAGGTAGATCAGGGATGCAACCAGGGAAATGAGCAGTGGTCGCCCGAGCAACCCCAGCAGCCTGAGCCAGGTTGTGCCGAACCTGGGGGCTGCGATCGCCGGCAACAGGAGCAGGTGGACGACGAGGAATGCAAGACCGAATCCCCAGGCTGGGCCCGTCCAGTTCTCCGTCCAGTGGATCGTTCCAGACAGGGCTTCCGTTGAATCCGGAAGTGTGTAGATCAGCACGAAGGCGAGTACGGGGTTTGCGATTCCGCCGGCAAGAATCAGGGGCGCATACCGCTTGATGTGCCCGGCACCGTAGAGCAGTTTCATCCAACCGTCTGCGATCGCGCGGCTCATGAGGCCGATCACCATGATCCTCACGAGAACGACAGTTGCTGGAATGAAGTTGGCGTTCTCGTGTTCAAGCTCACCGCCAACCCAGAGTCGAAGCAGTGGTTCAGCGAGAAAGAAGATCGTGATTGCACAGGGAATCGCCACGTAGCCATGCAATCGTGTCGAGTGCTTTGCAATAGCCTGGAGTGTGTCGCTCTCCCTGGTCGAAACGAGCCTTGCACTGACCGCGTCAAGCCCGAATGTCATGCCGAGAGTTCCCATGCGAACGTAACTGACAAGGCGGAGAGCGAGTCCGAAGATGGCACTTCCCTGGAGTCCGAACACGCCCAGCATGATCCACGCCCCGATGCGTTCATGGAGGTTCATCGCCGTGACGACGGTGCTGTTCCATCCAAAAGTACCGAGTATTTCGCGAAGAGCGCTGCCGTCGGCACTCATGAGATTCGGCCTGAGTCTTGCGTCGATGAACATGATCCTGACGACGGCAAACAGAAGCAGGAGCAGGGCCATGCCTGCAGCGCATACGCCGTAGAGTTTCAGGCTGAGTTCGATCTGGTTCGTGCCCAATGCGAGAAAGAGCACGACTGCCGAGATGAGATAGGTCACCCGCTTCAGAGTGAAGTACAGGTTGCTCTCGAAGAAACGCTCCGTCACGATGTACATGTTGTATGCAGGTGAGAGCAGAACGAGCGTGAAGATGGAGATGCCTTCGCAGGTGAGTATCCAGAGCCCGCCGATTCGGAAGTCGTCGGGGATCTCATGGAATGGCCAGATTCCTTCCTTCAAAAGGAAGAAGAATGCGGTGAACACTCCCGCCGTCAGGAGGGCCACGAGTCCACAGAGAATGAATGACGATGCATACACACGTCTGAAATGCTCGACCGCGCTGCCTGGAGCATCCGGTGCCTCTGCTGCATGCCAGACGACGCCAAGTTCCCGAATCATGCTTTGCCGCATCACGTCCTGGAGCATGGCGGCCAGTCCGACAGACGCTCCAATCGCGACAAGCAGGCCGAATCCCTCCGATCCGACCCACATGAATTGCACCTTGACCAGGACCAGCCCAATCAACAGGGTCGACGCAAGTCGGCCGTAGTTCGCTGCTATTCGCTTGACTCCACGCCGGGCTTCGGACATCGAGGTGTTTTCCAGGTGTGCTGCTGCGTGCGGTTCCTGGCTGACATCCTAGGCCCTGAAACCCTCTCGGAGTACACCTGGCGGGTCTGTACGTCCTGGAGGGGCCTGTTTTTTCAGAATACTCCTCCCGCTGAGCGTGGGGCTGGGGTAGGTTTACCCGGGAGGGTTTCAGGGTTCATGAACGTCCGAAATGCAAGAGGATGGGGTGTTCCGTTGCTAGTTGTCGTGGTGGCTGGTTGTCTGTCTGCGAATGCGTATGGGCAGCAGGACCCCTACGTCCAGTACCTCTCGGGTGGGCAGAACACGACCGGTGTAGCGGTCACAGACATCGACCGGGATGGCAATCTCGACCTGCTCGCACTGCTGGAGACCTGGGGTGATTGTCCTGAATAAGCACCTACTGGGCATGGCGGTAGTTGTGTTCTCAGGCAGCCAGCTCGAGGCGGGTACATGTGAACACATCGGGTTCGAAGCCCCGGTCCAGTACCAGGTCGAGACCAAGAATGACCACACGTTCATCCGTTGCGTTGCAACCGGTGATCTTGACTCGGATGGTGACGCGGATGTCATTGCCAGTGACAGGTATGGAGGGGAAATCGTCATCCTACTCAACGACGGCGAGGGTAACCTTGAAGAATGGGGCTCAGTCTTTTCCGGCGCATGGGCTTGGAACAGGATCGTCATCCTGGAGGATCTTGATGGCGACGGACTTCTTGATATCGCCTCGGCATCAGCCGAAGGGGCCACCGTCTTCATGAATGCCGGTTTCGACGGGGGATGGCTCGGGTTCGGACCTGTCATGGTCTATCCGTCCGGATTCAACCCCCATTGGATCGATGCAGTGGATCTTGACCTTGATGGAGACCTTGACATGCTTGTCGCCGACTTCGGAGAGATGGGCGGAGACATCGAACTTCCAGGCGGCTGGCATGCATTCCTCAACAATGGAGACGGCACCTTTGCTCCGGGAAGGGAAACGATCATGGGGTTTGGCGCACGCTGCATCTCCATCAACGGAACAGATCTTGATGGTGACGGCTATCCGGAGATCATGATCGTCGGTGCCACGCTCAACGGCGGTTTTATCCACGTCTTCGAAAACGCTGGTGTCGATGCGAATGAGGAGTGGCTCGGGTCGGAGTATTTCGTGAGCATACCTGTCACTTGGGGGGCATGCTCCATTCGTTCATTTGATCGAGAATTTGATGGAGACATGGATCTTGTCGTTGCCCATCGGAGCCAGCCTGAACTGTCGCTGCTTGTCAATGATGGAACGGGCATGCTTGCACTGGAGACGATGGTCGTCCAGACGAGTGTCGAACTTGCACAACCGGTCGATATCGATGGCGATGGATACACGGACATTGCTCTTGTGGTGAAGAACACCGGGCAGATGCGGCTGCTGATCAATGACGGTACCGGGCAGTTCGAGGACAGGGGATCGACGGGGGGCGGAGTCGATCCGAAGTTTGCCTCCTTCGCCGACCTGGATGATGACGGTGACATGGATGGTGTCATGGCTAACTCGTTCCCCGGCCAGAATTTCGGCTCAGTCACCGTCCACCTGAACAACTCGTCCATTCTTGAAGCGGGTTGTGAACAGGATCTCAACTGTGACGACCTGGTAAGCACGGGCGACCTGTTGATCGTCCTGTCCGACTGGGGGACGAACCCCGACCTGCCTGGGAACATAAATGGTGATGGCCAGGTCGATATCATTGACCTGCTGATCATCCTTTCCGCTTGGGGTCCCTGCATCCCCTGACCGGCCCGTGCTGGACTGATCCCCGCCCCCGAACCGATGATTTCAGCACGCGAGGAGCATGAGTCGACCAGCCCCATGACGGATGTTTCACACGAACACCCCCTGACGTTTCTTGTACTTGGATGCCAGCGGTGCGGCACGACCTGGCTGGACGCTGCCTTGAGGGAACATCCGGAGATATACCTGCCTCCACAGAAGCAGACCTATTTCTTTGATCGCCACCAGGACCGTGGTCTGGACTGGTACCTGTCGCAATTCGAGGGTGTTCAACCGGAACATGCAGCGGTTGGCGAGGTGGCAACTGGATACTGCCTGCCGGGAATCGTTCCAGAGGTTGCAAGGGTGTTCAAGGAGATCACCGTGCTCCTCATCGTGCGTAACCCCATCGATCGCGTGTACAGCAATTACCAGGTTCGGAGGCAGGAACAGGGGTGGGGCTCCTTCGAGCAGGCCATCAAGGAGGATCCAGACCTGCTTGCCAGGAGTGAATACGCGGACCAGCTTGATGCCATCCTTTCCCACTGGCCATCCGAACGAGTCCATGTCCTCTTCCAGGAGGACCTTGAACAGGACGATCGTTCCTTCCTTGTCGAGGTGTGTCGTATTCTCGGAGTGGATGAATCGATTGAATCAAGCCAGTTCGGGCAGATCAGGAACTCGGCCATGTTCCCACGGATCAGGAGAACGGCCCAGTCCCTGGGCCTTCGACCAGTGCTGGCATTTCTCAGCCAGGGACCCGTTGGCAATGCGATGCGTCGCATGCGCAAGAAGCGATCGGGGAGAGGCTACTATTCGATGCACCCCCAGACCCGTGAGCAACTGGTTGAACACTTTCGTCCAATGAATGAACGACTCGCTGCCCAGACAGGACGTGACCTGTCGCACTGGAATCAATGAGGAAGCCCGCGTGCGAATCGGCAACTACATATCGGTGGTAGCTGGAGAACTCGGGTTCGAGCAGAACGTTTCGGGTCATATCCAGGTTCCGCTGGAAGGGATGCGACGACTGAAGGAAGCCGGGCACGAGGTGCACCTGGTCACGAATGAATACGGACGCGATCGATCACTTCCAGCCTGCCTGGATCAATCCATTCCAGTTCACCTCGTGAGTGATTCAAGGAACAGGGGAGGCATTCTCACCCGGGCCTCCGACCAGGGGCGCGGGGTACGGCTTCTGGCACTTCGTCGCCAGGTACGGCAGTTGAAACGCATCTGCAACGAGCAGCAGTTCGACCTCCTCCACCTTCATGGGTACAACCGAACTGCACACCTCGGTGGTGGTCTCAGACTGATGGGCCTTTCCTGCCCGGTGGTATGCACTGTGTTTGCAGGAGTGTTCCCGGAGCGATGCAGCCTGCTGACGCGCAGGCTCTGGAAGCGGGTCGATGCACTTGTGACCGCAACACGATTCGTGCAGGAGGCGTACGAGGTGGAAGGATTGCATGTCAAGCAGGTTCGACATGGACTCATCCGGGACTTGCAGAGCGAGTTCAAGGGTGAACGCAGTTCCTCACGAAGGCGGGTTCTCTTCTGGCGCGATCCTTCGATTGAAAATGGCGCAGACCTTGCACTGGCTGCATACGGCGAACTTGCACCTCGATACCCCGGTTTCGATTTTGACTTTGCAATTCGTCCCTACTGGGATCCGATCCCGGGGATCGATGAACTTGCAGCTGAACATGAAAATGTACATGTCTACCGGTTTCCTTATTCCGATGGCGTGACGCTTCCGGGACTCGTGATGAACTCCCTGTGCGTGCTGCAACCGATGAGGCGATTGACCATCAACCCCCAGCTTGTCATTGCCGAGAGCCTTGCTGCCGGTGTCGCAACGATCGCCTCCGACCTGGGTTCCACCGGGGAGTTGGTGCAGGAAGGGGTGACCGGTCGCCTGGTTCCAGTGGGGGATGCGGCAGCCTTGACGGAGGCCCTTGATACCCTGCTTGCCGATCCTGGAGCAGCAGAGGCCATGGGACGGGCTGCCAGCGAGGACATGGCGGCACGGTGGAACTGGGACAACTACATCAATGATGTCACGACCATCTACACTAATGTCGTTCCCGGGAGTGCAGCATGAAGGTCCTTCACTGGTACAGATCGATGGACCTTGAGATGGGCGGCGTTGTCCGTGCTGTCCTTGACATCTCCGCGGCCATGGCGGATCGGGGGCATGAACAGGTCATCGCCACATTCGACCAGGCTGATCTCGAGTCCATGTGGACGTCGCAGGGTTCCAATCGGTCCGTTCTTGAGTTGACGCCATCGGGCCGCCGCCGCCAACCGCTTCAGGGGACCAGCCTCGAACGCATCGAGGCCGAGTTGAAGGGGTGCGATGCGTTGCACCTGCACGGGGTCTGGGATCCAGCCTGCTACCAGCTGTCAAAGTCCGCCTTCCGTGCAGGTATTCCATACCTGGTCAGTCCACATGGAGTACTTGACGACTGGTGCATGAAACAGAAGTCGCTGAAGAAACGCCTCTACCTCGCAATGGGGTGTCGACGCATGCTCAACAATGCCAAGGCGGTTCACTGCACTGCCGAAGGAGAACGACAGCAGGCGACTCGCTGGTTCAATCCAGACCGTGCACGGGTGGTCCCACTTGTCTTCGATCTCGATGAGTACAAGGTTCTTCCGGGTCCGGAAGAGGCACACGATGCCTTCCCGGCACTGTTCGAGGGCCCCCCGGTTCTGCTCTTCCTCAGCAGGATCCATGTGAAGAAGGGACTCGAGCATCTGGTTGCAACGGCTGCTGAACTCCATTCACGGGGAGCATCGGTCCGTGTTGCCATTGCCGGGACGGGAGATCTTGCCTATGTCGAACGACTCCAGGAGCAGGTGGCATCATGCGGCATGGAGGATGTCGTTCATTTCATCGGTTTCGTTTCGGGAACCAGGAAGGTGTCCCTCTACCAGGCTGCTGATCTCTTCGTCCTGCCGACTCACCAGGAGAACTGGGGCTTCGTACTCCTGGAATCACTGGCCTGCGAGACCGGTCTCATGACGACCAGGAGTGTTGACATCTGGCCTGAACTGGAAGCATCCGGAGGCGCCGTCATTGTCGAGCGTTCAGCTCGAGCCATGGCGGATGCCATCCAACCACTGCTTGATCAACCCTCACGGCTTGACACCATGGGGAAGCGTGGTCGCGAGTGGGTCCTCAGTGAACAGGATGCCGACCGGGTGGCGGAGTTGTACATCCAGCTCTACTCGGACTGACCGCTACTCACTCGAGTCCGAGTGCCGAATCCAACCTCGCTGCGATTGCAGGCCAGGTGTAGTCATCGCGAACCAGTGAAGCGCCTGCCTTGCCCATCTGTTCACACGTCTCCGGGGAGGGGACGAGTTGGAGCATGGCTTCGGCGACTTCAGTTGCATCCAGTGAGGTGACCAGTCCGGCTCCGGCCTCCGCGACCTCCGGAAAATGGCAGGCATCCGTGATGATGACCGGGGTTCCACACCCAAGCGCCTCGGTGATCGCCATGGAGAATCCTTCCTGTCGACTTGGAAGACAGAAACAGTTGCAGTCAACAAGTGCAGCGAGCTTGTCCTCGCCGTACAGCGGTCCGATGCAATGCATCCTGTTCCGTGCAGGACTTGCCTCCATGAGCGTTCGCAATGTTGCTTCGTACCCGTCATCGGGTCCTGCGATCACCACCTGCAATTCCGGAATCTCTTCATGGACCCTCTCGAATGCTGCAACCAGGATGTCCAGGCCCTTCTTGTAGTGAAGCCTGCTCAGGAAGAGTATGAATGGCTTCGCGTCGAGACACAGGTCTTCATGCCTGCTTCGAAAGGTTCCAGCAGGCGGCAAAGGTTCAAGTTCCTCCAGGAAGACGCCGTTCGGGATCACCTCGATCCGCGCCGTACCTACGTGCGGTTTCATGCCCTGCTCTTCATCGTGGTTCAGCGCGTGGATGAAACGGGAACCTGAGAGCATTTTTCCGGCCCAGGCGGCCAATGCGATGCGTTTTCGAAGGCGTCCCTGTGACATGCACCATGGGTCCAGCATTCCATGGGGGGTGATGATCCAATCCGTACCTGCGTGCGCGGCTGCTTGAGCTGCATTGTTGAGGATTGGATCCCAGATGCCGTGCAGGTGGACCAGTTCATATCTTCCAACATGTTCACGGAGCCACGCCTTGGAATGGCTCGCTCGAAGTCGTTCGATTCGACCTCCACGGTTCAGCAGGTGCACATTCTGCAGGCCATTGCAAGGAAGTGAACTGATCATGTCGTCGATGCGTTTTTTGTCATCCGTTCCTGCATGAGCCAGGACATCGACTTCGTGTCCACGTTCCTGTTGCGCTGCTCCGAGGCGTGTTACAACAACAGGAGGGCCGCCTTCAGCCGGGTCGAGTGAGGAGATGACGTGAAGAATATGCATTCAAATGCCTTCAACGACGGAACATGTGATGAAAGGTTGCCCTTGACAGTGTAGGTCACTACCATCGGCTGTTTCCCGGTTTATCCATTCCAAACCAGCCCTTGCAGGAGCCCTGTCGCGATGCCCTCACATGATCTGATTGCCCCAAATGGTGGAACATTGGTTAACAGGTTCGTCACCGGCGATGAAGCCAAGCAACTCAAGGAAGCCGCTGGTTCGATGCCGGCCATTACGTTGACCTTCAAGCAGGCCTGCGATCTGGAGATGATCGCCATTGGAGCGTTCAGTCCCCTGACGGGATTCGTCGGCCCAGAGGATTTCAAGTCGATCTGCACCTCGATGCGGACTGCGGACGGCACACCCTGGCCCATCCCCATTACGCTTGCAATCGATTCGGAGACGAAGGACACGCTTGCCGAGGGTGGGCAGGCGGCGCTCGTTCACGCCGATGGCACGATCATGGGCGTCATCGATATCAACTCGATCTACGAGCATGACAAGGCACTCGAACTCCCCAGCGTCTTCCGAACGGAAGATCCCGCCCACCCGGGCGTTCAGGCCGTTCTCGAGGAAGGCGACTGGCTTGTCGGAGGTCCGATTCATGTCCTGACAGTGACACCCGATCATGAACCCGGGGAGCAGTTCACGGAGCATCGACTTGCACCTGCTGCAACGCGTGCTGCATTCGCCGAGCGTGGATGGAAGACGGTTGCGGCGTTCCAGACCAGGAATCCGATTCACCGTGCACACGAATACCTCTGCAAATGCTCACAGGAAATCTGTGACGGGCTTCTGATCCATCCGCTCGTAGGTGAAACCAAGCCGGGTGACATTCCGGCTGATGTACGCATGCAATGCTACGAGACCATCATCGAACACTACTTCGTCGATGACAGGACCATGTTGACCGTGATGCCGGCCGCCATGCGGTATGCCGGCCCACGCGAGGCCGTCCTGCACGCCCTGGTTCGACAGAACTACGGTGTTACGCACTTCATCGTCGGCCGTGATCACGCGGGAGTTGGTGATTACTACGGAACCTACGATGCCCAGAACATCTTCGACGAGTTCAACACGGGCGAGATTGCCGTGACTCCCCTGAAGTTCGAACATGCTGCATGGAGCAACATGGCCCAGGGCATGGTCAGCAGCAAGACATTCCCGAAGATCAAGGGAGACCAGATCTTCCTCAGTGGTACGAAGGTTCGCGAACTGCTTGACAAGGGCGAACGGCCACCGGCCGAGTTCTCTCGACCGGAGGTAGCCGATGTACTCATCGAATGGGCGACTGCTGAATCGGCTGCGGCAGTCTGATCAAAATACGGCTTAACGAATCAGGAGCACGAAACACATGGCTGAACAGGTAGCTACAAACATCACATGGCACGACGGAACCGTCACCAGGGACGAACGGAAGGCAGTTCTCAAGCAGAAGGGATGCACCGTCTGGTTTACGGGTCTCTCCGCAAGCGGCAAGAGCACGATCGCCGTAGCCCTTGAGCAAGTGCTGTACCAGCGAGGCCACGTTGCCTATCGACTTGATGGCGACAATGTACGCATGGGACTGAACAAGAACCTCGGGTTCTCCGCGGAGGATCGAGCGGAGAACATCCGGAGGATCGGTGAAGTCTGCAAACTCTTCGCTGATTCCTGTGTCATCACCTTGTCGAGCTTCATCAGCCCGTATCGCGAGGATCGTGACCAGGTTCGAGCGCTCCATGCTGATGCAGACATCGAGTTCATCGAGTGCTACGTTGAATGTCCACTCGAGGTTGCCGAGGAGCGTGATCCCAAGGGTCTCTACAAGAAGGCGCGTGCAGGCGAGATCAAGGGTTTCACTGGAATCGACGATCCATACGAGGAACCTCAATCTGCGGAACTGGTCATCAACACGGCCGAGCGTTCACTTGAGGAGTCCGTCCAGGACGTCCTCGACTGCCTCGAAGAAAGAGGCATGTTGAAAGTGGACTGATCTGCGGACATTGATACCGAAAACGACAGGTGCCCACGCTCAGGCGTGGGCACCTTTGGTTTTTGGATGGCTGCAGGATCAACTGCCCCCGTAGATCACGACATCGTCGAACTTCTCGATGTCCTCCGGGGAGATGTCTTCCCAACCCGATTCGTAACCGCCAGCGGGGGTCAGGGGTCCGTCCTGATGAGACAGGAAGACGCCGTCGGGCCCCGCGGAAAGGAGCACGTACGATCCTCGTGCAGTGCCGTACTGCCACGCGACGGAGTCCCCGTCCGGAGGGTCGTAGAATGCAGGATGTGCAACGAGAACGGTCAGCCATCGCCGTTGTTCAACATCATTTCCATCGCCATTGTCACCTGCAAGTCGACTGCCGACGATCGCTCCGTTCCCCGAAAGAGACGTCTGCATCTGTCGTTGGCGATCCTCCCCGAGCGCCTTCGCCTGGAAGTACAGGCCAAGACCACTTGGGCTGAACTGGCCCATTTCACTGCTTCCGCTGGGGCCGCTCTCGTCAACCAGTGGTCCACTCTTTCGAACCTGCTGAAGGAATACGATCGGGTTGCCCCAGGAGTCCTGGAGATCAGGCAGCGCGTTGAAACCCTGTTCCGCGGCATCAGTACCGTTGGGATTTGAAGTGTCGCTCCACCGATTGATCATCTCGTTGGTCTTTGGTGAAAAGTAGGGGGGGTATGGCTTTCCATTGATCACAGGGCCTTCGCTGACGCGGGTCAGGTCGATGATGACTTCCCACATGCGACCTGGTGAAGATGGGTCTGCAAGGCTGATCTCTACGGGCTTCCGGGCATTGAGCTTGAATTCCTCGTAGGACTCGTAGGAGCTGCTGTCACTGGCATCATCACTGGTCCGGACCCTGTACCCGCCCATCAAGTGCAACAGGGCGCTTTGGGTGCTGGTCAAGTTGGTTCCGTCTCCAAGCACGCGAGGGGGCACGATACTCGGGTAGCTGCCATGTTCCATGGCGAAGGCGTCACATGCAGCGGAAAAGGATTGCAACGTGGCCGATGTCTTGCTCTTGTTCGCGGATTCAGCTGCGCCACTGAGTGCAACAAGCAGGATTCCGGCAAGGACAGCGATGATGCTGATGACAACCAGCAGTTCAACAAGCGTAAATGCGTGTTTCCTCAAGGTGCGTCGTTTCATTGGGGTGGTCCCGGTCAACAAGAAACTCGTATCGGCGAACCTTTCGCCGCATGCACATTCGTGCCTGTTCCCGTTCCACGTGCCCGCTGCCAAGAGCAGTCTACGTTCGCGGCAGGGATTCGCCAGTGGGAACTGCTTATTTTCAGGAGTGAAGCCCTGTCATGCTTGTCGCAGGGCCGCATTCCTGAGGAAGGGTTCCAGAAAACGATCGATGAAGGTGGAGGTTGCCAGTGCTGAAGCCTCGTGGCTTTCTCCCCAGAAGCAGGCATGGCCGATGCCCGCCTCCTGGTCCATGAGGACCTGGTATTGATCTTCCACGAGAAAGGCGGTGGGAAGCCGGGTTGCGAGGAAGGCGGAAGCGGCATTCTTCCCGGGGCTGCCGATCGACATGGTTGGTTGGAGCATCAGTTCACTGTCATTGAGGTACCAGAGATCCGTCAGGACAAGGGGGTGAAGATCAATGCCCGGCATGACATTCGGAGCCTGTTGGAGGATGGCATCCCGGAGCGCATTGGCCAGGGGGCGATCACCCAGTTCAGGGCCCGGTCCGGCACCGACGATGATCGGCAGGACCTGCGTTGGTTCGGGTACGTCGCCTGGATGGAAACCGATGGGATCGGGTACGTGGTTCGTCATTCAGAGATCAGCCAGCCTGTTTGCCGTCTCCAGTTCCATGAGGGCGTCGATCATCGGTTGCAACCCGCCTGCAAGCGACTTCTCAAGGTTGTATGACTCGCCGAGACGGTGATCGACGACGACATTCTCCTTGGCCCTGTATGTCCTGATCTTCTCTGCACGGGAACCGGACCCGATCATGCTCCTGCGTTGTTCGGCCCGTTCAGCATCCGCTTCCGCCTTCTGTCGTTCATAGAGGCGAGCACGAAGGAGTTTCCAGGCCTTCTCCCTGTTCTGGGACTGGCTCTTCGTATCCTGCATCCGCACCTCGATGCCTGTGGGCTCATGGATCAGGTGAACGGCCGTTGAAACCTTGTTTACGTTCTGTCCACCGGGGCCGGTTGCCGTCGTGATCATTTCCTTTACGTCATTCGGATCCAGGTGCACATCGACTTCCTCCGCTTCTGGAAGCACGGCGACGGTTGCCGTCGAAGTGTGCACCCGACCCTGCGTTTCGGTCGCGGGAACCCGTTTGACCTGGTGGGTGCCTCCCTCGAAGCACAGGTTCGCCCATGCGCCTTCCCCGGCGATTGCAAGCAGGCAGAGCTTGCACCCGCCGACATCACCGTCCGAGCGATCAAGTTCCTCGCAGACCCAGTTGCGTTCCGTTGCGAACCGTTGATACATCTCGACGAGATCTCCGGCCCAGAGTGCAGCTTCGTCGCCACCGACACCGGCACGGATTTCCAGGATAAGGGAGCCGATGGCACGATCATCAGCAGTCACGAGGAGGGACTGCAGTTCGTCGAACAGTTTCCCTGATTCATCCTCGAGTTCATCCAGTTCACCACGGGCCAGATCTACGAGTTCCTGCTCGGACTCCGTGGTGAGTACATTGCCTGCCTCCTCGATACGCCGTTGCAGGCGGGTCCAGTGCCTGAACCGCTCGACGAGAGGTTCCAGTGCAGCCTTCCTGATCGAGCAGGATCGAACACGCCTGTGGTCCGCGAGCACTTCCGGCTCCAGCAGTTCCGCTTCAAGTTGCGCGTACTGCTCCTCGATCTCCGTGAGCTTTCGAAGCAGGTTCTCAGGCAGGCTGGTCATGGTGATCCCGGGCCAGGTTCAGGACAGCAGTTCGGGTCGCACGGTACCGTGCACATCCGTCAGGCGGAAGTCCCGACCCTGGGACCTGTATGTCAGACGCTCGTGATCGATGCCCATCACGTGGAGCATGGTCGCCTGGAGGTCATAGACACTGATGGGGTTCTCATCCACGTGGGCCCCCCAGGGATCAGTGGAACCGATGACTGCGCCAGCCTTGGTACCTCCGCCAGCCATCCAGATCGTGAAGCAGCCTGGATGGTGGTCCCGGCCGAGGAAGGTGCTTCCATTGCGTTTCTCGTTCATCACGGTCCGGCCGAACTCGCCCGACCAGACGACCAATGTCTCTTCGAGCAGCCCGCGGCGTTTCAGATCAAGCAGGAGTGCCGTCACGGGGCGATCCATGGCACGACACTTGGCTGGAAGTTGATTCATCAGGTCGTCACCCGGCCCGGTGCCATGGACATCCCAGCCCCAGTCATACAACTGTACGAAGCGTACTCCTGATTCACTCAGGCGGCGGGCCAGCAGGCAGTTGTTCGCAAACGAGGCTGCTCCTGGTTCAGCGCCGTAGAGTTCCAGTGTTTCAGGTGATTCCATCGAGATGTCCATGACACCAGGAACCGCGGTCTGCATCCTGAAGGCAAGTTCATACTGCTGGATCCGAGACAGGATCTCTGGATCACCGAAGGAATCGGCCTGCATCTGGTTGAGTCTGTTGATGGCATCGATCGTGTTCGACCGCAGTTCACGATTCATGCCCGGGGGATTCATCACGTCGAGGACGGGATCACCGCCACTGCGACATTGAACACCCGAGTGCACGGTCGGGAGGAACCCGCTGTCCCAGGCGGATGTTCCAGCTGATGGTTTCTTTCCCCCGGAGACGAGCACGAGGAAGGACGGCAGATCGCGGTTTTCGCTTCCAAGTCCCCAGGAAAGCCAGGAACCCATCGAGGGCCGGCCTTGCAGGGCATGCCCGGTCTGCAGAAGGAGCTGTGCGGGAGCGTGGTTGAACTGGTCCGTGTACATCGATCGCACGATGCAGACATCATTGATGACTTCCTTGAAGTGTGGGAGCAACTCGCTCACCCAGGCGTCATTTCCACCGACCTGCTGGAACTTGAATGGCGTGCCGAGAACCATGGCATTCGGCTTCACGAAAGCAGATCGCTCCGCGTAGCAGTCGACCGGGGCCAGTTCGCCATGTCGCTTGTTGAGCAGGGGCTTGTAGTCGAAGAGGTCATGGTGAGGTGGCGAACCAGCCATGTGCAGGTAGATGACACGCTTGGCCTTCGGAAGACCGTGGGGGAGGGATGCCGGGGCAGCCGCTGTCGACATCATCGATCCCATGACCCCGTTGTTCAGCATGCCGGAGAGTGCCGCTGCACCGAAACTGCACGTGGCTCGACCAAGAAAATGACGACGAGTCTGGCTCTCCGTGCGGGCATGTTCAAGCGGCGGGATGTGTTCGGGGCTTGGAGTCATGGCCGATTCACGAACTCGTCGAGGTTCATGATGACATTGCTGATCGCCGTCATCGCGGCAGCATCGCAGGGATCCATCCCATCAGGGAGATCTCCCAATGGGCGTGTTGCCAGAAGTCGCGCCGCTTCCGTGTCCCTGCTGCATGATTCAATGGCATCCTCATACAGTTCATGGAGCACCTTCTCTTCCCGTGGAGTAGGTGGCCGTGACAGTGCATGATGGAAGATGACACGCAGTCGATCGTCGATGTCCATGCCTCCCTCTTCTATGCACCTGCGTGCAAGTGCCTGTGCAGCTTCGATGAAGACCGCATCGTTGAGCATGACAAGCGCCTGGAGCGGGGTATTCGATCGTTGACGTTCAATCGTGCAGAATTCGCGGGAAGGTGCATCAAACGTGGCGAAGGCAGGGTAATGCCCGGTTCGTCGCCAATCCGTATAGAGACTTCGTCGATGGAGGTCATCGCCTGTACTGACCGGCTGGATGTAGTTGTCGAATGCCTGGGGAAGCATTCCTTTCGGCAGGTAGGGCGTTACGGAAGGCCCACCGATCCGATCGAACTTCAGAAGCCCCGAGGCCAGGAGTGCCTGGTCTCGCATCTGCTCAGCCCCGTGGCGCAGCCTTGGAGCATGGCTCAGGAACCGGTTGTCCGGATCAACGGCCCGAGCTTCCGCGGTACTGTGCGCCGCCTGCCTGTAGGTTGCGCTCATGACGAGGAGTCGCAGGAGTTCCTTCTGAGACCAACCAAGTTCACCCTGCCATTGGAGGGCAAGCCAGTCCAGGAGCCCCGGGTGTGATGGCCGCTCCCCCTGGACGCCCAGGTCGTCAACAGTCGCCACGAGACCATGTCCAAAGATCCGGGACCAGGTCCTGTTGACCTGTGCTCGAGCGGTCAAGGGGTTGCCGGGATCCACGAGCCACTCTGCGAATCCCAGGCGGTTCCTTGGGGCGTCCGCCGGCCATGCATGGAGAAAGGCCGGAACATCGGCATCCAACTCACCTCGATCGATATCCGGGTTCATGAAACTGCCACCAAGAAAGAGGTGAGTGGATCGCCGCTTCTCCTCGGGCAGTTCCCGCATGACCAGAGCGGTCGGAACCATCTTCATGAAGGCGTCGCGTTTGGTGGTTGCATCATCAAGTTCAGTTCGAATCGCTTCCAGTTCAGGTGCATGCTTGAGCACATGCCGAGCCAGGGTCTCCTGTTGAGCTTCTGAACGTTCTTCTGCAGGCGTGCCAGTGATCAACTCGATTCCAGGTGGCAGGGGCAGGTGGGCATGTGCATGGTCGGTTCCTGAAAGTCGAAACCGTTCAAGAACATGCTGTGTTCCATGCGACTGCCGAATCGTAATTTTCAGGTGTTGTCCATCCTCAAGAACCAGTGGTTCACTGAATCGAATCACCGCGGCTTGGTCCTTGTCGTACACGGGATGGATCGCCCAGCCGGTCTTCCCAGGCTCATCCGGGTCGATGATGGCCGAGGCCGGGAAGTCGACCTGCTCGAAGGTTGCTTCGGCGTCCTGCAATTCGACGGGTGTTGCACCTTCTCCGGTTGTGGAGATCTGGAGATCATTGACCACGAAGTTGCCATGGGTCGTCCGCCCGGGCCCTCGTCCGTCATGTCCCTCGATGGCTTCAAGGCGAAGGGCCGTAATGGTCTTGAGGGATGGTTCAAGTTCAAGGGTGTAGGTGTCGACCAGGGGCACGTCTCCGGAGGCGACGATCACGCCGTCTTCTCCTGGAGTCAGGGTGGCGCCTGATTCGGTTTCCAGGTGAGTCGGCCTCAAGATGTCCCACGAAGTTGGAGCAGGACGTTGGGACTCCCATCGTTCAACGGCGGCAACGACGTCTTCATCCGGTGGAGACAGGCGTGCATTGATCGAATCCACCGTGGATTCAAGCAACGAAAGTTGTTCCTGTTGATCTTTCGTAGGCGCCTTGATGAAAGGAGCATCGTCATCAAGGTCGGCGTCCTCCGTCTGGTTGAAGAATGCATAGATGCCGTAGTACTCCTCATGGCTGAGGGGATCGAACTTGTGTGAATGGCACTGGGCACAGCCGGCTGTCAATCCCATCCAGGATTGCATGCTCGTGTTGACACGGTCTATGACTGCAGCCGATCGAAACTCCTCGTTGTCCGTACCACCTTCGGTGTTCGTCTGCGTGTTCCTGTGAAACCCTGTTGCAATCTGCTTTTCGAGCGTGGGGTCATCAAGCAGGTCACCGGCAATCTGCTCCCGGGTGAACTCGTCGAAGGGAATGTCCTTGTTGAATGCGTCAATGACCCAGTCACGGTATCTCCACATGATTCGGGGTCGATCCTTCTCAAAGCCCTGGCTGTCTGCGTACCGGGCGATGTCGAGCCAGTGAACAGCCTGCTGCTCGCCGTAGCGGGGTGAGGTGAGAAGTCGGTCGACGAGTCGTTCGTAGGCGTCCGAGGCCTCGTCGGCGAGGAATGCATTCATCTCCTCCTCGGTCGGTGGCAGACCGGTCAGATCGAATGTCACCCGACGCAACAATGAACGCGGGTCCGCTTCGGGTGAGGGCGGAAGGCCTTCGGTTTCCAGCCTGGCAAGGATGAAGTGGTCGATTGGGTTCCGGATCCAGTCGACTTGTTGAACACTTGGAATGTGTGGGGAGACCGGTCGTAGAAATGACCAGTGCCGTGGCCAGTCGGCGCCTTGTTCAATCCATTGCTGCAGTGTCTGGATCTCGCCGGGTGTCAGGGCATGGCCGGCGTCCGGTGGAGGCATCCGATCTTCATCTTCAGCTCTGATTCGAATCAGCAACAGGCTCCCATTCGGATCATCAGTGTTGACCGGCCGGCCGGAGGTGCGTGCTGAAACGACATCACTGCGAGTATCGAGCCGGAGGCCTGCCTTGCGTGTGTTTTCATCCGGTCCGTGGCAGGCGAAGCAGTTGTTGGTGAGTATTGGCAGGACGTCACTGTTGAAATCAACACTCTTGTTGACGGCAGTATCGACAGAGGCAAGGGTTGCCAGTGGTACCAGCCCGGCGATGAATGGAGCGACAATGATCTTGAAACGATGTTTCACAGGATCGAATCTAGGATGCCCAGAGGGTCGCTACAAGTCTTCACCGTGGGAAAGGGGGCAATCACTTGAAGGAACTGCTGACAGGCCCTCCTCTGTGGCGGATTGCAGGCAACTCCCCCGGCTGGACTCGAACCAGCAACCTAGCGGTTAACAGCCGCTCGCTCTACCAATTGAGCTACAGGGGATGAACGGGGAAGAATAGCGGTACTCCAGCCCCTCGGTCAACGAGGGGGCTTGCATCTGTCGCTCTCGAACCTACCATGTGGGACTTCCAGCAGCCGCGGGCAGTTGGATTTCAGCGACCCCAGGGATACTCGAAGAGGCAGTCATGAAGGAAGGCATCCATCCTGAGTACTATCCAGAAGCGAAGGTCTTCTTTCGTGGTGAGCAGGTCATGACGCTTGGTGCGACGGTCCCGGAGATGACGGTCGAAATCTGGTCTGGTTCACACCCCTTCTACACGGGTAAATCCTCGTTTGTGGATACTGCCGGTCGGGTCGAGAAGTTCCAGAAGAAGTACCAAGGCGACTATTTCAAGAAGAAGAAGTAGTAGTACGCCAAGGTCATTGACACTCCTTCCAGTTCAACGCGAGAATGCCCCGAGGAGGTGCTCATGAACGCACCCGATTGCTCGTGGAAGTTCCCCAAGATACTCAAGTCCGTAGGTACCTCGCTCCAGCCGGGGCGGCTTGTCATTGCATTGCTGACGGTCACTCTTCTCATGCTTGGTGGCGGCATATGGGATGGACTTGTTCCAGCAGGTGTCAGCCCTCAAGGCCTTGAAGCAGGTGCATGGTCGGGTGAGCATGGGTTGGAGGATGAGGGTCTGCTTCGACGCTCGGTTCGCAGGTGGAGCCAGGTCGACCTGTCCAATGACGAGGCGACACCTTCGGCATCCCGGGTGCTTGAACTGCTCCAGGCATCCAGGGCAACTGCAATCAGTGACGGTGACAGCAATGAGCGTGTCCGGGCAATAACCCGAACGATCGACCAGGTCGAAGCGATCAGGCCCCGCGGCGCCTTTGAAGCAACAGTCGAATCACTCGGCGGCAACCTCAACCAGTTTGTCGACGGCATGGAGCACCTTGCTCCCAGCAGGATCATCGATGCAGTGGTGGGGACTGTGTATCACCTGCCCGCGAGTCTCTGGCATGCAGGTCAGTGCTGGTTCCTCCTCATCTACGGAACGTTCTTCTGCTTCGTAGTGGGCATTGGCGGTGGAGCGCTTTCCCGCATGGAGGCATGCCAATGTGCAGCCAACGAGCGTCTGACCATGCGTGAAGCCATGAATCATTCGATCGAGTACTGGCCACGATTCCTGATGGCACTCATAGTCCCGATGCTCCTTGCCGCGGTCATCTACGGCGTCCTGCTCCTGATTGGATTTGCAGGCATGAATATCCCGGGTTTGAACATTGTGACCGGCCTGTTGTATGGACTTGCCCTGCTGGTGGGATTCATGCTCGTCCTGCTTCTGCTTGGATACTCGGCATGCAGCACGCTGCTTGTGCCTGCCGTTGCAGTCGAGAACTGCGAAGGTGCAGATGCCATGCAGCGAGCCTGGGCCTACGTACTCAACAAGCCACTGCACATGCTGGTCTACCTGATCACGGCCCTCGTAGGTCTTGCATTGGGGTTCTTCGTTGTGAACATCCTGACGATCATGACGGTCAACCTCACCTCGTCAGCCATTGGCGCAGCAACATTCAATGACTCGATCCTGGAAGCAGGTCGCATGGGCAGTGTCTTTGCCCCAGTGGAATATGAATCTGCAGGTGGATCAAGCATGTGGACCACGACATGGACAGCCGGGCTCATCTCCGTGTGGATGATGCTCGTGCAGTACCTCGTAGCAGGATGGATCTTCTCCTACGTCATGGCGGCAAGTACGAGGATCTATCTCCTCATGCGACACGCCTGCGATGGACAGGATGAGCACCTGATCTGGTGGCCGGGGATGGTCCAGGGAACCTTGTCCGACGGCCCGGGCAGGGATGACTGATCCCGGTCAGCCTGTTGTTCCTTGCCAAGCGCAGAAAAGAGCCCGCCAGTTTTGCAACTGAACGGGCTCCTTGTGGGGGGGGCAAGGTTGAAGAAACCCGTGGTCAATATGAACTGACAGCGGTGTGAACACAGGGCCTCTCACTTGTGCTCTTCGAACAACCTGGAACAGCGGTTGCACCAGTCCTGAAGAAGTGATCATTTCAATTTGTCTTCAACCCAAGGAGCTCCATGACCTTCTGGAGATCGCTCCAGACCTGGTTCCTGGTTTCCTTCGTGTAATTCCTCAGGAGATACGCTGGGTGGAAGGTGGGCATGACAGGAACTTGCAGGTCTTCATCTTCCCAAGAAGCCCACCGGCCCCTGAGTCGAGTAATCCCTTCCTTTGTCTGGAGGATGAACTTGGTCGAGGGATTTCCAAGTGTCACGATGGCAGCCGGTTGAATGATCTTGATTTGTTCCCGGAGGTACGGGGCGGAGGCTTCTATCTCCTCCAAGGTTGGTGTTCTGTTCTCAGGCGGCCTGGCCTTGAGGATATTGGCGATGTAGACATCCTCGCGAGCCAGTCCCATGGACTCGATCATCTGGCCCAGTTTCTTCCCTGCAGCACCTACAAATGGGCGACCGGTCCTGTCTTCCTCAGCACCAGGTGCTTCTCCGATGAACATCAATCGAGCGTCAGGATCTCCTTCTCCGAAGACGGGTTGAGTTGCCTCGGCAAGGGATTGGCACAGTGGGAATTCCTTTTCAACCCGTTTCTGCAAAACCGCCAGTAGAGCTGCCCTTTCGCTGCCACTTCCTCCACTTTCTGAACTCGTGGAGATTACCGGTCCCTTGTCCTCAATATTGTCGTTGTTGCTTGCCGGGAGGAAGTCGATCCCCAGGAGTGATTCGGTTACGAGTTGCTGTTTGGCAAGTCGTTGCTGCTGGGTAGGTTCTGAAGTCATGGGCGTAGTCGGCTCCATATGTGGTGCTATTTAGTGGCTTTGAGAAACGGGGTTTACAGTTCAGCAGTCACAATTTATAGAGATTTTTGTTGCCTTTGTGGCTCATATAGCAACAATGCTCGCCGGAGAGAGGGGAGTTTTGTGTACTGACCTACTGTCCTTGAACCTATCACAGAAACTGGACCCTCTCACATGAGTTTTGCACCACGTACAACTACTTTACAGTCCTACAACATGTTGCTCTTTCGCAATGGTGTGCACCCCGAATTCTTCAATATCGAGGGTCGCAAGCGAATCGAGCACATGGGGTATGAGTTCGAGGCATGGAACTTCAAGGGTGGCCATGTCTGCCTTTTCGAGTTTGAAGGGGTTTGTCTTGTCGAGGTAGTTACCCCCGACCTGAACAGCCTGCCGGACCGTGGCCTTGTCACGACGATCCCCTGTGCAGGTGAAAAGGATCACGAGTCGGTCTTTGGCGAGCGAATTACATACATGACATCGATCCAGACCGAGACGCTTACAGAGCATCTCTATCTGGGCACCTACAACGAGTTGGCGGAGCATGCCCAGGGGCCCAATTGCCTCGTGACTGACTGGCGTGACAGCGATGGCCAGAAGAACCTCACCATTGTCGAACTCCAGCGTTACAGCGACCAGGTTCACGTGCAGGGATACCATCTTCGAAGTGACTGCTCGATGGTTCTTCGTACCCAGTCGATCTTCCAGGCCGGAGTGAGCGAGGATGATTCCTCGTCGGATGAGAACGACTAATCAACTGGTTGAAAATTCAGGTATTTCACACACCCTCTTCTACCCAGAAGGGGGTGTGTTTACGATCAGGGTCACTGGCCCATCGTTGACGAGTTGAACCTGCATCATGGCGCCAAAGACGCCAGTCTTGACGTTGAGGCCATGGGCATCCCGTAGTTGCAGTGCAACCCGTTCATAGAGTGTTTCACCGAGGACAGGCCCAGCAGCCTGGATGAAACTTGGGCGGTTTCCCTTGGCAGTGTTTCCAAGCAGGGTGAACTGGCTCACGAGAAGGACTTCGCCACCCGTATCCTGGACCGATCGATTCATGCGGTCCTGTTCGTCCTTGAAAATGCGGAGCCTTGCCAACTTGCCTGCAATCCAGTCCGCGGTGGCTTCACCATCCGTAGTCTCGACGCCCAGCAGGATCAACAAGCCCTGTTCGATGGAGGACCCGTATGCGGGCTTCTCCACTGTGACCGAGGCTGAAAGTACACGCTGCACGACAGCAATCATCGATGAGCCTCCTCGCTGTGGTTTTCTCCCGGGTTGCCTTGGGGGGCAAGGATAGTTGCTTCAAGGCCTGGGGCTTCTACAATCAGGGCAACAGGGGGCAATATATCACTGTCCATGTGCGTTCCTTCAAGTAGATTTGAGGGGCATTACCTGAGTTTCGAGATATCATGACCCCCTGAATGAACATACATGTACTTCTCCAGCGAG
>JABABM010000008.1:0-1514 GCA_014238205.1 Phycisphaerales bacterium | reverse complement strand
GAGTTTCGATATATCATGACCCCCTGAATGAACATACATGTACTTCTCCAGCGAGAGCACGAGGGAGTATGTGCAAACCGAGCCGAGGACTTTACCCAATGCGTTCCATCAATTCCTTTCGTGTGCTGCCCATGGCAGCAGTTGCCTGCTTCCTGAGTACAACCCTCTCGATGGCGCAGGCCGCGGGTGGGCCGGCACAGGCTCCCAAGCCGCCAAGGCCACTGGGTCCCAGCGGTCCGGCTGCTCCTGCAGTTGAGGAAGAGGACATTGTCCAGGTCATTACGGCTACGCCCGAGGAAATCCTCCTCGGTGAGTTCTCGACAAGTGAAACGAAGCCCGGGACGGTTACGCTCAAGAATACATCCGACGAATCTGTCACAGTTGTCTCGGCAAAGGCATCCTGTGGATGTACGACAGCGGACTTCAAGCGAAATACCGTGCTCAACCCCGGCGAAGAAGTGGACGTCACCATTCGCCTCCGAGGCGGACCGACTGCCAGGGTTCTGAACAAGACGGTCACCTTCACCATCGAGGGCTTCCCGCAGCTTCAGGTGCCGGTCAAGGGCACATCCGTTTCCTATGTAACGATGACTCCAGACAGGGTCGGGCAGGATGAAAACCCCGACGGGGAGATCGTGCTCGAATCGATCGATGGACAGGCGTTCAAGATCGTCAACGTGCAGCCACCGATTCTCCTGGAAATGCCCACGGAGGCTGCGGAGAAGCACGTAGTCAAAATCGACTGGGATAAGTTCTGGTCGGATGCAAGAAATGCCAAGGTCAGTTTCTTCTTTGATCATCCTCGCTGCACGCAGCACTACTTCCTCGTGAAGTTGAACCCGGAGCAGCGGGCTGAAATCAATCGGCGCATCCGTGAAACGGGAAGGAAGGGCAACGAGCCGACCAAGACACCCAAGGGCTCGCAGCCCTCTGCCAATACACCTGTGGTCACCGATCTTCGCGTTCTTGTGAAACAGGGTCGAACAGACGAAATCATGCAGCGGATTCAGGAGAAGAAGATTGATGTCGACTACAAGGACAAGAGCGGGATGAGCATCATCGGCATGGCAGCCAAGGAAGGCAACGACACGATGATGACCGCACTGATTGAAGAAGGGGGTGACTTCGATGCCGCCGACAACGTCGGTCGAACGCCGTTGATGCATGCTGGTACGTCGAAGAATCCCATTGCCGTCCGTGTCCTGATCGATGCCGGCGCGGATGTCAACAAGCAGGACACCTTCATCGGTGGTCCGCTTGCCTGGACATGCGGCTTCGGTACAGCGGAGTCCGTCCAGGATCTCATCGATGCCGGCGCACAGGCCGAGACGGTCGGCGCAGCAACCGGGTTCACGCCCTTGATCTGGGCATCCGGCTTTGGCGATCCCAACTCCGTGACGATTCTCCTTGAGGCAGGAGCCAACATCGAAGCGAAGGACACCATCGACGGGGGTACGCCCTTGATCCACGCTTCACGGACAGGAGAGTTCATCGCGCTTGAGAGCCTTGTTGAA
>JABABM010000007.1:56626-95642 GCA_014238205.1 Phycisphaerales bacterium | reverse complement strand
AGCAACTCGTCCGGGCGCCGGTCTCCCCCGTGATCACCTGGTCGTTGTAGGCATCCACCTGGCTTCGTCCATCCACAACGACCTGGTAGCGATATCGCCCCGGTGGGAGTGGAACGGTGGCTTCAAACATCCCGGACGCCCTGTCATATCTCATCGGGGTAGCCGACGTCGACCAGCCGTTGAAATCCCCGGAGATGGCAAGACTCTGTTCCGGCTGTCCAGGTTGCTTGAAACAGGTGCCCAGTTCCGACTGGATGACACCGAAAGTCATGTTCCCACCGGGTGGAGTCATGATGGACACGACTGGTTCATCGACAACCGAACTTGGTGCCGACTCGGGTGTCGGAGGGGTCGAGGTTTCCTGCTTCAGGCCAACCTGCATCCGCATGGCCAGTTCACCGACCCTGGTATTGGCCCTGGCTTCGGGTGGAGGCGCCGTGGAGGAACTGGGTCGATCGAGGTCGCTCAGTCGCATCGGGGGCGGTTCAAGTGCAAGCAACCAGTCGGCAAGATCCAGGAAGTCACGCTCGGCCTCCGAGCCTGGCGCAAATTCCGTGATGGGCTGCCCGAGACTCGCCGCTTCCCTCAGTGGTTCATGTTCGCGGATCACCAGTGGCAGCAGGTGATCGGGGAAGTGTTGGCCAAGCGCATCAAGGATACGTGTAGAAAGACGCGAGTCGGGATTGTGGAGCGTTGGCAACATCGAGCACTCGATGGGTCGCCCGATTCGCTCGATCAACGACTGGATCGTGCCCCACTGCCTCTTGGCACCACGAAGAGAGAAATACCCCGTTTCAACCGGGATGAGCGCCTGGGTTGCCGCCCTGAGCGCGTTGTAGGTCAACAGGCCGATCGAGGGTGAACAGTCCACGAGGCAGATGTCGTATCGAGGTGAAACATGGGCCAGGACCTTCGCAAGACGCCGGTCCCGGTCCGGCAGTGAGTACAAGCCTCCATCAGGCGACTCGAGACCTGCAAGCATCATGGTGCTGGGCAGGAGATCCAGACCACGCGACACTTCCCACAACTTGTTGCCCGCTTCAAACCCCTGGTCAAGGTTCGACAGCATCGCCTCGGCAATGCCCGACTCGATGCAGGATTCAGGAACACCGAGTCCCGCGGCACAGTGCGACTGTGGATCCATGTCCACAAGCAGCGTCCGCGTCCCCCGACCGGCAAGCACCGAGGCCAGGTTGATGGCGGTCGTCGTCTTCCCACAGCCACCCTTCTGGTTGACGATCGCAACGGTACGCACGGCCCTGCTCGCTCCTTGCCCGGGGGATGCATTTTTCAGCACGGCGCGCAGACGCGGCGCACCAGTGCATCATCGGCGGTCGTGGATGGGAGCCTTGAATATGGGACGCTCAGGAAGGCATCACCTGCATCCACGCATGGTGGATGGAGTCCTCGTCGATATCGTCGATGCACTCGACTCTTCCCGGGGAGACAGGGAGAATCAATCGGTGCTGCCCGGAGCGGACCTTCTTGTCAAAACGCATCCGTGCAATCAGTTCGGCTGGATCACGGGCAAGTGGAAGTTCCAGGGGGAGGCCGATCCTGCCAAGGAGGCTCCGCAGATCGTCAACCCAGTCTCCCTCGATCATGCCACGGAGCTCCGCCAGGGACGTTGCCGCCATGAGTCCGATCGACACTGCCTCTCCATGCTTCAGGTCCAACGCCTTGTCGGTCTCGATGGCATGCGCAAAGGTATGACCGAGGTTCAGGATGGCTCGCCGCCCTGATTCCCGCTCGTCTTCCTCGACGATTCCGATCTTCACCTTCGCCGCGCGTTCTATGAGCCTGGCTGTTGCCCCAGGATCCGCCGCCAGCAGACATTCGAGGTCGTCGGACAGCACCGACAACAGCTGGGGATCACCGATGAGACCATGCTTGACGCATTCTGCAAGACCGCAGCGACGTTCGCGCTCATCGAGCGTTGCCAGCACCTCCGGATCAGCGAGGACCAGTCGCGGCTGCCAGAAGGCGCCGGCCAGGTTCTTGCCAAGGTCCTCACTTCCAGGCAGAACCAGGTTGACTCCAGTCTTGCCACCGATGGAAGCATCAACCATCGCGAGCAGGGTCGTGGGCACCTGGACCAGAGCAATGCCACGGAGGAAGGAGGCAGCCGCGAATCCCGCGACGTCACCGACCAATCCCCCACCAATCGAAACAATGCAATCACTGCGGCCCAGGCCCGCATCAAGTGCCGATGACATCGAACTCTCGACGGTCGACAGTCGCTTGTTCGACTCACACGCATCGACCAGGTGGAGACTCGCCTTGATGCCAGCAGCTTCAAGCGAATCTCGTGCCAGGGCTGCATGGGTCGAAGCAACATTTGAATCTGCTATGAGCAGGCAGCGTGCAGGACCAAGGAGGGATTCCACGTATCCACCCAGCGACTGGAGTCCACCGGGTTCGACCAGGACGTCATAGGACCCACCAGGACAATTCACACGCAGGTTGCTCATGTGCTCTCATCATGTCCACGCCGCTTCAACTCCCGCAGGGCCTCATCGGCCTCACCCGGCAGTGGAGGATCCGGCGGCAGCGAGTCCTCACTGTGAACGATAGCACGACGACTTGCCGGCTGTCCTGCGGCCCTCCTCGCAAGGAGCATCACCAGGAGCAGCGCTCCAGCGAGAATGGCAAGGATCGCCCAGAGCCCGGCGACACCACCAGCCACCGGTGATGTGCCTTCAACAGGCAGGACGATCGGGAAAGCCCCGGCAAGTGCCGGGTATGCACGCTGAATCCCCGACCGGTCTTCAAGAAGCATCCTCTTGTAGAAGTGAGCTTCCAGGATCACCCCCTGGCCATCCCTTGTTGTCCCATTCCCTTCACCAACGACGTAGACAATCCACGGATCACCTGCCATGTCACGCACGAACCACTCCTGTACATCTTCAAATGGAGGGCCCAGGTCACGATGCTGCTCGATCCGCCCCTCGATGACAAGCAGGAGACCACGGTGACTCGCAGGATCCTTCAGCAGATCTTCACGAGCCACTTCAAGGCGAACACCTGGAGTACGAGCACCCTCCGGCCAGGATCGCACATGATCGACAAGCACGAAGAACGACTCATCCGGAATGTCACTGTCATCTTCTGCACCTGCCAGTGCGGAGGATTCCATCCATGGCGGTGGACCCGGCCAGGGAGGCGAGAAGAAAAGAAGGATGACAAGAGATACCCAGGTCACGTCCGCGATCCCTGTTCCAGTCCTTCAAGGATCGTGGGCCCGCGGCGAATTGCCGCGGGCCCCGTCCAAGCGACCCCAAGGGGATTCGAACCCCTGTTGCCTGGATGAAAACCAGGTGTCCTAGACCTGACTAGACGATGGGGTCTTCCGAGCCGGCATGATATTCGATGGCGGGGTGCAATGCGATCATGCATACGGTGTCGTGGTAGGCTTCCAAGCCATGCAGGCTGAATCGAATCCACCCAGCACGACCATCGTCACCCCCCTGGCGTTCGAAGCGACACGGATACAAATGATTTCCAGGCAGAATGGCTGGCCCCTCCTTGTCTGCGGACCTGGCCGCGGCGGTATAGATCGCATGGCAAGCCAGTGCCGGATTCCAGCAGGGCATGCCGTGATCCTGGCCGGGGTTGCAGGTGGACTGAACCCCGAACTTGAATCGGGGCATTCCCTCGTTGCCGATGCAGTCATCGATGAGGAAGGTCTTCAACGAGTCCCTCCACTTCGACTTGATGATCAAGGCGGTGTCATCTGCACCTGCGATTCCCTCTGCAGTACTCCCGAAGCGAAAGCTCGACTCAGGGACAGCACGGGAGCAGATGCCGTTGACATGGAATCGATCTACTTCGCGAAGCTTGCAGAAGAACGAGGATGGAAGTGGGGTGTCATTCGAGGCATCAGTGATGATTCCTCCTCCCCCCTGCCCGCCAACTGCGGCAAATGGACCGATTCCGGCGGAAGAACTCGCCCATGGCGGGTCCTGCAAAGCATTCTGGCTGATCCGAAAATCAGCATTCAACTCCCGGGCCTGCAGCGGAGGGCAACGCGTGCCATGCAGTCCGTCAGTTCGAGCCTGGAGCAGTTGCTTGCCAGCGATCACGCCTCGACGTAGCCTGTTGCCATAGGCACACCCCCCCACTGGAGGAACAGGATGATCCTACAGACAGCAGTACTGTGCAGCAGTTCGATCCTTGCTGTACCCGACTTTACGCTCAACACCGGCAGCTCCCTTCCGTCGGCAACAGACCGATTCCTTGCCGAGGAAGAGGCCTTGCTAGCCTCCCTTGAATCGCAGTTGACATCCGATTTGCGGATCGCCCCTGCAGCGTTCCAGGAAGACAAGCGGGCAGGAGCCGCCGAAGCGACCCCCACCTTCGCCTCCGAAGGTTCCCAGAGATGGGCTCTGCTTGGAGGCTGGGGAATCGATATCAAGCACGACAACGACCAGGAAATCGCCTTCGGCGTGAAATGGGAATATTTCATCGTTGATTCGTTCGCCTTCGCCCCTGAACTGAAGTTGTTCGGCTTCTTCCAGGACCGCGGTGACGCCTTCGGTGGCGGCCTGGACCTGCTCTTTGAATGGCACTTCCTCCGTTATGACACCTGGTCGCTCTACGCTGATGCGGGCGTCGGCCTGCTCGGCTCGACCGACGACGTCCCTCCAGGCGGATCGGAGTTCAACTTCACACCCCAGGCTGGAATCGGCGTCACCTGGGACGTAGGCAACAACAATCGTTGGTTCCTGGGTGTCCGCTGGCACCACATCTCCAACGCCGGTCTCTACAGCAACAACCCGGGGCGAGACAGTATCTACGTCTACACCGGATTGAACATGCCCTTCTAGCAGTACTGCATCATGGATGAACACCAGGCGGTCGTGCAATACGACCGCCTGTTTCATTGATACCCGGTTGCTGCATCAACCATCGAATGCCGAAAAGGCCAGGGAGACGTTGTGACCACCAAACCCGAAGGAGTTGTTCAGAGCAATCTTGACAGGCCGCTCCTGGGGTTCATTGGCCACGAAGTTCAGGTCGAAGCCCTCATCCGGATTTTCAAGATTGATGGTTGGTGGCATGACACCTTCCTGGATCGACTTGATGACGGCAATCGACTCGATGCCGCCGGCAGCTCCAAGTGCATGCCCCGTCATCGACTTCGTCGATGACATGGCCAGTTCATACGCATGTCCGCCGAAGAACTCCTTCACCGCCTGAACTTCAGCCGCATCACCCAGGGGAGTGGATGTTCCATGTGCGTTGATGTAATCGATCTGTTCCGGGTTCAATCTGGAGTCCTGCAGTGCGAACTCCATCGCAACACGCGCACCCCGGCCCTCTGGATCCGGGGCTGCGATGTGATAGGCATCACCGGTAATTCCGAAACCAAGTATCTCTCCATGGATGTTGGCTCCACGCTGCATGGCATGCTCAAGGTCCTCAAGCACCATCGCCGCCGCGCCCTCGGAGAGAACGAAACCATCCCTGTCGCTGTCGAATGGTCTTGACGCCGCCCCAGGATCTTCGTTTCTCGTAGACAGGGCCTTCATCGCCGAGAAGGAGGCGATGCACAACGAGGAGACTGCAGCCTCGGTTCCTCCAGTCACCATCACGTCAGCCGCTCCACGCTGAATGGTGAGAAAGGCCTCTGCAATCGAGTGTCCTCCACTTGCACAGGCCGTGGTCACCGAGGAATTGAACCCCTTGAGGTTCAGCGCGATGGAAATGTGGCCTGCGCTGGCATTGGCCATCAACTTGGGAACCGTAAACGGGCTCAATCGCTGTGGTCCCTTGTCGAGGATTTTCAGGTGCCCCATCTCGATCGTGATGATGCCGCCGATTCCGGAACCATAGACGACGCCTCGTCGATATGGATCACCTTCATTGAAATCCAGACCACAGTCAGCTGCAGCCTGCATGGCCGAATGCATGCCAAGAACAGTGCAACGGTCCATCTTCTTGTGCTCGGATTTCGGCACGAGGTCGGTGGCATCAAAATCCTGGATCTCGCCCGCGATCGTTGTCAGCCATTGCTCGTTCTGCTCAAAGGCCGTAATCGGACAGACACCGGATCGACCCTGCAGCAAGCTGTTCCAGAATGAATCGACGTCCGTTCCGATGTTCGTGACAGCCCCGAGGCCGGTTATGACAACACGACGCCTGCCGTCGGAATGATCACCGGCGGTTCTGGTTGATGTCATAGCGCATGCACTCCGGAGCACTGACAGGAAAGGCTACTTGCCTCTGTCAGCGGAACCCCTGTCAGGCAGATTCAGAAGCTTTGAGGATGTACGAAATGGCCTGGCCGACCGTCTGAATCTTTTCAGCCTCATCATCTGGGATTGAGGTCTCGAACTCATCCTCGAACTCCATTACGAGTTCGACGGTGTCGAGGCTGTCTGCGTTCAGATCGTTGGCGAAGCTCGTTTCGCGCTTGATTTCAGCACGATCGACACCCATCTGCTCTGAGACGATTTCAATGACCTTTGCTTCGATCTCTGATTCCGTCACGTCTTGATCTCCATGGCTGGCTCGGTATTGTCCGAGTGAGAAGTCATATTCTACAGGTTCTGGATCAACTCGTCCAAGTCGGCAAGGGGCGTTTCAGCAGACAAGGCCCCCATCCACCGTCAGGACCTGCCCGGTCACGTACCCACCATCCTCCGATGCGAGATAGGAGACGGCTCCCGCGATTTCCTCCGGGGTACCAAGCCTCTTCAGGGGGATCCGCTTTGAAGCCTCGCCAAGCACCTGTTCACCCAGGGCCTCGGTCATCTCCGTCCCAATGAAGCCTGGGGCAACGACATTGGCTGTTATGCCCTTCGAACCCAGTTCCTTGGCAATGGTCTTGGTCAAGCCGATGACACCCGCCTTGGCGGCCGCGTAGTTCGCCTGACCTGGATTTCCCACGAGGCCCGTCACCGAACTTATGTTGATGATCCGGCCCCACCGTCCACGCATCATCGTGCGGGCGACTCCTCGGCAGGCCACGAAGACCGAACGAAGGTTCACGGCGAGTACTGCATCGAAGTCCTCATCCGACATGCGGAGAATCAAACCATCACGCGTGATCCCAGCATTGTTCACGAGAATGTCGATCCGTTCCTCGTCGGATGTCACCTGTTCGATCATGGCTGCAACGGCTTCTCCATCGGACAGATCACAGGTCACGACGGCAGCTGATCCACCTGAAGACTCGATCTCAGCCTGGACCGATTCAAGCGCATCACGAGTCCGACTGACGAGTACAACCCGATGCCCGTCTGAGGCAAGGCGAATGGCAATACCCCGCCCGATACCCCGACTGGCGCCTGTCACAAGCGCTACGCGCCGCACGTTCGACGAATCACCTGATGCAGAGATGTGAAGACTCCGTTTGATGGCACATGTGTACGTTGAAAACGCTCAGGCAGAAACTCGACTCAACCTGGACCACCCGGCCCAGGCCCACCTGGTGAACGTCCCGGTGATCCAGGGCCTATCGGCCCCGAGGGAAGCGTTCCGCCACCCCCACGGTTGGAACTTGGGGGTGCAACTTCAATGTCTTCGCTGATGTCATCGATCTCGTAGTCGTATTCCTGCCAGATCTCCGCCTCTGCCTGCAGTACCTTGAACCATGATTCCACGAGATCGATGCCCGAAAGCTTGTTCATGATGTCAGGGGGCTGAGATGCCGCGCTGAAGACCCCATTGGAGCCGGCCCGCCCCTGGTCGTAGTACCAGAGCTGGGCTTCGTATCCACCTTCGTCCAGAAGGTAAATGGCAAGAATGCAGTGCCGCCCTTCCGGACTTACCCCGGTCTGGAGCGTGACATTTCGAATTCGTTCAACCGAATCGTCGAAGTGTCCGGCGTTGATCATGGCTTCCAGTTGCAGGCTGTCGTCCGAAGCCAGATAGCCCCGCAACGTGTCAGCATCTGCTTCCACGAATGCATCAAAGAAGGAGAAGACGTCACGTCGCTCCTGGCAATTCGGCGGTGCCTCTGCCTGTGAAAGGCGGACACGATCCGAAATCTCCAGTTCTTCCCGAAGTTGATCAAGATCACAGTTGAATGATGGAGCAGGAGCAACTGGAGCCGGCTTCGCGACTTTCGGGGGCGGGGGAGGCTCGGGATCGCTGCAACCGGCCATGAAGACCGGCATCATGCCAAGAAGCAGGCAGCAGGCTCCACGCGTCGCGTGGTGTCGCATGTCATTCCGCTGGTGTCGGTGTTGGTTCATCATTCGTTACTACCTTCGCATTTCGATCTGTACGACGCATCAAGCCCTTGAGGACGCGTCCAGGTGCCAACTCAAGAAAGAGTGCCGATCCTGCCTCGATCATCCTTGTGCAGGATTGCGACCATCGTACCGGGTGAGTGATCTGTTCGACGAGTGACTGCCGTATGTGTTCCGGATCATCTACGGGATGAGGTTCTGCCGACACATTGCTCCAAACAGGGATTCGCGGCTCTGAAAACACTGCTTCTGAGAGGCAGGAGGCCATGGCACCTGCTGCAGGTGCCATGAGCGAGGAATGGAAAGCACCTGCCACGACCAGGGACTTGGCCCTGAAGCCAGCCTCCTCGGCCGCACCGAGGGCAGCTTCACAGGCATCCAGAGACCCTGAAAGGACGATCTGGCCCGGGGCATTGAAGTTCGCAGGCACGAGAACCTCGCCTTCCGGCAGGAGAGCGAGCGTAGAGGCACAGAATGCCTCGGCTGTCGCTTCGTCGGGGCCCATCAATGCAACCATCGAACCCTTCGAGGCTTCGGCTGCTGCCTGCATGAGGGCACCACGCTCCATGACCAGTCCAAGACCGGTCTCGAAGTCGAAGACACCTGCAAGATGAAGAGCCGTGTATTCGCCAAGCGAAAGACCAGCCGCAGCAGAGGCAGCCATGGGGCCATTCGCCTCGACAAGCGCGGCATGGCATGCCACACCGCAGGTAAAGAGCGCCGGCTGGCTTACATTCGTCTGGTTCAGTATGTCTGCAGGTCCCTGGAAACAGATCCTGCTCAGGGGAGTATCGAAGCGATCTCCCGCGATTTCATCAGCTCGATCGAACACGGCCTTGGCAGCCGGAGATGCTTCCGCCCAGGCACTACCCATGCCGACCGCCTGGGCTCCCTGCCCTGGGCAGAGCAGTACAGGCTGACCGCCATTCAAGTCCTGTTCCATTGCACCTGATCTCATGATCACATCTTCCACACACTGCTGGCCCATGTCATTCCTGCACCGAAGGCCACGATGACAACATGGTCACCTGGGTTGATCTTGCCGGCTCGTGTGACCTGGTCCAGGCAGAGGGCAACGGAACCAGCGGACGAGTTGCCGTACTTGTCTATGTTGATGTAGACCTTCTCGTCGGGAAGACCGATCTTCTCCTTGGCGGATTGAATGATCCTGATATTCGACTGGTGACAGATGAACTGGGAAATGTCGTCAACACCGAGACCGGTCGATTCGAGGGCGTCTTCGATGACTTCCTGGAATTTCTTGACGGCGAACTTGTAGACCTCTCGCCCATTCATGCGGAGGTTTCCCAGGCGTACTTCCGTCGGCGGCGCATTCGGGGGGATGTCTTCCTCCCTGCGGGGCATGTATAGACTTTCCCAGCCGCTGCCATTGGCCTCTATCTTCTGGTAGATGCAACCACGTTCCGGATGCTCATCATCCCGGACAAGTACCGCAGCCCCCGCTGCATCACCAAAGAGAATCGAGACCGTTCGCTCCTCGTAGTCGATGTAGGGACTCAACACATCACATCCGATGACACCGATTGCACGATGGCGACCACTGCGGATCAAGGATTCAGCGATGTTCAACGAGTAGACGTACCCACAGCAGGCCGCGTTGAGGTCAAAGGCACCTGCCGGTGCGGCACCGATGGCTTCGCTGATACGACAGGCATTCGATGGGCATCGCATTTCGGAAGTCAAGGAACCGACGATGAGCAGGTCGAGTTCGCCGGGATCCATTTCGGCTGCATCAAGCGCCTTCCGGATGGCATCACACTCAAGGCCGAAAGCGCCTTCGCCTGCAGCACGATCACAGATCCTCCGTTCGCGGATGCCCGTTCGCTTCACGATCCATTCATCGGATGTATCAACCATCGACTCGAGATCAGCGTTGGTCAACACGCCATCCGGCACCGAAGATCCGGTACCGGCAATACGAACCCCGAAGGGCGTTGGCACGGTCATCCGGTCTCCACTTCCACGGCACACAACCGGTCGTTGATGCTCTCATTGACGTGGGCGTTGACGTACATGGTGGCTCGTCGAATTGCGTTCGTAATCGTCCGGGCCTTGCTCGACCCGTGGCAGATGAGGCAGAGGCCGTTGACCCCCAGAAGAGGTGCCCCTCCATACTCGTGGTAATCATACGCGGTGTAGAGCTTCTGCACGATGGGTTCGAAGGAGCCAGCCAGGGATGGGTCGATGGCGTCAACCTCCCTGTGAATCATCTTGAAGATGCCGCTTGAGAGGCCCTCGGACAACTTGATGACGACATTACCCGTAACCCCGTCGGTAATGACGACATCTGCAGCACCATCGAAAACGGCACGTCCCTCGACATACCCGATGAAATCGATGTGTTCACAATCCCTGAGCTGCTCACGTGCCTGCTTGAGCAGTTCGGTCCCCTTCTGTTCCTCGCCGCCGACATTCATCAACGCCACCCTGGGCTTATCGATGCCCAGCAGGTTCTGCGCATAGATCGAACCCATCACGCCGTACTGGTAGAGGTGCTGGGATTTTGGATCGATATTCGCTCCGACATCGATGAAGACAACCGGACCGCCGAATGTCGGTACGACTGCGGCGATGCCAGGCCTGGCAACGTTGGGCAGCCTCCGCATGAACATCTGCGATGCGGCAACGAAGGCTCCTGTGTTCCCCGCTGATATGACAGCATCGAGGCGGAGATCTCCTGCCTTGCGGCTGGCCATCTGGCAGAGCTTCACCATCGAGGAATCCGCCTTCGATCGGACTGCCTCGACCGGCGATTCCTCCATGCCGATGGATTCGGTTGTACCCACGATCTCGATGCAGGTTTGATCTACACCAGCCGATGCAACTCCGGCCTCGATGACCTTCGTGTCTCCAAAGAGAACAAGCCGATCATCTACGTCCAGGAATTCAAGAGAGTCGAGCCCACCCTGCAGGATGGGATCGGGGGCGAGGTCGCCACCCATGACGTCCAGACCAATCCTCATGGATTACTCGTTTCCGGCAGCGCGGATCATCAACCCGGGCCGCACGTATCCGCATTCACGACAAGCGGAATGGGGATGCTTCGTGTTGCCACAAGCCGGACAGAGCGACAGGTTCGTCTTGCGAAGCGCGTGGTGCGATCGACGCTTGCGTTTCCTGCTTGGGGATGTTCTAAGTGCTGGTACTGCCATATGAACACATCCTCTACCGGGGCCCCTGCCCCAGAGTGAAAGAGGGCCCAAGGGCCCTCAAAGGGGCCACACACTGTATTGAGGCCCCCTTGGAGTGTCAATACGTGCAGAACAACACGCCCCGAAACAGGCCCTGAAGGCCGTGATGGAGGGTTGGACTCAGGTTGGTGGCGTCAAGTGGAGCCAGTTACCAAAGAGGTACTGAAGCCGCTCTGCAAGCAGGGCAATACGGCCCATGACGGTGTACCCGAAACTGGCACCGAATGTGATCATCAGGAACCAGATGCCCACTCGCGCCGCCCCGCCAACTGCACCCTTGTGCTCGACGGAGAAGAAGAAGTACACGAGCCCGGTCATGGTCGCCACGATGATGATGATGTTCGTGAAGGAAGCCCAGACCGAATCCCAGAGCATCATCGAACCCGCGGCATCCTGGACAGAAACCCACAGGGGAATCATGGTCGCGGATATCTGGGCCATGAAGTCGGCCTCGAGGAAGGCGATCAGTCGAAGGCCGGCTGTGATTCCGATGAAGAAGGCAAGTGGCCAGCGGCTGATCCAGCCCCCCATCGGCATCAATCGCCACAGCAGGAAAATGGTGAACAAAGCCGGCACGAGATACCAGCCATTGAATACGATTTCCTCCGGCAAGCCCGGGATGAATGTTTCCCTCATCAAGCCCGGTGCGAGATTGCTGAAGAGGTTCTTCACCAGCATCGTCCAGAAACCAACTGCCATGACATAGGCGGCAGATGCGCCGATGACAACTGCTTCGGCGAACTTGTAGAAGGGGTTGTCCTTGTAGAGGAATGACATGATGCACAGGGTGAAGAACGCCGAGAGCCACAGGCCAAAAGTGCGTCCAGGGCTCAGGATGAAGTCTTCCGACATGAGAGCCATGGATTGCAGAACCTCACGGTCTGCATCCGACATGTCCGGGTTCCCGTCAATCGCAGCTTGTGCGGCGACAGGGTCATGTACGAGTTCCGGATCCATCCCAGCCGTGGCCAGGGACGTTCCGAATGATTCGTTGAAGCCCTTCCTGTTCTTGAGGACAGTCCAGGTATTCCACCCCTCCTGGTTGGCTTCCAGGTCCCCATCATCATGCAGGTCGAACTTTCGAGAAGGAGACAGCTCGACCTCGGACCACGAACCATCTTCATTCTGCTGGTGAATCTGTCTTTCGGGATGGTGCCAGACTCGACCCATGTCAGTCGTTGAAACACGCCATGCAAGGAAGATGCCGCCGACGACGAAGATCAGGAGCCAGATCAACTGTGATTGCTTCATCGGGCATCCCCCCTCTTGCGACCGACGAAGTAGACGATGTTCCCGACGATGATGAGAATCACCATGAGTATGTGGGCCACGAGTTGTGCCCCCATCCGCTGCTTTGCTTCCTGGGCCTCGGGCATTGCAGCAATCTTCGGGTAGTGCTCATCGATGGCCTGCTCGTACTCGGCAGCCCCCTTGATTGCCCCAAGCAGACCTCGAAGCTGCTTTGGAATGTATGGGTAGAGCAATGGCGCCTGGACACCGGTGCATCCCGAAACTGTCAGGAGGTCATACGGCGTTGAAGCGAACTGCACCCACTGCTTGGTTCCGGGGTCACCAGCCGAGACATTGATGATCAGATCCATCTGCTGGATGTTCTGGATGCCCTTGGTCATCGGGATGTTGTCGAGCCCGGTCCCGAACTGGTCGGTGGGAATCAACTCCCGCATGTTGGTGACAATGACCTTGATAACGCCTTCGCCACCAGCCTTGAAGCCGAAACTCATGAAATCCTCTCCGTACTTCAAGTCCGGATATTCCTTCTTCAGAAGGTTGGTCGACTTCTCGATCATGGGTTCGCCCAACGGCCAGAGACAGAGGAAGTACATCTTGAACTTCTTCTCTGCACAGTGCCGTGTGAAGGCGGAGGCCATTGGCTGGAGTTCACCCTGCGAACCCGGGTCGTAGTCGAAGGAGATCAGGACCTTCGAGCCCTCCGGCAATTCTTCAATGGCTGCAAAGACATCATGCACCATCGGGGAGATCTTCTCGGGGAAGGACCACCTGCCGAGAATCGGAAAGGAGACGGCCAGGAGCATCAGCAGAAAGATCCAGCGGCGATCGAGATTCTTGAGGAACTCGTACATGGTCAATCCTGCCCCAGGTAGGAACGATCCACGCCCATGAGGATCTTCAATGAATAGGAAACCACGCCCAGCGCGATCCCGATGGTGATGGCCCTGTTGCCCGCCTTGTTCGGAGCATTCATGATCCAGCCGGTCAACTCGTCAAGCTGCATGGTGTTGAAATGCTCAGGCGTCATCCCCGTGATCATCGCCATGAATCCCGGCACCCAATCCGTCAGGAAGACACCGGCATACGTCCGGCCAAGCAGGACGATGAATGCGGTGAAGAGCAGCAGGGTGGCCTCGATGTTCTTCGCACGGAACGCCCGGAACGCCGCCGAAGCGACGTAGAAGGCGAGCATGGCGAACATCGTTGCCGTCAACGGATAGACAACGTTGTCGTAGATCCAGAAGAGGCCTGAGCCTTCCTCGATGTAGTTACCGGCCCAGGAATGGGTCGGGTAGAGCTTCGGTGGATTCACACCCCACTGCACAAGGCCGACCCAGAGCGTGATGACGAATGCAAGAAGTGTCACGACCGAGAAGGCCCAACCACTTCGCTTGCTCGAGATCTTCTCAAGGTGGATCTTCAGCAGGTTTCCACCTCCAAGCACGAATGCACCGACCGCAAGGATGTCGAACCAGATCGTGACCGTCTCACCCCAGGTTTCCGTCAAGGGAATGAAGGTCGATGCGAGGAGCATGATGCCTGCGAACATCGCGATGAGCAGTGGGACCGTTCGCTTCATCCACCACCCCCCGCCATGAGAATGATGGTCATGAGGAATCCGTCGTCACCGAACATGTACTCGGAAAGATAGACAAGCACGGTCTCGAAGATGCCACCTCCGAAGAGGACGGACAAGGTCGCCATGAGGACCCCCAGGATGATCCCGAAAGCACCGATGAGCTTGCCCATGTCCTGGCCCTTCAGTGAACCCATCTGTTTCGGGTCGCCGGACAGGTAGGCGCTTGCAGCGAAGAACTCCTCACCTATGAGGGTGTAGTCGCACGCAGCCACGAAGAATGGCAGCTGGGATGGCATGGCCGTCCCGGCAACCTGGATGGCGCCAATGTGGTTTCCCGTCTCGGCAAGGATGAGCGACTCGGCATAGAAGGCGCCCATGTAGATGCAGGCGGCGGGCTTGTCACGGACCATTGTTCCAGTGACACCGGCAACGTACCCGAACTGTTCATCCGTGAGGTAGTAGATCCTGTCCTCGTTGTACGCATCAGGGCGACCGGCAGCCAGGTAGGCTTCCTGGACCGTTTCACGTGCGGTCGTCATGACAAGCGCTCGACACGTGGGAACTTCCAGGTCGGCGCCGTACTCGGCTGCCGTACGAGCTACGCGGGAGAGTACCGTGATACCGGCAAGCGTCTGGATGTCATTGATGTCGAGGATGCCGTTGATGAAGAGCACCGGACGGCCCATTTCGGTTGCACGGCCAACTGCTTCATCCACCGCCGACAGACCGGCGATCTCGCGAACCTTCAGGTCCTTGCCACTGGATGCGACGCGGATGTAGTAGACGACGACCCCGCTGATGAGAATGAACCAGATCAGCAGCCATGTCTTCTTTGGATTGAAGAGTTCTTCAAGGAGGTTCCACTCATGTGCAACGTCCGAACCCGTCGCTCCACCTGCAGTGGCGAATGCAGTGCCTGTCGCCAGGAAGAGCGTCGTAAGTCCCAGGATCATTGCCCAATGTCGTCGAAGCATGGAGTTCCTTATTCCTCGATGAGTTCCACATTGGCCCGTGGAATGACAACACTCTCTCCGGAATCGAGCTTGACTTCAAGTACGCGTGCCTTGGATCCCGAGTCGAGGACCTGTGGTTCCGAGGGAAGACCGGCCACGGACCCGATGACTCCGAAGTAGGGATCCCTGATAATTCTCACTGGGCGGCCCTCCACGAGGAGACCTTCCTCGACGGAATCGAGGTCTGAAGTCGTTGGAGGAGCAGCATCTCCATGGGGCACGATGATCTCGGGTCGCATCACTCCCGCCCTGATCTGGGTCGCCCCGTTGATCGAGGCTTCACGGCCTTCCCGGGAGGAAAGAAGGCCCCAGGTCTGCCGGGCCATCGCGATGTCCCCGAAGCCCTCGGTGATCACGATCGTGATGCCCAATTTCTCCGAGCCGGTAATGGCGACGCCAAGGTCGTACCCGAGAAAGTCCCTGAGATCCTGGTCGTCGATGCCACCGGCCACGATTGCAACGGCTCCGACATCCCTCGCCTTCTTGATGGCTGCAGCCGTCATTCGGCCGCCACCGACCACGATAGTTCCGGACATGTCCTCCGAAATGGAAGATGCCTCAAGGGGTTCATCATGAGCCGAACCAACCATGCGGATCGGACCACATGTCTCCCCGCCGACGCCGAAGATGCCCTGCATGTAACTGCAGTCCGCATCGATGACACAGCCCTCACCGTCCAGAACCTCGACGACTTTTCCAGTCACGTAGGCCTTGACCTGCACCGGGATGGGCGCCCCTCGAAGAATGACCTGTCCGGTCACATTCGAGATCGTTTCAATCGTGCCCGTGTACTTGGACTGAATGGTCTTCTTCATCATTCCAAACAGGCCCTTGGTCTTGGCGATAGGCTCATCCAGGTCCACGCTGTCGCCTTCCTTCTTCAGGAGGCACTCGGCCACATCGGATGGTGGCACGGCAAGCATGTTTGCAAGGTTCATCGGGTAGATGTCACCGGGCATCGAAGTCTCGGCAACAACCTGGTCTGCCTGGACCTGGTCACCAACGGAAACCAGGACGTCTCCCTTGATGGGAAGGATCCGCTTGACGCTGTACGCCATGTGGCTCGTTACCTTCAATCCCGGGGTATATGCATGGGCCATTGCTCTGCTCCAACCTGACTCAGGCCCCTACGGGCTCTGGTGCACTGGCCGCTGGATACAACTCCAGGGCCTCGGTCCATTGTTCAATCGTTTTCTGGCAGGCTGCTCGCTCATCGGGCAGAGCCAGCGGTCGCCCCCGTGCATCAAGGATCAGGCCGACCGTGCCACCGCGAACCTCACGAACAACCTTCTTGCCAGGACCTTCGCCAAGATCGTATCCCTTTGCAGGTTCACAGGTAATGGTTGCAACTTCATCCTGGCCAAGAGGAAGCAACTCGAGATCACCAAAGTTCAACGAGCCTGATGCCGAGATGGCACCCTCGATTGAATAGGTGAAGCACGGCTTGCCATGCTTCCCAAGTCCCTTTGCAGCAACGCAGGTCCCAAGGAAGACCAGACAATCCCGCTCGAAGACCTCGCCGGCTGCCTTGGGGTGCACGGAGGAGAGGACGCCAAGGTGCGGCATCATGAAGATCGAATCCTTGGCAAGCGTGGTCACGCCCTCCGGCTCGAAGGCATCGATGAGCAGCATCGCCGTCTGGTGCATTCGTGGAGCATGTGAAAGAACACCACCTGATGCAACCAGGAGATCCAGTTCCATGTTGTTGACGATCGTCTGGCCACTGGACTGCTGGCTGAAGGTGTCGCCCACCGTTCGCTGCTGTTGAACACCCTTCAACGTCGTAGCGAACTCCTTGTGCTGCTTGTACGCAAGACGAAGGGCCTCGCGTGCGACGGCCTGTTCAAAGACGAGTGCCTCGTGCGACTGGGGAATGGTCGTGGGACGGATCATCTTGTTCTTGACGCGGTTGCGAAGTTCACGCTCATCCATGTCGAAATGCACCCAGCGGAGCACATTCGGAAGGGTCGCCTCGGCGCAGACATTCGAGATCGAGTAACTCATGCCGAGATTCGCAGAGACCGTCCGGTTGAACGTCTCGTTGAACACGGAGAACACGTCGGTCGTTGCTCCACCGATGTCGACCCCGACGACATTGATGCCGCGCTGGGACGCGATCGTCTGGAGTATGTCGCCCACGGCGCCCGGCGTGGGCATGATCGGGGCGTCCGTCCAATCCATCAGCATGTCATAGCCCGGAGCGTGCGCCATGACGTGCTCGAGAAATACATCGTGGATCTTGTCGCGAGCCGGGCCGAGGTTTTCATGTTCAAGTACGGGTCGGAGATTGTCGACGACTGCAAGATCGATCCAGTCGATCCCGAGGGTGTCCTCGATGTTTCCCCTGGCATCCTTGTTCCCGGCGTAGATGACCGGCATGAGGTACTCGCTGCCGAATCTGGGCTGTGGCTTGGCAGGAGCTATCAGTTCAGCCAGTTCAACGACCTTCTCCGTAGTCCCCCCATCCGTACCACCCGAGACGAGAATCATGTCCGGTCGAAGTTCCCTGATCCGCTGGATCTGCTCGTGCGGACGCCGCTTGTCATTGCTTGAAATGACGTCCATGACGATGGCACCGGCCCCGAGCGCCGCCCGCTTTGCGCTGGCAGCAGTCATCTCGGCAATCACCCCCGCAACCATCATCTGCAGGCCACCGCCAGCCGAGGACGTCGAGATGTACAGGTCACATCCTTCGTTGTCCGAAGCGGGCTGGATGATCGTGCCCTCGTCGGACACCAGTTTCCGTCCGGCAAGTTCCCCGACCTCCGTCACGGAATTGGCGACACCGATTGTCACGTTCGCGAAGGGCTTTTCGACGGTCGTGGGCGCCTCCCCACGGTGCGTCTGGCGATATTCACCATCAATCTTCTGGATGAGAATCGCCTTCGTCGTCGTACTCCCGCAATCTGTTGCGAGAATCACGTTGATCGATTCAAGATCAATCTTCGTCATGACATTCCCCTGAAGAATCCGCCGTGGGCGTTGTCGTGTCCGAATCGTTTTGTTTCGCGATCGAATCGGCTTCAGCCTGTTCGATTCGATCACAGAGGTAATCAACCGACTTGCGTTGCTCCATGAAACGGGCAAAGGCCTCGTATCCCTTCGTATCGAAGAGAACGGACACGATCGGCTGCATGAACACCATGGCCTGGGAGCCGATGTAGTTCAAGGGCCGACCCATTTCCAATGCCAGGAGTGCCGGTGTCGTGAGACGTCGTCGAACGATCTCGTGTGCAAGCTTGTCGATGATGGCCTCGCATTCATCATCCACGATGAGTTCAGCGTCGACCTCGACCGCAAAGGCATGCCGGAACCATTCCTTCATTTCACGCCTCCCGCCAGGTCGAGCCTGCTCCGAATGAAAGCGACGTGTTCATCACGATGTTCGTCGAACAGCAAGTGGAGCCCGGACATGACATCAAGGCTCGATGCCTTGGCACGTCTGGACAACAGGCCGCCCGTTCTGCCAACGAGAAATCGGCGGATCTCGCTCCATCGAGCCCGCTGGCTGCGTAATGGATAGTTGGCTGTGATTCCATCCTCATCGATCTTGAACGTCGTTGGCAGAAAGAAGCGATTGACGCTCAGGAGGAGAATGAAGGCAGCCCCAAGCCCTATGGGCAGTTGCCAGGATGGATCCTGAACCCAGCCGGCAATGGCATATGCGGTGATGAAGATGATGGCCAGGCCGAGGATCGCCCGCCCGGGTCGCTGACGCGCAGGATGGACCCGCCATGTCCGAATCGGGACAACGTCCGCCTTGGCTTCTTCCGGCTTGGAATGCTTCCCTTCCATCGAGGATCGGCATGGTAGCCGACCCACAGCGGATCGTCAGCCATCCCAGGCCTTCACGAGGTCTGGCAGGAGCAACTCCAGGACCTCCAACCGATCGATGTCCACACCCCCCTGGCGAAGACTGATCGCTGTTTCTACCAGTTCAGCGGGCCATTCCCGCTGCAGAACATTGATTCCGATGCCGATGACGGCAAGGTCGTCTGACTGCTCGATGAGGACTCCAGCCAACTTTCGGCCTTCAAGAAGTACGTCGTTGGGCTTCTTGACTGCCACGGGTGCCAGTGGCAGGAGCCCCGCAACAATGGCTTCAGCCAGTGCGACCGACCGTTCCGGCTCAGTGGTCGACGGAAGTACGAAGCTGAAGGCCAGGCCCTCACTTCCCGTGTCGACCCAGCGATGCGATCGACGCCCACGGCCTGCAACCTGCCGCCCGGCAACGACCAGCGAGCCCACTCCCATTGCACGTGCCATGTCCTGCGTCGAGTCGCATTCCGAAACGACCCGACCCCGCCGCAACGGTGGACCGATGCGTGCAACAAGTGCTTCGATGCGATCCGGCCAGTGTTCAATCTGCTGGACCATGTTCATGCCCGGTCGACGCCCGGCTGGATGTCCAGCCCGATGTCGAGCCATTTCACTCCATGGGTCATCGCTCCGACCGCGATGCGATCCACGCCGGTCCGGGCGATGTCCGCCACGGTCTCAAGCGTCACGCCGCCGGAAGCCTCCAGGATGAGTGAACGTCCGGAGGCATTGCGTCGTTCAACACCGATGCGAAGGTCGGCGCAGTCCATGTTGTCCAGCAGCACGATGTCAACGAGTCCTTCATCCATCGCAAGGACCTCATCTAGCTGGTCAAGTCGATCAACCTCGACGCAGACGAAACGCAAGGGTCGATCGGCTCGAGCCATTTTGATCGCACTCTTCAAGGATTCGCCGAGGTCTGCATTACCGATGGCGACAAGATGATTGTCCTTGTACATGATCGCGTCATGCAGCCCGATTCGATGCAGGTGTCCGCCACCACAGCGCACGGCATACTTCTCGAGCAGTCGCAGGCCGGGCGTGGTCTTGCGGGAATCGCAGACGAGGACATCGGGTGCGACATCCTTGACTGCCGACACGTACCGAGCAGTCTGCGTTGCAACTCCACTGAGTCGCGAGAGCAGGTTCAGAAGCACCCGTTCGCAGGCGAGGACATCTCGCCATGGTCCACGGATGTGCCCGATGGTCTCTTCGGGTTTCACGTGCTGTCCGTCTTCAATGGCAGGCACGATCTCCAGGCGACCATCCATGGGAGAAAGCCCGGTGGAACGCTGGAGAATCGAAAGGCCTGCAACGACGCCCGGCTGCCTTGCAACGAAGGTCGCTTCGACATCGCGACCCTCTGGAATGATCGACAAGGTCGTGATGTCACCCTCGAAGAAGCCGTCCTCCCCGAAGGCGGTCTCCATCAAGCGGCAGACGACGGCGTCGGAAACGAGCTGTCGTGCACACTCGGTCAGTGGGAGTTGGTTGAAATCAGTCAGTGGCATTGGCACCTCGAACCGGGAAGCCTATCCTCTGGTCCCGTGTCCGTCAGCAACCACGCCCCTGAACTTCATCCCATCGAGGCCTCGGCCCTGCACGCACGCCGTGAGCGTGTCTTTCTCGTCATAGCCGGCCTGTTCCTCGGAACATTGGCGATGCTGAACATCCTGGGCATTCTCCGGTTCATCACGTTCGGCGAGATCCCGACCGAGCAGTGGGGTCCTTTGCCGATCGCCGTAGCAGTGGGCGTACTGCCCTACCCTGTGACCTTTCTCTGCACGGACCTGATCAGCGAACTCTACGGCCGGGCGCGTGCCAACGCCGTGGTGTGGGTCGGGCTGCTGCTCAACGCCTGGGTCCTGTTCATCCTCTGGATCGGAGGCATCCTGCCGGGCTTCGAGACCATCGACGCAACGACCGGCATGCTTGCAACCGACGAGGCCGGTCGTGTGCCCGTGTTCTACGAGGTCAGAGCCTTCGCCTTCGGCGCGACAATCGCCTCCATGGCCGCCTACATGATGGCGCAATTCACCGATGTCTGGATGTTCCACTTCTGGAAGAAACTCACCAAGGGACGGCATCTCTGGCTCCGCAACAACGGGTCCACTCTCGCCAGCCAGTTGATCGACACGGTTGCAGTCGTGCTCATCACGTGGTGGCTTGGAGGGTTCGACGCCATGATGGCCGACAAGTCCAGCCCTGGCGCCTTCATCCTGATGCTCATCGCGACCGGCTACGTGTTCAAGTTCCTCATCGCGCTGCTGGACACCATCCCCTTCTACTTCCTGGTGCGCCGGCTCAGCAGGTATCTTGAGATCGATCCGAATGCCGAGCAGCGACACCTGGCCGACCCGGGGCCCGGGGACTACCGATGAGTGAACACGACCCCACCATCTTCGATGCCATCCTCGCCGGGGACATTCCCTGTCACCGTGTATACGAGAACGACCACGTGCTGGCCTTCCTGGACATCGGCCCTCTCAGCCGTGGCCACGTACTGGTGATCCCCAGGGAACGGGCCCGCTTCATGCACGAGTTGTCCGAGGACTCCGCCGCCGCCCTCGGACGCGTGCTGCCAGGACTCTGCAAGGCCGTCATGGCCGCCACCGGCTGCAAGCACTACAACCTGCTGCAGAACAACGGCGTCCCGGCCCACCAGGCCGTCTTCCATGTGCACGTGCACATCATTCCCAGGCATGAGGACGGCTCGGGACTGGACATCGAATGGAACAGCGGACCGCTGGAAGACGGCGAGCAGCTGGCACAGGCCATTGCAGACGCGATCGACTGAGTACTACTTCGCGCGGATCGCCGACTGGGCCGCCGCCAGGCGCGCCGTCGGTACGCGGAAGGGTGAACAACTCACGTAGTCGAGCCCGACACGATCGAAGAACTCGACCGATGCAGGATCACCACCGTGCTCGCCGCACACACCGAGTTTCAACTTCGGCTTCAGGGATCGCCCCTTGAACACGGCCGTATCCACGAGTTTGCCCACGCCATCGGCATCGATCGATTGGAATGGATCCTTCTCGAGAATGCCACGCCTGATGTAGTCAGGCAGGAAGCCGTTGATGTCGTCGCGACTGTAGCCGTAGGTCAGCTGCGTCAGGTCGTTGGTGCCGAAGGAGAAGAAGTCCGCTTCGGCAGCTACCTCGTCGGCCGTCAATGCCGCCCGAGGAATCTCGATCATGGTGCCCACGGGAATATCGAGTTTCCCTGAGTACTTCTTGCTTGCCTTGACCGCCGCGATGGTCTCGATCGTCTCCGCTCGCAGCTGGCCCAGTTCCTGGTGCGTACCGACCAGTGGAATCATGATCTCGGGCATCGCCTTGATGCCCTTCCTGCGACAGTTGATCATCGCCTCGACGATGGCCGTGACCTGCATGCGAAGAATTTCCGGATAGGTGATTGCCAGGCGGCAACCGCGGTGGCCGAGCATCGGGTTTGCTTCATGCAGCGCCTCGACCCGGTGCACGACCTTCTTCAGCGGCACACCCATTGCCGCCGCCAGTTCCTTCTGGCTGTCCTTCTCATGCGGAAGGAACTCGTGCAGCGGCGGGTCGAGCAGGCGTACCGTGACCGGCAGCCCCTTCATGGCCGTGAAGATCCCGATGAAATCCTTCCGCTGAAACGGCAGCAATTTCTTGAGCGCCTTCTCCCGGTCGGGCAGCGTGTCGGCAAGAATCATCTGCCGCATCGCGATGATGCGATCGCCTTCGAAGAACATGTGCTCCGTCCGCGTCAGTCCGATGCCCTCGGCTCCGAAACTGCGTGCCCGCTTGGAGTCGGTGGGTGAATCCGCGTTCGTGCGAACCTTCAACCGTCGAGCCGCATCGGCCCACTTCATGATCGTATTGAAGTCACTCGACATCTTCGGAGTCGAACCCTCAACACGACCGGCGAGCACTTCGCCCGTCGAGCCGTCGATGGAAAGAATGTCCTTTGGTCCGTAGGTCTTGCCGTTGACGGTGGCCCGTCGCCTGCGGTCGTCGATGACAACTGCGCCTGCCCCGGCGACGCAGCACTTGCCCCATCCCCTGGCCACGACCGCAGCATGCGATGTCATTCCACCGGTACTGGTGAGGATCCCTGCGGCATGATGCATGCCTTCGACGTCTTCGGGTGATGTTTCGGTTCGGACAAGCAAGACCTTCTCGCCAGCCTGTGACCGCTCGACCGCTTCCTCGGCCGTGAAGGCAAGTGCGCCCCAGGCCGCTCCGGGAGATGCGGGAAGCCCCCTGGCGATGCAGGTTGCCCCCTTCTTGCTGGCGGCCGTGTAACTGGGCAGCAGCAACTGCACCAGATCACCGGCTGGTATTCGAAGGAGCGCTTCATCACGACTGATGAGCTTCTCCTTGACCATGTCGACGGCGATCTTCACCGCTGCTGCAGCAGTCCGCTTCCCGTTTCTCGTCTGCAGCATCCAGAGATGGCCACGCTCGATCGTGAACTCGATGTCCTGTACATCTCGGTAATGCTTCTCGAGTATGCCGCGGATCTTCATCAGCGACGCGTAGGCCTTCGCATCCCATTTCTTCATCTGGGAAACCGGTTTTGGAGTCCGGATGCCTGCAACGACATCCTCGCCCTGGGCATTGATGAGGAACTCTCCGTAGAACTGGTTCTTCCCCGTCGATGGATCGCGGGTGAATGCGACACCTGTTCCGGAATCATCCCCCATGTTCCCAAAGACCATGGTCTGCACGTTCACCGCCGTACCGTCGAGTCCCGTGATTTCGTTGATCGACCGATAGGAGATGGCCTTTGGCGCATTCCATGACTCGAAGACAGCTTCGATGGCGTGCTGCAACTGCTTCATCGGATCCTGCGGGAACGCGCTGCCGACGTGCTTCCTGTACACAGCCTTGTAGGCGGCGCAGAGTTCCTCAAGTCCCTTGGCAGGCACGTCCGTATCCTCGGTGACCTTGTACTTCTTCTTGATTTTCGTGAATGCTGCCTCGAAATGATGGTGGTCGACGTTCATGACCACGTCACCGAACATGTTGATCAACCGGCGATAGGCATCCCAGGCGAAGCGGGGGTTTCCGGTCAACTGAGCAAGCCCCTTGACGGCGGCGTCAGTCAGGCCGAGGTTCAGCACGGTGTCCATCATCCCCGGCATGGACACGGCTGCGCCGGATCGAACGGAGACAAGGAGCGGATCGGACTTGGAACCGAAGAGCTTTCCCGTCGTCTGCTCAAGGAGCTTCACGTTCCTGCGCACCTCGTCCATGCAGCCGGCGGGCATCCGCCCCCCAACTCGCGAATAGTCGGCGCAGGCTTCCGTCGTGATCGTGAACCCGGGCGGAACCGGCAGACCGATGGAAGTCATGTCGGCAAGATTGGCGCCCTTTCCGCCAAGCAGCTGCTTCCAGTCACCACGACCCTCGGTCTTGCGAGGGCCGAAGGCGTAGACCATCTTGGACTTGCCGGTTCGACTCTTCTTTGATCCTGTTCGACTCTTCCGTGCAGTTGCAGGCATTGCTCTGTAGCTCCTGGCGCAGGCTGAGTGCGCTGCGTGTATCCGGGTCATTCTAACCGGACCCCGTTCACACCGTGCTCGATCACATCGTGGCCCGCTATGATCGTGTACATGGAGTCGCCCACGCCACAACAAATACATATTGATGCAAGCGACCCCCTCGACCTCCTGGCCGCATGGGATCAAGATCGCCCGGTCGCACTCGTGCGATCGAGTCCCGTCTCAAGCGGCCCCTGGTCACGCTGGTCGATGATCGCCGAACCACGGGGCCATCTCCGCATCGACTCGAAAGCGACCTGGACAGGCGATGGCCCCCCCCCGATCGATCTGCCCTCCCACGTCGACGATCCCCTCTCGCTCCTCCAACTGGTCCTCGACTCGACCTGCCCATGCGGAAACAATGTCGATATTCCACTTGGAAACGCCGGGCAGTGGCTGGCAGTCCTTTCCTACGAACTGGGGCAGGTTCTAGAACCTGCCGCGATGGGATCGACAACCCGGGCCGAGAAACCAACCTGGCCACTCATAGATCTCCTGTGGTGCCCCACCGCCCTGGTCCATGATGGACGTGATGACGCATGGTGGTCCATCGGGGAGGCTGTTCCGCCAAGCCCGACGACACCCACGTCATGGCAGGGTGGCATAGGAACTCCCACGAGCCTGCCGGATCGATCCGGGTACACCGACCAGGTTCGACGCATTGTCGAGTACATACATGCTGGAGATGTCTTCCAGGTGAATCTCTCCCGTCGACTCAAGGCGGACGTCCACCTCTCACCGAGATCCATGGCAACGGAAGCCATGGCCGGTGCCCAGCCACGATATGGGTTCTATGCGGAACTTCCTGGTGACAACGAGCATGAGGATCGAGTTGTCCTGAGCCTGAGTCCCGAGTTGTTCCTGCAGGTTGAAAACAGAGATGTCGTGACACGACCGATCAAGGGAACTCGCCCGGCCACCGTCTCCTGCAGTGAACTGGTCGAATCGGAAAAGGATGCCGCCGAACTGCACATGATCGTGGACCTGATGCGCAATGACCTTGGCCGTGTCTGCGAACCCGGATCCGTGCATGTCGTAGAAGGTCGGACGATCGAAAGTCATCCAACGGTGCACCACGGTGTCGGCGAGATCCGGGGTCGACTGGAACCGGGAACAGCAGTGTCTGATCTCCTCAAGGCCACCTTCCCTCCCGGGTCGATCACGGGTGCCCCGAAGATCAGGGCCATGCAGATCATCCATGAGCTGGAACAAACACATCGTGGTCCCTACTGCGGGGCATTGGGATGGCTTGGAGCAAAGGATGCATGCCTCTCGGTGGGGATCCGGACGCTCGCCCTGTCAGGTCGATTTTCCGGCGGTTTCACAGGGTTCGAGGGCATCGTGGAGTATGGCACTGGCGGAGGAATCGTCTCCGACTCGGACCCGGATGCCGAGTACGAGGAAACCGTGCACAAGGCCGTGGTCTTCGAGCAGTTGGCTTCGCACTCGACCGTTGGCTGCTCCTGAGTTCGTCGACTATGCGGCCTGGTTCCGTGTTGCCAGCTGCCGTTTCTGCTGGCAGGCGATCGCCCTGACAATCTGCTGAACCACGCAACTGCGATTCGAAGGGTTGTACGTGAAGTCGAACGTCATGCCCGTGTAGACACGCTTGTCGGAACAGATGTGCGAATGCACGAGACGAGCGGTCGCACAGACCGGTGTGCGTACATGTGGCGATAGTGAGAAGCGAGTCCAGAAGAGTGATGAACGATGCAGGATCGCCGTGTCATCCGGTGAGATGGTCAACCCAACACCACCGCCACCGAGATTCACCAGCTTTCCACAGATCGACGGACCGACTTCAGGCAGTCCCTGCTCTTCCTTCAGGGCCAGCCCTGTCAAGTCATCGTGCCGGTCCTGCTCTTCCATGAATGCTGCAGCGTTGACCCGCTCGGGCTGGACGACCGACTGCGGAGTGAGCAGCGGCCAGATCGTCACGTCGGGAAGTGCCAGGCCGGTTGCATCCAGTCGATAGTCGCGACGCCGTTGGCAACGCTCGACACTGGCAGGAAGCTGAAGTCTCAAGGCGGCGCCTCGCCATGAGGCTCCGTCCACATTGGTCTCGCCCCTGCAGGTAGTCTTGAACTTCCAGCGGTTCTGGCCGATGGCAATGATCCCGACCAGGCGGAGTCCTGGATGCAGTTTGATGACCTCTCCCAGTGCTGAAGGTGGACAGATCCAGATCTCATCCCCCGTCAGGTTGATGAGCTTGGACCTGAAGACAAGGTCGCCTCCACTGCCGCGATCCCCGCCGGCTCCTGTTTCATCACTGGTATCTATGGCGACTTCGATGGAACCATGTCGCTGGTGAATCTGCTCCAGGCAGCGACGCCATCCCGATGTTCTTGAGCGTTGTGCTGGCACGTTCGTATCCCCTGCCTACTGCAACGTACTGTGGTCAGGTGGGATATCGACCCGCACGAGGTGCTCCTGAAACCACCTCTGCGATTGTGCCGCCAGGATGTATCCTCAAGCCTGCGTAGAACGCATGACCAGTACCGCCCCCTCGCCAGGGCCCTCTACGGGTGCATCAGGTCCGGATAACCCGGCAGCACCGGCCACATCGGAGAGTGATTGACGAGTCCAGAGCCGGAGTCGGACATCATCATCCTGGAGGGACCATGAATCTTCGTCGATGGCATCCCCGCCGCGAATGGTGAAGATGGAATCATGCTCGTCCCAGATCATCTGCAGGTTGCCGTCCGGGCTCAGGCCCGTGGTCCAGTTGCCTGAATCGACCTCGGGCTGGAACTCGGAAGGGATGTCATCAATGACCACCATGCCACCTGGAGCCAGGTGTGTTCGGCACCTGGCCAACAGGGTCGTGGCAGCATCGAGTTCCCAGAACAGCATGAACGTATTGCCCAGGCACAGCACCAGGTCGAAGGACGACCCAATGTCGGCCCAGGGTGCAAGAACGTCCTGCTGCATGAGCTTCGCATCAACACCGGACTGCTCAAGTGAAGCACGACATCTTGCAAGAGCATCCTCCTTGCAGTCGACCCCGACCACATCACACCCTGCAACTGCAGCCTGGATGACTGTTCGGCCATCACCACACCCCAGGTCGAGCACTCGAGCACCCTCTGCCGTCTCACGTGATCCTGCCCACGAGTTCAACCAGGCAGCCTGCGCCGCCGAACGGTCTGCTTCATGTGGATCGCCGGAATCGAGCCAATCACCGATCTTCATCGTCGTCCTTCGAGAACGTCATCGAGCATGCGAAGATCCTCCTGGATCTCATCCACATCACCCGTGGCACATGCCCCGAATCGAATGGCGTAGAACCTGCCGACGAGCCGGCCCACGAGCCGGGAGAGCGCATCACTTTCCTGTTCAAGCGAATCGGCCCAGTCCCGGGGAGGTTGCCATGCAGGTTTCCTGAATCCGGAAGCGTCAAGTCGCTTCAGCATGTCGACGTAGAAGCCAAGGTCCCGTTCGATGGAACGTGCTTCGCGCCCGGTTGCATCTGGCCGGGCCACGAGTTCCAGTACTTTCCTGCGATGCCGGAGTGTTCTTCTCCAGACAAGCAGACCCATCGCGATGATCAGCAGAACGATGCCGAACCAGATGTAGCCGACCCCTCCGAAACCAAAGGCGAGATTCAACGTGACGAGGCTCTCCTTTGCCCATTGGAAGACCGCTGAAGCCGCCTTTGACCACCATGGCAACCATGTTGCCATCGCCGTCGCCTGGGAGCCTTCATCAAATCCGAGGAAGGATGTACGCCACGCACCCTCGGCCCATCGGTAGATCCACTGCAACCGTTGTGAAAACGTTGTTGCCTCACTCCTCCCAATCGGGGTGAATGCAGCGGGAGTCGGGTCGACGGTGAGCCAGTCACCGGGCGACAACTCTACTTCTCCCCAGGCATGGGCATCCGCCTCGAGCACGATGTAGCGGTTCGTCAACTCGTCGTACCGGTCGGTGACGAAGCCCGTCACCATTCTCGCGTGGATGTCGACCGTGTGGCACATGCTGACGAAAGCCGCAGCGAAGTATTCACAGTGCCCGACGCGGTCAACCAGGAGAAAATACTCGACTGGATCCATCCCACCCACCGGTTCCCGCCCGATGCGGGTGAGATCCAGCGAGTATCGATATCGACCCGAGACCAATGCCTGCCTGAAGACCTCGGACGCCTGCCTGTTCCATGCAGATGCTTCCGCCGGTGTCCTGGGCCTTCGAGTCGGAAGCCCCGCTTCTGCCAGGAGCCGACGAGCTTCGGTTGCAACTTCTTCATTCCTGTATCGATTCCAGGTCATTGGCGCTGGAAGTCCCTGGGGTTGCCCGGGTACGGCTCGGATCTCGTACTGCAGTGGTGCCAATGCCCCAGCAGCCTGCAGAACCTGCGTGTAACTGTTGTATTCCAACTCGACGTCGACTGGAGCACGGATCGAGATTGGAACCGAAATCGAGAAGAGATCTTCAAGTGCAACAGCAAGATCGAAACGCTGCGTCAGCACCCGATCCGACTCGAGTTCAAACTCCCTCGTAGTCTGGAGCGTGTGCCACCGCCCGGCTTCAATGTCATTCCGCCAGTCGGCCCTTGCAAGTTCCGAGGGTACCCAGAGTCCCCCGCCACTGTAATGATCAAGCGTCGAACCTCGAAGTCGCAACGGCTCGGCAAGTTGGACTATGTCCCCTGCCGAATTCTCCAGGGTCACTGACAGAACTTCCAGGAGCGAGTTGTTGATCCTGGTACCACCGACCAGGTCGACCTGGGAGGAATGCCCGGAAACAGCTTCCCCGGCACGTCCCGTTGCCGCCCGAGCCAGTCCGCCTGTCCATGCCCGCGGAAATCCGATGAAGAACAGGCCGCTCATGATGAGGATTGCCACAAGGACAAGCATGGACATTCTTCGAAAATCACGACGAGCCCCGAGCCCGGAGACCGGCTTGGACATCGATGGCTCCAGGTCACCAGACCCGACAACGGTTCGCCTCTCCAGGAGAACAAGCTCCTGCCCGTGATACAACTGAAAGAGCAGCAGGACCGTGATTCCCATCCCTGTCCAGGCAACCAGCAGGATGCCGAAGAGCAGGTCGATGGAGAGCAGGGCCGCAAGAACCATCAAGAGCAGGCTCAGGATCAGTCGCTCGGCCTCGTTCTCAACGGATCGTTCTTCGTAGAGCTTGAAGATGGTCAGCCAGACCACGAAGGTGCCGATCCATGGCAATGCGTTCCCTGGTTGGGCGATGATGTTGATTGCCGTGATGACCATGACGATCGCGGTGAGCAGGAGCGAAATGGGCCTCGGAAGCGTAAGCCCGCGTGGACCCTCACACACGTACCTGCTGCCGACCGCGAGCATGCCGGAAACAAGGACCAGGAGGATTGCATGCTGGGCAATGCAGTGAGCGACAATCGCCGTGAAGACGAGGGCGAAGCACATGCGGGATTCAAGGCGTGCAAGGTTCATGCAGCCACCTCCGGCTTGCCCGATTGAACATCCGCAGCGGATTTCGGTGAAGGCGCAACGATGAGATCGGGAAGCTGTCGCCCGGTGAGATACCAGGCATCGGGCCGATGAGACAACGTACGAATTCGGTCGGGCCTGATCACTACGAGACCGGCTGGCTCCATGGTTGGAACATGGACCTGGCCGGTTCGCCTCGGTGCATCAAGGTCAAGACCGGCAAGCAACGTCATCAGGCGATGGACATGAAACGCGTGTCCTCTGAAACCCAGTTGAGGTGCACTGAATCCTGGAACCAGGAGGTCGACCTCCAGTTGTGCCGCAGTCACGGCCTTGACCAGCGATGCGGCCAGCGTGATGGCACGCTCCTCCAGTTCCCTGGGGCTGAGGGACTCGTCCGAACCCACCTGCAACTGGTCAGTAGGTGTGGAAAGATCCAGCACGATCCGAACGCGTGGAGGGCTCGGCCGAGCCCGGTCGATCGCAACGAGGTCGTTCCTGTGCGCTGACAACTTCCACGCGATGTCCCTGACGCTGTCACCGGTCCGGATCTGCCTGATGCCGAAGTAATCGTCGCCACCACCTCTTCGTCTTGCGGTTCGAAGGCCATCGGGTCCACGTGGAACCAGTGCTTCCATCACCCGATGCTGCAAGTCGTAGACCCGCGGATAGACAAGAAGATGTTGCAACTGGCTCAGCCGCCGACTTCGGCGGATCATGCCGAAGGGAAAGGAGGTTCGAACACTGAACCCGGTCAGTTCAACACGCCCACGCTGCAGCGGCGTGTAGACGGCTTCACCATGAACTGTTTCGCCCGGCCCGACATGCAGAATCCATGCCCTGGAACGAGATGTGTCGAAGACCCTGGAGCCTGCCCCGCTGAAGACCTCGTCGATGAACAACCCAAAGGCCGGAACCCAACGCCGCTGGCGTATCACCTGGTACCGAATGACAAGAGGCTCGCCCACATTGCCATGCAGTGGCAACTGCCTTTTCAACTCCAGGCCACGGAGCATCCAGGAACTGCCGACGATCGCAACGACAAGAATGCCTCCAAGAACAGCAAGGAGCCAGAAGAGAATGTTGTTGCCCTGGAGCATCGCAGCTGGAGCCAGCAGGAAGACCAGCAGGAGGAAGGTCACCGGCGCATTGACGGGCAGCAGTTTTCGGCCCATGTCACCACCTCCACGGGTGTACGACCAGTCGAGACCGGATCAGGTGGTCGCGTCCTCTGCCACCGGGGCCTCCTCGCCGGGTTCATCCGGTTCGTGAGAATCCTCGGTAACAGCCTGCTCCGGCTCGGGAGTGGCATCTGCCTTCTCGGCTTTCACCTTCCCTGTCCTGGTGTGACCGCGTTGCAATCCTTCGACCTCGGGGAGGTCATCGATGCCGGAGAGACCGAAGACCTGGAGGAAGTCCTTTGTCGTTCCATACAGCATGGGACGGCCGAGTTCTTCGGCCCTGCCGGCGATACGGATCATCCGACGTTCAAGCAGGCTTCGAAGGACCTCACCACAGGCAACACCCCGAATAGCCTCGATCTCCGCTCGCATGACGGGCTGACGATAGGCAATGATGGACAAGGTCTCCATTGCGGCTGGAGAGAGACGGGACTGCTTTCGCTGATCCAGGATTCGTGCCAGTACGGGAGCGGCCTCGGGGATGGTCATGACCTGCCATCCGCTCGCAACGCGGACCACTCGAAATACACGGCTGCTTTCTTCGTAGGCTTCATTCAGGCTGGCGACCAGGGTGGTAATGGTTGCCGACGTGGCATCGGAGATGCCTGCAGCCTCGCCCAACTTGGCATCACTCATCGGACGATCAGCTGTCATGAGAACGGCTTCAAGCCGAGCCGCGGGTTCGAGCGTGCATTCGCCGGCTGCTGAACCCGTATCTGTCATGACTCGTGCTCCTTCCGTAATCGACAGTTCCATCATCTGATGGAAACATCGACTCGATCAGCGATCGGTCGTGAGGCCTGCGCCTTGGCGAGCAAGGTGCACTCGCTCTCGAGCGATCTGTTGGCGGCGTGAAATCTCGTTTCGGTCCATGTCCTCGGTGGGTTCCTGACCGGAAATATCAGCAAGGGTCTGTTCAGCATCTGCAAGGTCGATGTCCGACGCAAGGGTCGTGGACTCGGCAAGCACAGTGAGATGATCTCCCGTGACATGCGCAAACCCACCCTCAACCAGGTACCACTCGCTCTTGCCACCAGGTTGGTCTAGACGAAGTCCACCGGGGGCAAGGCGGGAAAGCATGGGTGCAAGTCCAGCCATCATGCCGTACTGGCCATCCCATGCAGGAAAGCGAACGTAGATCACCTCACCATCAAATGGAGTGGCTTCGGGTGTGATAATCGAACATTGGAATGACGTGCTCACCTGATTTCCCCAAGTTGAACTGTACAAGTGGCCTGCAAGGGCCGTGTTGCATCGCCTGTAATGTGGGATTGTAACGAGAAGCAGAACCCATTCGAGGACCTCTTGGTGCCTATATCCTTGATTCAAGCCTGTTTTTACAATATTATCCATATATCTGGATGAACGGATGCACGCTGTTGCTGTGCAACTAAGTTTGTCCTTCATTGGAGAATCAGAACGTGAGCCAGACAGCATCGACTACCGAAACATTCATGAACACCGGACTGCCGCTCCTTGGGGACCTCCCTTTCAAGGTGCATTCGCTGGATCCGGACGTTGTCGCATTCGGTCGCAAGGAAATGGAACTTGCTGAACATGAGATGCCTGGACTCATGGCATTGCGAGCCCAGTACGGCGAATCGAAGCCGCTCACCGGTGCGAGAATCACCGGCTCACTGCACATGACGATTCAGACAGCCGTGCTGATTGAAACCCTTGTTCATCTTGGGGCTGAAGTCCGCTGGGCCAGCTGCAACATCTTCTCCACGCAGGATCATGCCGCAGCTGCCATAGCCGTCGGTCCCGATGGAACTGCGGACGCGCCCGCAGGCATTCCGGTGTTCGCCTGGAAAGGTGAAACACTCGAGGAATACTGGTGGTGCACATTCCAGGCCCTGCACTGGGGCGATGGCAACGGGCCGAATCTCATCCTCGATGATGGCGGTGACGCAACCCTGCTCGTGCATCGTGGTGCTGAACTGGACCGAGCCGGGGAGACAGCCGATCCGGCATCCGCCGACAACGAAGAGTTTGGCTGCGTTCTGACGGTCCTCAGGGACATCCACACCGCGTGTGGCAACTTCTGGGATGACTATGCCAAGGCAATCAAGGGAGTCAGTGAAGAAACAACCACCGGTGTACACCGCCTCTACCAGATGGCCGAGGCAGGCACGCTGCTCTTCCCTGCCATCAACGTGAACGACTCCGTGACCAAGAGCAAGTTCGACAACCTGTACGGATGCCGACATTCCTGCGTAGACGGAATCATGCGTGCAACCGATGTGATGCTTGCCGGGAAGACGGCGATCGTCTGCGGGTATGGGGATGTCGGCAAGGGCTGCAGCCAGTCACTTCGTGGGCAGGGTTGTCGCGTTCTCGTAACGGAAATCGATCCCATCTGCGCCCTCCAGGCCGCGATGGAAGGCTACGAGGTTGTCCGGCTTGACGAAGCCGTCGGGCGTGGTGACATCTTCGTCACCACGACAGGCAACTTCAATGTCATCACTGCCGACCACATGGCTCGCATGAAGCACAATGCCATCGTGGGGAACATCGGTCACTTCGACAACGAGATCGAAATGGCAGGCCTCGAAAGCCGTGACGATGTGACCAAGATCGACATCAAGCCCCAGGTTGCCGAATGGAAGTTCAAGGACGGCCACAGCATCATTGTTCTTGCCGAAGGGCGGCTTCTGAACCTCGGCTGTGCAACCGGTCACCCGAGTTTCGTGATGAGCAACTCATTCACGAACCAGGTGCTTGCCCAGATGGAACTCCATTCCAGTGCAGCTGCGTATGGACTTGACACCGTTCATGTCCTGCCCAAGCACCTGGACGAGATGGTGGCTCGGCTGCACCTTGAACAGCTCGGAATCAAGCTCACCGAACTCACGCCTGAACAGGCCGAGTACATCGGGGTCGATACCAAGGGTCCGTACAAGCCGAACCACTACAGGTACTGATCAGCCGTTCATTTTCCGGCTTCTACCACGATGGCGATCTCGTCGGCTCCTCCACCCCCGATGATGAGTACGACCTGCCTGCTGGGATCATGGCTGAGCATCAACGTCCTGAAGTCGTCTCCAGCCGGCACGTCATCGGCCGCAATGTAGTTCATGACCGGGCGTCCCCCGTCCCTCTCCGGGTCGAGGAGTGATTCCCGCTCCATGAGAACGGCACCACGTCCACTCAATGCATGCGATTCCTGTGCAAAGGACCAGAGTGCCGGCCACATCGCCGTCGCCGCCTCTATCTCCCGGGCATGACCTGCTGAATCCATGCGTTGCAGCATAGGCTCCCGGTCTGTTCGAGGGTAGACTTCCCTGTACACGAAAGGCATCCAGGACACACCAATGATCTTTGAACGCTTAGAAGAACCCGGGCTCTCACAGTATTCCTACTGCATCGGCTGCCAAGGTGCAGGCACCATCGCCGTCATCGACCCGATGCGTGACATCGATGTCTACCTCGATTATGCCCAGCGGAAGGGTGTCACCATTTCACATGTGCTTGAAACGCACATTCATGCCGACTTCGCATCCGGAGCACGCGAACTGGCGGAGAAGACCGGTGCCGAACTCTGCCTCTCGGGTTTCGACGAAGGTGAACTGTTTGAAATCCAGTTCCCTCGAACGAGGTTGAATGACGGTGATTCCATCGACATCGGGAACGTCAAACTCGTCGCACACCATACCCCGGGGCACACCCCGGAACACATGTCCTTTCTCGTGTACGACCTCCAGCGGAGTGCGGACACGCCCATGGCGATGCTCTCCGGCGACTTCCTGTTCGTAGGTTCGCTCGGCCGACCGGATCTCCTCGGCAAGGCTGAAACGGACGGGCTTGCGCGAAAACTCCATGCAAGTGTTCGAGCACTCGATGGACTTCCAGATTCGATGGAAATCCACCCGGGCCATGGCGCGGGTTCGATGTGCGGCGCGGGAATGAGCGGACGGCCCATGTCGACCCTCGGGTATGAACGAATTGCCAATCCCATGCTCGACCCTGGACTCACGGAAGACGCCTTTGTCGAGAAGATCCTCTCCAATCTTCCTCCCCGGCCCGAGTACTACACCCGCATGAAGCAACTCAACAGCACGGGCCCTGCTCTTCTTGGGCAACTTTCAGCCGGACCATCAATCACACCAGAAGACGCACGTGACTTCAGCCAGGCAGGAATCATCATCGACCTGCGAAACCAGACCGACTTTGGTCGTGGACATGTCCCCGGCTCGATCTGCATAGGCGGTGGCAGGAGTTTCTCGACCTGGGCTGCCTGGATGCTTCCGCCGGAAACACCCCTGCTCCTGCTGGGCACTTCGATCCAGGACATCGAGCAGGCGGTCCGTGGACTTGTCCGGGTCGGACTGGACAACATTGCAGGCCATCTCACCGGTGGCATGAAGGCCTGGGCCAAGGCCGGGCTGCCGGTTGCACAGCACGAAGTCATTCCCTCAAGTGAACTCCAGGAACGAATCGCTTCCGGGGAAGAACTCCATGTCCTGGATGTCCGGACCAATCGGGAATGGGAGAATGGACATATTCCAGCTGCCCATCACATGGTCCTTCAGGATCTCACTGCCAACATCGATGATCTGAAGAACAAGGGCCCCGTCGTGACCGTGTGTGGAGGCGGATACCGATCAGCGATCGCAGCCAGCCTGCTCGAACAGGCCGGGGTAGAGGTGCTGGACCAGCTTGGAGGCATGGCGGCATGGAACCGGGCAGGTTGCTCGACGACGAAGAATACGGCAACGCTTTGATCGATTCCCCGGTCTGGAACCACGCGACCGGTTCCGTATACTCGCGGTGTCGCAAACCACTGGATAGAATGCCCACCCCATGAGCGACTCAATCGGGCACGAGTGCGGCCTTGCACTTGTCCGACTCAAGCAGCCCCTGAGCTACTTCGCTGAACGCTACGGCGATCCGAGTTGGGGCGTGCGCCGCCTGCACCTGCTCATGGAAAAACAGCACAACCGGGGACAGGATGGCGCAGGCATCGCCGTCGTAAAGCACGACATGCCACCAGGCGTCTCCTTCATGCGGCGACTGCGATCAACTCGGCACAACGCCATTGAACGCATCTTCGATACGGTGCAACGCGACCTCGAATCGATTCAACTGAAGAACGGCAGCACGAACTTCAAGACCCTGAAGCACCGCTGCAGATATCTCGGCGAGGTCTACATCGGGCACCTGCGATATGGAACCCATGCAGGCAACACGACTGCAAACTGCCACCCGTTGATTCGAAGGAACAATACGGCCAGCAGGAATCTCGCCCTTGCGGGCAACTTCAACATGACCAACTCCCGTGAACTCTTCGATCAACTCGTCGAGTACGGACTCAGTCCCGTTGGAGATTCGGATACCCAGGTCGTTCTTGAACGCATCGGGTATTTCCTCGATCTTGAACATCGTCATCTTCGAACGACGATGGGGCCCGAGTCCTTTCTGCAGCTGGAGGGTCGGGAATTGGCGCAGGCCATTTCAAGCGACCTCGACATTGGGAAGATCCTGTCACGCGCATCTGAGAACTGGGACGGGGGGTATGCCTTCACCGGGCTCCTGGGCAATGGTGATGCCTTCACCTGCCGTGACCCCGCCGGCATCCGACCACTCTTCTACTACGAGGACGAGGACGTGATCGCGGCTGCATCCGAGCGGCCTCCGCTGATGAGCGTCTTCGATGCCGAGCCCGAGGACATCAAGCCGGTCGAGCCCGGGCATGTACTCGTCATCAAGCAGGATGGTCGGACGTCCCATGTCCCCTTCATCGACCCGCTTCCCCTGAGGCAGTGCACCTTTGAACGCATCTACTTCAGCCGCGGAAACGACCCGGACATCTACAACGAACGCAAGCAACTTGGAAGAAACCTGGCTGAACGCACCCTCGAAGCCATCGACCATGACATCGAAAACGCCGTCTTCTCGTTCATTCCAAACACAGCCGAGACTGCATTCCTGGGCCTCGTTGGTGAAACCCAGAGGCAGGTTCGGAAAGCCCATGCCGAAGCTTTCTGGGCCAGCATCGAGGCCGGTGCACCTGACAAGGAAGCATTTCACCGAATGAATGCAAGCCAGGTCCGCGCCGAGAAGATCGCACACAAGGACCAGAGGCTTCGTACCTTCATCACGCATGATTCCGCACGGCGGGACCTCGTCATGCATATCTACGACATCACGAGAAATGTCGTCAAGCCAGAGGACACGCTTGTCGTACTTGACGATTCAATCGTGCGAGGAACGACCCTGCGGGAATCGATCATCACGATTCTCAGCAGGCTCAATCCACGCAAGATCGTCGTCGTTTCATCCGCTCCTCCGATCATGTACCCGGACTGCTATGGGATCGACATGAGCCACCTCAACCGGTTCATCGCCTTCCAGGCTGCAGTCGCCCTCCTTGAGGACCATGGAAAATCCGACCTCCTTGAAGCCATCGAGCACGATTGCAAGGCCCAGGCAGGCACCCCCCCTGCCAGCATGGTCAACCATGTCCGGCGAATCTATGACAGTTTCGACCTGGAGACGCTCTCGGGCAAGATTGCCCAACTTGTCCGCCCCAAGGATGTCGAGTGGAACGGGGACCTGCAGATCATCTACCAGGACCTTGAGGGGCTCCGTTCCTCCATGCCCGAATACACCGGTGACTGGTACTTCACAGGCGAATATCCGACCCCAGGAGGCCTGGATGTCCTGAACAGGTCCTACCTGAACTGGCGTGCAGGACTCGACCAACGCGCCTATTGACTCTTTCAAGGCCATGCAGTGGTCTCCCGGGGGGTGAAAGCCTCCTGCTTGCCTTGACTGGAGGGTGAAAAACGGGTCAAATACCCCGCTCGGCCCGTTCCCTTGTCGAGGGGCGGCCTTGTTTTTTCAGGAGATCCTCCGTGGCCAGGTATCTAGGTCCCAAGGTGAAGTTGTCCCGCCGCGTGGGTGTACCCATCGCGGATATCCCGAAGCACACTGCAAGGCGGCAACTCAATGCGCCTGGGCAGCATGGCTATCGCGGTCGGCGTCCGAAGGATTATGGAATCCGCCTGACGGAGAAACAGAAACTCCGTTACCACTACAACATCATGGAGAAGCAGTTCAGGCGATACGTCGCCGAAGCAGGTCGCCGCAAGGGTAATACCGGCGATGTCCTTCTCCAGTTGCTTGAAGCCCGGCTCGACAACATCGTTCGCCGAAGTGGTTTCGTCCGCACGATCTGGGCAGCACGGCAGGTCGTCAGCCACGGACACGTCCTGGTCAACGGAAGGAAGGCCAGCAAGCCGAGCATTCCGATCAAGATCGGCGACGTCATTACCTTCAAGGACAACATCCAGAACGTGATTCGAGAAAACATGGAATCACTGGCTGGCCACATCGTTCCCGAATGGCTTGAACTCAACCCCGCTGAACTTTCAGCAAGGGTTGTTTCAACGCCACTACCAGACCAGATTCCCTTCGACGTGAATACCAACCTCATCGTCGAGTTCTATCGCTGATTCCTCGTTGGTCTCGAGCCCACCGGTTCGCCGGGGGATATGAAGAGGGTGGAGGTCACCCTGGTTCAGGCATGCTCCCAGAACCAGTTCCCAATCGATGAACAAGTTCTTCCGCAAGTACAACAAGTGGCTCCTGGCAGTCTTCGGATCCGGCCTGATGGTCATCTTCCTCATGCCGGAAATCCCCTCGCTTGTTTCGAACATGGGACTCAACCGATCAATCGTCGCGACCGTCGACGGCCGATCAATCAGTCGACAGGAATGGAGCCAGTACCAGTCCGAGGCCCAGGTCATCGACCGCCTCCAACTGACACTTCCCTTCGTCGGCACGATCGACAGTTGGGAACAGTGGTACC
>JABABM010000007.1:0-56616 GCA_014238205.1 Phycisphaerales bacterium | reverse complement strand
CGTACGGGAAGCCGGAGAAGCAGGCATGATTGGTGGACTTGCAACAAGTCCCATTACGGATGATCAGGCCATCCAGATCAGTCGGAGCCTCGGTGTAAGTCCCACCACCGTGCTCCAGACATATTCGAACTACATCGGAATCGTGAACTACCTCGGCCACCTGTCTGGAAGCGCCCCCCTCTCCGATCGACGCCTGAGACTCAATGGCAGGAAACTCTTCGACACGATTGCTGCACAGGTTGTCTCGATCAAGGCCGACGCCCCCGAAGGCGGGCAGGAACCTGATGATGCGCAGTTGAAGGCCCACCTTGAACTCTACGGAGACATCGAGCCTGGAACCGGTGACCACGGTTTCGGCTACAGGCTTCCTGATCGACTTGCATTCGAATGGCTCGTGATACCCGACAGCGCCATCAGGCAGTCCCTCGAATCCAGCGAGGCGATGAATGACATCGAACTGCTGAAGTACTGGAGGCGGAACGAGGGTGGCAAGGGCATCCCTGAAGTCGAAGCTGGTGCGGAGGTTCCCGAAGCTGTTCACGCTCGACTCCTTGATGAACTCACCGACGATCGCCGGACGGAGATCTCGAGAAAGGCCGGTGACGAACTTCGCTCACCACGACGCGGATTCAAGGAATCCGGCGGATACGTCGTTCTGCCAGAAGACTGGGACATGCAGCAGCTTTCCCTTGAGGATCTGCGCCAGTGGCTGCAGACTGAACAGGGACTGGAAGTCCCCGCGGCGGAACGAACCGAGGGCCTTGTTCCTCTCGACGAACTCCGCTTGATCAAGGGAATCGGGCTTGCGACGACAGACAAGTACGGACAGCGACCCATCAACCTTCCAGCTCTTGCCGCTGAAGCAAAGGAGTTCAAAGGAAACGGTCTCTACCCGATCCAGGAAGGCGTGGCCGGACCCGTCCTGAAGGATCGACAGAACAACCTGTATGTATTCCGCGTGATTGAAACGGATGCCGCACGGTCTCCGGCAGACGTGGAGGAGATCCGCGAAGAACTCAGTGCGGACCTGCAACGGCTTGCCCACTACCGGCAACTGGTACAGACCATCGACGACGTTCGGGCCAGGGCTCGAGCAGAAGGACTTGAATCACTCGCGGGCACGAATGAAACAAGCGTACTCGGTGCTTCCTTCCAACAGTACGATCCACGGTTTGCGCAGTTCTTCCTTCAGAACCAGGGATCGATGCCCAGGGCATCGCAGATCGTTCCGGGCCTCGGAGAAGATACAGAGGTCGTAACGACTGTCCTTGAACGCGCCAGTTCAATCGACCTGGACGGTTCCCTGGTGGAACTTTCACCGGATGAGCGTATTGATGTCATAGCCTCGGAAGACAACCTGGCCCTGGTCGTCGTGCAGCTCAACAGCCGGACACCCATCACCCTTGATGAGTTCACGGTCATGACTGAAGCAGGACTTCTTGCAAATCTCATCATGCAGGATGAACTTGTCGATTCGGGGTCGATTGCCGATGCATTCACCCTCGAGGCGCTCATGGAACGTCACAACTTCGTTTCATCGAGCGACTCGGACGAGGATGAAGAGGCAACGGTGGATGCGGCAGGCGAGGAAGATGCCGAGGCATCCGGTTCCTAGATCCTGCCAGGCCAGCGATTCTTCAACTGACACGTGATCCTGCAGGAACCGGGCGATCGGTCCGCAGCAGGCAGACGTCCGTGGCATTTCCCTCTGCATCCGCAGCGGTGCCTGCCAGGATCATTCCCTCGCTTATCTCTCCACGAATGGTTCTTGGTTCAAGGTTTGCGATGAACACCACCTGTGTACCAACCAGAGATTCTGGATCCTCGTACCAGGCACGTACTCCAGCGCAGATCTGGCGGCCAGCGTCGGATCCATCGTCCAACCTGACTTTCAACAGCCGGTCGGCATCAGGGTGATGTTCCGCGGCAGTGATCGTGCCAACGCGGAGATCCAGCCTGGTAAAAGTCTCGAAATCGATGGTGGATTGAAAATCGGCCATGGAGGCTCCTTCAGTGCTCTTCGTACCCAGGAAGGCATGCTAGCGTCAGATTCCAAGGGCTGCGACAGGGGTCAAAAAGCCACCATCGAAGAACAGGAGGACGAAAAGCACTTGCAGCAAGGCACTTACAACTACAACTTGGCGGCCAAGAGTGCTAGATTACTGGGGAAGGGAATTGGCCTGTCGTGACTGTGAGTCATGCTCGAGGCCAGGGAGAAGGACTTTTTCTCCGGGGGGGAGAGATTCCATGACAACTCGGACTCGGTGGGCGACCGTTGCAACGGCTACCACGTTGATTTGTGCAGGCTCCGCCATGGGCGACCTGCTGAACCTCGACTATGAAATCGTCGGTGTAAACCACATCACTGGCGCCAACGCCCCGGCAGGAGACCACTACACGGTGGACATCTTCGCGGTGGTCGAAGCCGGTGATCGCCTCGATGCGGTGGCTGGTGATGAAAATGTCGACAAGATCATTTCAGCGCTTCCTACCGGTTCCTTCTGGCAGAACCCATTCGGGGGCAATGATTCATCTTCCATCAACCCGCTGCTTTTTGGAACATTTCCCTCACTTGAATACGACTCGTTCGTGACCATCGGTCTCCTTGACCAGACCGGGAACGAAATGTCCACGCAGGGCATCGATTTCAGCCAGTTCGAAGTCGGTGGAGATGTCTTCGTCGACAACGGTGCCTGGTACGTTACCCCTGCAGATGCGCAGGGTGAAAGCGAAGGATTCACCGGAACCGACTGCAGCAGTGGCTTTGCGGTTCGGGTTGCACGACTTACCGTCACCGGCCTTGGCACGTCCATTCACCTCGAAGGCATCTTCCAGGGCAAGGACTCCGTCGGCACCACCTGGTCGATGAACGGCTCGATCGATGTGGTCTATGCACCCATCGACGACTGCAACGGCAACGGTGTCGCTGACAACTGCGACATCGCCAATGGCGACTCGGATGACTCCAACGAGAACGGCATCCCGGACGAATGCGAATCATTCGACTGCAACGGCAACGGCATCAACGATGCTGATGACATCGCCGATGGCACGTCAAGCGACTGCAACGGCAATGCCATTCCCGACGAATGCGATATCGCCGATGGCACGTCAAGCGACTGCAACGGCAACGGCATTCCCGACGAATGCGAAGGCGCCGACTGCAATGGCAACGGTGTCCCTGACGACTGTGACATCGCCGATGGCACGTCCGAGGACTGCGATAGCGACGGCACGCCCGATGAATGCGAGCCGGATTCAGATGGTGACGGCATCATCGACGACTGCGAAGTGCCGCCCAACTACGTCAACCTCACCAGCGGCAACAACTACGAAACCTTCGCAGAAGCCATTGCCGCAGCCAGTGACAATGACTCGATCGAGGGACTCGCTAACGTAATGAGTGGGGAACCAGGATTGAACTTCAATGGAAAGTGCATTGCATTCTGGGTTGTTGATGGATCGCTTTCCACTCCGGAGGATGTAGTCACGATTCTCTCCGGCTGTGCCTCTCTGTATGGCGTCCAAGAGTTTGCTGGCCCGGTCTATTCTGGTGTAAGCGGAACTAGCTATCTCGAAGGGGATATCCAGTTCAGTGATATCACGGTCAGGACCGGCGCAACACTGGAGATCTTTGGCGATTCCGCCACAGTGACGGGAACGACGATCCTCCGCCACAATGCCACGTTAAGCATCGCTGACACCGGAATCCCCGATTACGGCTTTAGATTCACAGCGAATCACTGCACGATGCAGCCAGGCTCTGTAATCGAGGGGGGCATTAAGCTTGAAACGGATTCGGGGGGGGGAGGGGGAACCCTGAACGCCCAGGGTCACCTGACTGGAGATCTTAAGTGTGAACATAGAATGAACGTAATCCATGACCTGATGCAGATTGGTGATCTCGAAAATACGGCCTCGGGGATAATCACCATCCACCGTGGTGAGTACCTCCTTCTGGGTGGCCTCATCAACCATGGCACGATCAATGGTGTAATCGACCAGGGCGGCCTGCTCGGTGGTGACGAGACCCAGCCTGGTGACGGCTTCAACGTGGACGGCAGTTACACCGCCGGTCCCGATGCCAGCCTCACCATGCCACACGAGTTCTGGGCGGTCCGCATCGGTGGACACGTGAACCTGGAGATCAATGACCCGGGCAACTTCCACATGAGCCTCGCTGAACTGCATGCCACCGGTCGTACCGACGGCGTCCAGGACATCGAGGTCATGGGAACCGACCTGGGCAATACCGAGGACGGTCTTGAGCAGGGCGCAGCGGGCAACTTCCCGCTGGGAACGCTCCGCATCGACGGCATGTCATCGGCACGCCTGGTGGATACCCATGACAACGACAGCCTCGGCCAGGATGCCGGAGAGGCCTTCTACTGCGACACCCTCGTGGTCGACGGCTACCTCGACACCAATGGCTACAAGGTGTACGCCAACAATGTCGTGATCAACGGCAAGGTCAGCGACGATGATGATGTCATCATCATCGATCCGCCGGTCTACGGCGACCTCAATGGCGACAGCCTGGTCGACGTGCTCGACCTGCTGGTCATCATCGCCGACTGGGGCTCCTGCCCCGGTGAGTGCAGCGGTGCCGACCTCAACGGTGATGGTGTCGTCGATGTGCTAGATCTGCTAATCATCCTGCAGGAATGGTCCTGACCGTTCCTGAGTTGAGCATGTGAATGCAACACGCGGCCCCCGGATTCGTCCGGGGGCCGCGTTCAATTCAGTTCAATGGGATCAGCCAGCAGCCTGGACGGCTTCCCAGTCGCGATCAGAGAGCATGCTGCCATTTGCTCGCTCGGACACCGTGGCGTCCCGCCGCCAGGATCGCTCGCAGGCGGGCTGGTCCCGAAGATCCTGGATGGCAATGGCCTCGGCGGTGGAATCCACGGTGACCCGGGACACGCCGATGAGATCGGCCAGTTCCCCCTCGAAGGGCGTGAGAACGCCCTCCGGATCCGGAATGAGCACGCCTGCATCAAGCGGCTTTTCGATCCCGGACTCCTTGGCCTCCTCCAATGCCTTCAAGACGGCGTCACGCATCGCCATGACCTCGGCCCAGCCTGCGTCCGCTTGCATCTCGAAGTCGCAGAACGTCTCCAGATGGACACAGGCATCATCTCCATGGAGGTCACGCCATGCTTCGTCGGCCGTATGAGGAATGATCGGTGCCAACAGCCTGCAGAGCATCGAAGCGATCTCGTGCAGCACGCTCTGGGACAGGCGGCGACGTGGGGTGTCGAAACGATCGCAGTACAGGCGATCCTTGACCGCCACGCAGTAGATCGAGGAGAGCGTGTCATTGCAGAAATCGAAAATAGACAGGTGGACGCGGCGGAAGTCACAACGCTCGTAGGCCGCGCGAACCTCGCTCTGCAACCGAGCTGCTTCAGCCAGAGCCCAGGCGTCGATGGATGTGGGAGGAACATCCGAGACCTTCATGGTCGCCACATCGAAATCTCCCAGGTTCGAAAGCAGGAATCGAAGCGTATTGCGTACCTTGCGATAACTCTCACCGGCCAGTTGGAACAGTTCTTCATCAGCGCGTACGTCGTTCTCGTAAGCAAGGCTGCTGACCCACCATCGACAGACATCGGAACCGAAGGATTCGAGCAGCGTATCGACGTCGAGGGCGTTGCCCTGTGACTTGCTCATCTTCCTGCCCTGGCGATCGTTGACGAACCCGTGCGTCAACACGGTCTTGAACGGTGGCTCCCCGGTCACGCCCAGGCCCGGCAGCAGTGACAACTGGAACCATCCACGGTGCTGGTCCGAACCTTCCAGGTAGAGATCCACGGGATAACCAAGGCCACGCCGACGCATCACGGCGTTCCAGGAGGAACCGGACTCGAACCAGACGTCGAATATGTCGTAGGACTTGGCAAGTTCCGCCACGTCCAGTTCCTTGGGCGCATCAGGGTCGCCGGCGGCATCCCAGGTCGCCAGCAACTGCTCAGGCGTCTCGCTGAACCATGCATCACTGCCACGCTCCCCGATCGCTTCGGCGACCGCCCTGGTCAAGGCAGCCGTCAACACCATCTCGCCATCGGGCATGATGAATGCGGGAATCGGAAGTCCCCAGGAACGCTGACGGGAGATGCACCAGTCAGGCCTCGACTCGAGCATGCCCTGCATGCGATTGCGGCCCCACTCGGGAATGAAGTTGATGTCTGATCCCGTGGTCGCCATCGCCTTCTCACGCAGTGAAGTCCCATGGCTCTTCGTGGGCTCGTTGACGGAAATGAACCATTGCTCGGTCGAGCGGAAGATGACGGGTGATCCCGATCGCCAATCGTGCGGATAGCTGTGCTCGTAGTCGTGGTGGTGGAACAAGTGCCCACTGTCGGCCAAGCGCTGGACAACCAGTGGATTGGCCTCCCAGATGGACATCCCCTGCAGCCAATCGGGCACCGTTTCGTCGTAGGTGCCATCGGCCTGCACCGGGCAGTAGATGTCCATGCCTTCTCGGATGCCGGTGAAGTAGTCATCGGTTCCATGACCAGGTGCCGTGTGTACCAGCCCCGTGCCATCCTCGAAGGTCACGTACTCGGCGGCGACGATCGGGCTCGTACGCTGGCAGTACGGGTGCTCATAGGACAGGCCGATCAGCGCTGAGCCATCGCACTCTCCAAGAACGTTCGCATCCTCATGCCCGGCCGTCTTCATGACGGTATCGACGAGATCGGACGCGATCACCCTTGTCCCGCCACCGGATGCAACCAGTGCATAGCGACCACGCTCATGAACGGCGATGGCCATGTTCGCCACGAGTGTCCAGGGCGTCGTTGTCCAGATGAGGAAGGACGGTGTCGAGTCCAGGTCGACTCCGAACGCTGACCCGACTGCTGCTGCATCGCTCGCGGGGAAGTCCACGAACACGGACGGGTCGGTTCGGTCCTCGTATTCAAGTTCGGCCTCTGCCAATGCAGTCTGGTTGTCGATCGACCAGTGGACGGGCTTCAATTGGCGGTAGACGATGCCCTCGGCAACCAGGTCCGCGAAGACCTCCAGGACAGCCTGCTCGTAGCCGGGATTCATCGTGAGATATGGATCGTCGTAATCAGCCAGGGTCAGGAGTCGCTTCATCTGCTTCGCCTGGCCTGCCTGGTGCTTCTCGGCGTAGGTGCGACACTCGCGACGAATCACCATGCGACGCAAGTCGTCATCAAGCCCGTTGATCTTCTCCATCTTGCCCTTCTCGAGCAGCTGCGTCATCACCATGTGCTCGATGGGCAGGCCGTGGCAGTCCCAGCCCGGCACGAAGGGACAGGACCTGTTCTCCAGCAGCCTGGATCGAACAACGATGTCCTTGAGCACCTTGTTCATCAGGTGACCAACATGGATCGAACCGTTGGCATAGGGAGGGCCGTCATGGAAGACGAACGGGTCGGAGCCCGATCTTGCCTCGAGCAGGCGACCATACAACCCCTCCTGCTCCCACCGCTTCTCGCTGGCAGGTTCATTTTCCCTGAGGTTGGCCCTCATAGGAAAATTCGTCCTGGGCAGGTTCAGGGTCTTCTTGAAGTTGGGACGTGTTGCGTCAGTCATGAATCGATGGTGGCCTGCTCACTGGGGCTGGGGTTCGTGCAAACGGCACAGGATACCCTTTGGTCGCTGGATGATCACCCACTAATCGATCGGTTCAATACGGCATCATGCAGCAGCATCGAGTGGTCATCGTGATGGTCCTGCTCTTGGAGAGCTTCCTCGTGATGGCCATGATCGACGACTTCACCCGCGGCCCATCCCAGGGACAGGCCCAGCAGCAAGGCGAAACTCAGCAACAGGCGATCGTGGCGATGAAACTGCAACTCGGGCAGGAGGTCACTGAGCGCAATGCACAGGAAAAGACCGGCAGCGAACGCCAGGGCTGCAGCCGTGAGTGTTCCACCATCACCAAGGCCCATGGAACCGATGATGGCCCCCACCGGCGTAACCGTCCCGTAGGCCAGGTTCATCAGGTGACGCCGCGTCCTTGACTGCCCGGCTGCCGACATCAGTGTGCCAAGTGCCAAGCCATCAAAGGGCTTGTGCAGAATGATGGCCAGCAGGATGGCCATCCATGCCGAATCACCGCCTGCCCACGCTCCACCGAGCGCAATACCTGCAAGCAGGCCATGAATGCAGAGGCCAGCCAGTGCTCCAAGCCAGGTCGTGTCGTGGCCGTGCTCGTGGTCCGCCTCCTCGCAAGGTGGATCATGGTGGTGAAAGCAGATGAAGCGTTCCAGCAGGAAGATGGACAGGAAGCCTGCCACGACCCACATGAGAACGGGAACAATCGCCTCTTGATGTTCGCCTTCACCATGTGCATGCATTTCGAAGGCATGCGGCAGGAGATCGAAAAGCGAAACACTGACCATGATGCCTGCAACGAAGCTCAAGGTGACCTGCATTCCACGGTGCGTCAGCCGACCCCAGAGGGGTACGAGACCACCCAGAACAGATACGCCAAATACCAGGATGAGAGACAGGAGGAAGTAGAGCACGGGGCGGACATCATATTCCATGGAAGCCACCATGGGCTGTAGCATGCCCCATACCCGTGACTCTCCTGATCACCATGTCGCTGCTGGCTGTGCTACCCGGGATCCTCCTGTTTCTCGGAGGCGGCACACGCCTCCCGATCCTGATGTACCACAAGGTACGCCCCGCACAAGCAGACTCTCTGACCGTCCCTCTGGAGGTCTTCAGGAACCACCTGGAAGTACTCGCTCGGCGCGGCTTCCAGCCGATCTGCTTCGCCGACCTCCTTGAACATGAAGAACATGGCCAGCCACTGCCACCAAAGCCCGTCCTGCTCACGTTTGATGATGCCTATGCCGACTTCATCGAATATCCATTGGCGATCATGAAGGAACTCGGGTTCAGGGCAACCGTCTTCCTCCCGGTGGGCCACGTGGGTGGTGAAAATGCCTGGGATGGAGGCGGGGAAGCCATCATGAACTGGGATGATGTCCGCCGCGTTTCGGGCGAAGGCATCGAACTGGGCCTTCATTCCTGGAACCACGACAACTACATGAACCTGGGCCCAGCGGACATCGAGGCCGATCTCCTGCAATGCCTCGACACGCTTGGTTCCGAATCCATTCCATTCGTGCCCGTACTCGCCTATCCCTACGGAGGTCTGCCCAAGGGCGGAGAGCGACGTGCACACCTTGAATCAATCCTCGAGAAGGTCGGGGTCCGCTATGCACTGCGCATCGGATCCCGGGTTCATCGCCTGCCCACTCAAAGCCGCTTCGCACTTCGACGCGTCCCGATGGAGGGGAAGGACACCGGGCTGAGGTTGTGGTGCAAACTGGCCCTGGGCCGAACCAGGCTCTGAAACAGGGAACGCCGTGGTTCCATCAGGACCCACGGCGTTTCAAATGGAGCAGATGAGACTCGAACTCACAACCTCCTCGATGCGACCGAGGCGCTCTCCCAATTGAGCTACTGCCCCCCTGGTTCAACTTTCCATTACACGAACCCAGGTCGGATCCGGGATTATAGCCGCAGTGTCGTCGTCCCGATCTCCAGGCCGCCGGTACAATCAATCCATGAATCCCAGTAGCGCGGGGGCCACAACCCCCGGGAAGAAGAAGAAGAAGAAGCGGGATCCACGAGACACCCCGGCCATGCGCCAGTACGCCTCGTTCAAGGCTTCGCACCCGGATTGCATCCTGTTCTTCAGGATGGGCGATTTCTACGAGATGTTCGACGAGGATGCCCATGTTGCCCATGCCGCGCTGGGGATCACCCTCACCGAACGATCTTCCGGCATTCCCATGGCGGGTGTTCCCTACCACGCTGCCGACAACTACCTCCGCCGTCTCATTAAACAAGGCCACCGCGTTGCCGTCTGTGAGCAGGTCCAGGACCCGAGCGAAGCCAAGGGCGTCGTAGAGCGTGCTGTCACACGAGTCCTGACCCCCGGAACACTCGTCGACGACTCACTGCTCAATGATGGCGTTGCCAACAAGGTTGCCGCAATCATGCCTCGCCGAAGCGGGAACATGGAGGTCATGGACATCGCCATTGCTGAACTGTCCACAGGTGACTTCAGGCTTCGAACCGTAGCATCACAGCAAGCACTCGATGAACTGGTACGACTCGGACCATCCGAGATCCTCCATGCCGATGAGTTGGATACCACCATCGACCTCGTTGCGGAGGCCAACGCTCTGCTCGGGTCTGCCTCGACGGCCAGGCCGGGATGGGCCTTCCAGGCAAAGGAAGCTTCCCGGACGCTCTGCCAACACTGGGGTGTCTCCAGCATGGAGGGATATGGATTCGCTGATGCGGAACCTGCCCTCGGAGTTGCAGGCGCTCTTCTGGCCTACCTCCTCGAAACACAGCCTGGAATGCCCGACAGGAAGGCATTGACTCACCTGCAGCCTCCGAGGCGGGAATCCCCCGATCAGGAGATGTCACTTGATGCAAGCACCATTCGGAGCCTTGAACTGGAACGAACAATGCGATCAGGCGGAACCGAGGGTTCACTCCTGTCCGTTCTCCAGAACGCCCGGACTCCCATGGGCAGGCGTCGTCTGCGTGACTGGCTCTGTTTCCCGCTCCGCAATCAGGAGGCCATCGAGCAGCGACTCGATGCCGTCGAGCAGTTGGCAGGAGATGAAGATCGGCGGAAGCAGACTCGCGAGACCATTGGAACCATCCAGGACGTGGCACGGATCTGTGGTCGAGTTGCAATGCGTCGAGGAACTCCACGTGACATCGTTGGGCTTGGACGATCGCTGCAGGCCCTGCCCGACCTGACGATGTTGATCCAGGACGAACCAGCCTTTGAATCCCTGCATGCCCGCTTGACCGGTGTCTCTGACATCACCTCTCCTCTCGGGGAGTACCTCTCCGGAACATGCGTCGATGACCCCCCGGCCCACTTGCGCGACGGCGGCCTCGTCAGGGACGGCATCGACCCTGAACTGGACGAAGCACGCCTGCTTCAGCGTGACGGCACGAGTTGGCTTGCTGACTACCAGCAGCAGTTGTCAGTGGAATCCGGGATCCCCTCGCTGAAGATCGGGTTCAACAAGGTCTTCGGGTACTACATCGAGGTGACCAATGCGAATGCAGCAAGCGTGCCGATCACGTTCAGCCGCAAGCAGACACTGAAGAATGCCGAGCGATACATCACGCCTGAACTGAAGGAGTACGAAGATCGCGTGCTCACTGCCGGGCAACGGGCCATCGAACGGGAGCAGAAGTTGTTCGAGGATCTCTGCCGTGCAATCGATGCCGCCGGCAATGCACTGCATGAGTTCGCCGAAGCCGTAGCCGACCTGGATGTCCTGGCGGGGTTCGCCTCGCTTGCCGCCAAGCATGGCCTGGTTCGACCGACCCTGACCGAGGGGCTCGACCTTGACATCCTCGAGGGTCGTCACCCCGTACTTGATTCAATGCTCGGCTCCGAGTTCGTGCCGAATGACACCATGCTTGGAGGACAGAAGGCCCCGAGTCTTGCACTCATCACGGGACCGAACATGGCTGGCAAGAGCACCTATATCCGCCAGGTGGCACTGATCGTCCTCATGGCACACACAGGCTGCTTCGTTCCCGCCAGAAAGGCGACCATCGGGGTCGTCGACCGGATCTTCACCCGGATCGGTGCCTCCGATGAACTGCATGCTGGCCGTTCCACGTTCATGGTCGAAATGACTGAAACGGCAAACATCCTCCACCACGCAACGAAACGCAGCCTCATCATCCTGGACGAGATCGGTCGAGGCACCAGTACCCTCGATGGGCTCTCCCTGGCCTGGGCCATCACTGAAACCCTGGCAGCCAGGGGAAGCAGGACACTGTTTGCAACCCACTACCACGAGATCACGGCACTCGCCGATCAATGCGAGCCGATTACGAATCTTCATGTTGCAGTGAAGGAATGGGAAGACCGAATCGTCTTCCTTCATCGAATCGAGGCTGGCAGTACTGACCGAAGCTACGGGATCCATGTTGCACAACTTGCAGGAGTCCCTGCAGAAACACTCCAGCGAGCACGGCAACTTCTTGACACTCTCAGCGTGCAGACGGAAGGTGACTCAAGATCACCTGCGAGTGAACCCGCTGGAGTTGATCAACCATGGCTCTTTACAGGCACCAAGGAACACCCCGTCATCGATGCGCTCCGAAGCATCAACCTGGACTCCATGACACCGCTGGAGGCCTTTGACAGGCTCCGGCAGTTGATCAAGCAGGACCAGGAGTGCTGAAGCATGCCACTTGGACTCCGAGCACAGCAACTGGAGGAGGTCTTCGAATCAGCGATGGGCTGGGACGAGTACCTCGAGAGTGATCCAGCCAAGGCCCAGCCGTGGCGAGAGACTCGCTCGCAGGTCCAACTCGGCTCCGATCAGGAACGACTGCTTTCCCTGTTCACCCGAAGGATGCCGATCCTCATGATCTCGGGTATCTGGTGCGGGGACTGCGTCCGCCAGGGTCCCGTCCTCCAGGCACTTGCTGATGCAGCACCGTGCATCGAGTTGAAATACATCGATCGGGATGCCGCCCCCCTCCTCATGGAGGAAGTCGCCATCAACGATGGCCACCGGGTCCCGGTCGTACTCTTCATGGCCGAAGACTTCGAGCCCGTATCCGCCATGGGAGATCGCACGCTGCGGTACTACAGGCATCTTGCCTCGAAAAAACTCGGACCCAGTTGCCCTCTCCCAGGAGCGCCGGCCGGGGATTCCCTGCTCGAGGATCTGGTCACGGACTGGCTCGATGAATTCGAACGTGTCCACCTGCTCCTTCGGCTCAGTGGCAGGCTCAGGACCGCCCACAAGGACTGAACAGATGTTGATGACAGCCACAATCCTGCGCGAGGCCTTTCAACAAGGACTCTCATTCAAGGAGTTCATCGAGGCTGGCGAAGAGCACCACCAGCAGCAGTGGCATGAACGCTTCGGCCGGCTGGAACTCGACCAGGTCCAGGCAGCACGAATCGAACCCTTCATCCGGCCCATGAAGATTCTCTGCCTCACCGGGCAATGGTGTGGGGACTGCGCTCTCCAGGGCGCAGCCTTGCAACGAATCGCGGAGGCGGCTGGAGACCTCGTTGAACTCCGTTTCATTCCGAGAAGCGACGAGTTCGCGGAGTTGATTGTCGCCAACAGGATCAATGACGGGTACCGGGTTCCATTGACCTGGTTCATGGCCGAGGACTTCCATCCCTGCGCTCGCTTCGGAGATCGAACCCTCAGCCGGTATCGCTCCATGGCCAGGAAAACGCTCGGGGATGACGCTCCGGTCATTGCAGAGCAACCGGAAGACCCCGTCAGGGAGGTCCTCGAGGAGATGCTCGATGAAGTCGAACGTGTGCAATGGCTCCTTCGACTCAGCCCGAGGTTGCGGGAACTGCACGGCGACTGAACCCCGGGGAGGGGCATGGCCCCATCATGACCTCGAGGGATGCCTGGATACCTCGATCGCATCCAGCGTTTCAATCGCGTCTTCAACCGCCCTGTCCGGACCGTGAATGATGAGCAGCCTCGTCGGTTCGTCATGCAGTATCTCGTAGTCCTCCTTCGCAAACCCATCTGCAATGATCGCCTTCTCTACGGCATCGATGATCTGCTGGGGCGAGAACCCGTTCTCGACCAGGAGACGGATTGACTGGACGCACATGACTTCTACAGGCTTGACGCCGACCTTCGCTGCCGACTTCGCCATGTGCCGACCTTCGACGTGGTAGAGCAGACCCCCCGTCCCGACCTGTATGGGCGTGACCATGCACATCCATTCCGTGCCCTTGAGTCCACCACCTCCATGTTCCAGGAGAGACAGGAGGCTGCCGGGATCGACCCGTGCAAGATCCATGGAAGGCACCTCGAACTCGGTGACCTCCTGTGCAACGACGATGTTCGTATCCGGCCATCGATCCCGAATGGCCTGGGTGAACTCGACGATGCTCCCCCCTGTGAAATTGAACTTCCCGGGAACATGGCCGGCCCGGGCAGGCAGGTCGCCCGTGTCGTTCTGCCCTCCGAGTGCTGCTGCGATGCAGACGAACAGCCCGAGGGTGATGAGTGCGGTGATTGATCGAATGTTCATGGTCGGTTCCTTTCGTTGGTCGACTTCATTCTCCTGCCGGCGAACCGTGCCGATCGCGCTCCACGAGACCCTTCAGGGGCCTGGTGGAGCGGACCGCACGTGTGTCCGAGAGAGAGCGTGTTCGCCGAGGCCTGGGTACCGACCATGACTCATTTGTGCGTTCCTGTCATGGCCGGCCAGGCCGGGTGCAGTTGAAGAACGAGCACGAACCGGTGTGAATTGCATTGACTTGAAAAAACACGACCAGGGACTCAGGAAGTGGATGACTCCCAGCCACCGGGTGTCTGCTCGTGGACTTCCTTCCAGAGCGTTTCCAGAAGTACATCCATGCCCTCCCCGGTAAGACCGCTGATGACGATCGGGGCCGATGAACACTCCAACCCCTCCAAGAGAACCTGGATATGGGAAGCACGATCAGCCTCGGGGACGAGATCGATCTTGTTCAGAACAAGCGTTTCGGATTTCTTCGCGAGGGTCTCGGAATACTCGCCAAGTTCCCTTCGAATCGCCCTGTAGTTCGACACCGGGTCGGAACCGTCGAACGGCATGACATCGATGACATGCACGATCCTGTTCGTCCGCTCGATATGCCGAAGAAAATCATGCCCGAGACCTGCTCCCTCCGCTGCACCCTCGATCAGTCCGGGTATGTCGGCGACAAGCAGTCGACGATGGCGTGGCAACTCGGCTATTCCCAGATGTGGGGACAGGGTGGTGAACGGGTAGTCGGCAACCTTCGGACGCGCTCGTGATATCGAACAGAGCATGGTCGACTTCCCGGCATTGGGCAGACCAACGAGGCCGATGTCCGCGATGAGTTTCAACTCGAGCCTGAGTGTTCGCTCGATCCATTCTCCTCCCGGTGTCCATTCACGTGGAGTCTGGTTCGTTGAGCTCTTGAAGGATTCATTCCCACGACCACCACTGCCTCCCTCGGCGACAACAAGTCGTTGACCGTCGTCACAGATGTCAGCGATGAGTTCGCCGGAGTCGCGATCATGGACAAGCGTCCCCAGCGGAACCTTGACGATGCAGTCCTCTCCATTGCGACCGATCTTGCTCTTGCCCATGCCGCCCTGCCCGGACTCGGCCCTGTAATGGGGTCGTGGCGTCAAGGAAAGCAGCGTGCTCAGACTGTCATCACCGACCAGCACGACGTCTCCGCCGCGTCCACCATCGCCTCCGTCAGGGCCACCCTTGGGAATGTACTTCTCACGCCGGAAGCTCATGCATCCATGACCACCCTTGCCTGATCGAACAAAGATCGTGGCACGGTCGATGAGCATGGCATGAGTTCCTGGGGATGTCCCGGCAAGGTTGAATCATGAGCATCGCCGAGATCGGCAAGGACATGGGAGTCTGTTCTGAGGGTTGTTCAGCTCGCGTTGGCAATGACTGCGTAGGCAGGCACGCTCTCATCCGATGGGACGATGTCGACATGGCGGCTTCGAAACTGCACCAGGCCGTTGGCCAGGGCGTACAAGGTGTCATCCTTGCCACGTCCGACGAGATAGCCGGGCTTGAAGTGAGTGCCGCACTGTCGAACGATGATGGCTCCGGCCTTGGCAAACTGGCCACCGGACAACTTCACACCGCGAAACTGCGGGTTGGAATCGCGACCGTTCTTGGAGGAACCCTGTCCCTTCTTATGTGCCATCACACGCTCCTCTATCCAACTGTCACCCCCTTGAACACATTCGCCGGGGACGCTCAGTCGAGCGGACTATTGTATCAATCCTCAGCGGTAAATCCAACGGGGGGATCGGTCTATGTCAGGATGGGCCGGGACGGGCTGGTCCCCGAGGGCCGTTGCATCGCCTGGGATGAGGTATTCCATCATCAGTGTCTTGTGAAGCGTAATCGGCTTCCCGGAAACGGGATGATCGACGACTGCTGTCTCGCTGCTGATGCCTGTTGAGAACAACGACACTTCATTCACATCAACCGACTCTGCCGGCCAGAGAATCAAACCACTGCGTGCGTTTCGTTCGCCCTGAAGCAGGTCACCGATGATCTGGTGCTGAGGTTCAAGGAGTTCATTGCCAAGGAATACGTGAAACTCCTCGGAGATTTCACGGTGAACATCACGCCCGGATTCAAGGATGTCACCACGGTCCGTGAAGAGGATGAAGGTTGGCGCCCAGATCCGATCCTCACCCGTGTAGTTCGAGACCGTATAGGTCATGTACCAATACCAGTTCCCATCCTTCTGGCTTTGGCGAATACGCAGGGGGCCCGGCTGGAAGTTCAACTCGGGACGAGCAGGAACCGGCCTCGGCTTCGGGTAGGCCTCGGCAAGAGTGGAAAGCCCGACCAGCGATGCGAGGAATCCGGCCAGCAGCAACATGGTGAATGACCTGTTGATATGCATCTTCAATCACTCCTGCAATAGTTTGAACAGGGTATTCTAACCCAATACCACCACCCAGAGGAAACAGAGTATCAAGCCATGACCAGCGGCCTGCTCCAGCCTGAAATGATAGGCATTGAAGAGCGACAGGAGGCTCTCCTGGCCCTTCTGCAGCCGGGGTCTGGCAGGGCCATGGCTGCACGGTTCGAACAATACGCGACGGAAAACAGCATCGGGCTTGACTGGATCTGGGGCTGCCGTGATGCCGAGGGCACTCTGGAGAGCAGCGTGCTCTGCGTACCTTCGGCAGGTCGAACGGCCATGATCTTTCTCAGCTCGGTCCGGAATCGAGACCAGGTCCAGCAACGGGCCACGTTGCTGCAGCATGCCCTGTCGTACCTCCAGGATCAGGATGTCGATCTCGGACAGTCATTGCTCTCATGTGATGACACGTTGGGACATGATGCCCACGTCGCGGGAGGGCTCGAGCCACTGACCACCTTGTTGTACATGGAACGTTCCATGGCACGTGCACACGAAGCTCCGCCTCCCATGGCAGGAGTTGAACTGGTCGCCTGGTCTGATTGCATGGATGACTCGCTCAGCTGCATTCTTGATGCCTCCTATGAAGAAACCCTTGATTGCCCTGGACTCTGTGGATTACGTCGGACAGAGGACATCATCCTGGGACACAAGTCATCTGGTTGTCATGATCCTGATGGTTGGCTGCTTGCCAGGATTGATGGTGTATTCGCCGGCGCAGTCCTTGTGAACCCTTCGAGGGAGCATGACAACATCGAGCTGGTCTACCTCGGCCTCGCTCCTCCTGTACGGGGGCGCGGGCTTGGCAGGCATCTGCTTGAAACACAGTTGGCTCGCTACTCTGGTTCAACCTTCCGCAAAATGACCCTCGCCGTCGATACGAAGAACATCCCGGCAATCCGGATCTATGAAGACCTCGGCTTCCGAGGAACGGCTCATCGAAATGCCTACATCTCGAGCCTCGCCAGTCGAGCATGAGCCGTGGATCGAGTTGTCCACCAACCATTGACAATGGCCGATGCACTCTGTGGATGAATGTTTTTTTCAAATTCATTCAGGCTTGATTTCGTGAGGTTCTCGGCATGAACTCGATGAAGGGTCGCGAACGTCCCCTTGTTGGATCCACAGCGGGAATCTACCCTTGGCGGTTCGGCCAGGGATGGCCGACGAGCCTGCGTGCAATCCGGTTCCCTTCGGCACCCCCTTGAACAGGTCCCGCCGACCGGCATCGCGAACATGCAGGCAACGTCGCCGGACCTTGATGCCCTGCTGCAAGGAATCGACTTCGTTCGCCACGGACAGCGCCCCGAAGGTGGGCCAGGCAACTTCATGTGCATGACTGAATACAGTCGTGTTGCATGAGATGGCACGACGCGATGTCGTTCCTCCCCCGCCTTCATCAGCCATGCTCGCATGATGCACATGGCTGATTGCTTCAGTCCCACCAGCATGCTTCACGCATCGAGCCTTACATACTCCACAGAACCGATCCAGCACGTGCCCACAACCCCGCTCAACAACTCAAGCAACCAGACATCGCAGGTCGCAAGAGAACTTTCCAAGAAGCTCGGAGAGCGGTCCTATGCAATGTGGTTCAAGGATTCCCGTATCCGGGTACAGGATGGCCACCTTGAGATCATGGCGCAAACACGATTTGCAGCCGATTGGATCAGGAGACGATTCGGAGATGACCTCAGGGACATCGCAGGAAAATGCATTTCGCCTGAATCAAACATCCTGGTGATCGTTGACACCGAGGCAGCTAACAAGGAAGAGAATCAAGGCACACGGGATACGCCCACAACCAGGCCGCAGGCTCCCGACCGGACTCGGGGGTCGCGACCTTCTGCCCCGGCTCGGACCCGGTTCCATGAACTCAACAGATTCGTCGTCGGGGACTGCAACCGGCTTGCCTGGACCGCCGCCTCAAGGCTGGCCGAGGAAGGGGATCATTCCGCCCTCTCGCCCCTGTTCATCCACGGCGGATGTGGACTTGGAAAGACCCACATCCTCCAGGGGCTCTGCCGAAGGGTCATGGAACTGGATCGAGGCAGGTCCCGCACCCGGTACGTGACCGGTGAGCAGTTCACCAACGAGTACATAACGGCCGTCCGCCAAGGCACCCTCGATCGGTTCCGGGCGGCCTACAGGGGCCTCTCACTTCTTGCGATCGATGATGTACATTTCATTTCCGGGAAGAAGAAGACTCAGGCGGAGTTCCAACATACGCTCGAAGCGATCGAGTTGACCGGGGCTCGACTTGCCTTGGCTTCAACAGATCATCCCGGCTCCACGTCCGTTCCCTTCACCCGGAACCTGGTCAGCAGATTCCTCAGCGGGTTGGTCGTCCAACTCGAGCGGCCATGCAATGAAACACGACTTGAACTCGTTCATCGGTTCGCAGCGGATCGCTCACTCCGGCTCAATGAGGCAGCGGCACGACTCGTCGCATCGAAGTGTCTCGGGTCCGGACGTGAAATCCAGGGAGCCCTGACCCGACTGAAGGCGATGCAGATCGTCGACCCCGTGCATTCCCCCTCGGATGATCCCGAGCAGATGTTCATGCCCGGCTTCAATGAAAGCCAGGATCGATCCATTGGACCGGTCGCGGTCAAGCGGGTATTCGCCTCGAACCAGTGGGCGCCAGAGGCCCCGGTCCCTGTTTCCACTGTCGTCGAATGTGTCAGCCTCCGAACAGGGGTCAGCAGGTCGGAACTGGCTGGGCCATCACGCCATCAACGCATCACGATTGCCAGGAGCCTGGTGGCACATCTTGCCAGGTCGTTGACCACTGCCAGCTATCCAGAGATCGCCCGGGCCATGGGGAGAAGAAACCACTCCTCGATGCATGCCGCCGCACATCGGATTGCAACCCTCCTTGACCATGACCCCTTGATCGAACTCCAGTCCCCAGGCGGTGAAGTGGAGCAGATTGACCTGATGAGCCTGCTGGATGAGTTGCGACGGGACATCAAGTCCCACAGTCGAAACAAGGGCCGTTCAACAGTCTGATACACTGCTGGCATGCGTATTCGCTTCCAGATGCCTGATCGGGCTGTCGCCCTGCTCGGCGCGATCGTCGCCCTTGGGGCCATGACTCTTGCCTCCACGGCGGTCATGGCTGATCTTACTGACAGTGCGAAGCGACACCTGGTCCGTTCCGCCCAGGCCCAGCGGGATGGCAGCCACCTGATCCGCCTGACCTCGCTCAGGGTGCTTCGTGATCCGGAAATGCGTCCACTCTTCTATGACCTGCTCCAACACAAGGAGTGGCAGGTCCAGGTCCACGCACTGCTGGGCCTTGCAGAGATTGATTCTGATACCGGGCTCGATCCGCTCCTTCTCACACAGGTCGATCCGCTTGCACGGGAACAAGCCCTCTCCACCGCCATCGATCTGAATCTCCTTCATGCGGAAGCCATGCAGAAACTCCTGGAATGGAACCGACTGGAAACTGCAAATCGACTTCTACTCATGGCGGAACTCCAGGAAGCGGGAGAACCCATCGATGTCGAGCGACTTCGAGAACTTGCAGATGACAATGACCTCCTGATTGCCGGTGTTGCAAGCCTGCTGCTGGCAAATGGTGGTGACGAATCCGCTCTCAGCACGATTTCGTCGCGACTGAAGAAGGCGACCCAGACTGAACGTGAACAGGTCCTTCAGCGGATGTTCGACGTTGTCCGTATCTACGAGATCAATGCTGCAACTCCATGGCTCAATGACACGCTTCGCCGGGTTGACGATGACGACCTGGCATACTGGGGCACATTCAGTCTCATGACGATGAATCCCGAACTGGGAAGGCCGCACTGGAATCGCATTCTTGGAGATGACCCCACCTATCACCAGCGTGTTCGTGCCGGGCTCCAACTGCTCGAGGCTGGTATTCCAGTCGACTCCACCGCACGCAAGCAACTTGGGGCCGATGAAGATGAGCTGATTCAACGAATGGCGGCAGCATCGAACGCCATCGCAGCCGATCGCAACGTCATCGAAACCATGGAAGCTCTCATCGATACAGGACATCCACAGTGCATCGAGTGGGCACTTCGGCACGCTCAAGACATGCCAGGTGAACAGTCCAGGTCCATCTACGTGTACTTCATCAATCGGCTGGAGGCACCGACCCGGAACGCCAGGGAACTGGACGTTCGAGCCCAGGCTATTTCAGCCATGTCGAACCTGTCGATTCTGGATGCAGATGTCGCTTCCCAACTGCTCCTTGACTCGGACGATGACAGCATGAAGCAGCAGACGCTCCTCATCGGAGCGCTGCAAGGCCATTCTCCCAAACTGGCCGAAGCTGCTCGACCGATCCGCAGGATCGGTTCCTCACGGCCTGACTCACTTGCACTCCTCCTCCTGGCGAGAGAGGGATCCGGGTTGAAGGACCAGGATATCCAGCAACTTGGTCGGATTGCCGCAGGCGGCAGCATGCTCGGTGAAATGCTGCAGGCCCAGGCTGCATGGTTGTATCTGAAGCACACCGGGGAACTTGACGAGGCCCTTATAGAAGTCTCGGGATTGAACTGAATCGAGCCCGGCCCCGGGCTTTGGCACCCCCCCCGAATCTGAAGGATGTCCGCACACGTGAGCAATGTCATTCCACTGAGTCGACCTGACATCAATGATGCGGATGTGCGCGCCGTGGCGGATGTACTCCGCAGTGGCCGACTGAGCATTGGCCCTTCAACACTTGAATTCGAAGAGATGATGTCCAAGAGAATCGGTCGATCCGAAGCCGTCGCCGTCAGTTCAGGCACAGCGGGACTCCACCTGGTTCTTGAGGCACTGGGGATTGGGCCCGGAGACGAAGTCATCACACCGGCATTCAGTTTCGTTGCTTCTGCAAACTGCATTGAACATGCCGGGGCAAAACCGGTATTCGTCGACTGCGACCCGAGAACCCTCAACAGCAGTGTCGAGGATGTCGAGTCGAAACTGACGGAACGGACTCGCGCGATCATCGGGGTCGAGGTATTCGGAAATCCCACCGGGATGCGGGAACTTGCCGCACTTTCGGCGAAGCATGAAATCCCCCTGGTCGAAGATGCCTGTGAAGGACTTGGTGGCCGACTGGCCAACGAGCCGATCGGTCGATTCGGTCGAGCTGCCGTTTTTGCTTTCTATCCGAACAAGCAGATCACCACGGGTGAGGGTGGCATGATCGTTACGGATGATGAACGACTCGCCGATGCATGCCGATCGATGCGGAACCAGGGGCGGGCCGCCGGAGATCGTTCTGCGCCTGGGACGACTGGAACGAATCTTGGTGTTGAACGGCTGGGATGGAATTACAGGATGAGTGAACTTCATGCCGCACTTGGCGTGTCCCAGATGAAACGGTTGGACGAGATCATGGAGGCTCGCGCCCAGGTTGCATCGCTGTACACACAGGCACTGGCCAATGTGTCCGATCTGGTCCTTCCGACCGTGGAAGTCGATGTCTTCATGAGCTGGTTCGTCTATGTCGTCCGGCTCGGGCTGCCCTATTCGCGGAAGGATCGCGATGAAATCATCGAGGGTCTTCGCCGGCATGACATTGGTGCTGCCGCCTACTTCCCCTCCATTCCACTGTTCAACCATTTCCGCAAGGAATACGGATATGAACCCGGTGACTTCCCCATGTCCGAGTCAGTGAGCCAGAGGACCATTGCACTCCCGATGTACGTGGGATTGACCGAATCCGAGATTGAACTCATTGCCCAGACGCTTGAATTGATGATGACACGAGCACGGTTCAGGGACAAGGAATGACTCCTCGCCGGTTCGCCCCATGCATCGGGTCAATCAGGCATTTCCTGCGCCTTCGATGACGTTCAATGCGCTCCAGGAACAGCCAGTGGTTGGCTGATATCCGGAGTTGACAGACCGTCATCCGGATCATCTTCTGGAGCGTACTCCAAGGAGTTCAAAACCCGGGCCCTCCCCTGGTCAAACCTGCCATGCAGCCCCCCCAGGGCTGTTTGACGATGGTAGGTCGGCCTGGATACTGCCCCGCCTCCAACTGCCATTCGCAACTTCGCTGCTTGATCATGCATTGCTGACTACCTCCAGGAACTGGACTATTCCAGCCCTACCGTGCTTGACCTACAGCAAATTGGACGCCAAATGGATCTTCCCTTGCGGAAGATCCCCGAGACTGGCTGTTTGGTGGTCCAGATACGTTCAGCCTGCATGGCCGGCTGGCGAATGGAGATCGCGAGCCGTATCGAGGATGCGTTCCTGTGCAGATTCAATATCGCAGAGATGAACCGGTCCGATCGCTTCCATTTCGTCAAGGAGGGAATCGGTGATCGACCGGGGCAGGTTCGAGAAGAACCTGGCCTTCAGTTCATTCGAAGCTGTCTTCAGGGAGAGGGCCAGGTCGGACTGGCTGATTCCTTTGCAGAGCATGCCAAGTTCATCATCGTCACACCCAAGCAGATCCTCGAACCTGGTGATTGATACCCGATCCTGTTCAATGAGCACGGGAACTTCATCTTCACTGCACGCCCCCGCATGTGTTTCTGACGTGAGCGTGCACCCCTCGGGCATGCCTGGATCAATTGCAATGCCGCCTGCATGTTCAATTGCCGCTGCAGGCAGGGGAACTTCGCTCTCGCCACCACCGGCACCGGAGATCAGCGAGAGGCTTCTGCCGCCAGCCGTTCCCATCGACTCGTACCGTGTATTGATCGCATGTCCACCAGCCCGCCTGAGAATCACGAACATCATTGCAGCGGTCAGGAATGCAAGCGTTCCCAGGCCGATCGTTCGCAATGCATGGCTGTCTGCAAGCATCGTGAACCAGGAGGAAGACTGCTGCCTTGCTGTATCCACTGGAAGGCCTGCTTCAGTGAACATCGTGACACTGATTTCACCAGCACCTTCACCATTGTCCAAGGATCCTGAAAGCAACGCCTGAACCTGTGACCGCACATTGGCAAGCGTTGCATGTACCAGATCGTCGAAGGCGATGTCCTCTACCTGGGCAGTGCCGTATTTCGCAGAGTGGACATCCATCATGTATGCCCTTGGGACAGCGATACTCACATTGACAATGAACGATGAAACATCGCCTTCCCCCGCTCCTTCAACATCCTTCGCCATCGGCGTGATCGGGTCTTCACCAACCGAAGACAGACGCATTCCCCTGTTGGCGAGAATCCCAAGCTCCTCGAGCAGGTTCGCCTTGGCTGAAAATGGGCCAGGGGCAGGACCGCTCATTGATTCCGTCGGCGGGATGGCCGCCGGCACCTCAAGGACTGATGCAGGTGGAATCGTAACGGCGTGTACGTTGATACGGACGCCCGGGATGTATCCGAGCAGATCAACGAGAACCGCTCGCGCATCCACCTCGGCGGCATGCTTGAGGTCCGGATTCACCGACGTGGCCTCGTGGCTCCTGGCATAGAAGGAACGCCCGGTTCGAGCATCGATGACAGCAACGGATTCGGATTTCAGCCCATGCGTCGCGCCAGCGACCATCCTTGCAATGGCGTCGACGAGTACCTGGTCGATTTCGTTCTCCTTCGACAGGACCGTGACTGATGCCGATCGCTCAATGAATGCACGACCGATGCCCACGGAATCATCTCCTCCACTGATGACGACCGTCGCAGACTGGATATTCCGCATCCGGGCGATCATGCCGGCAAGCACGTTCTGCGTCGCAACCCGGGTCCTCGTCTGGTACTGCCCCTTGGTCAGGAACAGGTTCTCATCGCGAACCATCGAGTCGAAATTGATCTGGTCGGGTGAAATGATCCCTTCTTCGCTCAACTTGCTGATGACATGATCACGTTGGCCAAGTGGGACATGAATGACACCATGCTCCTCGTGCCAGTCCATCCCCGTGGTTGCAAGGAACTGGATGGCTCGTTGCCTTGATTCAGGAGTAAGGCTGATTGGCAGTGTTTCCGTAGAAGCACTGCCCATGTACAGGGTTGCGAGGAACGCTGCCATCACCATGATGATCAGCAATGTGCCCATGAACAGTTTTGCATTCACGGAGAATGAAGCAATCTGCCCACGTAATGATTGACTCAGGACCTTGAACGTCTGCATCCACCTGGCCTCCTTGCCGGGGTTCGATGCACGGCCTTTCCGGGAGGGACTCGCCTAGTCATCCTGACTGAACGGGCCCCCGGGCCGTGGATATCGTGCCGTTGACCAACTCCGGTCATCACGGCAAGCGGGTCAGACCCGCAACTGTTTTACCTCCTGGTATGCCTCCATCAGCTTGCCTCGGACCTGGACCAGCATCTGGAAGGCGGCATCGGCCTTTCTTGCCGCCACGAGCATGCCCTCGATGTCGTCACGGCGGCCAGCAGCAAATGCATCTGCTGTCGCCTGGGCATCCTGCTGCAACTCGTTGACACGTCCCATCTCCTCCTTCAACACGTTGTTGAAACCAGACTTCTCCAGAGGCCCGGTTGCGTCCGGCTCCTTGAGACCATCAACCCCTTTCACCTGGAAAGGGACCGGGCCTTGACTCCCGACTGGTCCTACTGCATCAGTCATTGCCGAGGGCTCCAACGAAACTGCCGCGCACCGTTGTTCATCGACTTCCATGGACCAGATGCCTCAATGATTGGAGTGCCGACGATCCCCCGCCACTCGAGGGGCACGCAATATCCACCTTGGTTGAATGGTTCTCTGGTCATGGGTCTTCAACAAGTACTCCGAGGTGTCCCGTGAACGCCGGAGCGCAGAAACTGCGCCAGCCGTGGACATTCAGGTCGTCGGCGATATGAGATTCGACTCCTTCCACTTCTTGAGTTTCAACCCCAGGGTACGTACCCCGATGCCCAGTGCAGAGGCACTTCGCTGTCGATGACCCCCATACTTCTCGAGTGTGGCGAGAATCGCGTCTCGCTCGATGTCTTCCAGCCTGCGGGCTCCGTTGCAGATGAACACGGTGCCGTCGTGGTTTTCAACTTCGGAAACGGGATCTGGGCAACGGGCTTCACCACGAATCACTCCGACAGGCTGGAGCCATGGTGCAATGAGTTCAGCTGAAATCAGGTCGTCAAACGAGAGAACATGGGCACGTTCGCAGATGTTCTCGAGTTCACGGACATTCCCCGGCCACGAATACTGCTTGAGCAGCTCAAGGGCATCGGGATCGACCCGTCGAGGCTCCCGTCCTTCCCGCGAAGCAAGCCGGCGGAGAAAGTGGCCGACAAGTTCAGAGATATCCTCGGAATGATCACGCAACGGAGGCATGACCAGTGGAAGTACATTCAGCCTGAAGAAGAGATCCTGCCGGAACGTACCTGATGCGACTTCCTCTTCCAAGTTACGATTCGAGGTTGCAATGATCCGGACATCGACTGCTCGCTGCGAGCTGGATCCAACACGCTCGAATGTCCGTTCCTGGAGAACGCGAAGAAGCTTCGCCTGGATTTCAGGGGCGATCTCGCTGATTTCATCCAGCAACAGGGTGCCGCCATCTGCAAGTTCAAATCGCCCCTTTCTCATGGCGGATGCACCGGTAAACGCTCCCTTTTCATGGCCGAACAACTCGGACTCAAGAAGATTCGTCGACAGCGCAGCACAGTTGATTGCCAGGAAGGGCTGCTCCGATCTGTCACTCTGTTCGTGAATCCATCTTGATGCCACTTCCTTCCCCGTCCCTGATTCGCCGGTTACAAGTACCGTGCTGTTGCTTTCGGCGATCTGCCGCAGCCGGAGGCGCAGTTCAACGAGGGATTCACTGCCGCCGACCATCTCGTGCTCCCTGCCACAGGCCTTCCCGCCTGCTGGAACCCCGCGAGCCTGGAGAATCGTATTTGCCTTGAGCAACCTGCCTCGCTCGAGTGCACGCTCGACCGAGGTCACAAGTTCATCGCCGCTGAAGGGTTTCGTTATGTAGTCGTAGGCACCGAACTTCATTGCTTCGACGGCTGATTCGACCGAGGCGAAGGCGGTCATGAGAATGACCGGAAGCGTTTCATCTCGTTCACGAATCGCCCTGAGCAGTTCTACCCCATCCATGTCCGGCATCTGCAGATCCGTTATCACGACGTCGAACGACTTCGAATCGATCTTCTCAATGGCTCCGGGAGCGGATGCGGACACCACGATCGAGTGTCCCTTGCTTGCGAGCATTGCGCCAACACTGTCGCGCATCATTTCCTTGTCATCGACAACGAGGATTCGTGTCATGCCTCTACCTCCAATGAAACTGCGGGTCGATCATCCAGGGTTGGTACGCATACATCGAAACGCGTCCCCCCTCCCTGGCGACGGATGACGGTGATGTGGCCCCCATGGGCATCAACGACCCTGTGGGCAATTGCAAGCCCGAGGCCCGTGCCCGATTCCCGGGTCGTAAAGAAAGGACTGAAGAGTTTCTGCATCACGGCCTCGTTGATTCCAGGACCACGGTCCGCGATTCCGATCACGACACGCTCTCGTACATTCGCATCAGGACATCGAACCCTGCTCGTAGAGATGGACATCTCGATCTGACTGCCTGGGTGGCTTCTGGTTTCCGTCGCCTCGATGGCATTGCGGAGAATGTTCCCGATCGCCTGGGTCATGAGAGAGGTGTCGACATGGATGATCGGTGAAGAACCGCAGTCAAGGTGGACTGTTGTTCCAGCAGTGTCAAGGAGTCCTTCACAGGACTCGATGACAGCATCGACGAGACTTGAAGACGGCACCGGTTCGAATCGGATTCTCGAATCACTTGCGAATCGAAGGACATCCTCCACGATCGTATCCATGCGGAACACCGATTCCCTGATCTTCCTGCAGACCTTTACCTGCTCAGGAAATTCCTCGAGGTCCTGCGACAGGACTTCGACGAACAGCTGAAGAGAAGCAAGCGGATTTCGGATCTCGTGCGCAATGCCCGCGGCCATCTCTCCAAGGGACGCCAGTTCACGGGAACGAGTCAATTGTTCATTCGCCTCGGCAAGCTCACTTTCAAGTTTGACAACCTGGGTCTGCAGGGCATCGTGCGTCGACTGGAGACGCTCGGCTGTTTCCGAAACCGACTGCATGAGTTCGAGCAGCTGGATCTCCTCGGCTCCATTCATGGGCGGCGATGGTCCTGCCTGCACGCTGGTCATGCCCGTGCCCCTGGATCGAAGTTCCTGGAAACAGCAGTACTGTTGAAGGATGCGTACCTTGCCGTGGCTCGAACTCCTGCATCAAGTTGATTGACGCGGTGCTCCACCGCTTCTCGCTGCTGAAGCAACTTGGTGTGATCACGGTCGTCCTGTTCAAGAACATTCTGGAGCATCAGGTCCAGTAACCGCATTCGCTCATGCAACCTGTTCTGGACCACCTGGTCGATCCTCAGGACCTGATCATCGTGCATATTCTTCAATGCCCCGAGATCGGTCTGTACGTCGAGAAATCGCGTCACCAGTTCCTGTCTGCAGCCGAGCACCTTCAGAAGGCCATCGACACAGCCGGACCTGATGCAATCCGCCTGCCTGCTCGAGAGTTGCTCGAGGCTGGCGAGAATCCCTTCCTGCTCATGGAGGAGCGATTCCATTGCATCTGCCCATGCCCCGGGACTGAAGACGCCGCTGAGTTGCGGCTCCTGCGCAGCAGGAACCTGCCCAGTGCCTCCGTTCTCCGGTGGCGCTGTACAAGCCTCGCGAATCAATGGTGGAGCGTTGCTGGACGCTCTCAAGCGTGGAACCTCCCTGTTCCCGGCCGCTCCTGGGCCCTGATCGTTTCAGGCCATGGAACCGATTTTCACGGTTCCACGCCACGTACTCGACGCCTCCATGCGTCGCCACACGTTTATCGACCGGTCAGAATGAAGGACATGAGCAGGATTTGCGCCGCCTGGACTACCCTTGAGGGCCTTTGCCGCCGCTGGAGTCTCCTGGAGAACGCACCACGATTGTTCGTGCCATGAGGTCACCGATTCCCTGCTGGTAGGGGTGGAGAAGCACAAGCACGACCAGGGGGGGGACGAGCAGCACGAGACCCTTCATGATGTTCCGAACAAGGACAGCACGCGTACCGGGTCGTTCACCGCTGCAGGTACGTACGGCTGCTCTCATGATTCTTTTCCCGGGAGTGGTCCCGGTCGTTCGCTCACAGAGAAAGCACCAGGCCAGGGTCACCAGGACAAGGACCAGGTACGGGCCCAGTTCGCTCGATTCAAGGCTCATGAGTGGGACCCGAACCAACTGCTGCATGGTTCCCCCGGCGACCAGAAAGTAGGAAAGGAGCCCGGGGATGAGATCGACGATCAATGCAAGAAGTCGTGGCATCGGTGGAAGCACCGTCCAGCCTTCCGGCACCTTCATCGTTGCAAGATCACTTCCTCGAGCAAGAATGATGACCATGATGACCATGCTTGCCAATCCCAGGGCAATGGCGATTGACCAGAGACCACTGCTGAATGCAGAAGCCGGTTCCAGGGAACCTTTCGAGTCGAGTTTCCCGGTGATGGCATCAATAGACGTAACCTCGATGGATCGATCGAGGACCGAGAGCAGGAGTACTTGACCGTGTTGGCTGACCAGGGCCCAGTCTTCCGCCGGCGGAACCAACTCGACAAGTGGCCACAGCGAATCGCTCCTGATGTATGCCAGTTCGATCGACTTGCCGACCGTGCCCGAAACAAGCAGTGGTTGGCCATCCAGTTCAAGGAGGAACAGGGCTGACAGGACACCGGGAACCTGGTCACCCAACCATGTCCCACCTGTTTCGTGCCATGTTGCAATCGAGTCGCCTTCGGAAGCAATGATCATCAATCCATGTTCCACCCCTGCGGCCAGGACATGATTCACGTGTTCAAGGTCCTTCGGGAGTTCCATCGAGGTCCATCGACCCCCCTGCAATCGCTGCATGGCCAATGCCCGACTTTCGCCTTGTACGGTTCCGATGCAGACAGGCCCGTGACGCGTCCCGATGAACTGGACCAGCGACTCCATCCCCTGCAGTGGAGGCAGCACATCCAGTCCGTCACGAGGTTGCATGGCATAGAGGTCCAGCGAGGAGTGGAAACTCGCCTGCAGACGATAGACATCCAGTCGGGGCGATGCCTTGGATCCGCCCTTGAAGACCAGCCACAACGTGTCATCGGCAGCAGCCATCGCCACCGGTGCTGATTCAAATTGACGAACGACTCGATACTCACTTCCGGTACTTCTACTTCCAGAGTGGCAGAGATCCCATCCCGGTTCTTCTGAATCACCTGGCAACATGAACCATGCATGTTCACCTGAGCCTGCAGCCTGCAGGTCACCCATGGACGACTCCGTTGCCATGCCGGCAGCCTGGAGCAGGCAGAGGCTCAAGGCCAGGAAGAACGTCACTGCTTGGAATCCTGGGGCTGTTGAACAGGTTCGTTCCCGAGCATGCGGACCGAACGGGGCTTGAGACCAGCCTCCATGACATCCACGTCGAAGACACGATCCATCGGCTGATCCTCGACATCGACGGTCAGTCCCTGGAAGACGACCAGTGTCCGGCTGACTTCAGTTTCCCCATTCCTGCTCAGGAGGGTGATCGAACCAGGCAGGTTCGGACAGGCCAATACAGGTATTCCAGGAAGTCGAACCATCTTGGCACGGGATTGATCTTCCCACATCATCACATCATGCCCAGCACGAGTAATCCCCATTCGAGATGGATACTCGTCGCCTTCGGCAATCCACCACTTCATGGAAGACCCGGAGATGCCCTCAACGTCGAACTCCCAGGCGTTGTAACTCCTGCTCCAGGTGCCAGTCACCTGCCCACTGCCTGCAGGCAGCCGGCGGAGGCCAAGTGAGACCAGGAGAATGTCCGTGTCAGTAAGAATGAAGTTGACCTCCTGGCCTGAAGGCCACTTCAACAACTCTTCTTCCTGATTTGTGTAGAGCCAGTCGTGAATGCCATTGGACCCATAGACGAGGTATGTCTCACCGAACTTGGAAATTCGGATCGCCAGTCGACCCGGCGCCTCGTACCAGAGGTCAAGCTCCCCCTGTTCCATGTGGGACGAACCATCCTCATCCAACCATCTCAGTTCTGCAATTCCCCAACCGTGGAGCGCGTCGATCGAATTGGCACGCCTGTTCCATGCTTCCTCAACCGATGACCATTCGGGAGGTCCACCCGTTGGATCCTCGTTCGTCCGTGCCGTATCAGGAGCACATGAAAGAACACACATGAGCACGACTGGAATAGTGAAGAAACGAACGTTCATGGTGGATACAGAAGAGGAAACTAGAGATCCCCCTGCAGTACGTCACCGAGTTGTTCACTGAGCTCGATGATGTCTTCATCGCCCAGGCCGGGATTCACCAGGTCGATCATGGGATCACTCGGTTCTGAACCTTTCAGGCGAAGTTCCCAGACTTCCCGCTCGGAGTCGCCTGCCTCAGCCGATTCGACGACCTCGTTTCGTCGCCCGGCATACCGCATCAGTCGTTTCCTGATGAGGATCAGCCCAAGGACATATCTGAACGCCTGCCGCTGAGGTCGCTCGTCTTCAGCCAATCGTTCGAAGATGTCCATGAGAACCTGGTCATCAACGAAGACCTTCCGCCGCTCCCCCTGCTGAGGCACCCTGGTCCGCCAGAAACTGAAGAGATGCTCGGGCCGCTCCCCCGCCTCCCAGCTTTCCACCGAGTAATCGAGCCTCTGGAATCCACCCTCCTCATTGTCGCAAAGCACGGCAATACAGGGGGAACCGGGCTCGATGGGCTTCCCGGAGGCGGCACATTCGCCCGTAGCCCGGGCTATGTGGTACTTGGAACCGAATTGGGACATGCCGGCAATGATACCCAACGCTTGAACACTCCACCGGCCGATGCTGGCGCAGTACCAAGCCTATACTGTTCATCGGGAGCCGTTGGAGCAAAAGATACTCATGATTCCAGACCCATTTCAGACCGCTTTCTGGGAGATCCTCCTCGAATTGGCCGTGATCTGGGCCGGCGTATACCTCGTGTTCAGATTCCTGCAGGGAACGCGGGGAGCTGGTGTCATTCGAGGCCTCGGGATACTCGGAGTCATCTTGATGATCGGCTGGCTCGTCCTGGTGAATACCGACTCCTTTGAGCGGCTCAGACTGATCCTCAACTACTTCGTCGGACTGCTCGCAGTCCTCCTGATCGTCATCTTCCAGCCGGAACTCCGCCAGGCGGCGATCCGCATCGGCCAGACGAAGATTCTTCGTGCCAGCCAGAGTGAACAGGAAGCAACAGTGGACGCCATCGCCGAGGCCGTCGACTTCCTTTCACGGAACCAGTTCGGAGCAATCATCGCCGTTGAACGCAATGTCCAACTGGGCGGCCTCCTCGACGGAGGACAGCACATCGATGCCGCTGTCAGTGGACGACTGCTGCAATCGATCTTCTGGCCAAGCAGTCCCTTGCACGACCTGGGTGTCGTCATTCGTGGAAACCGGATCCTTGCAGCAAGCGTCCAGTTTCCACTGGCAGAGGAAGGTTCGATGCCTGCCAACTATGGTTCAAGGCACAGGGCTGCTCTTGGAATCGCAACGGAAAGTGACAGTGTCGTCGTCATCGTCTCCGAGGAGACGGGCAGCGTGGGCATTGCAGTCGATGGAAAGATCGAAATGAAGATCAGTCCAGAACCGTTCCGGGAACGACTCCAGGAACTTCTCAGCACGACACCGGGAACGACCGCAGATGCGCAGGCCACGGCGTCATCCTCCACTGCGGATGCAACCGAAACTGATCTTGAAACAAGCACGGAAACGACAGCATGAAACGCCTGGACTTCCCGACACTCATCCTGGTTACGATCGTCACGCTGCTCATCTGGCTGCTTGCTGAAGACCTGACCAGGCAGGAATCCACGCTTCGCTCTGCAGGAGTCGCCTTTGCAGTTGCTGATCCGGATCGCTTCGCCGTCGAACCCGATCGAGTCGAAGTCACCCTCGCTGTTGGAGGCTCGAACCGATCCGTCTCAAGCCTTCGGGAAATCGTCGAAAACGAGACCTTGACAATCGGCCTGGAGGCCAAGGAAGGCATCGTCTCGATTGACGATCTTGCCAAGCGGCTCAATGAACTTCCCGCAGTCAGCAAGACCGGCGTGAAGATTCTCTCCGTCCAGTCGCCGACGAGGATGATCAAGATCACCGAGCTTGCGGAGATCACTGCGCCTGTTCGCCCCCGACTCCCTGAAGGGTCCCTTGTCCAGGATCCTGTCGTATCCCAGAAGGAGGCAAGGGTCATCCTTCCCCGCCGTGAAGCGGACAAGCTTCCTGAGAACCTGACACTTGAAGCGGTCGTGGATCCCAAGGACATGCAGCACCTGGAACCTGGAGACGCCAAGACGGTCGATGCAACAATCAAGCTTCCCGAGGAATATGCGTCCTTCCAGGGTGTCAGCATCATTCCCGCTGATGCGAGAGTTTCCTTCCGCCTCGTGTCCCGGTACAGCAGCGTGGACCTGGACAAGGTGTACGTCCAGTTGCTTGTCAATGCCGCCACGGCTGACGCATTCAAGATCACGCTCACCGAACCCGTACTCCGGAACGTACAGGTCGAGACCAGCACCGAACTAGCTGCTCAACTTAAGCCTGGTCCAGGTGGGGAACCACCAGCGGCCCGGGTCGTTGCCGTTCTTCCACTCTCGAACCTGGAACTTGAACAGGGACTCGAGTTGAAACCGGTTGCCTACTTCATGGCACTGCTTCCCGATGGGACCGGCCAGGAAGTGACGGCCTCGGTCGAGGGTGAAGCACATCCATCGATCCAGATTTCCGTCGAAGCGGCAGCACCACCTCCGACTGCGCCGGAGGCACCCTGATCCGGTAGCCTCAAGTCATGTCCAGCGTGTTGCGTGCCAGGTCTTCTTGCCGCGACGAAGCAGGATGGTCTTCCCATGCAGCAGGTCATCCATGCCCAGGCGATGCTCGAGGGCCGAGTCCGCGGGCAGCTTTGATCCATTGATCGAGACGGAGCCGTTTCCAAGGAACTCCCGGGCTTCCCGCTTGGACGCAGCCAGCGTCGTTTCAGGCAACAGGTCTGCAAGCAGAACGCCCTCGCCCTCGAGGGTGGAACGAGCATGGTCCGAGTGGGCCACGTCCTGGAAGACCTCATCGAGCAGCCCCTCGTCGAGGCCGGCAACATCCCCCCTGAAGAGGGCTTCAGCTGCCGATTCTGCCCGGTCAAGTTCCGCCTGGCCATGCATCAGCCGCGTCATTTCCGAGGCAATGGTTCTCTGGGCCAGTCGATCCTGCGGCGTCTCGGCATGCCGACGCTCGATGTCCTCGATGGCATCCTGGTCAAGGAAGGTGAACCAGCGAAGATAGGTCGCTACATCCTCATCAGATGCATTCAGCCAGAACTGGTGGAACGCATATGGGCTGGTTCGATCCGCTGTCAGCCAGATTGCCCCGGATTCGGTCTTGCCGAACTTCGTGCCATCTGACTTGGTCAACAGGGGTGCCGTGATTCCATGCCCCCTGGGGTCCTCCTCCGGGGAGTCGATCATGTCACGTCGGATCAGGTCGATACCGGCAACGATGTTTCCGTACTGGTCCGAACCTGCAACCTGCACGGTGCAGTCCATTTCCCTTCGAAGGTGCAGGAAGTCGTAGGCCTGCAGGATCATGTAGGAGAACTCGGTGTAACTGATCCCCTGCTCGCGATTCTCAAGCCGATCACGCACCGAGTCCTTCTGGATCATCATGTTGACCGAGAAATGCTTGCCGACATCACGAAGCATGTCGATGTAGCCCAGCCCGCAGAGCCAGTCGGCATTGTCGACGATCCGCGCCGCATTCGGCTTTGATTCGTCGAAGTCCAGGACACACTCGAAGATGGAACGACAGGCCTCGATGTTGTGGCTGACCTGGTCACGATCCAGCAGTAGCCGCTCGGCATCCTTGCCGGAAGGGTCGCCGATGAGGCCGGTCCCTCCACCCATGAGAACGATCGGCGTATGTCCACATCGCTGCCAGTGGGCCAGGAGCTTCATGGCAACGAAGTTGCCGATGGTCAGGCTGTTGTTCGTGGGGTCGAACCCACAGTAGGCCACCCGACCCGGTGTCTCCAGGAAGGACGGGAGCCCCGTCTCATCGGTCGTCTGGTGCAGCATGCCACGCCAGGCGAGTTCATCAAGGAAGCCAAATGAGGCCATCACGTGCTCCAAGGAGGCCTGTCAGGCCTCATCCCAGGATTCGATCTCGGTGCGGTACTTTCCGGCGTTCAAGAAGACCAGCAGGATGATGATGAAGGTGAGGTTGAAGACGATCCCGCACCCCATGCCGAAGATACCGCCCCACTGCTGAGACATCTTCTGCTGCTCGGAGGTCTCCATCAAGGAGTGTTCCGTGCTCGTGGCTTCTCCCTTTGAAGATTCAGACTGATGCTGCGCCTCGACCATCGCCTGCTGCGCCGCCTCCATCTTCTCATGCATCTGGGGGAAGACGACCGTGAGTTGGTACGTGGAGGAGGCGATGATGTAGATGACGGAGACCATGGCCCATGTATTCAGCAGCCCGCGACATGACGAGCGACGCTTGACCAGTCGGATGGATCCGACCAGGAGCAGCAAGCCCAGGGCAAGCCCCGCAATCCCCTCGACGAGCATGTAACCGCCCTCTGGCATGGATGCCACCATCTCGGCCCGCTGATCCTCGGGCATCGAACTGGCGATCATGTCCAGCAGGGATGACATGAAGAGGCCGCCGAGGAGACCACAGAATCCGCCAAGAAGGCCAAGGGAAGCGAGGACAATCCCGAGTATGCCAAGCACTGTCGGCCAGGAGGACCGCTTGGAAGGCATTTCCATATCGGGTGCTGACATGGTCATTTCATCTTGCATCGTGCTGCTCCTCGTTTCGGTTGGTTCTAGAACTGTCGAAGAAATCGTTCGTCATTTTCATACAGCCAGCGGATGTCAGCAATGCCATGCCGCCGCATGGCAATGCGCTCGATACCAAGGCCGAAGGCGTACCCGGTCCATTCCTCTGGATCGATGTTGACCGCCTCCAGGACATTCGGATCGACCATCCCACAGCCGCCCAACTCAACCCACTGCCACCTGCCCTTGATCTTCATCTTCATGTCAACCTCGGCTGATGGTTCCGTGAAGGGAAAGAAACTGGGACGCATGCGAACCTCGGCTTCAGCACCGAAGCAGGACCGGGCAAACTGGAAGAGAACCGTCTTCAGGTCGATCATGGTGATCCCACGGTCGATGCAGAGGCCCTCGACCTGGTGGAACATGCTGTAGTGCGTCGCATCATGCGTGTCTGGGCGATAGACCCGTCCGCAAGTGATGATCTTCAGGGGAGGTGGCGCATGCTCCATGACTCGAATCTGCACCGTTGAAGTCTGGCTTCGAAGCATGTTTCCATCACCGAGAAAGAAGTTGTCCGCTGGATCACGGGCCGGGTGGTTTTCAGGAATATTGAGCGCAACGAAATTGTGCCACTCATCCTCCACTTCCGGTCCCTCCTCGACACTGAATCCCATCCGGCTGAAGACATCGACTACCTCGTCAATCGTCCGGGTCAGGACATGGCGTTGGCCCAGGTCGGACTTCGTTCCCGGCTCGGTCAGATCCATTGGCGGTGGACCACCGATTGAAACCGTTGATCGCTCGTTGAAGGCAGCTTGAAGTGCCTCCTTGACCCCATTCATGCGTTCACCAAAGACCGGGCGTTCTTCCGGAGCAAGATCACGCATCATGGACATCATGGCCTTCAGGCGTCCTTTTGAACCCAGGAACTCGATCCGCCAGGCTTCCAGAGCAGCAGGATCCCCTGCCGCCTCCAGAGCTGCCACGGCTTCCTGTTCCAGAACATCAATCGGGTCGGCCATCGGACGGCAGTGTACCCCCCTTGCATGGACATGGGGTCACATGAACACGGCCACTGTCTCAAGACAGTGGCCGTGGAACCTGTGCGTCATGTGAAGCCAGTTCAGCCTTCCTTGGCCTCTTCTCCATCCTCGGAAGCAGCATCCTCGGCTGCGGGAGCCTCTTCCTCGGCTGGGGCTTCCTCGGCTGCTGGAGCCTCTGCCTCTGCATCTGCATCTGCAGGAGCTTCCTCGGCTGCTGGAGCCTCTGCCTCTGCAGGAGCTTCCTCGGCTGCTGGAGCTTCTCCTTGAGCCTCTTCTTCCACGGGTGCTGCCGCTTCCTCTGGTTCCGGCATCACATCGATACCCAGCGACGCAGCATACGCCTGTCGCCGGTCAGCTTGACGGCGGCGGCCACTCCCTCCACTGCCCCCGGCTTCGCTTCCCTCTTCAGCACCGACAAACTGGAGAATGACAATATCCGCACCATCACCGAAGCGATGTCGTCCAGTCCGGATGATCCTGGTATAGCCACCATCGCGATCACTGAAACGGGGTCCGACAACACTCATGATGTGCTGAACGAGCCGCGGAGCCTTCTTGACTTCACCGTATCGGTTGAAGGCGATATCACCTTCATCCGGCAGATCAAAGTACGGATTTTCCTTCCGACTGTCGGGGACATTCGGATCGGCAACCCAGGAATGGATCTTTCGATCATTCAACCTCGACTCGATCTGGCGTCGGGCATTGAACGTGCCCTGCTTTGCAAGCGTGATGATCTTTTCGACGAATGGCTGAACGGCCTTGGCCTTCGGCATCGTCGTCTCGATCGAACCGTGTTCAAAGAGACCAGCTGCCATGTTGCGAAGCATCGCGGCGCGATGCTCACTGGTCCGGTTCAACTGCTTGCCTTGGATTCTATTTCGCATCGTATTGACTCCTGAATCGGCTCATGCCGATCCCCAGACCTCAGAAGGTGTCCGGTTCCTCCAGGATGACCGGCTCTTCTGCCGGATCTTCGGGACTGTGGTAATGATCCACGGGGGCATCCAATGCCTCCTCAGGGATGTCGACTGCCGGTGCCTCGTAGCCCTCCGGCAACTGCATGCCCAGTGAAAGGCCCAGTTCCTCGAGCCGACGCTTGACCTCACGGAGTGATGTGCGGCCAAAGCTGCGTACACCCAGAAGGTCCTGCTCGGTTCGAGTAACCAGTTCGCCGACCGTGGAGATGACTGCGGAATCAAGGCAATTCCTCGCCCTGACTGTCAGTTCAAGATCATCCACGTTCATATGCAGTTTTCTCAGGAACTCATCATCGAGTGCAGCGGCGGCGGAGGCTTCCTCCGAAATCACTTCACTGCCAAGCCTGTCAAACTGGACGAAGGGGTTCAGGTGCTTCCTGAGCACCTTGGCCGCCTCGACGAGCACCATCTCCGGCGAAATCGTGCCATCCGTCCAGATATCAAGGATGAGCCGGTCGAAGTTCGTCTTCTGCCCGACCCTGGTGTCCTCTACGCGGTACCGAACACGGCGAACAGGGCTGAAGAGTGAATCGATGGGAATTTCGCCGATCAACTGATCATCGCTGCTTCGCTTGTGCTTTTCCGTCGCCGGTTCATAGCCACGACCCCTGGTCACGACCATTTCAATCTCGAAATCGACGGCGTCGGAGAGCGTCGCAATGACGTGTCCCGGATTGTGGATCTTGACGGAAGGATCAGCTTCGATGAGATCGGCTGTCACTTCGCCCGGGCCTGAAGCCGAGAGTCGCATGACCTTCTCCTCGTCGCTGTCAAGACTCACGACGAGACCCTTGACGTTGAGAATGATGTCAGTGGTGTCCTCGGTAATGCCGGGAATGGTTGTGAACTCATGTTCAGCACCGGCAATGCGAACGCGGGTGATCGCCGCTCCCTCGATCGAGCTGAGCAGAATCCTGCGAAGGCTGTTGCCGATGGTCGTACCAAATCCTCTTTCGAAGGGCTCCACGGTAAATCGACCGTAGGATTCCGTCGAGGATGATTCGTCCAGGTCGACGCGAGCGGGAAGTTCGAGTCCTCTCCAACGTACATGCATGACTAACTACTCCTGTTGCAGCGGGAAACCAGTTTTCACCAGTGACGCTCCCGGTCTCTCGAGTCCTGATCGGCTCCTGCTGCACTGCCGATAGGCCCTTCTGTCCGGGGCGGAAGTTCAATACCTGTCAGACGCGGCGTTGCTTTCTCGGGCGGCACCCGTTGTGTGGGACCGGCGTGTGATCCTCGACCGCCGTGATCAGCAGCCCGCCAGCATTCAATCCCGTAATGGCTGATTCCCTTCCGGAACCGGGGCCCTTCACGCGGACCTCCACTTCCCGTACGCCCATTCGCTTCACCTTGGATGCCACGCGCTCGGCAGCCCTGGAAGCGGCAAAGGGAGTCGCCTTTCGGGCGCCCTTGAAACCGACCGTTCCGGCTGAATCCCATGCAAGGGTTTCGCCATTGAGGTCCGCGATCGTGATGATCGTGTTGTTGAAGGAGGCGTTGACGTGAGCAATCGCCTTGCCGATGTTCTTCCTGATCTTCTTCTTTGCCATGGAATCCTTGTCCTTCTTCGCTGGAAACGACGCCTTCTCCGGAACCCGGCAGGCGCCTCACGATGGTCGCACCATGCGACCATTTCTTCAGATCAACTCTTTACGCCCTTCTTGCCGGCAACCGTCTTCTTCCGGCCCTTTCGGGTACGTGCGTTGCACTTGGTCCGCTGCCCGCGTACAGGCAGTCCACGTCGATGTCGATCGCCTCGATAGGAGCGGATGTCACGAAGTCGCTGGATATTCTGCTGCAACTGTCGTCGCAGCGCACCCTCGACGATGTAGTTCTCATCGATGATCGATGCAATCGTGGACGTTTCCTGTTCGGAGAGATCACTTGCTCGCGCTTCCGGATCCACGTTGGCCGCTTCACAGATATCTTCCGCGAACTTGGGGCCAACCCCGTAGATGTAACGCAATGCGTATCGAATCTTCTTCTTCTCAGGAATGTCTATGCCGGCTATACGTGGCATGGGTCGTTTCTCCGGGAACCAACCAGGGCGTTCAGCCCTGCCGCTGCTTCAAGCGGGGGTTCTTCTTGTTAATGACGTATCGCTTGCCTTTGCGAATAACAACTTGGCAATCCTTGGTCCGTCGTTTGATACTGCTTTTGACTTTCATGTGTCTTCACCAATCCTCGTTCTGGAAGGACTCCTACCTATTGGCGGTAGATGATTCGGCCCTTCGTCATGTCATATGGACTCATTTCAACCTTGACCTTGTCGCCTGGGAGTATCCGGATATAGAACTTCCTCATCCGTCCACTGATGTATGCCAGGATTTCCTGCCCATTTTCAAGTTCAACCATGAACCTCGTATCGGGGAGGGCCTCCTTGACAACAGCTTCCAGGGTAATTTTTTCCTCTTTGGCCATGGTTCGTAGTTCTCAGTTGATTCCGTGTTCACTCATGCCGGCCGACCGCCCCTGCCGGTTTCGGCAGTAGAAAGAAATCCGCCGTAATTACGCATTACAAGGTTCGCCTCGATGCGCTGCAACAGGTCAAGACCAACACTCACGACAATGAGCAGACCTGTCCCTCCAAGGAAACTTGAGACCATGAGAGGGATATTCATGTAGGTTGAAACCAGCTCGGGTATGACCGCGATCAGGGCGAGGAATCCCGCACCGACATAGGTAATCCGCTCGACCACCGTCTCCAGGTACTCAGAAGTCCGTGGCCCCGGTCGCAGGCCTGGTATGAAACTGCCGTTTTCGCGCAGTTGCTGGGCCATGTCCTCCGGACTGAAAACGACCGTTGTCCAGAAGTAGCTGAAGAAGTAGATGAGAATGATCTCGATGACGATGTATGGATATTCACCCATCTGGAAATTGATGTTCAGGAACGACGTCATCTCCCTCCACCAGATCGGAGCATCGAGGGAGGCCGAAGAGGCCAGGTACCCGAAGAAGGCCGATGGGAAGATCAGGAGCGAACTGGCGAAGATGATCGGCATGACACCTGCGTGATTCACCCGCAGTGGAAGGAAATGCCTCTGCCCTCCATAGGTCTTTCTTCCTCGCGTATGTTTGGCCTGTTGGATCGGGATCCGCCGCGTAGCCAGGGTGATCAAAATCGAGCCTGCGACCACGATGATGAACGCAAGGACAAGGAACAGGATCCCGACGATCCCGATCTGCCCATCCCCTGACTGCAATGACAGGTCTGTATGCGTCGCCAGATAATTGATGGCATCAGGCATCCTCGCAATGATCCCGGCTGTCAGGATGAGTGAGACGCCATTGCCGATTCCATACTTGTCGATCTGCTCGCCGAGCCACATCAGGAAGATGGAGCCGGCTGTCAGTGCCGTGAGGCCCGCCAGGTAGAAGAACAGGACATTGCTGGAGGTAAGGAACTCCTGCCGGACCATGTTGTTGGCCATCATGAACTTCATCCACATGAAACCCTGCACGATGCACATGCCGACTGTCGTATACCGGGTCCATTCGGTGATCTTCTGCTGGCCGCTGGCACCCTCCTTCTTGAGTTCCTGGAGCCGCGGAATCGCGGTCTGCAGCAACTGGAAGATGATGGCCGCAGTGATGTATGGCATGATGCCGAGCCCGAAGATCGTGGACTGGCTGAAGGAACCGCCGGAGAAGATCGAGGCATACTCGAGAATCCGACCAAGCCCCTCGACTGATCCGCTTTCCCGCTGGCTCTCGTAGAAGGATGCCAAGGCAGACTGGTCGACGCCCACCAGTGGGATGAAGAATCCAAGTCGATAGATCACCAGTACGCCCAGGGTGAAGAACACCTTGTTGCGTAGTTCCGGAATCCGGAAGATGTTGATGATCGTTTTCATGAAGGTCGTAGTTCCGATTCAAACGGTCACATGGTGACCATGTGTTCAGTCATCTGCCTCCGTGTCCTGTGTCGACGTATCCGCAGGAGGTGACTCGGGTGCAGCCTGGCTGCCGGCTTCAGCCTTCGACCTGGCGGCTCGAACCGCCTTGGCCGTGGGCTTCGTCCTGTCCCGGGTCCACTTCTTCACGGGAAGCGTGGTAGCCGTGCCTCCGGCACTCTCGATTTTCGAGAGCGCTGAGCGGGAGAACTTTGTCGCGGTGATGTTCAGGGACTTGGAAAGATCGCCTTCTCCGAGAATCTTCAAGGGCAACTTCGAGTTCCGCACGAGTCCCTTGGCGGCAAGGACTGCAATATCGACGTCTTCACCGTTCTCGAAGTGTGCTTCCAGGGAACCGATATTCAGCACGTGGTACTCGGTTCGGAAGAGACTGTTGGTGAAACCCCTCTTCGGAAGGCGACGAGCCCAAGGCATCTGTCCACCTTCGAAGCCTGGTCGTTGGCTGTGACCAGCACGCGAACCAGCGCCCTTGTGGCCACGGCCACTGGTCTTGCCGGTACCGCTGCCATGGCCTCGGCCGATCCGTTTCCGGGTCTTGTATCGACCCGCCGATTTCGTTATGTCATGAATCATCATGGTATTGATGCTCTCAGACTCGTTCGGGCCTTCGACCCGTTGCTGTTCAGTTCCCGGCTTCTTCCGTTGCAGTCGTTTCCTCGGCTGACTCGGATGTCTCTTCCGTTGATTCCGTACCCGTGTCCTCTGGCTGCCTTATGAAAGCCGCCCCCCGGGCGATCATTTCTTCAACCTGGGTCTCACCGACCGACCTGCCTCGAAGTGATTCGATCAGTTCCTTGGAGCGAAGCTGCTCAAGTCCGTTCATGACAGCCTTGATGAGGTTCTTTGGATTGTTTGATCCAAATGACTTTGTCAGGCAGTCCTGGACACCAAGCATTTCGAGCATTGCGCGAACCGCGGCTCCGGCTATGACGCCCGTACCAGGAGATGCCGGCAGGATTCGTACCTTGCAGGCTCCGAACCGACCCTCCACTTCATGGGGGATTGTCCGTCCAGACAAGGGGAAGTTGCGGAGTGATCGCTTGGCAACCTTCTGCGCCTTCTCGATGGCCGGAGGAACCTGGTTTGCCTTGCCATAGCCCATCCCAACCCGTCCGTGGCGATCGCCGACGACGACAAGCGAGGAGAAACTGAAACGCCGGCCACCCTTCACGGTTGCGGCTGTCCGGTAGACACCGACCGTAGTGGATTCCAAGCCCGATGATCCTTCAAGAAACTCTGCCATTGCTGCCTTCCAATGCTGGGATGAACCGAACCCCGAAGGGGATTCAGAACTTCATTCCACCCTCCCGCGCCGCATCTGCAAGTGCGCGAACGCGACCGTGATACTTGAATCCGCTCCGATCAAAGACGACGGCCGAGACACCAGCCCCGACGGCTCTCTCCGCGAGCCGCTTGCCGACATCCGTTGCTCCCTGGACATTGCCACCGGGAGTTGAACCGCTCTCCTTCTCGTTCGATGATGCTGATACGAGCGTTCGACCGGACAGGTCGTCGATGACCTGTGCGTAGATATGCTTTGAACTTCGGAACACCGACAACCGGGGTTTGGATGGAACACCAAGGATCCTTTTCCGGATCCCCCGTTTCCGCCGAGCGCGACGTTCGCTTCTGCTCTTCAAACTGCTCATGCCATTCGTCTCCTGGTTCACGCCCTGCAGGCGTACCTGCTCATGCTCCGAAGATCTTGCCCTGCTTGCGGATGATGACCTCGTCGTCGTACATGATGCCCTTGCCGTTGTAGGGCTCTGGACGACGCTGGTCCCTGATGTTCGCGGCAAACTGCCCCACGGCATGCTTGTCCGGCCCGCTGACAACGACGTCTCCGTTCTGCTCGATCGAGAACTCGACACCGTCCGGCGGGGAAAGATTGACCGGGTGGCAATACCCGACATTCAACTGGATCTGCTTGCCCTGGTCCTTGGCATTCCAACCAACACCGACGATCTTCAGTCGCTTTGAATATCCGTCCTTGACCCCTGTCACCATGTTCTGGATCCGGGATCGAGTGGTCCCCCACTGAGCCCGTGCATTTCGATTCGAATCAAGACCGTCGCGGATGCTGCAGACCAGGTCCTTGTCCTCCTGCTTGACGCTGATCGCGTCGTGCCATGTATAGGACAACTTGCCCTTTGGACCGGACACATTGATCGATTTAGACGATTCATTCACCTCAACGGTGACGCCCGAAGGAACGTTGACTGGTTGTTTACCTATCCTCGACATGGTGTATTCCCGTCGTCTGCTCTCGTTCTCAGGACACGAGGGCGACGAACTCGCCGCCTACCCGTTCCTCGCGACACTGTCGGTCGCTCAATACGCCCAGGCTGGTCGAGACCACCGCGATCCCGAGGCCCTGCAATGGACGAGGAATATCCGATACTCCTCGATATACGCGACATCCAGGTTTCGACACGCGGTCGATCCTCTGGATGATGCTCTCCCCACGGGGTCCGTACTTCAGGTGGACCTTGAGGATTCCCTGGCGGTCATCCTCGATCACCTCGTACTCCTGGATGTAGCCTTCCTCCTTGAGGACCTTGGCTACTCCGCGGTTCAACTTGTTGTTGATGCAAATAACATCCTCAGTGCGATTTCGCACTGCATTCCGAATCCGAGTCAACATGTCCGCTGTCAAGTCTTGCTGTGACATTTCCTACTCCAGGAAGCTGCCCATGAAGGGCCTATGCCGTTGCTTCTCCCACTCGCCATACCCCCTCCGGGGGGAAGGACGAACGCGTCCTTACCAACTCGCCTTCCGCATCCCCGGAATCTTGCCCTGCAAGGCAAGTTCCCTGAGCATGATTCGGCTGATGCCGAATTTTCGATAGACGCCGCGGGCCCTGCCGGTCAACTGGCATCGATTTCGATGACGGGTTGAGAACTTCGGCTTCCGCTTCATTCGTGCAAAGACGCGTTTGCTTGCCATGGTTGTTCAAACTCCTAAATCCGGATCTCGCTGAGATCCGTGCCTTGCGTTCAGTCCTCGTCGTGCCGGACAAAGGGCAATCCCAGCTCACGAAGCAGGAAGAGGCTCTTCGCCGGATTCGACCGACTGAGACAGATATTGATATTCATGCCGTGAACGAAATTCACGCGCGCCATGTTGATTTCTGGCCAGACCGCCTGCTCCGTAAGCCCGAAGCCATAGTTGCCGGCCTCGTCGAAGGAGGTGTCCTTCATTCCCCGGAAGTCCTTGATCCGCGGCATGGCCAGGTTGATCAGGCGATCAAGAAAGTGCCACATGTGATCGCGACGAAGTGTCACCATCATTGCCGACGGGGCACCCTCCCTGACCTTGAAATTCGAAACCGACTTTCGTGCCAGGAGCGTGATCGGCCTCTGGCCCGTGATCGTCGACAGCGTGTCATAGACGGTATCGCGAATCTCCGACTTCAACTTCTGGTTCTCAAGGAATCGACCGATACCGCAGTTCACGATGACCTTGTCGATGATCGGAAGTTGATGCAGATTCGCAAGCCCGAACTCCTGCTTGAGCTTGGGCACGACGCTCTCATCAAAGAGAGTCTTGAGTCGTGGAGTATTCGTCTGTGCAACCATCATCGTACTAATCTCCCTCTCAGCCCTTTGGGCCTCGAAGTGTGTGTAGTTCCTTGCCATTTCGAACCGCGATGCGGACCTTCGAACCATCCTTCTTCGTTTCAAACCTGACTCGGCTCGGCTTCCCATCGACAGCCGGACTCACATTGCTGATGTGGATGGGCATCTCACTTCGGACAATGCCACCCTGTTGGTTCTGCTGTGTCGGCTTCATATGCCTGGCGCGTATGTTCACACCCTGCACGACAACCCGATTGCTCGCGGTGAGAACCCTGAGGACCTCTCCGACCGAACCCTTGTCATTTCCTGATGTCACGACGACCTGGTCGCCTTTCTTGATGTGCCGGGGCATGTCAGATGACCTCCGAAGCAAGTGACACGATCTTCATGTAGTTCTTCTCACGCAGTTCACGAGCGACTGCACCGAATATCCGGGTTCCCTGGGGATTCCCTTCCGGGTTCAGAAGGACGCATGCGTTCGAATCAAATCGAACGTATGAACCATCACTCCGACGGGTCGGGTACTTGGTACGGACGATCACGGCCTTCACCAGGTCTCCAGGCCGTACGGCCGAGTTGGGCATGGCCTTCTTCACGGAGCAGACGATCTTGTCGCCGATCCTGGCTGAACGACGGGAATGGCGGCCACGCGCGGTGGAACCACCGAGCACGCCGATGACACTGACGATGCGAGCACCGCTGTTGTCTGCCACTTCCAGTCTTGATTCCTTCTGGATCATGACTGTGACTCCTCCGTTGCCTCTGCCGCTTCCGAATCCTGTGCGGTGGCATCGACTGCTGTTTCCTCTTCAACCTGGGGCGCGTGGGCAATGTCGGGTGCCTCGGCTCCAGTTGCATCGACGGCCGTGTGTGTCACGCCGGATGCCGATTTCAGTACGTTTACAAGAATCCAGGATTTCGTCTTGGAGATCGGTCGGCACTCGGCAATCTCGACGCGATCACCGGAACAAGCCTCGTTCCGTTCATCGTGTACGTGCAGTACGGTTCGACGACGGATGTACTTGCCGTATTTCCGGTGCTTCGTGAGATCATTGATGGTGACCTTGCACGACTTGTCCCGCTTGTCGGATGCAACGATGCCTATACGCCTTGGCGCCTTGTCCGAAATCTCGATGTCCTTCAGGTGACTCACGTTCTACTCCAATCCCGGCTCGAAGCCATGGGGTTCAGCTTGCTGTGCCTCGAGCGTTCAACTCCGTCAACAGACGGGCGATATCCTTCTTGACATGCCCGTACTGGGCCGTGTTCTGAATCTTCTCCGTAACCTGCTGACAACGCAGATCGAAGAGCCTTCTCTTCAGTGACGCGACCTCGATCACGATGTCCTCGTCATTCATCTTCCTGATCTCTACGGGCGTCATCTCATGCTCCTCGTGCTTTCAGCGGTATTACACCGACAGGCGGCGACCTACGAATCGACAGCGAACAGGCATCTTTCTCGCGACACGCGACATCGCCTGCTTGGCCAGGTCCTCGGGAACACCTGAAATCTCGTACAGGATCGTTCCCGCCTTCACGCGTGCTGCCCAGTAATCAACGTCCGCCTTGCCCTTGCCCATCCTTGTTTCCAGGGGCTTCTTCGAGATCGGCTTGTCCGGGAAGACCCGGATGACCACCTTTCCCTGCCGGCGAAGGAAGTGCTGTGCAGCAATACGTCCTGCCTCGATCTGCCGTGCGGAGACCCAGTGAGGCTCCAGAGCCTGCAGCCCAAACTCGCCGAATGCAACATAGTTCCCGCGACTTGCGCGAGAGCGCAGGTTGCCACGCATCTGTTTTCGGAACTTGACTCTTTTCGGCATCCGGGGCATCGGATGATCTCCTCTTCACGTCGTTCGTATCTGCTCAGCGCCTGCCTCGTGCACGTGCACGTGCACCTGCGGCATTCGAATCCAACTGTTCTTCCTCAGAGTCCGTGTACATCCCCTTGTAGATCCATACCTTCACACCGATCGTTCCATACGTGGTGTGACTGTGCACACAGGCGTAATCAACGTTCGCCTGAAGCGTGGACAGCGGGATGGAGCCTTCTCGGGTCACGAACTTCCGCGACATCTCGGCGCCACCAAGGCGTCCGGACACCATGACACGGATTCCCTTGGCACCCGCCTGCATTGCTGCTTCACAGCGTTGCTTCAGGAGGCGTCGGAAATTCGCTCGCTTCTTCATCTGTTCACCAATCGCTTCCGCGACGAGCGTGGCATCGGTATCCGGGCTTCGGATCTCGAGAATCTTCACCTGGACCTTCCGCCCTGTCATGGCCATCAGGTCATTGGACAATTTGTCGATCTCGGAACCCTTGGGTCCGATGACGAGACCCGGTCGCGCCGTCTTGACCAGGATGGTCAATTCTTCACGCGTCCGCTCGATGTGGATATCGGATACGGCCGCGAACGGAGGCGTTCGATTCAATCGATGATCGACGTATTCCCTGATCCGGTAATCCTCGACGAGCAGTTCCGCAAAGAGTGCCTTTGGGGCATACCAGCGGGACTTGTGCGCCTCCGTGATACCGACTCGAAATCCAAATGGGTGAACCTTCTGTCCCATGTCAGTGCTTCTCCTCCAGCTCGATGTGCAGGTGACTCGTTGGCTTGCGGATTGGATGGGCTCGGCCGCGATCCTTCGGTCGGAATCGCTTGATGACCGGCCCCTCGTCGACGCGAGAGACGCTGATGAAGAGTGACTCGACATCAGCCTCCTGTTCTTCCGCATTGGCGATGGCACTTTTCAGCACGGCCTTCAAATACCAGGCCCCTCGACGCTTCGAAACTTCAAGTTGCGACATGGCATCGTCGATCCGCATTCCGCGGATGAGCGACGCGTCCAACCTTGCCTTCCGAGGCGAGATGCGTGCAAACCTGTGTGTTGCTCTGTATGCCATTGCGTATTCCCGGCAAGGTTGAGCTGATCAGCTCTTGATGCCTTCCTTCTTGTTCGTATGACCACGGAAGAGACGTGTAAGCGAGAACTCGCCAAGCTTGTGTCCGACCATGTCTTCCGTCACGAAGACATCCATGAACGTTCGCCCGTTGTGAACCTGGAACGTGTGACCGACAAACTCGGGCACGATGGTGCAGGCGCGAGCCCATGTCCGGATCGGCCTTCGAGCCGTTCCAGCTTCGTTCTGAAGCATGACCTTGCGGTACAGCTTCTCGTCTACAAATGGACCTTTCTTCAGTGATCGTCCCATGTATTGAACCGCCGATGTATCGTCGACGATCTCCTTCTTCGGTCAGAGTTTCAACTGCCCGTATCGCTTACTCTTCCTGCGGCGCAGGATGCGCGCATCCGATGATTTACCTCGAGGCCGGGTTCGTCCGCCCTTCGACTTCGTGCCGCTTGCGCTTGCAGGAGTCCGGCCACCCTTGGACCGACCCTCACCACCACCAAGCGGGTGTTCGTGGTGACTCTTGGCCATGCCTCGTACCTTCGGGCGACGCCCGAGCCAACGATTGCGGCCTGCCTTCCCCAGCTTCACCAACTGGTGATCCGTATTACCGACCTGGCCAAGAGTTGCTCGACACGTGGTCAATACCTGGCGAATTTCACCTGAAGGCAGGACCAGCGTTGCATAGCGACCTTCCTTGTTCGTCAGTCGTGCACCTGCTCCCGCCGAGCGGCAGAGAGCTGCGCCACGGCCCGGTTCAAACTCGATGGCATGAACAGTCAAGCCTGTCGGAATGTGGGACAGGGGCATGCAGCAGCCGACATTCGGTTCGATCGCATCCGCGGAACTCGTCACAGTCATGCCGGGTTCAAGTCCGACAGGTGCGAGGATGTAGCGTCGATCGCCATCCGCGTACTCGATGAGCGCGATATGGCAGGAACGATTCGGGTCATATTCGATCCCGATGACATTCCCTACGATGCCATCCTTCGTACGCTTGAAGTCGATGACACGGTAACGACGCTTGTGTCCACCGCCACGACCTCGAACGGTAATCTTGCCCTGGTTGTTCCGGCCACCCTTCTTCTTTATCGGGCGAAGCAGTGACTTCTCCGGCTGGCGCTTGGTCACCTCGACATGGAGGTTCACCGATGCATTGCGTCGGCCTGGGGTTGTTGGCTTGTAGACTCGAATGGCCATGATTCGCCTCTCGATGCTCCCAGTGCGGGAACTCGCTTCCTTGCTTAGAACAGTTCGATCCTGTCGTCCGGATGGACCTTCACGATTGCCCGCTTGACGCCACTTGACTTCCAGTACCCGAACCGACTTCGGCGCATCTGCCCCTTGCGATTCTGAACGGCAACGCCGATGACACGAACGCCGTAGAGCTCCTCTACTGCTCGCTTGACATCGGGCTTTCCTGCCGAACGGTCAATCTCAAAGCAGTACCGATTGTGCATGCTGGAGGACCATGTGGACTTCTCGGTCACGACTGGTTTTCGAATGACGGTGGTGGCTTCCATCAGGCGGCCTCCTTGTCATCGCTGCCGTCGCCGATCGACCAGGCACTCCCGTCGAGGAACGACTGGAGCGAGGCCTTGTCAATCACGAGGAAACGGTGATTAAGCAGTTCAAATGCATTGAGCTGATCAACGCGAATGGTGTCCGCATCGTCGATGTTCCTCGAGGAAAGTGCGACGTTCCGCTGATCGGGTCGAAGCGCGATCAGGCAGGTCCGGTTGACACCGAGGGCCTTGAGTGTTGATTCGACATCCTTGGTGCGAGGTTCATCCATGTCGAGTGAATCAACACAGAGGACTTCCTGGTCAACCAGCTTGGCAAGCATCGCGTTGCGATTGGCAAGGCGTCGCATGCGACGTGGCATCTTCTTGCGGAATGTCTCGGTCTTCTTCGTCTTGGCGAAGGCAACGCCACCACCACGACGAATGATCGTACGAACCGTACCCATGCGGGCATTGCCCGTCCCCTTCTGGCGGTAGATCTTGCGTGTCGAACCCTCGACCATGCCGCGACTCTTGGTTCGAGCCGAGCCCTGACGTCGGTTGGAATGAAACATCACGTATGCCTGCTTCAGCAGGTTCGGACGGACCTCGCCTCCGAGATCAGCTTCATCGATCGAGATGGTCTCGATCTTCTTGCCCGCTCTGTCATGTATGGGTAATTCGATCATCGGTTCATTGCACCTGTGCAGTTCGTCTGCGTCTTCGCCTAGTACTCCCGGTGGGCAGTACGTCGACTCGGCATCTGGGTCCGTCGTTGTCGCGGTTGCCTGGTTCCACTCACTCCAATCCGGAGGGGGCCTTGGCAACCACCAGCCGTGGTCAGCTGGCTCGTTTCTTGGCTCTGCTCGCTTTCTGCTTGTTCAGCCGTACGGCTTCTCGTATCAAGACAACACTCATGGGGGAACCGGGCACGGTCCCCTTCACCATGAGCAGATTGTTTGCTTCATCAATCGCTACGACTTCCATGCTCCGGGTGGTAACGCGGCGATTGCCCATGTGGCCCGCCATGCGCTTGCCCTTCTTGATCTTCGGTCCCGTCCCGAGGTTGGCGGAGTGACCGCCAATGGAACCCGGTGAACGGTGGCGTCGCTTGACACCATGGCTGGCCTCAAGACCTCGGAAGTTGTGACGCTTCATCACGCCCTGGAATCCCTTGCCCTTGGATGTACCTTCGACGTCCACGTACTGGCCGATTTCAAAGCAGTTCACGTCGACCGTGTCGCCAATTTCAAGAGCCGGATCTTCGCACCTGTACTCACGATGGTGCCTCAGTGGACCGCTGCCAGCCTTTGAATCATGGCCAATGACCGGCATGGAACTCCTTCGCGGCTTGACTGGATCGAAACCAAGTTGCACCGCGTCGTAGCCATCGCAGTCCGTACTCTTCAACTGCGTCACCTTGCACGGCCCAGCCTGGATGATCGTGACAGGGATGTTCTCCCCTTCTTCCGTGAACCATCGTGACATGCCGAGTTTGTATCCAAGAATCGCGGTCATCGGTCAGGCCCTGATCTTCACAAAGACGCCCGCTGGTACGACGAGCCTGTTGAGGGATTCGACGGTGCGGGAGTTGGGTTCACTGATGTCGATGATGCGTTTGTGCGTGCGAATCTCAAACTGCTCTCTCGACTTCTTGTCGATGAACGTAGATCGGTTCACCGTGTAGATTTCTCGGCGGGTTGGCAGCGGAACCGGACCTGCAACACGGGCTCCCGTGCGCTTTGCATGGTCAACGATTTCTCGCGCAGAAGCATCGAGCGCCTGGTGGTCGTATGCCTCCATCCGAATTCGAATCTTCATGTCCGCCATGAACTGAAAAACCTCTCTGACCGGCCCATGCCGGGGTCATCTAGACAACACACATCCGCCGTCAACCACGGTTAACGACGGATGAAATCCATCCTCACGTGTCACTTGATCGCTCGATCAAGCGCGAAACGGTGATGATAGGCCCCTGAATGGGGTTGTCAAGGCATGCCGGACCCGTGAGATGGTCGATTTCATTCCCGCCCTCGTTCCCTTGCACCCCCCCCTTTCGGCTATCGTTCGCTGAATGCCCCCCATGCCATCCTTTCGCTGTTTAAACGGCCTCCAAGGCAGGTACCTTGGCTCCATCATGGCATGCCTGGCCCTTGGTTCTCCCCTTTCATGGGCAGAAACGCAAACACTGGTCAATGACACCATTGGAATCCAGTTCCAGATACCTGACGAAACTCTCCTCACGGGGCAGAATCAGCCTGGACAGGCCCCATTCATCCTTCTCAGGGATGGTGGGCAGGAGCCCGAGTGGAGCCTCAGGCTCGAGGCGATTTCAAGCGACGCGAGGAACGCCCGTGACCTCCTTGTTGAATACCTGGGCTTCAACAAGGACGAGAATACGGAGATCGAGCTGCTTGACCAATCACAAGTCGTTTCTGGAAAGATAGTTACGGAATCTGCCTGGGTCCTTGAACGTACCGAAAGTGGGGAGGAACTCGCCTTTGGCTGGTTCGTGATGCCCCTCAGAAACCAGGAGTGGCTTGTTGGCACGGCGATCTCCATGCCAATAAATCAGGCATCCTCAAAAAGTGAGATTGAACACATCATTCAGACAATCAGGACCAGGGATCTGGCCATGATCCAGCTTGATCGCGAGGCAAGTATCACGAGAGGGCAGGCGCTCCTTGATTCCATCACCGAGGAAGACCTGCGGGGCCTGACCGGCACGAGCCAGTTGTATCGACTGTACAGGTCTCACGATGGGATCACGCAGGAAGTGGGGTACAACCTCCGGGAAGTAACTGCCGGAGCCCGGGGGGAAGTCAAGCGGAATCGATCTCCAGAACGTTACACGAACACCGAAAAGGAAGAGGGACTGCTGGTAAAGGAACATGGCAGGTTCGTCATGGATGCATCACGTGGAATCTATGTTGATGTCCTGACACTTCAATGGATGTCCTGGGACATGCAGCGGGAAGCATGGACCATTACCGCGACACGGAGACAGGGTGAACTGCTGACAACAGAAACCGAGGTGGGCTTCCAGATCGAGCCAATGATCGGCAACCCCAGGGCACAACTCCATGTCATCAGGCAGGACATCGAGATCGACCTTCGACAACCCTTCAAATGGGACCTTCCAGAAACCTGGCTCCCCCGCCCCCTTGCAAGCCTGACGAGTCGCCTTGTCGGTGATGAACCTGGAACCTACGGGTTCTACAGCTACGACAATACCGGCGCGGTTCCGAGCATTACGCTTCGAACAGACTCATGGGAACAAGATCCGCAACTGCGGAACCGGCTCAGCCTCCTGAGTCGAACAGGTGACCAGGCCGTCCCGACACGTTCAACCTTTGGACAGGAGGGCAACCTCCTGCAACAGGTGCAACCCGATGGCACCGTCATCGAACCGACGACGGCGGAGGCCATCCAGCGATACTGGGACAAGGCCGGTCTGAAGATCGAATAGTGTCAGGCGAGCCGAATCCGAATGAACGTAGCCAGTGAGTCGATGGCGGCAGGGTCGTGCATCGCAAAGGGGTAGGTCCTGTCGGAAGCAACCGACATGTTCTCCACCAGGCGATTCGTTTCTTCCGGGAGCAGGAGACCATCACCGGAGCCGGGAATGGCATCGAGTGCATCATGCATTCGCCTGAATGCCTCTCGCCGCTGGGGCGACCTGGGGGGGTACGAATCCACTTCAGCCAGCAGAGAGTTCTTCCCGGTTGATGGCCCGGTGCCTGCACGAAGCGCCGGGTCATGCTTGCGGCGACGAGCGGATGAAATCATGTCCTGGCGAAGCGACTGGTGCTCCGAGAGTGATTCAGGATCCATGATCATCGTTGCACTGGCGATCGAGGCCGGGCACGGATCAACTTCGATCCAGTTCGTGACCCATGTTTCCATGCACCTGTCATACCGGGCACCCCCGGTTCCATGAACAAAGAAATCTCCGAGGCCGAGCCGAGCCATCGCCGTGAGGAACATCGCCTTTGGAAAACGACGAAGCGCAGGATCGTCATCCTCGTGGCTCGTGCGAATCGTGCCGTCCTCAAGCATGGTCCACGAAGGCAGTTCTCCCTGTGCAAGTTCAGCAATGTCGACACCAGGATGATCGAGGAGAGATCGGTTGTACGCGCTTCGACAGGCATGCGGGTCGGATGACATCCGTTCAGCAAGTTCAACTCCGATCTGGGAAGCCGCAAGTGCACTTGCCGTGATCGTCGTTCGTGGACCAACCCAGGGATCCATGAGCCGATCAAGCGCTCTGGACTGCTGGAGAGCTGCATCGCCAGCCGAGACTGCTTCATTCAACGCCGCATGGATCAGTCCCAATCCCAACTGACCCCCGGAAGGCACGTCGAATGGAGCGCACGCCGGCTGCATCGCCATGGGAAGGCCCTCGGCCTGGTCACGGAATCTCCATGTCTCGCGATGCAGTGAACCATCAGCACCGGGAACCGGCCAGTGCACCTCGTTGAAAGAACCCATGTGACCATCAATGACAAGGTGCACAAGTTGACCGTTGCATGAGCTCGCCAGCGTGTCTGCAGCAAGGAACTTGGCAAGGATCCCCGCATGCCAGAACACCGGCTGGTGCCCGACGACGATGACCGGTCGCATCGGATCAAGCCCGAATGATTCCAGGACCTGGCATCGAGTGACGTCTTCGACCCTGGGGATGGCCATCCAGGGAGGTTCCGGGGACAAGAGCAGGTCCTCGACGTGCGTATGCTTCGTTGAACTCATGACTCACCAAGGGATCCAACGAACAGGTCAAGACCTGCTGCCGAAGAAACCGGCAGCCGGTCAAGGCACCGACCGATCTCCTGGTGAAGCGTCTGTTCATAATGCCGTCGCCGTTCGGCCGGGATGTCGAGCGGGCCACCGAATGTCCGCGTCGGATCGTTGTAGATCAACCGAACGGGGATTTCGACGATCCGGAGCCCGGAGGCGACAGCCTGCACCCAGAACTGCATTGGGAAATCGTAGCCATCAACGTCCAGTGGCAGGGAAGCACATGCCTTGATCCGGTAGGCCTTGAACCCGCAGAACGCATCCGTCAGCGACAGGTCGAGCCTGGCATTGAGTTCCGACGTGATGTCCCTGTTGATCGACTGCCGGTCAGGCGGAGGGGCGTCACTTCCGCATGCAACGTCGAGGTACCTGCTGCCCGAAATCACATCGGCATCGTTGCGGGCAATGCGTTCGATGAACTTCGGAATCGAGGCCGGTTCGTGCTGCCGGTCGCAGTCCATCGTGATCAACCAGTCATACCCACCGCAGGCTGCCCAGCGGAGCATGTCCTGCATCGAACGACCATAGCCGCGGTTCACGGCATGTCGAGCAACCTCGACAGGTTGCTGCGCCAGGAGCATCGGGGTCTCGTCGGTCGAACCATCGTCGACGACAAGAATGTCATGACCCTGTATTCGAACTTCATCCAGTACTTCCTGGACGTAGTTCGCCTCGTTGTAGACCGGGATGCCGATGAGAATCTTTGACATGGACATGGAACGTACAGGAAGCAGCCGGAAGTTCAATCAAAGAGTTCCGTGCCGGGAGAATCTGCATTGTCGCCCTCAAGCGGTCTTGGGCGGAAGAGACGCGCCTGGAGGCCCCAGACCTTGTCGGTGAAAATGCCCTCGATGGCTCCCGGTTGCTCAAGAGCCGAGATGGCCATCTGCGTCTTTGCATCGAGATCGTCGAGTTTCGATATGAGTACGGCTTCCGGAGTCGATGGAGGCCGAAGCGCCCCGAACTCTGGTTCACCGTGGTGGCTGAGAATGATGTTCTGGAGGACTCGCAGTGTTTCACCGGGAAGAGGAGGGGCGCATGTCGCAGCCTTCTCTTCAAGCCAGATGACACCCCGCGCTATGTGCCCCACGAGATTCCCCTCGGCCGTGTAGTCGAACCCCTTCTCCCAGGAAAGCTCGATGGTCTTCCCAAGATCATGGATGAACAGGCCCATGAGAACAATGTCCTTGTCAATGGCTCCCCGGTACAGGGGAACCACCGCATCCGCGATGTTCATGAGTTGGTGCGTATGTTCAAGCAGCCCGCCGATCCATGCATGATGCATGGACATGGCGGCAGGCGCCATGCGGAATCGCCTCATGAGTTCCTCGTCACCCAGGTAGGCCTCTGCCAACGATCGCATCGCCGGGTGCTCCATGCCTTGAAGCAGTGACGCAACACGATCGAACATGACCTCGATGTCCTGGCTGGTCGATGGAAGCAGGTGGCACATCTCTTCCTCGGAGACGTCGGCGGATTCAATGTTCTTGATGTTGACCTGGATCTGGTCATTGAATGTTTCGGCGCTGCCTTCCACCTGGACGAATCCTGTTCGAGCCAGTTCATTCAAGCTGTGCTGATCGAAGGACCATTTCCTCCCCTGCACTTCGCCCGTTGCATCCCTGAGGAGACACTTGAGATAGGGTTCGCCCTTGCGAGTGGTCGCAACCTGGGGATTGCCAAAGCAGTACACGCCCGACACCCATTGCGAGTTTCCAAGTGTTCCCAGTTCTGTATTGATCGTTGTCATTGAAGCAATGCCTCCCCTGCTCGGATCACACAGGGTACCTTCAAGGACTCAGGAAGGACACCGTGGAAGGTCCAGATCCCCCCTGCGACATGCTTCAAGTACACCGGGAACGGCCTCGGCCAGTTCCGCGGCAAGCAGGCCACGATCTGCATGGGAAGCAGCCCACCGCTCTCCGGCGCAGGCATGCACCCAGGTTCCAAGAACAGCGGACTCGAAACACTCGCATTCAGCGGATTGCGCCTTGAACCCCCCGATGAGGCCCGCAAGCACATCCCCTGTCCCGGCGGTTGCCAGAACAGCCGAGCCGACATCACAGATCCAGGTTCGACTGCCATCCGTGACAATCGTTCTTGCGCCCTTGAGTACGACGACCGCTCCTGATTCAGTTGCAAGTGTTTCTGCCGCCTCGCGGCGGGAGGCATCATCCTGTTCAGCTGCCGGGAGCCCCAGTGCTTCGGCAAGACGTGCATATTCGCCGGGATGAGGTGTCAGGATCATGTCCCGTTTACTTGAGCGCAGGACCCCAGCGTCTTGCGCAAGCAGGTTGAGACCATCGGCATCCAGAACGACCGGGGGGCCCGGACCGGCAAGCCGTGCTTCCAGGATCGATGCCGCCCACGGGGATTGGCCAAGGCCAGGCCCGATGACCTCGGCCTGCATCGAAGCTCCTGCCTCCTGAAGTTGTGTCATTGCTTCGCCTGCATCAGTGGCAAGCGGCAGGCCGGTTGCAGACGGCGAGACGGACAGCGCCTCGGCGAGAATCGACCGGGGCATGGCCAATACGCATCGACCTGCTCCACTTCGAAGTGCGCCCAGCGCTGCGAATGCCGGACCACCAAGCATGACGCCCACTTCATCATCGCAGCCGCCAACGACGACCTTGTCTCCTTGCAGGCTCACTATGCGGAAGAGAAGGCATGCGTCGAGAAGGTGATCGCAGCGCGCAAGG
>JABABM010000078.1 GCA_014238205.1 Phycisphaerales bacterium | reverse complement strand
TGTCACCTTCACATGAAGCGGGGCAGTCGTCGCAAGTTCCACCCTTCACGCCAAGCCAAGTGCCACCGAAGCCACTGCATGCCACTTCGGTGGATTGGTAGCAACCTGAACTCACGCAGCACGCACCGGTGGGTTCCCCGCAATCATCGCAACTATCGTTAAGCCAAGTGCCGTCTGTTTGTGCGCACAACAATTCGCTCACAGTGATGCAATCAGTGCAAAAGCAGCAACTGCCGACGGGGGACGGCGTCTGAATCCCGATGGAGTGGTCGGAGCCCGCATCAACCTGCACAAATGTCTCACCATTCGGCACGTCGCATTGGCCATCCCAATTCCTCCCCCACGCGATGGCTGTGCCGTCTTCTCGAAGACCAATGTTGTGATCCCAGCCCGCTGATACCTGCACAAAGGTCTCGCCAGCAGGGACGTCGCATTGGTAGGATTGGTTCCTCCCCCATGCGATGGCCGTGCCGTCTTTGCGTAAGCCGATGGTGTGCCATCTGCCCGCGTCAACCTGCACAAAGGT
>JABABM010000077.1 GCA_014238205.1 Phycisphaerales bacterium | reverse complement strand
AAACACCATGGCCACATCACGATCGCGTGGCGGCACGTCGTTGACTATTCGTTCACCAATGGAGATCGTGCCACTACTGGCCGTTTCAAGACCGGCAATCATTCGAAGCGTCGTGCTCTTACCGCAACCACTCGGGCCGACAAGAACCGTGAACTGACCATCTGGAATAACTAAATCGCATGAGGCGACCGCGGTAACACCGCCTGGAAAAATCTTGGTCACAGCCTGAAGTCGAACGTCTGCCATATGTCTTAGCCCTTCACGGCTCCGCTGCCGAGTCCTTCGATAAATTGTTTCTGCGCTGCGAGGAACAACAAGATGCACGGGATCATCGTCACAACGCTCAAAGCCATCAAGAGGTGCACGTCCTCAAGCCCCGCATATTGGGTTCGGAATGAGTTGAGCGCGATCGCCAGCGTGTAATTCGATTCACTGTGCAAGTAGATAAGCGGGCTCATGAAATCGTTCCACGTGTAGATGAACGAGAACACGGCAACAATGGCGGTCACCGGTGTACACAGCGGCAAGACGATCCGC
>JABABM010000076.1 GCA_014238205.1 Phycisphaerales bacterium | reverse complement strand
AATTAATGGAATTGTCACCTGTGTTTCAGGATCTCCAAAACGAACATTATACTCAACAACATTAGGAGCTCCATTTTCATCAATCATCAATCCAACATACAAAACTCCACGATACGGAATATGCTGATTTCGAAGGTAGTGGTGCATAGGCTCAACAATCTCATCGATTGCACGTCGCCGGACGGCAGGGGTAACTACTGGGGCTGGCGCGTAAGCCCCCATGCCGCCGGTGTTTGGACCGGTATCTCCTTCACCTACTCTTTTGTGATCTTGACTCGCCGGCAAACAAAGATAGCTCGATTCATCCATTAGAACAAGCATTGAAGCCTCTTCACCAGAAAGAAATTCCTCAAGCAAAACAAAACCATCCGTTTTTATTGACTTAGAAATGAACTCAGATGCTTCAACATCATCTGAAGTAACCACAACTCCTTTCCCTGCAGCTAATACATCTCTCTTGATTACCCAAGGATATTCAAAAGTCGCAAGAGACTTCTTAATATCTGATTCTGCATCAAGAACTAGAACACCTCCAGTT
>JABABM010000075.1 GCA_014238205.1 Phycisphaerales bacterium | reverse complement strand
TTTTGGCCTGACTCCCCACATCTTCCCACTCAATCGCTCTGAGATCACTTCAAATTCTTGAACCAACGGGCGCCGACTCCTCGCGCAGTGATGAGTTGGCAGCCCGACGTACAGGCTCACCGAGGCGATATTTGCCTTTGTGTGCACGGCATGCTGCTGTGGCAGCGATGAGGTGAGTGGCAGTTGGCGACACGGGATGAGATAGAACGAGTTCGAGATGCTACCGACCTGGTGGATCTAATCGGCGAGCACGTTGCCTTGCAGCCCAAGGGCCGCGAGCACGTGGGCCTGTGCCCGTTCCATGATGACAGTCGGCCCTCATTTGCTGTAGTGACCCACAAACAAGCTGCCTTCTACAAGTGCCACTCCTGCGGTGCTGCGGGTGACTGCTTCCGATTTGTCCAAGAACACCTCGGCAAGGAATTTGGCGAAGCACTTCGCTTCCTCGCCGAACGAGCAGGCGTTGAACTGAGTGATGAGCATGATGAAGGCCAAGACCGACGCAGGTCGCGGCGCACATGGCTCAGAAAAGCCCTGCAATCCGCTGACGAACACTTTCG
>JABABM010000074.1 GCA_014238205.1 Phycisphaerales bacterium | reverse complement strand
TAAGGCCCGGTGGAATGATTGGTCAGATGAGCAGAAGAAGCAGTTTGTGGACGCTCAGTAGGTTTCTTGAGGGGGATAAACAGGCGATCAGGGAATCGTGGCCCGCCTTTGGCGGGCTACGCTGTTTTTGGGCCTGGGGGGTCTAAAAAAATCACCTCCAAGCCGCGAAGCTTGGAGGTGACGGAAGAGAAGAGAAGGAAGTCTGGTCCGGAATAATGGGCGGGTTGATTGCTCGCCCACTCCTTTATCGGATCCAGCCCACCTTGATGCTTGAAACTAACTTGAAAAAGATTGGCCATGTGTTGTGTTCGCTTCTTGCACCGCTTATCCACCACCGCGGTGGATTGTCGGGGGAAAGGCAAGCGAAGTTGGCCATTTACAACAGGTTCCCGGACCTTCCTTGGCGACGTCCTTGGCCGCTTCAACGTGATGCAGACGACGTCAAATTATGTAACTGACAGGAGGCCAGCGACTTGTAAAAAAGTCGCTTCAAACAGACAAATGTTGAGGTGCCCGATTCGTTCTAGGGGTGGGCTTGCGAAGATACTGCGTTCTGCAAGA
>JABABM010000073.1 GCA_014238205.1 Phycisphaerales bacterium | reverse complement strand
CGGCACCAGGGGCGACACCAATGATGCCGATATTGTTGTCTCCGATGGCGGCGATGGTTCCGGCAACGTGTGTGCCGTGATCCATAGGCACTGCCGAATTGGCCTGATCATTGGCGAAGTTCCAGCCATGGACATCATCGACGTACCCGTTGCCGTCGTCGTCCTGGCCGTTGAATGGATGTTCACCTTCATTGGTCCAGATGGTTCCCAACAGATCCTCATGTTCGATATCGACGCCACCGTCGATCACCGCAACGACAATACCGTTGGCATTAGGCTGCATGGCCCAGGCTTCTTCGGCTTGGATGTCAATGCCGGGGGTACCGGTGAGGGAGGAATAGCCGCCCTCTGATTGTAGAGAGTGGACAGTTTGCCCCGTGTTTTTGAGGCCCCAGAGTTCTTCCCATTTCGGGTCATTGCTGCTCAATTTGTGCATGAGATAAGAAGGATGTGAATACAACACCCCTTCGCCGCGGCTGCGGGCGACTTGCAGGCCCTTGGCAACACTTTCATCAATGTCGAGCACCATGAGACCCGGTACGAGTTGCGATTCCCATCGAAT
>JABABM010000072.1 GCA_014238205.1 Phycisphaerales bacterium | reverse complement strand
CACACCGGACACACAGCGAGACAAATCGCGACATTTGTGTGTTTGACTGGTGCGCCGAGGCCGATCAGCATGCCCCTACCAATCAGAGAGGAGCAGCAGTGTCCAAGCAAGAAACCTGCGAGATCGAAACCGAAACCAGCTGGACCCCAACCAGCGAGGCGCCAACCGATACGCCTAATTTCGAGCCCAATCCCGGTCCCGATGCCAATGCGCGCCGCGATGCGCATGATTACACGGGCGTGGGCACTGTGCCTTTCAAAGCCGGATCGAGCGCGTTGGCGCTGGGTTTGGCAACCGCGGCGTGCGGTGGCGGTGACAGCGGTGGCAGCACCGGTGGCGGCGGCACTGGCGGCGGCGGTGGCGGGGGCGGTGGCACCGGGGGGACCCCGCCGCCCACTGTGGTCACGCCGTCCACCGATACCGAGGCTGCGCGGTTTGGTTTGCGTGCGGGATTGTCGATTACCCCGGCTGACATCTCGGCTTTGCGTTCGCTTGGGTATGAGCCCTGGCTCGAGCGCGAGATTGATCAAACGATCGAACTCACCTCGCAACAATTCCTATCGG
>JABABM010000071.1 GCA_014238205.1 Phycisphaerales bacterium | reverse complement strand
GATGGCTCAGGCGATGGTTCAGGTGGTTCACCGGAGAAGGCTCCAGAGGCTTCGAATGGGGAAGTTGTTGATCCCGCCGCGGAAACTGTGGCGGCCAAGGCCTGACAAAGGAGGAGGGTGCCAACGCACCTAACGCGCACCTGTTCACGTGCGGGCCTCATGGGCGCATTCGATGGCTGCGCAAACGCCCATTCGAGATACTCGTATGGCACGGGTGGCTGCGGTGAGGTACCCTTCTGCGTTCCCATTTCTGCGGCTGTGGCGGAATTGGCAGACGCGCTAGATTCAGGTTCTAGTGGGAGTAAATCCCGTGGAGGTTCGACTCCTCTCAGCCGCATTTGGATTCATCGCATCGGGCTTCGCTAATGGGCGAGGCCCGATGTCGTAGCGGTAGGTCAGTTACAGCAGCCGTGCCAGCGAGTTCAGGCAATGTCCTTTGGCCCGCTGGAGCAGTGTGTACCTGGCATGACAAGCCACTCATGGAACCATTCGCAGGGGCTTAGGGGCCTCCTAGAGCGTGAGAAGGCGTGTTTTCGTTTGGAAAGTTGGCATCACAGGGTAGAAT
>JABABM010000070.1 GCA_014238205.1 Phycisphaerales bacterium | reverse complement strand
GTAATAGCGAGTGTCGAGGAAGGTGCAATGGCGGCCGCGCGGGCTGAACTCGGATCGAAGCAAGTATGGGTCATCTCAGGGCTCACTATTTGGGGACTACACTACAGGGAGGATATCGACCCGGATACTGATACTCGAACCCCAAGGTTCGTTACTCTACGGCCTATGCACTACGACGCACACCAGCCTGTCATCGATGACCTTGAGGCGCGGATCTTGACCATCCGCGACTCTCTTTGACTACGACGCCAAAGTCCAACGCCGAGATGAGTTGCAGGCCGGAATGAACGACGCGGACTTCTGGAATGACCAGAAGGCCGCTCAATCGACGATTAGCGACTATAAAGTGCTCAAGGCTCAAACTGAAGGCCTCGAGACCATCATCGTCGAACTTGAAGACGCGGTTGTCGGGTATGAACTCGCCAAAGAAGACGGCGATCAGGAACTGCTCACAGAAGCAGATGAGGGCCTGTATCAGCTCACAAAAAAGATGGGGCGCGTCGAATTGCAGTCCCTCCTGAGTGGTGCCAATGATCACCGAAACTGCTTCGTGTCCATCCAAGCC
>JABABM010000006.1:70168-96944 GCA_014238205.1 Phycisphaerales bacterium | reverse complement strand
TCACACCATGGGAGTTGGTTCTACCCGAAGGTGGTGCGCTAACCAGTTTACTGGAGGCAGCCAACCACGGTAGGATTAGCGACTAGGGTGAAGTCGTAACAAGGTAGCCGTAGGGGAACCTGCGGCTGGATCACCTCCTTTCTAAGGGATTTCCTTAGACCCGATGTGGCAATGCTGTAGTCGGTCGATTTTCGTCGTCCGACACAACCAGCATTGTCCAGCAGAGTAATCTGCTTCGGGAAGTCAGCATATTCTCGACCGGGTTTCGACCCGGATCCCGTGCCGCGAGGCGCGGGGAAGTGCGAACCGTCTGTTCACCTTTCTCAGAGCTTGAGAAACACCCCCGCCTGTAACCGGCGGGGTTTTTCTTGCGCAGTCAGTTCATGTATTCACCAGGGAGTTCCAGTAATGATTGAAATGATGGGTAACCACCTCGGTTTAGACCTTGTCGCGGTCGTTCTCATGTTCGTCTCGCTCTGGCTCCTTGGGAATCAGCGACGCGAAGGGTTCATCTTCGGCCTGCTGGCGGCGTTGGCATTCGTCGCCTTCAACGGCATGGTCGACAGTTTCTGGGGCATCCTCGGCAACCTGGTGCTCGCTGGATTGAACATTCGAGGCTGGATTAGGTGGCAGCAGGCCCCCAGTACTGCTGCTTGATACTGTTTTTTCTTTGATTTGCTCTCCCTCTCAGTAGACTTGAGGTGTCTGGCTCACGGTGGGTACAGGCGATTTCGGGTCCTCGAGGGAGCATCCTGCATGCTGGGAAGAGCAACCGGGTATGACGTTGTTCTGCGCCATGTGTACACCGTGGGCCTGGGAGCACTGCTCTGCTTCACCCTCGCAGCGGAGGCGAGCATCCGGGTGGGGTGCTGGAACATCGCGCAACTTCGCGGCGATTTCACGGCGATTGCCGATGTCCTGGACGAGGCCTCGGTCGATGACACAACGGGCTTTGCGGTTCCAGTGGCGGTCTGGGTCTTCCAGGAAGTCGATGTCGAGAATGTCCCTGATCTTCATGATCTGCTCGGGCCTGAATACTCGCAGGGAACCTATACCTCCAGCAACGAGGACACCTACAGCGGTGCCCAGGCGATGTTCTATCACTCGTCCCTCGTAACGGAGATAACGAGTGGGCATGATGACATCTACACCGGAGCAGGTCGGCGCAGCGATCGTTGGCAGATCCGCCTTGTTGGATATGACAATCCTCCAGTCGATTTCTTCATCTACAGCAGTCACCTGAAGGCTTCGCCGGGCAGCAAGAACCAGGCGGAGCGTCTCTTCGGTATCGAACAGATCCTTGAGAACGCTGAAGAACTTCCTGAAGGCTCCAAGATCATCTATGCAGGTGATTACAACATCTACACCAACAGCGAACCGGCATACGAGACATTGGTTGCCGAGGGGCCGCTCGCTGCGATCGATCCGTACGGAAATGGTTCGTGGTCCGGATCGTCCAACGCGATCAAGCACACCCAGTCACCCAGGGACGAATCCAGTGGCGGTCTTGTCGGAGGCTCGCTTGATGATCGATTCGATTTTCAACTTCCGACCATTGCCTTGTCCGATGGATTCGGCATGGACATCATTCCGGGGACGTATCGGGCCCTGGGCAATGATGGCAATCACTACGACGTGGCCATCAATGACGGAACCAACAGTTATTTTCCTGGTGACAACCAGAGATCCAATGCACTGGCGGACGATCTCTTTGACGCATCGGATCACATTCCAGTCATGGTCGACTACACCCTCCCGGCGATTCTCGGGGGCTCCATGACGGGGTCGTTCAACGACGTCATCGTCGGAGGCACCGTCGACCTGGCATTGGTCGTTGAGAACAACGTGAATGTCGCGATACCCGCCTGCGGCGCAGCTCTTCCATGGTCTGCAACCGGTTCAGGCTTTCTTTCCAGCGTGTCCGAGTCAGGATCGATTCCTGCAGGAAGCGGTCCGGATGTCCGGAACCTGCAGGTTGCAACGACGACAGCGGGACAGATCAACGAATCACTTCAAATCACATCCTCCGATTTGGAAGTTCAGAATGCACCAATGTCGCTCGGTGTTTCGGGGGTGGTACTGCGACATGCCAATGGTTCATTGTCCGGTGACAACGACAGTAATTTCTTCGTCGTTTCCGAAGCCGTGGAATCGGATTCGGGGATCCAGGTGTTTGACGTGCAACTGCACAACTACGGATGGGACAGTCTGCAGGCTGGGTTGGATCTTGACTCGGTCGAGATGCCGGCATCGCCATTTTCTCATTCAGTAGATCCGATACAGGGCATCGAGGATCAACCGGTCACGCTTTCATTTTCCATGGACACACAGGGTCTTGCCGCAGGCTCGTACATCGATTCGATCGCCATTGCAGTCAGCGACGAGGATCTCCCCGGAGCAGCGGATGCGGTCCTGACCCTGGTGCTTTCCATCGAGGTCACTGAAGTTGCAGGCTGTGACGGCGATTTCACCGGCGATGGAGTGACGGATGTCGCCGACCTGTTGTTGATCATCAGCGAATGGGGGAGTCCCTACGATGTGACCCACCTGCTGGAGGTCATCGCGGATTGGGATTGCTCAGCAGGCCCTTGAGCCCCGCTGAGTACCCGTAAATCAAGCCTTCACACCATTTACAGGCAGAAAACATTGACGTGTGGGCTGGTTCATCTACTCTGAAGTCCAAGCAGCGGCCTCGAGGCCGCCTGGGTAGAGAAGGAACGCCCGTTGGAAGCGGGCCTTGATGGAGAAGATCCCGATGTCATCAATGATCCTGCGTGCAGCGGTTGCGACCGCTGGATTGGCCTTTATCAGCACGGCTGCTTCCGGGCAGATCGTGATCACGGCAGCATTCGATGGACCACTGTCCGGTGGCACGCCCAAGGGCGTCGAACTGCATGTCCTCGAGGACATTCCCGACATGAGCCAGTACGGCATCGGCTCGGCCAACAATGGTGGCGGTACCGACGGTGTTGAATACACCTTCCCCGCTGGCAGCGTTGCGGCAGGCACGTTCCTCTACGTGGCAAGCGAGGCTCCCAATTTCCAGGCGTACTTCGGTATTGCTCCCGACTACACGACAGGCGCAATGGGAATCAACGGCGATGACGCCGTCGAGCTCTTCTACGGCACGACCGTCATCGACGTCTTCGGTGACATCAACACCGACGGAACAGGCGAGGCCTGGGACCATCTTGACGGCTGGGCCTACCGGGTCGGCGGCATCGGGCCGAACAATGGCGTCTTCTTCGATGGGGATTTCACCTACTCGGGTCCCAACGCCCTCGATGGCTGCACTTCCAACGGCAGTTGCAGCAGCACGGTCCCCATTGGCACATGGCAGGATGACGAAGGCGGTGTCGTCCATGTCGTGATGCAGTCCGGGTTGGACTTCATACCGAACACTATCGATGTCAACATCGGTGACACGATCGAGTGGCAGCATGGCGGAGGCGATCATGATGTCACCTCCGGCGCCAACTGCGAGCCGGACGGGCTCTACTTTGCCGAGCCGCTCACGGATGCGAACCCGATCGCGACATGGGTCGTGACTGCCGATGCCCCTGAATCACTTGAATACTACTGTTCCGTGACCCAGCACTGCTTGGCCGGCATGTGGGCCACGATCAACGTGCTTGACGCCGGTGGGCAGGATGCCGACGGCGATGGTGTTGACGATGAATCTGACAACTGTCCCGACGACTCCAACCCCGCTCAGGAAGATGCGGATGCGGACAACGTGGGCGACGCCTGTGACAACTGCCCCGATGATTCGAATGAGAGCCAGGGCAACTCCGATGGAGACTCCTACGGGGATGCATGCGACAACTGTCCCTACGACGACAACGGCGATCAGGCAGACTCGGACAGTGACGGCTACGGCGATGCCTGTGACGTCTGTCCCGGCGAAGATGACGACTACGACGGCAATGGCAACAACGTGCCCGACTGCCTCGAAGTGGATGTTCCCGAGGGTCTGGTCATCAGCGAAATCCGAATTGACAACGCCGGCGCCGATACCGACGAGTACTTCGAGCTCAAGGGGCCGGCTGGCGCCGAGCTCAGCGGCTTGACGTACATCGTCATTGGTGACGGTTCCGGAGGAAGCGGCGTGGTCGAATCCATCACGAACCTCACTGGTTCATTCGATGGCACGGGCATCTACCTGGTTGCAGAGGAATCATTCACGCTTGCGCCGGATGATGTCGACCAGGTTGCAAGCCTGGGCTTCGAGAACTCCGACAACGTGACGCACATGGTCGTGGCCAACTACTACGGTGGGTACGACGACCTTGATGCCGATGATGACGGTGTTCTTGACAATACGCCATGGCTTGAACTGGCTGACAGCATTTCGCTGGTGGAAACACCCGACAGTGGTGACCTGTACTACGGTGCGGTCGCCATCGGTCCGACTGAGGATGGGTTTGTCCCTGGACAGGCACATCGCTGCAGCCCGGATGAAACCTGGACGATCGGGGAGTTCGATCTGGGCGTAACGGATACGCCTGGTGAGGAAAACACCCTTTGCTCGTCAGGGACCGGTGCCTGCTGCGTCGGTGACGCGGTCCACGGTGATCACTGCGTCGATCACGTGACCGAGGGACACTGCAGCAGCCTTGGTGAAGGCAGCAACCACTTCTGGCCTGGCCAGGAATGCACGGAAATCCCATGTGGTCTTGGTGAGTGCCTTGGTGACTACGACGGCAGTGGTATGGTCGATGTGGCCGACCTGTTGCTGGTCATCAGTGACTGGGGCAATCCCTATGACGTCTCCGACCTGCTCCAGGTCATCAGTGACTGGGGATGTGGAGGCTGATCACTGCAGCCGAAAGATGCGTACATTCAACCGGCCCGTCGCACTCGCGGCGGGCCGGTTTCAATTCCACGTTTGAATCCGTGACGCGTGGCGCATCAACTCCGGAGAATCGGCTGATCGGTTGATTTCACGATCTCGGCATCGGAACTGGGTATCCAGCCCGAGGCCCCGTTGTTGAACTCGATGTGCAGCCAGTCGGGTCGTTCCTCGAGGACCTTGAACTCGACACCCTGTTGCATGGGCTCCTGGAACTGCGGCTGGAAACTCTCGGCATTGCCCTTGCGGACAACGACGTCATCGGCGACCACGACGCCCGTCGTCCTAGTGCGGGTTACGGCGACGTCGATGAACACCGAGCACCCGATGAGGATGGCGATGGAACCAAGGGTTCCTGCAAGGTAGTTCCAGCCTGGATACCGGCGCAATGTTCGAAGGAGCAGTGCAGCCCATACGAGAATCCATGCCACTGCAAAGACGGTGATACGTGTTCGCAATGACCAGCCATCATGCCAGAAGGCCAGTCGTCGTACGAGGGCTTCCTGGTCCTCGGTGGTGATCTGCGGGCGCACGAGAGAACGAGCCCATGCCAGGTTTGCCTCGAGACGAGGATCATCAGGCATGAGGCGGTCTGCACGAAGGTAGCTGGCGATTGCTCGCCCCAGATCACCTGCCTGGTACCAGGCGTTGCCAAGGTCGTAATAGAGCTCCCCGTTCTCGATTCCATCATCCACGAGCAGTTGGAATCGTTCGGCGGAGGAACGGAAGGACTCTGCGGCGGTTGCCGCATCGGACTTGAGTTTCGTCGTGCCCAGGTCGTAGTCGGCCTGCGCCTCCTGGAGAATGGCTGCCTGCTGGTCCTGCGTCAACTGTGCATGCACGGTTGCAGCCATGGAGAGGATCAAGCCGAGGGCGAGTATGCTTCGAAGGATCATTGGAATCGCACTCCTTCGAGGGCATCGATGCACTTGCGAGCGGAATGGACGAGTTCATCATCGTGGGAGGAGCCACCACCCGTGTATTGTCGTTGTTCACATTCGCAAAGCACGTGGTCCAGTTGTTCAGCTTGCTCGGGGTTCAATCCCGATGCCAGGAGTTGTTCCAGTGCCTCGGTCCGGGTCAGCCCGGCAGCGGCAAGGTTCAGCCGATCCGCTATGTATGTCGTCAATACCGTGGCAACATCAACGCCTTCCTCGAGGGAGGCCAGTGCGTTGCGGCGAGCTGCTCTTTCACGCGTGCGGGCGGAATCACCCTGGAGTTGATCAAGGCGTTTTCGGATTCCTGCCGTTCCGATGACGGCCAGTGGCGGCAGGGCGAGCAGGAGCAGCAGCCACCAGGAGAAGTTGACGGATCGATCTTCAAGGAGGGCGGGGCCGGTGTAGTTGGCCAGGATTCCACCTGCGACGTTCCGCAGTTCATCGGGTGCTGCCTGAGCCAGTCCACTGTTGCCCACGACATCCCGGGTGGTGACGCTTGCTGCAGATGAGACGGTGAGTGGTATCGGCCGACTCCAGGACGTTTCATAGGTGCGTGAAACCGGATCGAAGAAGGAGAAGGGCAGGGCGGGTATCTCCTGCAGCCCGTCATGCTCTGCACGGATCGTCTGGGTGAAGACCTTTGTTCGCCCTTCGACCGTTCCGCCAAGTTGTTCACGAGGTACTCGGAACGACTCCTCAAGTTCGGGCATCCGTGCGAGGTTGGGTGATTGGAGCAGATCCATGTTCGCCGGACGTCGGCCCTGGTCCCGGACGACCATTTGGAGCGTGATCGGATCACCGACCGCAACATCCGTAGGAGATGCCGTGATGTCGAATACGAATCGACCCACCGCTCCGCTGAACCAATCAGGCTGTCCCTCGGTGGGGAGAGGTTTCACGGTTACGTCGACCTGGCGTGGCGAGGCCGAGATTGGCCTCGTCTCCTCGATGGACAGCCCGCTGCTGAAGAAGCCACGGCTGCGAGTCAGGCTCAGGGGATATTGCACATCGATCCGGACGGCACCGGCATCGATTGTTCCGATTCGATCTGGCCAGTCATCGACGTGTACCTCGTAGAGGTAAGCCAGCCCATGCTCCTCTTCCTCGTTTCCAGGCACGGTTACGAGTCGGCCTCGTGGAGCCTGTCGCTGTGCCTGCATGTCTTCCAGTGCTGCAGAGAAGGGGCCCCATTGACTTCCCTGGCGGACCAGGTTCCACATGTCAAGTGCGGACAGCTCCGTTCCGTACTGCGTGTCGCGGTAGGGCTTGATCCAGATCTTCAGGGTCAAGGAAGTTGATTCACCCAGGAAGATCGTTTCCGGATTGCCCTCGACTTCGACCCGGAGCAGATCGTTGGCTTCGCTCTTTACGAAGACCAGGTTCAACGCACTTGTTCGGAACAGCTTTCCATCGATATCGACATCGAAAGGGGGGATGGTGTAGTTCCCGGCTTTTGTTGCTGTGACAAGGAATGTCCACGTTGTTTCCCTTCGCTGGCTCGTGCGTCCATTGATGCTCTGGAAGGACGTGCTCACCATCGGCGAAGCCATGCGTTCGATCGCCAGGTCTTGTACGGGAGGCATGTCAGGTGCAACATCGTTCACGGCATCAGTCACGATGATGCGTATGGGAAGTGCCGAGCCGACGAACCCCTCCTTGCGAGGTACCTGCATGCTGGCATCGGCTGCGAAGGCATCTGGAGCAAGGCCGATGAACATCGCTGTTGCGAGCCCGAGCAGCATTCCGAGATGTTTCATGCGTGTCATGCCTACCAGTCCTTTCCGCCAGGTGCCGTTCCGGACTTGGCAGCTTCTGCCCGGGCCTTGCGTCGTTGTCGTTCCTTGTCTCGAACGCCCTGGAGCAGTCGCTGGGCCTCGTCCCTGGACATGTCCTTCTCCGGGGTTCCAGGTGCCTGGGCTTGTGAGGGGTCACCTTCTTCTTCACCAGGTGCATCGGGTTCCTGTGCGGAACCATCCTGGTTTCCGTTTTCAGATTCCTCCTGTTCAAGTTCCTGTTCAAGTTCTTCCTGGAGCTGGTCGAGTTCCTCCTGGGCCTGCTCGACCTGTTCCTTCATCTCAGCGGCGCGTTCATTGGCGGGATTGCGTTCCAGTTCTTCCTCGAGCTGTTTCCGGGCATCTTCCAATTCCTGTTGTGCCTGCTGGATTTCATCAAGAGCGTCCTTCAACTGTTCTTCACGCTCTGAGCCAGACTGTCCCTGCTGGTCCTGCTGCTGTTGATCCTGCTGCTGTTGATCCTGTTGCTGCTGATCCTGTTGCTGCTGATCCTGTTGCTGCTGATCCTGTTGCTGTTGGTCCTGTTGCTGCTGATCCTGCTGTTGTTGCTGCTGATCCTGCTGCTGCTGATCCTGTTGCTGTTGATCCTGCTGCTGCTGATCCTGTTGCTGTTGGTTCTGCTCCTGATCCTGCTGTTGTTGACCCTGCTGTTGATCCTGCTGTTGTTGATCCTGCTGTTGTTGCTGTTCCTTGAGTTGTTCCTCCATGTCCCGCAACTGCTCGATCAGGTTCCAGGTCAGTTCCGCATTCGCCCTGGCGTCAGCATCCTCATCGTGGGTCCTGATTGCATGCCTGTAGTGTTCAAGTGCGCCCTTGAGTTCTTCCTGGGCCTTCGAGAGTTGATCGAGGGCGGCCTGGGCATCCTGGGCATTCCCTGATTGAAGTGACTCTACGACGCGGCTGTGTGCGGAGTTGCCAAGGTTGTACGCTGCATCGCGGTGCAGTTCAGGAGAAGTTCCCTGTGCAATGGCGTTGGTGAAGCCTTCTGAAGCGAGTTGATATTCGCCACGTCGGTAATCTGCAACAGCCTTGTTGTAGGTCAGCTCGGCAAGAGGAGCATCCAGCATGGTCTGGGCTGATTCAAAGGCGGCAGCGGCGTCTTCCCAACGGCCCTGTTCCATGGCAAGCTGTCCATCCTGGACCTGCTGGCGGAATGAAGTGCCGGAGATCGTTCCCGGTTCAACACCGGCCACTGCCTCCTGCGGAGCAGGTGGGGGAGGTTGCACGGGAGGTGTGCTCAGAGCAAGTATGCCGGTCATCAGGAGATGCATCATGTCGTCACCACCTGTCCCCGTCGGCGGATTGGCCGTCGGTCCGTCATCAGGGAATCAACGATGACAAGCAGAAGTGCAATCGCTGCAAACCACTGGTACCTGGGGACGTGTTCCTCGATCCGGGCAATCTCGTGATCTCGACCGCCACCGCCGGCAATGACATCCCCGTAGACGATGCCCATGTCGAGGTTTCCTGTTCCAGCAGGGATGTAGGCGCCTCCAGATGCATCGGCAATTTCCGTGAGGAGGGCTGGATTCATCTTCGACCATACCTCCTGCCCTTCCCAGGAGAGAAACATTCGTTGGCCATTCGCCTCGACGGGGATTCGCCCGCCATCGATTGAATCGCCGAGTCCGACGGTGAAAACCTTGATTCCGCGCGAGCCGGCCTTGGCTGCAGCTTCGACCGGGTAACTGCCCATGTCCTCGCCATCACTGAAGATGACGATGGCCTTGTGGTCATCCATCTCGTCCGTGAAGGAGTCCATGGCCAATCGGATGGCATCACCGGCCATCGAACCACCTCGTCTTCCTTCACGTGCATGGACGTCATCCAGGGCCAGTCGCAGGGCGCCGTAGTCGAGTGTCAATGGAACAGCGACATTCGCCTGCCCCGCAAACGTCACCAGCCCGACCCGGTCTCCGCCGATCGTATCCATCGCATCCTCGATGTACTGCTTGGCACGTTCCATTCGATTGGGACGGATATCTTCGGCCAGCATCGACCGTGAAGTATCGAGGACGAAGAACACGTCAATGCCGGTCTGCTGGACTTCCTTGTAGCGGATGCCCCAGCGGGGATCGAGCAGTGAGAAGACAGTCAGAACAAGGGCCAGCAGCAGGAGGACGGCACGCAGTCGCTTTCGCGGGAGGCTCGTGCCACGTGTCAATCGCGTAGCGAGATTGGAAGTGGCAAACCTTGCCAGTACCCGTTTCCGTGCCTTGAACGACAGGATGATCAGCACCGCCAGGCCGAGCACGGCCCAGAGCCAGTAGAGCGATTCAAGATGGTTGAAGCGGATATCCATGGTGCAGGTCAGGGCAGCCTCCTGTACGCGGTATGGGCAAGCCCGAGTTCAAGCAGCAGTGCAAGGAGTGGAATGATCAGGAGCGGCGGGAAGCTGATGCCCCCGAGCCTGACCGCATCGACCGACATGTCGGCGAACTGTTCATACTGGCGTTCAATGATCTTCGACTTCTCAAGTTCGTTGATTCGGGCGTAGATTTCCTGGAGTGATTCGGTGTCACGAGCCCTGAAATACTGGCCGCCGGTCTGATCAGCGACAGCCTTGAGTGTCTTCTCGTCAAGCTTTGATTCCATGCGCTGGACGACTTGCCGTCCAAACGCGTCCTCGCCAAGGACGGGCACGATGCCGGTTGTTCCTGCACCGATCGTGTAGATCCTGATGTTGAATGCTGCAGCGATCTCGGCGGCCTTCATCGCGTCAATGTCGCCTGTATTCTCTTCGCCATCTGTGAGGAGAATGATCACCCGGCTCTTGACCTCGTCCTCGCTGCGGATGTCGGCCCGGTCCTGCAGGGAGGTGAGTCGCGCAACGGCCAGGGCGATGGCGTCGCCGATGGCCGTGTATGGCCCTTCCGATTCGGTTGCGACGGTGACATCCTTCAGACGGTGCACGAGGTGGTCATGGTCGAAGGTCATCGGACAGTCACTGTCTGGGAAGGACGCGAAGGTGATGAGTCCCACCAGGTCGTTCGAGCGACCTTCCATCGTGTCGACGCCGAGGATGAAGTCGGCAACAACGGTCTTGACCGCTTCCAGGCGAGTGATGTTCTGTTCGTTTTCGACGAAGTCGAGTGCATTCATGCTGCCTGATCGATCCACGACCATCTCGATGGCAACAGCATCCGCCTGGATCTTCGTCTGGTGGTCGGCTCGAAGAGGGCGGGCGACGCAGATGATCAGGGTCACGACGGCGATCGTACGGAGTACGGGGATGATCCATCGCGTGCGTACGATCCAGTTGCGTGGAACTCGTGCGGCAATCTTCGTCGAAGAACAGCCGATCACTGCGCGCGATCCGGGACGAGCCCATCGCCACCAGAGCAGTGGCAGGATCAGCAGCAGCAGCAGGAACCATGCGGATGTGTGTTCAAAGAGAAACATCACTCATCGCCCTCCGCCTGGTCTGCATCCGGTTGTGGCTCCGTTTCCAGTACGAACGTCCTTGCCATCGACAGTGCCTGCCTTCCATCCTCGACCGGGGGTTCATGCAGCGCGAACTTCACGAGGTCGGAGAAACGGAGGAATCGTGACAGGCTGTTCTGCTGGTCGGTCTCAAGCATCGAGTTGGTGCCCATGTCCGTGAGAAACTCGTTGGTCGTTCTGGTCGGCGCAAGAAGGCCGAATCGACCCTCGATGTAGTGACGAAGGATGTCCGTAAGCCTGAAGTAGAAGGGTTGGAAGGCATTTCGCTCCAGCAGTCCCTCGGCCTCAAGTGCATCGAGTTCCCTGCGGGCCAACTCGTGGGCAGGCAGTGGAGGCGTATCGTGACCTGCTGCAACGTTCCTGCGGACGAGGAAGAAGATCCAGGCTCCGGCAAGCAGGATCGATGTTCCAACCAGCGTCCATGCAATCCAGTTCACGAGAGGTATGTCGATTGGTCCTCGAATGTCCCTCAGGGTTGCCGTTGAAGGCTGGTCACCGAGTTCGCTGGAAATGGTGATTGGAATCGCATTGGATTCCACGATCCCTTCCACGAGGACATCGCCTCGCCTGTCCTCAAATCGAACCAGGATCTGCGGGAGCTCGTGTTCACCAGGTTCGAAAGTGTCCAGGACGAGTGATTGTGTCCAGATGCGTCGTCCATCCGACCCCGGATGATCGGGCCTGAGTACATTTTCAATCACGTTGAAGGCACCCAGCTCGTTTGACTCATCGATGACAAGCATCGGCTCGAGGATCGTTGCGCCTGCCTCGGCCAGGGCCTGGATTTCGATGCTGACGGGAGTGCCGACCGGACCATGGTCATCGGCCACAGTGATCGTCAGTTCAACGGGGCCGCGTTGGGCCGTGGTCGAGACCGGCGTCTGCTCACCATCGTCTGCCGGGGGACTGCAGCCAGCTGGTGGTGCAAGCAGGAGTGAGGCCAACAGGAGGCGTCCAAGCGTCACGTGGGAAAGAATGTGGAACGGGGTCATCATGCCAGTCGAGCCTCCCTGCGCTTGAAGAATCGACTCAACATCTCGACGTACGGTTCACCAGTGCGAAGGACGAGCCTGTCAATTCCAGCTCGACGCATCCAGGTGTCCAATGCCACTTCCTGCGAGAGGGCCAGTTCGGCGTAGGCGGCCCTGGCAGTACGGGAGTTCGTATCAAGAAGAATGGTTTCACCGGTCTCATTGTCCTGGAGCTCGACGAGTCCGATCTTCGGGAGGGTGTCTTCCCAGCGATCTCCGATGTCAACAGCGACAAGGTCATGGCGACGATGGGCAATACGCATGGCTGTTTCATACCCTTCGTCCATGAAATCACTGATGAGGAAGGCGGTGCACTTGCGTTTCTGGATCCTGTTCAGGTATTCCAGTGCGCAGGCGATGTCTGTTCCCCTGGATTCGGGTTCAAGTGCCAGGAGCTCACGAATGAGCCTCAGGACATGCCTCGGGCCTTTCCTGGGTGGAAGAAAGAGCTCGACCTTGTCAGTGAAGCAGATCAGGCCGACCTTGTCGTTGTTCCCGATGGCGGAGAAGGCAAGCGTAGCTCCCAGTTCGGCGACGAGTTCCCGCTTCTCCTGTGTATTGGTCCCGAAAGACTGGGAGGCACTCATGTCGACAACGAGCATGACGGTGAGCTCACGTTCCTCCCTGAAGACCTTTACATGCGGCTCGCCTGCTCGTGCGGAGACATTCCAGTCGATCGTCCGGACGTCATCCCCGACCTGGTACTGGCGGACCTCTTCGAACTCCATGCCACGGCCCTTGAAGGCGGAGTGGTACTGCCCGGCAAGAACGTCATTGACGGTGCGGGACGTGCGGAGCTCGATGCGCCGAATGGTTTTGAGCAGTTCGGTGGGGATCATGCTGGAACTCTGTCAGTACTGGGAACCCTGGATTGTCAGGGAACACGGACCTGTTCAAGGATCGTTGTGATCACATCTTCCGAGGTTTTTTCCTCTGCCTCGGCTTCATACGTCGTGGCAACACGGTGTCGAAGCACGTCCATTGCCAGGTCCTTGACGTCCTGTGGTACGACGTAGCCTCGACCGTCAAGGAATGCATTGGCCTTCGCGCAGAGCGACAGGGCGAGCGTGGCCCTCGGAGAGGCGCCGTATTCGACAAGGTGTGCAAGATCGGACGAGACGCTTCCAGGATCACGAGTCGCGTGAACGATGTCAACGATGTATCGCCCGATCTTCTCATCCATGTAGATTGTGTCGACGAGTCGTCGAGCCTCGATGATGTCCTTCGGTTCCATGACCGAATCGACACGCGGGATCGATTGCGTGGAAGACATGCGTTCAAGGATCTCAAACTCTTCCGATCGACTTGGATAGTCCACGACGACCTTCATGATGAACCGGTCGACCTGGGCCTCGGGCAGGGGATACGTACCTTCCTGCTCGATCGGATTCTGGGTTGCAAGAACAATGAACGGTCGTGGGAGCGCATGCGTCTCCCTGCCGATTGTGACTTGGCGTTCCTGCATGGCCTCCAGGAGGGCACTTTGCACCTTCGCCGGTGCGCGATTGATCTCGTCGGCGAGGATCACATTCGAGAAGATCGGACCCCGGTTCACGACGAACTCACCATCGGTAGGTCGGTAGATGAGCGTTCCAATGATGTCCGCGGGCAGCAGATCGGGGGTGAACTGGATTCGCTGGAACTGGGCATCGATCCCATCGGCAAGCGTGGAGACAGCAAGTGTCTTTGCCAGGCCTGGAACGCCTTCAATCAGGAGGTGCCCGTTGGCCAGGAGGCCGACCATCATCCGGTGCAGGAGGGCGTCCTGTCCCACGATGACCTCGTGTGTACCCTTGCTCAGCTTCCTGAATGGTTCACTGGCGGACTGGACCTGGTCGGAAACGTGCTTGATATCGAGTTGACTGGTGGTCATCTCTGGATCCCTTCGTTCGTTCATTGCTCTGTACCCTTCTGGATCCGACGGTTGGAGTTCCAAGGGGTCAGTCCCAGTACGAGGCCTTGGAAGTTCGGTTCGGTGTTCCGCATGATATCGACGTTTTTCATGCTGTCCCGGCCGATACACCCCCACATCTCCATGCCTGTACTGGGGATGGCGTGGATAGCCCCCCGGGAGGGTGATGCCAGCCATGATCTTCCTGACTCGCTAGGCTTTCTCCCCTGATGTCAATCATGAAAAAGCATCACAGGAAGAAGGTATTGGCTGTTCCTTTCAAGGAGGAGTGGGAACAGATCCTTGCCGAAAAGTGGATCCTGTGGAGCCGGCTTGGGGAGCAGCAGCGAGATCGTCTTCGAAACATCATCCGAATCATGGTGGACGAGAAATACTGGGAGGGGTGCGGTGGACTGGAGATCGATGACTGCAAGCGGGTCATCATTGCCGCCATGGCCGGCACCCTTCTCCTTGACCGCGACCTGGGCTACTTCCCGAATGTGCATACGATTCTCGTCTACCCGGAAGCCTATGTGCAGTCACAGGAAATGGTGGGGCGAGACGGCCTGGTTCATTCCGGCTCCGCCAACCTTGGCGAAGCGTGGTACAACGGACCGGTCGTATTGTCATGGAAGGATGCGGAGCAGTCCGCGCTGCATCCTGGAAGAGCAACCAACGTCGTTCAGCATGAGTTTGCTCATGCCCTGGACATGTTGACCGGCATGACCAATGGAACACCTCCCATGCGTTCCAGGGATGTCTATGCATCCTGGCATGCGTTGATGACACGAGAGTACGGGGCGATCCGTTCTGTCTATGAGCAAGGCGGCCGTGATGTCATCCGTCCATATGGCGTCTCGAATGTCGCGGAATTCTTTGCAGTGACAACAGAGACCTTCTTTGATGCGCCGTTGCGACTCCATGAGCACAGGCCAGAGCTCTTCGATGCATTCATGATTTTCTACGGGGTCGATCCACGCCCATGGTTCGAGGGCAACTTCGATGGGTGAGAGTGTCCACATCGCGGTTGATACCGGGGGAACCTTCACCGACGTCATCAGCACCGGAGATGGAGGACAGGTTCGCCACTTCAAGCTTCTCAGTACTGGTGCAATCCGGATGCAGGTGACATCGGTCGATGGCCCATGGGCCTGGTGTGCGTCCTGTCCATGCGAGGGATACGACTTCACGGGCTTCCAGGTGCAGCGGGCAGGTTCCTCCGAGCAAGGTCAAGTGAAGGAATGCGATGGTGAGCGGGGGCTGTGGATTGAGGGAATGCCCTCATCTTCGGCAGGTGATGTGATCGATCTCTTGAGTGGTGAGACGGCTTGCGTACTGGGTGCTCGAATCGTGACCGGTACGCCGCTTCGTGATCCACTGCCCGGGATCCAACTTCGCCTCGGAACAACACGCGGCACCAATGCACTGCTTCAGAACCAACCCGCTCCTGCAGCATTCTTCACGACACGCGGTTTCGGCGACCTGCTGCGAATCGGAACACAGCAACGACCGGATATCTTTGCGTTTCCGGTCATGATTCCACCGCCCATCCACACCTGCTCGGTGGAAGTCGATGAACGCATCGATGTGGATGGATCCATACTTGGACCATTGGACCAGGAGTCGCTTCGTCGTGCCGCGGAGGATGTGCTCGGAACCGGGATTCGTTCAGCAGCCGTCGCCTTGCTGCATGCATGGAGAAACCCCGTGCACGAACTGCAGGTGGAGGAACTGCTTCTCGACTGCGGCTTTGAGGAAGTTTCGATCTCCTCGAATCTTGAACCGACCATCGGACTTGTTCCTCGGGCGGAGGCGGCTGTCGTCAATGCGGCATTGAAGCCAGTGCTCGCAAGCTTTCTCGGTGATGTTCGTGAGCAGCTTGGTCGAGCTCGCCAGGAGCCGCAGTCGGCGGATGTACTGGTCATGACAAGCGGCGGGAGCCTTGCAGCGTCAAGTCGATTCCATGCCAAGGATTCACTGCTCAGTGGACCTGCGGGTGGAGTTGCAGGCGCTGTAGAGGTGGCACGGGCATGGGGATTTGACCGTGTTCTTTCATTCGACATGGGTGGGACAAGCACTGATGTCGCTCGGTATGACCATGGGTATGTCTACTCGAGGGAACAACGCGTTGGAGAAGTAACGCTTGCTTCTTCCGCACTTGATATCCAGACCGTAGCTGCGGGGGGCGGCTCGATCTGCCACGTGGAGGATGGACTCCTGGAGGTCGGGCCACGCAGTGGAGGAGCTGAACCTGGACCAGCCTGTTATGGCCAGGGAGGCCCACTGTGCCTGACGGATATAAACCTTCTTGCTGGGCGACTTCACCCAGACCATTTCGGGATTCCACTCTCCGAAGAATCGGCGGTTGGTGCATTCAATGAAACCCTTCAACAACTCGATGGGGATCGTGATCCGGATGCCGTCCTGGATGCGTTCCTCGCTCGCGCCGACCACAGGATGGCGACTGCGCTTGGCCGTGTCACCCTCAGGCAGGGCTGTGATCCTTCGGAGTTCGTCCTGGTTGCATTCGGTGGAGCGGGTCCACAGCATGCATGTGCAATTGCCGATGCCCTCAGGATCGACCGCATCCTCCTTCCAGAGCGGGCTTCGGTCCTGAGTGCCCAGGGCATTGCCCATTCCGTACTCGAGCGAGGTGAGCGATTGCAGATACTGGCCCCGCTTGACGAGGTTGAACAGGATCTCCCCTCCATGCTCGAGGAACTGGAAGAGGCCGCCGCACAGGAGGTACGTTCCTCGGGTGGATCGGATCCCATCGTTCGTCGGCGTGCCATCGTGCACATGAGGCTCATGGGGCAGGACGCCACCATCGAGGTGGATTGGACCCCCGGGTGCGATCTTCGAGTCGATTTCAGTACTGCATTCAGATCGCTCTACGGATACGAGCCTCCCGATCGGCCCATCGAGGTCGAGTCCCTGCATGTACTGGTTGGGACACGTGTTCCTGCACACCCCAAGGTGCAGTTGCCGACTCCAAAACCGAGGAGGAAGTCCTCGTCTCTGCGTCGAGTCCGTTTCAATCGCCGATGGATCGATGCCCAGGTCCTGGAACGATCAGCGATGGTGGAGGGCGATCTCGTCAAGGGCCCGGCGCTGCTGACGGATCCCATGACTACGCTGGTGCTTTCGCCAGGATGGAGCGCGCTTCGTGGTCCAGGTGGCACGCTCCTGCTGGAACGTGAAGAAGCACATGAACCGGTGGAGGACCTGGTCGAAGTTGAACGTTTTGCCGATGCCTTCTCCAGCATTGCCTCGGACATGGGTGCAGTTCTGGATCGGTGCGCGATTTCCGTGAACGTCAAGGAACGGAGGGACTACTCGTGCACGCTGCATGATCCGGATGGCCGGCTTGTTGTCAATGCTCCACACCTTCCGGTTCATCTTGGATCCATGGGAGCCTGTGTCTGCAAGATGGCAGAAGCCATCGAGGTGAAGCCCGGCGATGTCCTCTTGACGAACCACCCCATGTTCGGAGGCTCGCACCTGCCGGACCTGACCGTGGTGACTCCTGTGCACGATGAAGATGACAAGTTGCTGGGCTGGACGGCCAGCCGGGCGCACCATGCGGAAATCGGTGGCATGCGACCAGGCTCGATGCCCCCTTCAGCGACGATTCTGGCCGAGGAAGGTGTCGTGATCAGCCCAATGAAGATCATCGAGGCTGGTGTCCCGCATTTGGATCGTCTTGCGTCGATTCTCGGTGAAGGTCCATGGCCCAGTCGGTGCCTGGAGGACAACCTGGCCGATGTGCGTGCGGCCATTGCAGCGAATCACGCGGGGGCCTGTTCGTTGCATGATCTTGCGAAGTCTGCAGGGAGCGAGCAGGTGCTGGATGCAATGAAACAGCTTCATGAGCATGCCTCGAACCTTGCCAGGCAGGCGATCCTTGATCTTCCCGATGGCCGCTTCGAAGCCATGGAGGAGATGGATGACGGGACGCCGATTGCAGTCACGATTGATATCGATGGAGACCGTGCACGTGTTGACTTCACGGGAACATCGGGAGTGCACCCGGGGAATCTCAATGCAACAGAGGCAATCGTACGAAGCGTCGTTCTGTATGTCTTTCGTCTGCTCATCGGGCGTCGCGTTCCATTGAATGACGGCATCCTTGCACCCATCCAACTGGTCGTCCCTCGATGCATGCTCAATCCTGATTGGGTCGAAGACCCGGCCATGTGCCCCGCGGTGGTTGGAGGAAATGTTGAAACATCCCAACGACTGGTGAACCTGCTCTTGAATGCGATGGGACGATCAGCAGCCGGACAGGGAACAATGAACAACACCCTCTTCGGGCAGGAGGCATTCGGGTATTACGAGACGCTTGGTGGTGGGCATGGGGCCATGGAGGGATCCCCGGGAGCTTCTGGTCGGCATTGCCACATGAGCAATACGCGCATCACCGATCCGGAAATCCTGGAGCACAGGTACCCGGTCAGGCTCCATCGATTCGCCCTGCGAATCGGAAGCGGGGGGAAGGGCACCTTCCTCGGTGGCGAGGGGCTCGAGCGTGTCATCGAGTTCCTGGAGCCCGTTTCTCTTTCGATTCTCAGCCAGCACCGGGTCAAGGGTCCAGCCGGTGCCGCCGGGGGCATGCCGGGTCAGCCCGGGGAGCAGTTCATCACGCGGGCCGGGGGACACACCGAGCAGCTTGCTGCATCCGACGAGCGTGACCTGGAACCAGGCGATCAGTTGACGATGAGAACACCAGGCGGTGGTGGATGGGGCGTGCCGATCGACGAGTGACTACATGCGTTCGACGAGGCGATCGATGAGGAAGCTGGACTGCTCAAGCGCCTCGGTCGAGAAGTCACCGAAGAATGAGCCGACATCACTGAAGAGTGAACGGAATCCATCGCGATCCCCGGTATCGATCAAGTCGTGAACCTCGGTTGCAGCTTCACGGAAGTTTCTCATCACTTCGTCATAATTCGGGTTGGACATCTCGATCGAGGCATAGAGGTCGGCCGACTGGGCGAAGTGCCTGGCGGTCATGAGCAGTTCCATGTGGTAGATGGGAGAGGTGAAACGCAACGTCTCATTGACGGAGATGTCCATGCGTTGCATGGTCCGTCCAAGTACTTCCGTCGAGTAATGCGTCAGTACCTGCACGACAGCCATGATCCGGTCATGTTCTTCCGGGGTGCTCTGGAGAATACTCAGCCCGTTTGCACGGAATGTCTCGGAAGCCCAGGCGTGCCAATCGATATCTCCTTCGAGTCGTCCCGGGGTCAGCACGATCCGCTGCCCCTGGAGTGAATGCAGCGATGGACCGAAGAGCGGATGCGTTCCGATGACCGAGCATGAACTTTCCTGGAGCATCGCTTCGACAGGCGCATGCTTGATCGAAGTGATATCCATCAGCAGCGATTCCGGACGACAGGCAGGTCCGACTTCCCGGATCACATCAATGGTCCCCTCGATGTCGACAGCGATGACGATGACATCGGATCGAGCAGCCGCATCAGTTGCGCTCAGGGAAGTGCCCCGATCAACGATCAGTACCTCGTGACCAAGCATGGCGAAGGCCTGCTCGAGGCACTGTCCCATGCCACCTTGTCCACCGATCAGGGTGATGGTCCTGGGAATGACGTCGGCAGGCACGGCAGCTTTCAGGGCAGCCTGCCTGTCACGGCTGGCCCAGAGGATCACGCGGAAAAGGCTCTCGATTACTTCGCCACGAATTCCATGCCTGCTGCCGACGGCCTGGCGATCGGCGATCAGGGACGCCTCCCGTGCCGGGTCCTTGATCGGGACATCCGTTCCACGTTTCGTATCTGCAACCAGGTTGACCAGTTCATTCCGTCGGGCAAGTAGATCCAGGAACTCGTGGTCAATTGCGTCAATTCGGTCACGCAGTTCCTGCAGAGCCGGGGGTATGGCGGGTCCTTCGGGGAAGGTCATTGTTCCATCGTCGGATCGACCGCCATGTATGCTCCATTATCGACCATTCGTGTACCATGTGCGGCTCCTGCAAACCTTGATTTGGCACACACGAAGGATCATTTCATGGCCTCACAGACGATTGAGCACACGGGTTCACGATCCGCGTTCGTGACGGAGTTCATGCATGCCCTCTCGGAGAAGAACCCCGGGGAGACCGAGTTTCTCCAGGCCGTCGAAGAGTGCATAGTTTCCCTGGAGCCGGTGCTCGATCGAAACCCGGTGTATCGCGACAATGGCATCATCGACCGCATGGTCGAACCTGACCGCATACTCCAGTTCCGGGTTTCGTGGATGGACGATGCAGGAGAGGTCCACGTGAATCGTGGCTATCGAGTCCAGTTCAACAATGCCATCGGTCCGTACAAGGGTGGTCTTCGTTTTCACCCGAGTGTCAACCAGAGCATCCTGAAGTTTCTCGGCTTTGAACAGGTATTCAAGAACAGCCTGACCACGCTTCCCATCGGGGGCGGCAAGGGTGGCAGTGACTTTGATCCACGAGGTCGGAGTGATGCCGAGGTCATGCGTTTCTGCAGTTCATTCATGTCCGAACTCTTCCGCTTCATTGGACCGGATACAGATGTGCCCGCGGGCGACATCGGGGTCGGTGGTCGCGAGATCGGCTACCTCTTCGGCCAGTACAGGAAGTTGACCAACAGTTTCACAGGCGTTCTCACCGGACGTGGAGTCAATTGGGGTGGCAGCCTCATTCGACCCGAAGCAACGGGGTTCGGTTCCGTCTACTTTGCCGCGGAAATGCTCCATGAGCAGGGCAAATCGATGGAAGCCATGGATTGCCTCGTGTCGGGTTCGGGCAACGTCGCGCAATACACGACGGAAAAGGTGCTGGACCTCGGTGGGCGAGTCCTCACCATGTCCGATTCAACCGGGTACATACATGATCCGGAAGGCATTGACCGTGAGAAACTTGCATGGGTCATGGACCTGAAGAATACGCGGCGAGGTCGCATTGCGGAATATGTGGATGCATTTCCCGGTTCGACCTACTCCGATCACGATCTCACTGCCGGCTCCAGTCCGCTCTGGAACATCCCGGCGCAGGTGGCATTCCCTTCAGCGACTCAGAACGAGATTGACGCGAGGGCTGCACAGACCCTCGTGGACAACGGCATTCTTGCCGTATCGGAAGGCGCGAACATGCCTACGACACCTGAAGGCCAGGCGATCTTCATTGGTTCTGGTGTTCTCTATGGTCCTGGCAAGGCAGCCAATGCCGGGGGCGTTGCAGTCTCTGCACTCGAAATGGCACAGAGCAGTCAACGGGTCTACAGTTCACGTGATGAGGTTGATGACCGGTTGCGTGACATCATGAAACGGATTCACAAGGTCAGTCTCGACGCGGCGGCGGCATACGATGTGCCGGGGAACTACCTTCACGGGGCCAACATCGCTGGTTTCACGAAGGTGGCTGATGCCATGGTCGACCAGGGGGTGATTTAAGGCCAGATTACAACTCACCCCTCGAAAGGTGTGTTTGATCTGCTAGGATGCACGTGTCATGAGAACACGCCCCGGTGTTGCCGGTACAGCGTGTCGAGGCTGCGGCCCTGACTCGTGACGAGTCAATAGAACAGGAAAGCGTGCAGCTGCGTGATCTACGCAGTCCATGCTTGAACTACCCAGGCAATGTCCATTGAAATCATTGAGTTTGGTGACCAGGTACGCCACTTGGATCGACCCGAGTGGGGTGTTGGTTCAGTGTCCAAGGTGGAATCTACATCCGTCGAAGGCGTGCCCGCCCAGCGGATCACCGCCCGTTTCGCCAATGCAGGCATCAAGGTACTCAACTCCAGTGGGGCCCGGCTTGAGCGACTCGATGCAGACATCGCATCCCAGGAGACTGGTACCTGCAAGGACCAGTTCGATGAGATCGATCGAATGAGCGAAGATGATCTGCTGGCACCCATTGCTTCCAGGAAACTGGCCGAGTTGATGCTTGCCATACCTGAACCCTGTCGTGACCCCTTCAGGTCACTTGAAGACCGTATTCGTTCTACCGTAGAGCTCTATCGTTTCGACAATGGGGGCAAGGGCCTGATTGACTGGGCCGTGATGCAGACGGGGCTTGACGACCCGCTTGCCAGGTTCAACCGACATGAACTGGAAGAGCACTTCAAGCGTTGGAGCCATGAGCGGGAGCAGTTCCTGCGAAAGCTCATGAACGAGGCCCGAGATTCATCCATCAATCTCGATGCCATTCTCGATGCCACTCCCAATGGCGCAGCAGCCCACCTGCGTCGATTTGCTCGCTGAGAGCAACCCCAACTGAATGCAGCCCAGGAGGCCCTTCCTGCCTGTCGTGCGGTTTGTGCGGCCTCGGCAAGAGCCATTTTCGACGCTTTCAGTCACGTTTCATTGTGTTCGCTTCATCTGGGTGTATTCATCATGCAGTGGGTCTTCATGCAATGGGCCTGCGTGCAATGAACTGAATATCACGAGAGAAGAGGGGGACACCAGATGGATGAACAGACCTTCCAGGAAAAACTGACACACCTGCTGGACCAGATCAGCACACTGCCTCCGGAGCAGCAGGCCTGCATGGAACAGGTGGTTGAATCGACACAGGGGCGTCGAGATCGACTGAATGACTCGGTACTGCAGATGCAGGAATCACTCGATTTCCTTCGTTTGAGTGTGAAATATCTCGTGTTCGATCTTGAGGCAACCCGGCGAGAGAACACCTACCTCAGGCGATTACTCGACCAGGCGACCCGGAATCGATCCCAGTCGAAGGATGAAAATGAGGATGAGGAATACGGCGAGTAGTGATTCAAGTGGTTGGATCGCTCACCAGCGAACATGCAGCCTGTCGGGTGGAGAGACCCGGTAGGCTGTAGGTCATCATGTGTGGACGATTTCTCATTTCTGCGACACCTGATGCCGTTGCTGCTCGTTTCGGCCTTGCTGCGACACCGGAGATCGAACCACGTTGGAACCTCGCTCCGACCCAGTTGGCTCCGGTCATCCGTTCGTCATCACACGGCCTTCGCTCGCTGGATCTGCTCCAGTGGGGTCTTGTTCCACACTGGTCGAAGGATCCGACCATCGGCAGCCGCATGATCAATGCTCGCGCCGAGACGGCAGCGGAGAAGCCTTCCTTTCGTGTTCCTTTGCGGCAACGACGCTGCCTCGTGCCCTCGAATGGTTTCTATGAGTGGAAGCGGGACGGAGATCGCAAGCAGCCCTTCTGCATTCGTGCTGCCGAGGGAGCCGAGCACGAAGGCCTGCTTGCCCTGGCCGGGCTCTGGGAATGCTGGCGAGGCGGTGATGAACCACTGGAAACCTTCACCATCCTGACGACATCCCCTAACAGCGTCGTCTCGCAGATCCATGACCGCATGCCCGTCATCATCCAGCCCAAGGATTACAACCTCTGGCTCGATCCACACAACGAGGATGTCGATTCACTGGCGCCGGTTCTTGGTCCGGCCCCGGATGGCCTGCTCCGAGCCTACCCGGTGAGCAGGCATGTCAATCGCCCGGCGAATGACGATGCTTCCTGCATCGATCCGGTGTGATCCAGGCCGGCGGCAGTTCGTCCCATCGCGTCGTGTACCGGGGAGACCGATGATTGCGCCGGGTCAGCCATTGACGGTCGATGCCCAGTGATGCGGGGTGCAGGGTGCCGGCTCCCATGGACCTGTTGATGGCATCGAGTACCTGCATGGCTCGGGCCGTGGCGGGCGTGGTGTCGTTGAAGAGGTGCAGTTGTGCGTGATGACGTGGATGGATGCCCGACAGGCGGATCCCGGCCTTCTTGTATCGAAAGCCCTGCTTCCAGATTCGCTTCGCTGCCGATCGCGCGTGCCGGATGAGGGTGATGGTGTCATCGGTCGCCACGGGAAACTCGATGGTGGCATGGTTGGCATAGCGGGCATCCGTCCTGCTGAACCAGTTGGTCGTCATGTAGACGGTCAGGACGCCGGCAACCGAGCCCTGCATCCGGAGTTTTTCTCCTGCACGCGTGGCGTAGGCGGCGATGGCTTCGTCCATGGCGTTCCAGGTTTCGACCGGTCGGGCAAAGGACCGGGATCGGACGATCGACTGTTTCGGTGGTGGTTGTCGCTCAAGGTGCAGGCAGGGGATGCCTCGCAGTTCCAGCATGGTCCGGAGGCCGACGACATTCAGCCGCCGCTGGATCCATCGCTCGTCCGCATTCCGAAACTGCAGGGCTGTCCGGATGCCGTGGGCGCGGAGGGTCCGGGCCCACCTCCGGCCGATGCCCCACACGTCACCGACATCGATCTTTCCGCAGGCTGCATCTCCCTCGATGCCGCGAGGCATCATGACGACGCCGCCGCTCTTCGCGCTGCGCTTGGCGAGGTGGTTGGCGAGCTTGGCGAGGGTCTTCGTCGATCCGAGCCCGATCGAGATGGGAATGCCGGTCCACTGCTGCACCGTGGCGCGAGCGACGCGGCAGTGGGCCACCAGGTCACGTCCACCGAAACCGTCCATGTCGAGGAAGGCCTCGTCGATGGAATACGATTCCAGCTCCGGCGAGAATCGCTGCAACGTCGTGAATACGCGGCGGGACATGTCATCGTAGAGCGTGTAGTTGGAGGAGAGCACGGCCACGGCGTGCTCGCGGATGATGTCACGGATCTCGAAGACCGGCTGCCCCATGCCGATGCCCAGCGCCTTTGCCTCGTTCGACCTGGCGACGACGCATCCGTCGTTGTTCGAGAGCACCAGGACGGGCCTGCCCTCGAGGGAGGGATCGAACACCCGCTCGCAGGAGGCATAGAAGTTGTTGCAGTCGGCCAGGGCGTACATCTCAGACCGCGTGAATGACCGAGGTCACGACACCCCAGATGCGTGCATCGGTTTCCTCGCCGACCTCGATGGGCGGGTAGGCCTCGTTCTCGGCTTCAAGTCGCAGCCCGTTCTTGCCGCGTCCAAGGCGCTTGATCGTCAGGGCGCCGTCGAGCGCGGCAATCACGACACGCCCGGGGACGGGTGCCATGCTGCGATCGACCACCAGGAGATCTCCATCATGGATGCCGGCACCGATCATGGATTCGCCACGTGCGCGAACGAAGAAGGTCGCGGCGGGCCTGGGAACCAGTTCCTCGTGCAGGTCCAGGGCCCGGTCGATGTAGTCATCGGCGGGGGAGGGAAAGCCCGCTTCCACCCGGGCTGCAAAGAGGGGGAAGGTGTTCGTGGGATGCATCGGCCGCTGGGCGGGGCGTGCAATGACAAGGGCGGCGGCGGGAGCCATTCCAAAACCCTAACAGAATGCGAACAGATGTCAAGCCGGGCTCATGCGTGATTCAGAAGATTCGCACAAGCCACCAGAGGAAACTGATGAGTACGAAGATGGCGACCAGGATCATCCAGCGTCGCTGTATCTCTCGAACGACCGGGGGCTTTGATGTGGTGCGTCCACCGATCTGGTCACCGCAGGATGGGCAGAACTCGGCATCGTCCCAGACGACGGCGCCGCAACGAGGGCAGTAGGCCTCCTGGTCATCGCCGCCGAAGCGGTCGATGTCATCGGGGCTTGGGCCCTCGTCCTGAATCATGGCTGGTACTTGCCCCGGTTGATGAAGGTGAAATGAATCACTGACGGGGTATTCCATGCGTTGGACACGATCTGTTGTCCTCGCAGGTTTGCAGACCAGACCTCGATGGGAATGGGGAACGTCGCTCCGGCCTGGAGTCGACTCCAGCCCCAGACCGACCAGGCGTCGTAGGCCTTTGACCCGTCCCCAGGTGAGAAGGCGTAGGCAAGAGGGATCTTCTTGTTCAGGTCCGACATGTTGCCGAAACTGCTCCAACTGCGATCAAGGCTCCAGGAACGCACGCCCTTGCTGCGCATCGCCTTGGGGTCGAAGGGAATCCAGCCTGCTTTGGGCAGGTAGAACTCACCCCAGACCAGGAACGAGTTTCGTGTCTTTCCCTTTGGTGTACCAAGACCGATCACCGGTCGAGCGGGAATGCCCGCCGCTCGCAGCAAGGCCACGCTGACACAGACGAGATCACTCTCCGTTCCTGTACCGGACGAGGCAGCCGCACGCGCTCCGTTGACATCAAGGCCGCGAATCGCGCTGCCAGGTCCTCGGAGCATGAGTGTTCCATTGGTCTGGATCGTATTGCAGCAGTAGCGCACGATTTCCTTGGCCGCAACCCATGGAGGGACCTGGTGCAGGTTTCCACCGGTCACTTCCTGCAGTGCACTGGCGAAGATGGGCGCATCTGATTCAATGAGGGGTTGTGGTTTCTGGAACTCGAGTGTTTCGATCGGCCAATTCGCTGGCCAGACTATCGAGGCCATCGCCGCTTCATCGACTTCACTGGACCAACAGGCAATATCCTGCTCAATCTCGAACTGCATCTGGATGGCATTGTTGAGCAGGTTCGGATTGTTCCCCTGGAACGAAGCCGGCGCTTCCAGGAGGCGAACTCCATGCATGGCCTTGCCTGTAAGTATGTCGGGCCCTTGGCCACTGTCCATCATGTTGCCATTGAAGGAAATGCTTGCCGAGACGCTTGAAAGGTTGACCATGCTGGAACTTCCCTCGTTGATGACGGGGAAGAGCAGTGGTGCGGCTGGATCCTTCACGTTGCTTGAGTGGATGGACACCTTGAACGTGGTTTCAAAGATGGTGCCGTCCTTCCAGTTGATGTACTGGTTGGCAGCAGGCGGACCTCCCTGCTTGACGGTTGGTGTCGGCGCCGGCTGCGTGGCAGGGGGTACCTGCGGAACCGTGCCCGGAGGCATCGGCTTTGCCGGTGGAGTGGCCTGCGTGAGCAGTGTCGCCAGTAGCAGTGTGAGTATCAGGTGCATCGCTTCATGGTAGCCGAGGCTGATCACCCCAGCGGGCTTCGGACATCCTGCGTGATGT
>JABABM010000006.1:4302-70158 GCA_014238205.1 Phycisphaerales bacterium | reverse complement strand
TGCATGTCAATGGCGTTCAGGAAGGCTGCGAGCACCAGGTTGATCACGATGATGGCCAGGAAACTCACGACGAAGGCATCGGTCGTCGCCCGGCCAACGCCTGCTGCGCCTGGTCGGCAGTTGAATCCCTTGTAGCAGGAGATCAGGCCGATGCTCAGGCCGAAGAAGACGGCCTTGAACAGCCCGTTGATCGGCTCCCACCAACCCAGGAAGTACTCGGTGAATGACCAGTAGTCCGTAGGTGGAACCCCGTTGAAGCCAACGGTGATCAGGTAGCCGCCCCAGACACCAAGCAGGTCGGAGTAGATCGTCAGCAGGGGCGTCATGATCACGCATGCAACCACACGGGGTACCACCAGGTTCAATACCGGATCACTGCCCATGGCACGCATTGCGTCAAGTTGTTCCGTGACCCGCATGGTTCCCAGTTCCGCAGCCAGTGCTCCACCGACCCTGCCGGCAACCATGACGGCCGCAAGAACCGGGCCGATCTGCTTCACGACCGAGACGTTGATGATTCCCCCCAGGCGACCTTCCATGCCGAAGGCCTGGAACTGGTTGAAGGTCTCCAGGGCGAGGATCATCCCGATGAAGCCACCGGTGATGGCGACCACAGGGATGGAGGCGACGCCCACTGCGTAGAGTTGCGGCCTCAGGAGCCGCCATCGACACCAGCCACGGGGCCGGCTGAGCAGCCAGTTGAAGGCCAGGGCGGAGAAGACCACGAAACGACCGAAGCCGGCGATACCCAGGTACACACCCTGGCCGACGCTTGCCGTGCCGTGGTAGACCTTCAGCATCGATGCACCCCGTCCGTCGCGATCACTTCATCGGTTCATCCGTATCCACGGTTGCAGTGGCGGTCGTTTCGGTTGCCACGGTCTCCGTGGCCTCGGTCATCGCCATGTCATCCGTCGTCGACATCGTGTCAGTCATCGACGAAAGGTAGATCTCGACACGCCGATTGGCCGCCGTGCCCCCGGGTTGGTTCTCTATGAGCGGGCGATACTCGCCCCAACCTGCAACCTGCACGCGATCGCTGTCGATGCCTGCATTGACGAGTACATCACGAACAGCAATGGCCCTGTGCACTGACAGGTGCATGTTCGTCGGGTGCTGGTTTCTGGAGTACTTGGGCTGCACGTCATCGGTGTGACCCTGGACATAGAGTTCGAATCCTGTTGCAGAGCCCGAATCGAGAATCGAAGCCAGCCTTGCAAGAGATTCAGAACCTTCTGGATTCACAACATCCTTGCCGGAGTTGAAAGTGAGGTCGCTGTCGAAGCGAAGCATGCCCGATTCAGCATCAAAGGTGATCTGGTCCGGGTACTCGCTTGCCAGTTGTGACAGGGCGATCTGCATGTCCTGGGGCAGGGGGCCGATGTTCATTTCACTGACCATCAGGGCCAGGTCCCGGTTGTTCCTGGACAGGTTGTTGACTGTTCCGCCGAGCAGTTCGTACTCTTCCTGCATCTGCTTGATGTCGGTAGCGGCAGCAGTAAGTTGCTGATCGCGGTTGCGGAGCTTGGCCTGCATGCTGTTTCGCTCGTTGGTGACCTCAAGCAGTTGCTCCTGGAGCGATCGCTTGACTTGAAGGAGTTGGTCATACTTGTCCTGCTGCACGCATCCGCCTGCAAGGAGGGGTACGAGGACAGCAGACACAGCGCACGTGGTGGGAAGGAAGCGTGCCATGAGAGGTTATCCCGATGTTCTGGTGGTAACGTATTGTCGCACAAGCGGCTTCCGTGCCGCGAGGCATGTCAATTACAGTGTACCGTCCAGTTGGCTCATGTGAAGCCTGTGGACAACTTCCTGAACCAAAAGTGATGATGGCCGGCATGACCCAAGTACCGACAGATCCAGAACTTCGACTCCTCCAGGCTGGGGCTGTCATCGATGCTGCAGGTGTCGAGGCCCAGCCGGGAGTCCTGCTGATTCAGGGCAATGAGGTCATTGCAGCAGGAGCACCCGGGGAGATTGGGGACGTTTCACAAGCCAAGGTTGAGGATTGTCAAGGCGATGTCCTTCTGCCGGCGCTGGTCAATGCCCATTCGCATCTGGATCTCAGTGGGATCGGCCCAAGGCCCTTCGATGGCCATTTTGATACCTGGCTGGGTGGGATTCGTGCCCATCGAATGTCACAGGATGAAGGTGAGTTGGAAGCAGCCTTTGCACACGGGATCAGCCTGAGCCTCGCTGGCGGCGTGGCATTTGTCGGCGACATCCTTGGTCGAGGAAGCGATATCGGCGTGGACCTGCTTCAGGCAAGTTCCTTGGAAGGGTCCTGTTTCCTGGAATGCATGGGCCTGGGCTCGGCGCAGGAGCAGTCCATCGAAACCATTCAGGAGCGGGTTGGAAGCATGCAGCCTGGAGAACATGGCATACGCATCGGGGTTTCGCCGCATGCGCCCTATTCCTGTGGCCTTGCACTCTACGAAGCGTGCGCTGCACTTGGGATTCCCCTTGCAACCCACCTGGCAGAGAGCCTGGAGGAAGAGCAGGTACTCTCCGATTCCAGCGGACCATTCCGCGAGTTGGCCGAGCACCTTGGTGCCTGGAATGATGCTACGACCATGCCCGGATGTCACCCGGTCGAGGCGCTGGCATCGATGCTCCAGCAGCGACCGATGCTTGCGGTACACCTGAACTACATCGAGGAAGCGCATATCCAGTTGCTGGCGGATGCAGGGACGCGAGTGGTCTACTGTCCCCGGGCAAGTGACTACTTCGGGCATCCACACGCTGGCAGGCAGGATCATCGCTACATGGACATGCTCGATGCCGGCATGTGTGTCGCCCTGGGAACCGATTCACTGCAGTGCCTGGACACACCCGATCGCATCTCGACCTTGGACGAGATGCGTCACCTGCATGTTCGTGATGGGGCAGATCCAATGGCCCTGCTCTCCATGGCGACCGTACAGGGAGCCCGGGCCCTGGAACTGGATCCGAGCCTGGTGAGTTTCTCCCCAGGGCCGGTTGCCGGTGTCATTGCCGTGGACATCTCGGGGGGTAGAAGTGGGGGATTGGCAGGGGTGCATGCCACCCGCGGAGCACCCCGCTGGGTCGTTGATCCTGGACATCGGGCATCCTGAAACACCTCGGGACTTGATGGGCAGTGTGAAGGTGTTGTTCCAATCATTTTTTGATCCTGCTTGACCCGTTGGGTACCTGGTTGGCTTGTCAATGACAGGCCGGAGTTACGCAGGCTTGGCGGAGAAAATCCTCCGTATCATGTCCATGAAGGGCATGAAATCGTGGAATTCAATGTTGACGGGGGTCACTGCCCGATATCATGGTGCTGGAGCAAGAGATCTGCATGGCACATCCCACGCAACAAATCGATTGGCGAGCAATGGTTCACGCAGCAGGGCCCTATCCCCTGCCTGCGTTCAACTTCGTGCAGGAGGGCCTGACCTTCACTTCGAAGCAGGTCTTCGATGTTGCCGACCCAACGTCAATGCAGGAGATGGATCGCCATGTCAGTGGCCAGGAACTGTGCATGGGCCTGAAGAACTTCGCTCTCGATCAGTACGGCATGATGGCCCCGGTCGTCCTTGAGCGGTGGAACATCAAGCGGACGGATGATTTCGGTCGCATCGTCTTTGCGATGATCGATGCGGAACTGATGAGCAGCAGCAATGACGACACGCTGGATGATTTCCACGCGGTCTTCGACTTCCACGATGTCTTCAGCCACAACGAACTGCTCGGCTGCATCGGTGGCGGGTCGAACAACTGACCGTACATTCAACCCTTGACTGAACCGCGGCCGGCATCAGCCGGCCGATGTTGTTTTTGATGCCATGAAAGCGAGGGAGCGTTGGTTTCTTTACAATTTGCTTGGTTCTCTCTTGTCTTCTGGGATGATGGCCCTGTTCAAGAGCAAGGGGAGAAATTGCATGAACAGGCTGTCCTGCATCGTTTTTACCATCATCAGTGTCGCGTTCTTTTCAGCTTTGGCTTCGGCCCAGGTCATTGATTGCGCCTGCGACTCGGAGTACTCGGTCGGTGACCGAGTCGTCGCACTGGTCGACAATCCCAGCGGCGCCGTAAACCTTCCCGCAGGGACGCTCGGCACGGTGCTGTGTGGTGATGCAGACGCCTGGGATCTCTACATCAGCTGGGACAATTACACAGATGGCCACAACAACACAAGTCTGTGTGATTGCCAAAGCGGTGATGATGACCTGGACTACAGTCATCGGCTGGTCCTGTGCGAGGAGGTTGCACGGATCGATGCCGACGGTGTGCTGAATGTTCCTGGTGAGTACGGGACGATCGCGGAGGCCATCGCCACCGCGTACGACGGCGACACGATCCAGATCGCGGCCGGCACGTACAACGAGTCGGATATCGAGTTTGACAAGTCGATCACGATCAGTGGCGCAGTCGACGGGAGCGGTCTGCCTGCAACAATCATTGACGGCTCTGGCGGCAGCAGTGCCCTCTCAATCATCACCTTCTCTAGTTCGAATGGCAATGCAACCAGTACGTTTGAGAACCTGTATTTCACAGGCGGGTACAACGTCGTTACCGATGGAGGTGCCTTGGCCATCTATGTCGGCGGGGCAACAGTGACCAACTGCACCTTCCAAGGGAACTGTGTAGAGAATGGGAGCGGGGGTGGTCTGGATGCGGGGGGCCTTGCGCTGCCATTCGTGATGTCCGATTGTCGTTTCTTGGAAAATTGTGCCGACGAATATGGAGGTGGGGCGCATGTCTGGGGCGCCGACATCACGATCACCGACTGCAGCTTCACATTGAATGGAGCATCGATTCACGGCGGAGGACTGCATGCGGATGGTGGCAACAGCGTGCAGTACATCCAGGGATGTATATTCCAGAACAACTCAGCTGACGAGAATGGCGGTGGAGTCAATGTCTACTCCTACTCGACGGTCACGATGGACGATTGTCTTGTTACGGGCAACGTCACATTGAATGGCAGCGGCGGCGGGATCTTCCACAATTCTGGCGCTTCGACCACCCTGACCATCCTCAACAGCACGGTTTGCGACAATACGCCTGATGCGATCGTCGGTGACTACGTCGATGGTGGTGGAAATACCATCTTCGACGGTTCCTGCCCGGATGACGATGGCACGCTGAATGTTCCTGGTGAGTACGGGACCATTGCGGAGGCCATCGCCACCGCGTACGACGGCGACACGATCCAGATCGCGGCCGGCACGTACAACGAGTCGGGAATAGATCTCAACGGCAAGAACATCACGATCAGTGGCGCAGTCGACGGGGGCGGCAGCCCGGCTGTGACAATCGATGCCCAGTTCACCGATACGGTCATCTACTGCAACTCGGATGCCCACTTCGAGAACCTGGTCATCACCGGTGGCAGTGCCGATGATGGGGGTGGCATGCATGTCAGCGGTGGCAACCCTACGCTGACCAATTGCACCTTGACGAACAACACCGCCAAGAACGGTGGTGGCATGTACAACACCGCTAGTTCGCCTTCGCTCATCAATTGCACCATCAGCAACAACGGGGCCCTCTTCTGGCAGGAGCCGGATACCGGACGCGGTGGAGGTATCTGCAATGTAGGTAGTGCCCCATTGCTGGCGAATACGGTTCTGTCCGGCAACTCCGCGACCTGGGGAGGGGCCATCTGCAATACGGAGGCAAGCACTTCGAGCCTCGTGGGCTGCACGGTGTCAAGCAATATCGGCAAGGTCAGCGGTGGTGGCATCTACAGCGTACTCAGTTCCGCGAGTTTGCAGGACACGGCCTTCTGCGCCAACTCGCCTACGCACCTCATCGGAGCCTGGGATGACCTTGGTGGCAATACCTTCAGTGATGACTGCGAGGGTGTGCCTGGCTTCTGCCTTGGTGATACCAACATCGACTACAACGTCGATATCCTCGACCTGCTCTACGTGATTGCGGTCTGGAATACAGACAATGCGGCCGGTGATATCAACGAGGACGGCTGGGTGGACATCCTGGACCTGCTCGAGGTGCTCTCCAACTGGGGCCAGTGCAACGAGGCCTGAGCCAGTCTTCTAAACTCATGCAACATTCAACCCCGCGCCTCGGCGCGGGGTTGTTCATTCCATGACATGTTGAACAGGGCTACTTGCGTTTCTTCCGCTGCTTGAACTTCTTCTTCACGCTGCTGGTCTTGGTGCTCTTGCCACCGCGGCCCATTCCAGCCAAGGCGCTCATGTCCGGCATGCCCATGCCGGTCATGGCCGAATCCGGGTCGGCCCCGGCCTCCTTCATGGCCTTCATCTTCCCCAGCATCGCCATGCCGGCCATCTGGCTGGTCATCTTCTTCATCATCTGGAACTGCTTCAGCAACCGGTTCACGTCCGTATTCGACGAGCCCGAACCCCTGGAAATCCGCCGCACGCGTGACTTGTTGATGAGCTTGGCATTCTCACGCTCATCGTCGGTCATTGAACCGACCATCGCCTCGAGGCGATCAAGCTGCGATTCGTCCACGTCCATGTTCCGTATGGCCTTGCCCACTCCAGGCAACATGCCAAGCAATGATTTCATCGAGCCCATGCGGCGAATCGACTTGATCTGCTTGATGAAGTCGTTCATCGAGAACTCGCCCTTCATCATCTTCTCCGCCAGGGCCTCCGCCTCGGCTTCGTCCACCTCGTCCTGGGCCTTCTCCACCAGCGAGACCACGTCGCCCATGCCCAGGATCCGCCCGGCCATGCGTTCAGGATGGAAGGGCTCCAATGCATCGAACTTCTCGCCCGTTCCGATGAACATGATGGGCGTGCCCGTGACTTCCTTCACCGAGAGAGCAGCGCCTCCACGTGTGTCCGAGTCGAGCTTCGTGAGAATCACGCCGTCCATCGTCAACCGGTCATGGAAGGTCTTCGCCGAGTGCACCGCGTCCTGCCCGACCATGGCATCTACGACCAGCAGCACCTGGTGAGGCTGCACCGCGCGTTGAATCGCGTGCAACTCATCCATGAGTTCATCGTCGACATGCAGTCGACCAGCCGTGTCGATGATCAAGACGTCGTGCCGCTCGGCCCGTGCCTTGCGAAGTGCATTGATGCAGACCTCGACCGCTGCGCCAACGGCTGTGCCGTGTTCCCCACACTTCTCCGGCTCGCCATGAAACTCCACGGCGGCCTGGCCCTTGGCGCCGGCCTCGACGCCCTCGACCACGACACGCAACTGCTCGACGGCCGCCGGTCGCTGCAGGTCGGCCGCTGCCACGAGTGTCTTCTTTCCACGCTGCTTCAACCAGGCGGCCAGTTTGCCGCAGGTCGTCGTCTTGCCCGTGCCTTGCAGGCCGCAGAGCATGATGACCGTGGGACCCGGATCGACGAAGAAGAGTTCGGTTGCAGCCGGGCCCATCAACTGGGACAGGTGTTCCTGGACGATGCCGATCATCTGCTGCCCTGGCTTGAGGCTCCTGGTGACCTCCCGCCCGACGGCATCCATCATCACGCCTTCGCAGAAGGATTCGACGATTTCAAGTTGCACGTCCGCCTCGATCAGGGCCGTGCGGACTTCGGCCATCGCCTCCTGGACGTTGTCCTCGGTAATGCGGCCACGACCCGAGAGTTTCGTGAGAGCGGCGCCAAGCTTGTCAGTGAGTGCATCAAGCATGAAAGGGTCAGTGTACCTCGCTCATCACCGCTTTGAAGCAAGCCAGTCATGCAGTTGCTTTGCTTTCCAGCAACTGATGCACTGATCGGGTCCAAGACGTCCACGGCGAGCAGTCAGGACCCCGTAGCGGAGGAAATCGAAGTGCTTGGCTGCGTGGGCATCGGTGTTGATTGCAAGCAGGCAGCCTGCCTCCGCCGCGGCACGTACGTGCACATCCCTCAGGTCCAGTCGCTGCGGGTTGGCATTGATCTCCAGGGCCGTGTCATGTGCAAGGGCCGCTTCGATCAGGGCGTGCAGGTCAGGCTCCAGCCCGGCACGGCGACCAATGATCCGACCCGTGGGGTGCCCGATGATGTGGACCAGGGGGTGGGCAATGGCCTGCACCAGGCGCTTGGTCGCCTTGTCCGAGTCCTGCCGCAGGGCAGAGTGTGGGGACGCGACGACGATGTCCAGTTGTGCCAGCAGGTCGTCCTTGTAGTCCAGGCTTCCGTCGGCATGGATGTCCACCTCGCTTCCAGCCAGTACGCGAATGCCCTTGGTTGCTGCATCCACTTTGCGGACCTCGTCGATGTGCTTGCGCAGGCGGTCCTCATCCAGGCCGTTTGCCTGCACACTGCTGCGGGAGTGATCCGTGACCGCGATGGTGTGGAATCCCCGACGCTTGGCCTCGGCAACGAGCTCTTCAATGGACAAGTGGCCATCACTGGCCGTCGTGTGCGCATGAAGTTCGGCGCCGATGTCATCAATCTCGACCAGCGGCGGAACCGTTTCAAGATCATCCCGGTCTTCACGCAGTTCCGGTGGATGGAAGGGGAGACCAAGCGCTTCGTAGATGTCGGCCTCGCTCTTGGAGGCAATGGGATCAACCCCTCGTTCCTGTGGTGGTTCCTCGTTGCCGTCGTCCGGGTACAGGCCGTACTCGTTGAGACGCTGGCCAGCCTTCACCGCACGCTCGCGGAGTTTCACGTTGTGCTCCTTGGAACCGGTGAAGTACATCAACGCGGCGCCGAGGGCTTCCTCGGGTACGACACGCAGGTCGACCTGTACGCCACGGTCAAGGCGAAGGGAGCACTTGGTTTCACCAGCCAACAGCACCTTCTCGACGCCCTTGGTCGACTTGAAGTGCTCGATGAGACCGGCAGGATCATCACAGCAGGCAAGCAGGTCCAGGTCGCCGATGGTGTCGCGTCCTCGACGCAGCGATCCGGCGTATTCCACCGAGGTGACGCCGGGTTGTTCGCGGAGGTGTTCCACGATCAGTTCCGCCAGCGGCAACGCACGCCCGATGGGCATGCGTTCACCGGCCTTCTTCATGAACTGGATCGAGTCGGCGATGTTGGCGATCGTCTTCGCGCCGAGCCTGGGAACCTTGACCAGGCCGCCTGATGCAATGGCCGCCTCCAGGTCCTGCATCGACTCGATGTCGGCATGCTCCCAGAGGTTGCGAACCGTCTTGGGTCCAAGCCCAGGCACCTGCAGCACGTCCAGCAGGCCGTCGGGGATCTCTTCGAGCAGGGCATCATGCTCGCTGATGCGTCCAGTCTGCAGGTATTCGCAGATCTTCTTGGCGCTTCCGGCTCCAATACCATCGAAGGCAGTCAGTCCCTTGGGATCATCGGCGTAGGACGTGATGTCCTCCGTCATGTCCTCCAGGACACGGGCGACTCGACGATGTGCGTTGACCTTGAAGGCGTTGGCCCCGAGGAGTTCCAGCATCGAGCCCATTGATTCAAAGAGCTCGATGAGTTCATCGCGTGCAGCCATGGAGGCATTCTACCCGACGTCGACGAGTCCAACGCTCTGTCGATACCGCTTCATCAGCCGGGAGCGGATCAGTGCATGCGATGGTGACTGGAGGTGCGGATCCTGGTCGATCCACGCCTCGGCGTCACGCCGGGCCAGCCGCAGCAGGTCCCAGTCACGCTCGAAGTTCGCCACGCGGAAGGGGGGCAGGCCGGATTGACGTGCGCCCATGAACTCCCCGGGGCCACGGATCTTCAGGTCCGACTCGGCGATCCTGAACCCGTCGTTGGTCTCGATGATGGCGGAGATTCTCGCCTCGCCGTCCTCCGTCACCGGGTCGGCCACGAGTACGCATTCCCCGGGCAGATCACCACGGCCGACACGACCTCGCAGCTGGTGAAGCTGGGCAAGGCCGAAGCGTTCGGCCTGCTCGATGATGATCATGGTCGCGTTTGGTACGTCGATGCCCACCTCGATGACGGTCGTGGCGACCAGGACATCAAGTTCGCCATCGCGGAAACGGTGCATGACGGCATCGCGTTCCGTGGCATCCATGCGTCCATGCAGCGCGGCGATGCGGCAGCTGGACAGCGGGCCGTCCTGGAGCATCTGCAGGTGTGTTCCGATGTCCTTCAGCAGGCTCTCGGACTCGTCGATGACAGGAACGACGACGAAGCCCTGTTCTCCACGACCCACGCGTTGTGCAAGTGATTCATAGACCTGCATGGACTCGTCCGATGGAACATGCCGTGTCGAGACAGGCGAGCGACCCGGCAATCGACCGTGGATCGTCGAGACGTCAAGGTCACCGAAGATCGTCATCGAGAGGGTTCGAGGAATCGGTGTCGCGGTCATCACCAGCTGGTGGGGGACTTCCTCGCTGTTTCCACGACGAAGCGCCGCTCGTTGGTGGACGCCGAAACGGTGCTGTTCATCGATGACTGCAACTGCAAGGCTCTTGAACTCCACGCTCTCGTTGAGGATGGAATGCGTCCCTACCACGATGTCGATGTCTCCAGCTCGCAGATCCTCGAGCAGTGCTCTGCGTACCGGTGCCGACAGGGAGCCTGTCAGCAGTGCGATGCGTACCTTCGAGGAAGCAAGCATCGTGCTGATGGATTCATGGTGCTGCTCGGCCAGCAATTCGGTGGGAGCAAGCAGAAGCGCCTGTTGCTCTGCTGCCACCGCCATGAGCATGGCGTAGAGCGCCACCACCGTCTTGCCCGCACCGACATCGCCCTGCAGGAGCCTGTTCATGGGGACTGGGCGTTGAACATCATTGGCGATCTCGTCGACGACCTGCTGCTGGGCCTCGGTCAGGGTGAAGGGGATCCTCGCCGTGATCCGCTCATGCAGTGTCATGTCAAGGGGCAACGCAGGCGCTCGAAGCGTCTGGATCCTGTGGTGCCGTTTCATCATGACAGCCAGTTGCAGCATGAAGAGTTCATCAAAGGCCAGGCGACGGCGGGCGTGGGCAACCTCCTCTTCGCTTCCAGGTCGGTGCATGGCCAGGTAGGCCTCCGAGAGCGTCGGGAAGTTGTTCGTGTGCCTGTAGTCATCCGGCAAGTGGTCCTCGAGCAGGGCGACGGCATCATCCAGGATGGGTTCAATGCCTCTTGCAATGGCCATTGATGAGACAGACTCGCTTGCCGGGTACACCGGGAGGAGTCTTGCTTCGCTTGGCGGGGCAGGTGATTCCGGGTCAACCTGCTCCCAGCGTGGATTGGCCATCTGCAGACGGGACTGGTGCAGTTTGACAGTGCCTGCAACCTTCAACTGCTGCCCCGGGTGGAGCTTGTGCCTGATCCAGGGCTGGTTGAAGAAGACCACGTCCAGGGTGCCGGTTCCATCATCAAGCTGGATCTCGATGCGTGGCTTGCGTCCAAACCCCTTCTTGACACTGGCAACCTCGCCACGGGTCGAAACCTGGACCTCGCTTCTTCCCGATGCGCCAACAAGCGTGTTCAGCGCCACGATGGGCTGCTCGGCTTCCTCGTATTCGTATCGGGTTGGAAGGTGGACCAGCAGGTCGGCAACGCACCGCAGTCCCATCGTGCCGAAGGCAGGGGCATGGCGTTCGCCAACAGAGGGCAGGAGCACGAGGCCGGTGGTGAGGGCCAGGACGTGTTGATCGGTTGCATCACTCGTCACGACAACAGTGTAAGTGGTTCGAGGCTCGCATCGTGGGCCGATGGTGACGTGCTTCCGTGCCCCGCAGGAAGTACCCTGTACCCGTGCCCACCGACTCCCTGTTTGAATCCAACGAAACACCAGTTCCCCCTCAGCCTGCTCCCCGGGCCCAGGAGCCGATGTCCGTGGCAGCGCTCTCGGCCCTGATCGTTGATGCTCTCGAGGAGGGACTGCCCAGGTCCCTTCGCGTCGAGGGTGAACTGAGCAACCTGAAACGAAGTCGAAACGGCCACTGGTATTTCTCGCTGAAGGACGAGGCGTCCAAGGTGGATTGCGCGATGTGGTCATCGCGTGCACGTGGCGTCACCTTCGAACCGGCGGACGGGGATGCCGTGGAAGTCACCGGCCATGTCGAGCATTACGCCAAGCAGGGTCGGACGCAGTTGATCGTTGAGCGTTTGAAAGCAGCCGGACTGGGAACATTGCAGGCCCGCTTCGAGGCGATGTGCAGTGAACTTCGTGAAGCGGGCTGGTTCGATGTCGAGCACAAGCAGGAACTGCCCTTGCTCCCGCGACGTGTTGCCGTGTTGACGGCCGCAGGCAGCGCCGCCCTCGCCGATGTCCAACGGACCAGCAGGGACCGATGTCCCTCCGTGTCCCTTGTGCTCGTTGACGTTCCCGTCCAGGGGGAAGGCGCATCGGAACGAATCGCCCAGGCCATCCGTTGCGTGGACACTGCTGCGAAGTCACTTGGCATCGATGCGATGCTCGTCACGCGAGGTGGCGGTTCACTGGAGGATCTCTGGTCATTCAATGAACGTGTCGTAGCCGAAGCGATATACAACTGTTCGACACCGATCGTCGCCGCCATCGGTCACGAGTCGGATACATCGATTGCTGAACTCGTCGCGGACCACAGGGCCTCGACGCCAACCCAGGCGGTCGTGGCACTCATGCCCGACGCACAGGATCTGCAACGGCAGTTCGATGACAGGGAGCGACGACTGCAACTCTTCATCAGCCGAATTCTCGAGTCTGCAAGAAAGACAGTCAACGCAGGTCGAGATCGTCTGTGTTCCGGAGCTCAACTGCTCGTTTCCAAGCGACTGCATGCTCTTGAGCGTCGTATCGGGCACCTGGCCGAGCGTCGACCGGAGCGGCAACTTGCGGCACGGAGAACTCAGGTTGCAACACGGTCCCTGCACCTTCGCAATGCCATGGCTGTACGGATCCAGCACGAGGAGGCTCGCCTCGCCCGATGGTCACGAGATCTGCCTCGCCAGGCGGGCAACCAACTCGGAGCCAGACGATCGCACCTGCATGCAAGGTCCGACACCCTGGAGGCAATAGGTCCACAAGCGGTCCTTGAGCGAGGTTTTTCCGTTACGGTCGATGAAGCAGGGCGTGCACTTCGTTCCACTGGAGGGATTCAGGTGGGGGAACTGCTCACATCGCACTTCTCCGATGGGCAGGTGCTTTCTCGAGTCGAGGGGGTCGAGAAGGGTGAAAATGACCCGTCTGGTACAGTGGAAGCCTGATGAGCACGAAACCAAAGAAGCCCAAGGCCGCTCCTGATCCTGCCACGTTGACTTACGAGGCAGCCGCGGAGGAGTTGGAGACGCTCATCGAGCGAATCGACGAGGGCGATATCGCCCTCGAGGAGGCCATGGAACTTCACCGGCGAGGACAGGCTCTCGTGCAGCGGTGCCGTACCCTGCTGGATGCAGCTGACGAGGAGTTGAAGCAACTCTCGCTCGATGATCCGGCATTGACAGGGGATGGTGGGAACGGCGCCGACTAGATGGTGTCTTCCACTCTCACGTCCACGCTTCTGCAGCACCTTCCATGGGCGATCTTCGTCTTCTGCCTCGGTGCCTGCGTTGGATCCTTCCTGAATGTCGTTGTTCATCGACTGCCGATGGGCATTAGTCTTGTATCACCACCAAGTCGTTGTCCGACCTGTGGTGGTCGGTTGCGTTTCTTTCGTGAGAACCTGCCGATCCTTGGTTGGCTTCTCCTGCGAGGCAAGTGTCGCTTCTGCAGGGAGCGGATCTCGCTTCGATATCCACTGGTCGAGCTTGGTACTGCCTGTTTCTTCCTTGGCATGTACGTCCTGCTGTTCTGGATCGGTTGGAGAACCCCGTACTGGGGTGAGGTTGGAGGCGAGTGGTGGTCGGTGCAGGGATTCGCGAAAGGGTGGCCTGCATACACGATCCTGACCTTTCTCTTTTCCGGTCTGTTTGCAATGACGGTCATCGATGCGCGAACCTACACCATTCCGATCCAGTTGCCGGTCTTCATCACGATCATGGCCTTCCTGTTCTGGCCGTTGCAGTCGTTGCTCATTGCACGATGGACACCGGTGGAGGCATGGCCCATTCCCGGCGTGAGCTGGTGGTGGTTCATGGTTGCCGCATGCGGCATGATCGGAGTCTGCTGCAGCCGACTGTTGCTTGCCCGTGGAGTTCTCAAGTGGTCCTTCGCGGACTATGACCAGTACGTCAAGGAGGGAGAGCCGCTTGCGGAGTATCCCCATGCACGTCGAGAGATGGGCGTTGAACTTGTCTACCTGATGCCGATCATCATCGGGCTCTTTGCAGGAGGAGGCCTGGGCATGCTTCTTCCTGAAGGCGGGCCTCCACTTTTCCTGCAAGCACTGGGAGCAAGCATGCTGGGCTACCTCGTCGGTGCGGGCCTGGTCTGGATCGTTCGGTTGCTGGGGACCCTTGCATTCGGGAGGGAAGCCATGGGGCTTGGCGATGTCCACCTGCTGGGTGCTGTCGGTGCCTGTCTGGGCTGGTTTGACCCGATCCTCGTCTTCTTTCTGGCTCCGTTCATCGGTCTCAGCTGGGTCTTCATCGGTGGCCTGCTCTCTGTAGTTTCCAAGGGAAGCCGCAGGGAATTGCCCTATGGCCCGCATCTTGCGTTGGCTGCGGCTCTGCTGTTCATAGGAAGGCCTGTCGTCATCGATGCCTGGGCAGTCCTTGTTCCGACCATCCAGATGCCGCACCCGGCCCTGGTTGAGACAGTCGAGGCAGCAGAACCTCGACTCAAAGAGCGATAATTTTCAGCCTCAAGCCCCTTCATGGCCGATCTGGTCACTAGTGGCAGGGTGGCTGGTACGTGGTCGTACGCCGCCATGCCGGCAGGGGAGGCCCTGTATCGAACTGGGCGACCACCGCGTGACCGGGCAGCAACTGGAAAGGATTCCAACCCATGCGAGTCAAGCACCTGATTGGACTTGGAGCCGTCGCAAGCCTTGCCTTGCTTGTCGGCTGTGACATGACAACTGACAAGTCGAGTTTGCTGGAGAGCGAGAACATAGAACTCCGTGACCAACTCGGCACACAGGATCGAGCACTTGAGGCGGCGTATGCCGATCTCAAGGAAGCAAACAGGACCATACGGGAATTGGAAGACCAGTTTACGGCAGCTCCTCAAACTGTCTCGATATCAACATCGAGGGGAACCGCCTTTGATGGAATCGAAGGTGTTTCGACCAGTGTCTCTGGCCGGGATGTGACGGTTACCGTTTCCAGCGACGTTCTCTTCGACTCCGGTCGTACGTCCTTGAAGTCGAATGCGAGGAGTTCGCTCAACCAGGTCGCCAATGTGTTGAAGTCCAGTTACCCGGGTAAGACGGTTCGAGTGATCGGACACACCGATTCCGATCCCATTCGAAAGAGCGGACACAAGAGCAACCATCACCTTGGATTTGAACGCGGGTATGCAGTCAGGGAGTACCTCATATCCTGCGGAGTTGATCCCGCTGATGTTTCAATCATGAGTTATGGCCCGGACATGGCCATGGACACCAAGTCACGCAGTCGGCGTGTCGAGATTGTCGTAGCTGAATAGGCATCCGCAGTACTGAACGTGGAACGGGGCTCCGCTTGCGGAGTCCCGTTCTTTTTGATGTGCAGCCGTGCATGAATGAAGTTCCGGGTAGGTTCAGGGTATTGACGCTACCCTGTGGGAGTGACTCCAGGCGCTACGAAGAAACTGGTCTTGTCAAAGGAGGGTGAATCCCCACCCCCCTCGAACATTGCCCTGGCAATTGCCAGTCTGGGCATCGTGTTCGGTGATATCGGGACAAGTCCGCTTTATACGCTCAAGGCCTGCTTCAACTCATCAAGCCTTGGCGTATCGGCAACGATTGAAAGCGTTTTCGGCGTGCTGTCGCTCATCTTCTGGGCGCTCCTGCTTGTCCTGACCCTGAAATACGTGACAGTCCTTCTTCGTGCCCAGTTCCAGGGCGAGGGGGGCATCTTCGCAATGCTCTCACTGATAAAGAGAGCCGGTTCAGAGAAGGGTCGTGCCGTCAGGTCGGCCGTGATTCTGCTGGTGGCAATCTGTGGAGCTGCATTGCTGTACGGAGATGGAGTCGTGACGCCATCGATCTCCGTCCTGTCAGCTGCAGAGGGCCTTGAGAGCATTTCAAGCAAGTTCGACAACTACATCGTTCCCATTGCAATTGTTGTTCTTCTTGGGCTCTTCCTCTGGCAACGCGTCGGAACCCAGAGGATCGCCATCATCTTCAGCCCGATCATGATTGCGTGGTTCGTGGCAATCGGCGTGTTCGGTCTCATGTCGATCGTAAAGACTCCCCAGATTCTCGAGGCCGTCAACCCCGGGTACGCAATCGATCTGTTTCAAGCTCAACCATGGAGAGCCTTCATCCTGCTGAGCCTGGTTGTGCTTTGCATTACGGGTGGTGAAGCTTTGTACGCGGACCTGGGCCAGTTCAATCGTCGGTCTATAACGATTGCCTGGTGTGGAATCGTCTGGCCGTGCCTCCTGTTGAACTACTTTGGACAGGGAGCCTGGCTCCTGGGCCAGACACATGCGGGCAAGTGGGGACTTCCTGCGGCTGAGACGGACATGGGTAACCCCTTCTTCCAGATCATTCCGGAAATGTTCTCTTGGCCCATGATCGGCCTGGCCCTGCTGGCGGCAGTCATCGCATCACAGGCGATCATCACGGGTCTGTTTTCCCTGACGAGGCAGGCTATCCAGATCGGGCTGCTTCCCTTCATGCGTGTCGTTCATACCTCGGGCGAGAAGGAGGGCCAGATCTATCTGCCGGCCATCAACCGGGCCATGGGAGTCGGTTGTGTCCTGGCCGTGTTGATCTTCCTGACACCGGAACATCTTGCGGCCGCCTACGGTGTTGCGGTCACTACGGTCATGACGACGACGACGATCCTGCTTGCGGTCGTTGCGAAGAAAGTCTGGAAGTGGCCGACGTTGGGCATCGCTCCGATGATCCTGGTCTTCATTGCAGTCGACCTGGCATTCCTGGGCGCGAATCTCTTCAAGATTCCTGAGGGTGGCTGGTTCCCCCTCGTCATCGCATTCATGATGATTCTGCTCATGACGACGTGGCGCGCAGGTCGTGCTGCCCTGGCGAAGCAACATCCTGAAGCCATTGAACCACTGTCGGACTTTCTTACGCAGATTCCCGTGGCTCAGCCTGCCAGGGTGCCTGGGACAGGTGTGTTCCTGACCGCGATGAAGGACACAACGCCTTCTTCCCTTGTCAGTCTCTACAAGCGCATGCCTGTCCTCCATGAGCGAGTCATCATCATGTCCATGGTTCCTTCGCCGGTGGCACGCCTGCCTCGAAGCAAGCAACTGGACATGGAGGAACTCGGGCAGGGGTTCTGTCATGTCGAGGGCCACCATGGATACCTGCAGGTCCCGAATGTTCCTCGACTGCTCCAACTGGCACGGAATCGGGGGCTTGAGATCGACATGGAGCACCTGTCCTACTTCACCCGCCGCGAGATCATCATGACAGGCGGGGACAGCTCCATGTGGTTGTGGAGGAAGGGACTGTTCGCGTGGATGGCACGAAACGCGTCCTCGATGACGGACGTGTTCGAACTTCCTTCCGAGCAGGTCGTTGAAATCGGATTGAGAGTGGATGTCTAGGCCGGGTTTCGCCTAGAACAGCCCTTCTTCCCGTATCTGCTCGACAAGCAGGTTGAACTGCACGATGGCTTCGTGCAGCTGAAGCATGCTCGCTTCAAGGCTCTTGTAGAGATCTGGGTTGTTGACGAGTTGGCCGATCGTCCCTTTCCCCTCCTCGACAGCCGACATGACACGATCGGTGGTCTGGAGCAGCCTGGTCAACTCGCTTGAGACCGGCCCGAACTGCTGGAGGAGCGTCTCGCTGCGTGCATCGAGGTTCTGAGTGAGTGCAGAAAGCCGATCAACCATGTCGATTCCGTGATTGACGAAGATGACGCTCGTGCCAAGCAGATCATGTGCTTCGGTGCGAAGATCCTCGTCACCCAGCCAGGCTTCCGTCAGCTCAAGTGCGCCGTTGACTCGAGCCAGCGTGCTGCGGATCGTATGGCCCTCCTCGCTGCCGGGGCCGACGAGGGCCAGAAGTCCAATGCCCAAATCGTTGTAGGTTGAAGACAGCGTTTCGACGGAGCCAAGGATCGGATCCAGTCGTTCATCCAACGCGTCGTTGAGTCTCGTGAGCATCAGGGAGCGGATGGGGCCCAGGAGTATCGCGGTCCCGTCCATTGGAAGTGGTTCAACGTTCCTCTCGGCAGCTTCCACCTGGAGTGCGAGGGTTCCACCAGTGCCGAGCAGGCTGCTGTTGGAGTAGGGAGTGACATTCGATGGAATGGACCGCCCCTCGTCGATCCCGATGAGGATCGTCACCGGCCATCGAGGATCGCCGGAAGGTTCAGCTGACTCAACCACCCCAATCTTCACGCCATTGAAGGTAACCATGCTTCCAGGCCGCAATCCAGCAGCCTCGACCGTCGGGATCGTGACCAGGTACCGACTGGAGGTGTTGATTTCTCCGAACCGCATGAGCAGGACGCCAAGCCCGACGAGGGCCACGATGGAGCAGAGTCCGATGAGGAAATCGCGTGCAGTCTGGTTCACGAGCTGGTGTCCTCCGGTGCAACGGCAAGATCCCCGAGTTCCTCGGGGCTGGCTTCACCTTCAAGAAACCTGCGGACCGCTTCGTCATCACTGTTCTTGAACAACGATGGTGGGCCAGCGAGGAGAATCCGTCCATCCTTCATCATGACCATGCTATCGGCGATCTTGAACGCAGTCTGTATATCGTGAGTCACGACGACGCTTGTCAAGGAGAGACGATCCTGGAGCCGCAGAATCAGCCTCGAGATCACGTCCGCCCTGATCGGATCCAGCCCCGTTGTCGGTTCATCGTAGAGAACCACATCAGGCTCCAGGATGACAGCCCGTGCCAGTGCAACACGTTTCTGCTGGCCTCCCGAGAGTTGGGAAGTCATGCGATCCGCCGTGCCGGGGACACCGACAAGTTCAAGCATGTGCTCAACCTTCTGTCGGCGTTCCGTCCAGGGCAGGTTCGTATGTTCCCTGAGTGCAAAGCCGATGTTCTGCCCGACAGTCATCGAGTCGAACAAGGCGCCTTGTTGAAACAGGAACCCGACCCGTTTCCGGATCTCGACGAGTTCAGGTTCCCGCATTCTGTCGATCCGTGAATCCTCGTAGAAGACTCTGCCCGAATCAGGCTTCAGGAGGCCGATGATGTGCTTCAGCATCACGCTCTTTCCACAGCCACTGGGCCCCAGGACGACCGTGGTGCCGCCACGTGGTACTTCCATGGAGATGTCCTGGAGAGCTCTTGTTCTTCCGAAACTCTTGGAGACACCTTCCAGCCGGATGAGGGCTGGCTGGTGGGGAGGATCGTCGAGTTGGGCTGGAGTGGGAGGCATCCTCTATCATCCATGGTACCCATGAGCCGTGCCGTGCAATGCCAACAGGTCTACGAGAGTCGTGTTTTCAATGTCGAGGAGTGTAGTTTCCTCGGGCAGGAAGGCTCGGAGATCACCCGGAGTGTTGTACGCCACCCCGGGGCGGTGCTCATTGTTCCCATCCTGTCCGATGGTCGTTACGTCCTGGTACGCAACTGGCGGGTTGCGGTCGATAAGGCCCTCCTGGAGTTTCCTGCAGGCACGCTGGAGGAGGGAGAATCACCACTGGTGACCGCAGAACGAGAGCTGATGGAAGAAACGGGCTACAAGGCCGGTAGGATGGAGCCACTGGGTTCATTCTTCACATCGCCTGGATTTGCCGATGAACTGATGCATGTCTTCCTTGCAGGTGAACTGGAAGAGGGCACGCAGCAACTGGAACCACATGAGGAGATCGAGGTCGTGATCGTTTCGCCAGTTGAACTCTCCAGAATGCTTGCTTCGGGGGCCATGGTAGATGGCAAGTCCCTGGCAGCCATGCAACTGCTGGCCGTCGGTGGGCATGGCAGTGGAGGTGGTTGAATACGATGGGTCTGCATGATCGAGACTACGCCAGGCCCCAGGGGATGCACCCCTATTCCGGATCCCTGGAACGAGGATCCGGCCGGTGGTCGGTCAATACATGGCTGGTCGTGATCTGCGTTTCCGTCTTCGTGCTTGATGGTTTCTTCGCCCGCGTTCCACTTGAGACCGGCTATTACTGGGTTCATGATCCTGGTTCAAATACCTGGGCTGTTGATGTTGCAGATCCCACCCAGTTTGGTCGTGACCGACCAGAGAAACTCACGTTGTCCAGCCGATGGCAGGAAGAAGATGTCCGTGTCTTCAATGGCGATGAACTCTCTGAGGAGCGGATCGGGGGATTTCCCCTCCTTGACAAGGAGGGCAATGTCGTTGCCATTGCGCAGGGCTCCCTGGTACGGCCGATCGAGAAGTGGTTTCATTTCTCGACAAGGCAGGTATTGGGCAATGCGCAGATCTGGCGACTGGTCGGCTTTCAGTTCCTGCATGCCAACCTGTACCACCTCCTGTTCAACATGATCGGCCTGTACTTCTTCGGGCCGCTGGTCGAACGCTACCTCGGTGGCAAGCGATACCTGGCCTTCTATCTGCTCTGCGGCATCTTCGGAGCATTGCTCTACCTGGTACTCAACCTCGGTGGATACATGGCAACCCAGGTCTTCGGAGTCAGCTCGGTGCCGGGCCTGCTGGTCAATGCCACGGGGACTCCGCTCATCGGTGCTTCCGCAGGCGTCTTCGGGGTGTTGATGGCAGGTGCGTTTCTTGCTCCAACGGCGAGGGTTCTGCTCTTCTTCGTCATCCCGATGCGACTATCAACGCTGGCCTACGGCCTCGTTGGGATCTCGATTGCCAGCATCCTGATCAATACCCGGAACGCAGGTGGGGAAGCAGCGCACCTGGGTGGAGCTGCTGCAGGCTGGTGGTTCATCCGTCACCCTGAATCACTCCATGGGATCTTCGACTTTGCAGGAAGGGTCGATCCGACTTCGAAGCACTTTGCGGTCCGTGGGCGAACCAAGCCTCGTGTCGATTCAGTTGATCGGATTCTCGACAAGATTTCGCAGGAGGGACTGCAAAGCCTGACACGCAAGGAAAAGAAGATCCTCCAGGAGGCCTCGCGTCGTGACGACGCATCGTGATCGAGATGAAGAGCCCACTTGAATTCACCGTGACGGATGTTCTCCCCGGCGGCCACGCCCGATGCGGAGTCGTCGAGACACCACACGGGTCGTTCGATACGCCAGCCTTCATGCCTGTGGGTACACGTGGAACGGTCAAGGGTCTTTTGCCGGGACTGGTTCGCATGACCGGGACGCAGGTTCTCCTGAACAATGCCTACCACCTCATGCTCCGCCCAGGTGATGACCTTGTTGCCCGGCAGGGGGGGATGCACAGGTTCATGGGTTGGGATGGACCGATCCTTACGGACTCGGGAGGGTTCCAGGCATTCTCGATGTCAGATACCAGTTCCATCAACGACGATGGAGTCATCTTCAACTCCATCATTGATGGAGCACGCATCGACCTGACACCCGAGCGTGCAATCGAAGTTCAGAACAACCTTGGTGCAGACATCATCATGGCATTCGATGATTGTCCTCCGAGCGTGCTGGGTGGAAACGATCATGACGAGTCGTCGCACACGCGTCGCCTCGAGGAGGCCGTCGATCGGACCACGTCCTGGCTCCATCGGTGCGTGGAGGCACATGCGCGACCCTCGGAACAGGCCCTGTTCGGGATCGTACAAGGCGGAACCGATCCAGCCCTGCGAGCCAGGTCACTTGCCGAGGTCACCGCAGTCGACCTTCCCGGGTATGCCATTGGTGGAGTGGCCGTGGGGGAGTCTCCTGAGCTCATACATGGCATCGTTGCAGATACAGCTCCACAACTGCCAAGGGAGAAACCACGCTATCTCATGGGGGTGGGGTACGAGCATGATCTGGTTCGGGCTGTAGCCAGTGGAGTCGACATGTTCGATTGCGTGCTGCCGACCCGGAACGGCCGTACGGCTTCCGCATTTACTCGCGAGGGTCGTATCAACCTGAAGAATGCCCGCTTCAAGGATGACAGCCTCCCCCTTGACCCACGTTGTACATGCCTGGCCTGTGCCGGTACTCCAGGAAGCCTGGAGGTCGATCTGGACCACCCAGAAGGGGGCTTCAGCCGCGCATACCTCAGGCATCTTTTTCTTGCCGAGGAGATGCTGGGGCCGATTCTAGTGAGCATGCACAACATCCAGCACTTCCAATCGCTCATGCTGGACATCCGTCGGGCCATCAGGGATGATGCGTGGCTCTCCTTGGAACGGGACTGGCCCGTGCTGGGAGAGGCTGTCAGGACTTCCTGATCAGGAAAATCGCCGCCCACGGGGCGGCGGCATTTATTCGAGGGAATTGCCATGGGTATGGGCGTGAGTATGCAGGCTGAAGGGATGGTTTTTACGACCGCCACGCTTGGAGGTCCTCCGCCTGTTGGCGGTGGTTCTGATGCACAGTCCTTTGTTCCTGTCGAGCCAGGGATGCCGGCTGCGGAGCAGGCTCCAGCATCAGGGCTGTTCGGCATGGACATCGTTCTACTGATGCTGGTTGTCTTCGGCGGCATCATCATCTTCTCAAGTTTCGGCCAGCGAAAGCAGAAGAAGAAGCGTCAAGCGATGCTGAATTCGATGTCCAAGAATGATTCAGTCCAGACGATCGGGGGCATCATCGGTTCCGTCGTCGAGGTCAAGGACGATACGGTGGTACTGCAGGTTGATACGAGCTCAAATATCCGCATGACATTCTCCCGGGCTGCAGTGCAGACGGTACTCACCCAGGAAGGCAGTGACTCGGGCGATTGAGCCCACCGAACCACCAGGTTGAAAGCGGCGAACGGCACCATGCAGAACATCTTCTGGAAGACCATTCTCATCATCGTAATCATCGGGGGATGCCTCTGGGCAACCTTACCTCCGGAAGAGAAGGTGCGGCTTGGCCGCGACCTGAGTGGTGGAGTCAGCCTCGTCTACTCGGTACGAATGCCCGAAGGCGCCGACAGGACACAGGTACTTGACCAGACGATTCGTGTACTCAGCGATCGTGTGAATCCACAGGGTGTCCTCGACATCGCCATGACCCCGCTTGGCGCAGATCGCATCGAGGTCGTCATGCCCCTCCCCAACGAGGAGGTCAAGGGACTGGCGCGAGCCTACGATCAGGCATTGGAGCGATTCATCGACGAGGCGGAAATCGACGGGGGCGCTCTTGAAGCATCCCTGGAGATGCGGGAGGCGATTTCTCGGTTCGGTGGTGGTGAATCAAGTGATCGCGGAAGACTCATAGTCGAACTCCAGGATGCATGGAACGGTGTGGTTGATGTCCAGACTCGCTTGCAGACCGCCGAATTGACCAACGATGAGCCTGCGGTCATCCGGGCGATTCAACTTGAGTTGGCCGATGCGGAGATCGAGTTCGAGGAACTCTTCAGCGAGACGCTTGCGATGAGCCTCGATCGAAGCCGTGTTGTTCGGGCTCTTGAACTGCCGTCCACAGGCGAAGTACTCCAGGATGACGAGGGCAACATAGTTCGAGGTGATGATGGACTTGCCCAAAGGGCGGTCTCTCCCCGGGAAGCAACGCTTCAGGTGATCCTCGACGAGTACCCCCACCTGGGCGAAGTACTCGATGTAACTGTTACCACGTTTGATGCCTATCAGGCCAAGCGGACAGGGTTGGATGATCCAGCTGACCTCATGCGGCTGCTTCAGGGTGCTGGAGTGCTCGAGTTCCACATTGCTGTCGAGGAAGGGAAAGCCGAGGGAGTCAATACAGTCGACCTTCGTGCACAACTTGCAGAAGTTGGTCCTGAGAATACGGACTCCATGATCGCCAGTTGGTTCCCGATCCATGACCTGCAGCAATGGGCGAATACTCCTGAGCAACTGGCCGCACTTGAAGCCGGGTCGCAGGCCTACTTCTCGGGCCGCGGGCTTGTTGCAGCCGACGTGGATGGCGTCGTCTACCTGCTGCTCTACACGACCGACCCCAAGAGTTTGACGCATGAGAACGAAGCGGACTGGTCAATCGAGTCAACGGGTCGTTCCGCTGATGGATTCGGTCGACCCTCGGTTTCATTCCGACTGGATCATGCCGGCGGAACAGGCATGTCCCGCCTGACGCAGCCGCACGTGGGCTCGCCCATGGCGATCGTCCTTGACGGCAAGGTCTATACCGCGCCGACGTTGCAGTCCCATATCTCCAATAACGGGCAGATCACGGGCACATTCAATGATGAGGATCTCGACTACCTCATCCGCGTTCTGGCCTCGGGCGCACTGGAGGCCAGGCTCTCCAAGGAACCCATCGCCGTGAATGTCCTGGGTCCATCGCTCGGGGCAGACAACCTCGGCCGGGGATTCGATGCATTCCTCTGGGCCATCATCACCGTCGCGATCTTCATGCTCGTCTGGTATTTCTTTGCCGGCTGTGTTGCGGATGCCGCGTTGATCTGCAATGGCATCATCATCTTCGGCGTCATGTCCCTCCTGCACGGGACATTCACCTTGCCGGGTCTGGCAGGTGTCGTTCTCACGATGGGCATGGCTGTTGATGCAAACGTCCTGATCTACGAGCGTATTCGTGAAGAGATCGAGGGCGGTGCTCGAGACCTGCGAGAGGCGATCCGGGAAGGCTACAGCCGGGTCTACAGCACCATCCTTGATGCCAACCTGACGAACCTGATTGTCTGCGCAGTGCTCCTGATGATGCAACCGACGACGGAGGTCAAGGGATTTGCCTTGACCCTGACCATCGGCATCCTGGCAACCCTGTTCACGGCCTTGTTCGTGACACGATACATCTTCGACATCTATGCCCACGTCATGAAGCGTCGCAGCTTGCCGATGCTTGCATCCGCGATCCCTGTCATCGGACGACTCCTCCGACCGAAGATCGACTGGATCGGTTTGCGTATGTTCTTCTGGGCGTTCTCGACCGTTCTGGTCATCACTTCAATCGTGCTCTGCTATTCCAGGGGTGTCGAGCTCTTCGATACGGAGTTCCGTGGTGGTGTTGCAGTCACCATGGACACGGCCCCCAGTGGAGAAGGCAATCTGATGCTCCGGCACAGTGGGGAGGATTCAGTTCTTTCACGTGTCCGCCAGATCGGTGCCTCGGCTGGTGAGGGGGATTCGCTGGAGGACCGGACGCTCCGGGAGTTTCGGAATGCAAAGGTCCTGACAGTGGGGTTGGCGGGAATGGATGCTTCGGGAAATACCGTGGCAGATTCATTCCAGGTGAAAATCGCCAATCCAACGAACATTGAGGACGACCAGGGCATCCAGCCGATCGTGGAATCCGCATTGCTTGCCGAGTTCGGTGACCAGTTGGCCATCTCGGAACCAAGACAGTTTGCAGGCGCCGAATCCAATGCATTCGCTCGATACACGTTGCCCATCGAAGGCAAGACGCTTGGCGAGGTGCTTGAGGCAGACGGACTGGAAGCCGACATCAGTGACTACCGAGGCGGCGTTCTCATTCGAGTAGAAGACATCAGTCCGCCCATCTCGCTCGAAGACGTCCAGCAGCGGTTGGACCAGATGCGACAGGACCCAGACTTCTCCTCGGATACTGCAGGCAGGGACGTGGCCGTCTTCGGCATCAACCAGTCCGCTGCATCGGCGGATGAGTGGACCTCGGTAGCAGTCCTCGTTACGGATCCGGATATCAACTATCTCCGTTCGGAGGCCGCGCTCGTAGACAGGCGACTGGCATCGCGTGAATGGGATCTGGCCAGGGCAGCCATGACGAAACGCAGCAGTTTCGAGCAGGTCAGTTCCTTCGCCCCGTCGGTGGCACAGACCCGGGCGGCCAATGCGATCGGTGCAGTCATCCTGTCACTGGCAGGAATCCTGTTCTACATCTGGATCCGGTTCGGATCGTTCTACTATTCGCTTGGCGCAATCCTGGCCCTGTCCCATGATGTCATGATCGTGCTCGGCTGTCTCGCCTTGTCAGGATACCTCGCAGGCCACGAGTTCTTCTGGAAGACGTTGATGATCGATGAGTTCCTTATCGATACGGGAGTCGTCGCCGCGCTGTTGACCGTAATCGGCTATTCCCTGAATGACACCATCGTCATCCTTGATCGAGTCAGGGAGAATCGTGGCAAGCGTTCGCTTCCATCGAAGGAGGTGGTCAACGATTCGATCAACCAGGCATTCAGCCGTACGGTACTGACCTCGGTGACAACCCTGATTGCCGTCCTGATCATCTACATCACCGGTGGCATGGGTATCCGGGCCTTCGCGTTCGCTCTCCTGATCGGTGTATTCGTCGGAACCTACTCCTCCGTTGCCATCGCATCCCCGATGGTCTATCGAAGCAAGAAGGAGCGGGACGAGCCCCTCGAGGACACCGGGGAAGAGGTCCCGTTGCTTGAAGGCGAGCCATTTCCAGGCTGAACAGCATCTGTCGCCAAGGAAAATAGAAGTTCCTGCATGCCGTTGTCCGATCTCTATACATGAGGGGGCGTCTTACATCCTGATCTAAATGGAGTTCGTCATGTCAGTTGGCAGCAAGGTCGTTCTGCTCGTATCACTCGGTTTCATCGGGTTCCTGGTCTGGTTCTACGGCGGTTCGCCGGAGCACCAGATTGAACCCCTCGCATCCGCAGGTCCAGCCACGGAGGCGCCTGCTTCTGACAAGGCTGCTTTGGAATCAAAGCAGGCCATGCCGATTCCTGAAACCAGGGACCCGATTGCCAGGGTCCCGGACCCCACGCCATCGAGTCCCCCGCCGAACCTGGTATCACAGGTGGAGAGTGAAGGACAGCCTGACGAAATAGAAATGGGAGCACGAACCCCGTTGCAGACCTCGACTATTCAGGAGCCTGTCACCAGCGACGCAGGAGCGGGCAGGGGTTTACGGCGTCCGGTCGCGACAACTGCTCAGGGACGTCCTTCAGTCAAGAACAAGCCGACGAAGACAGTCGAGACAACCGCAACGACTCCTGCAACCATCACGAAGCATGTCGTTGCTCCCGGGGAAACTCTCAGTGAAATTTCGCTCCGGTACTACGGTTCAGTGACCAAATGGGACCGTATTGTTTCAGCCAACCCGGGAGTGGACCCGGATAGACTTCGTGTCGGCAGGGAGTTGAAGATTCCTCCAGCTCCAGTGACGAAACGTACGGCTTCCACTGCAAGCACACCATCGAAGCCAAGCCCTGGCACGGTACATCACACGGTTGAAACCGGGGATTCTCTCTCATCGATCTCATTGCGATACTACGGCAAGGAGTACAGGTGGGACATCATCTTCAATGCCAACTCGAAACAACTCAGTGGAAATCCGGATCGTCTCAAGATCGGCATGGTGCTCGTCGTTCCGCTTGAGAGCTGAGTCATCCCAGGAGTTCATCGGCCAGGGCGACATTCCGGGTCATTTGTTCCAGCGAGCGACTTCCGATGATGGTTGAACTGATCGCGTCCTTCACTGGAGCATCTCGGAGCAGGAACTCCAGGGCACGAGCAGCATCCAGGTGTCCGCTTCCAAGCCCCTTCTTGACCAGCACACCGACACCCTGGTCGGCGGCTCTTCGAATGCTCTCCTCCATGCCTTGCTCCTGGTAGTTGTATTCAAGCATCACGACATCGGACCAGTCGATGGCCGCTGTGATCCCCTCGGGTGTCTTGCCGGAAAACCCGATGAGCCGGGTCTTGCCTTCATCTCGGAGTGCCTGGAGCAGTCGCGGAAGGAGTCCGTCGGCCTGGTGTTCAAGATCCCTGCCATCGGAGTGGATCAGGAGGATGTCAACGTGATCGACCTGGAGTCGCTCGAGGCTTCCTTCCAGGGATGCTCGAATTGCCGAGGGGGAGAAGTCGTAGCAGGGACCGTCTTTCACCCACTGTTCTCCGGCTTTCGTACAGAGCACGTAGTCGGAGCGTCGCTTCGAAACGAAACTGCCGATGCGTTCCTCGCTGCAGCCGTAGGCAGGCGCTGTATCCAGGATGTTCAACCCCAGGTCGAGCACTCCATTGAGCACCAGCGAGGCTTCTTCATCGGAAGGAAGCTCATATCCATCTGGATACTTCATTCCCTCGTTCCGGCCGAGCTTGAAGGTGCCGAAACCAACAGGTGTTACGTCGAGGCCACTGCGGCCGAGTGAACGTCGGTCCACGTCTCCTCCCTTTCCCACGGGGGCAGCGCCACACTCGGGCGGGGCCATTCGTGCAGGTCAATTGCGGGTTCATCCTCGTCGGCAACGACCGGAATCCCTTCGTTCACGGCATCACACAACATCGGCACCAGCGCAAGCTTGGTCGGCCATGTTGTCATGATGTTTGCATCGACAAGAAGGGCAGGTCCTTCAGGACGAGCTCCTCCATCCGTTGTGGCCTCTGCTCGATCTGCGGTGTAGGTCCCGAACTGTATGCCGGCAAGGTCCAGATCGGGCAGGGCTTCGTGAATGCAGTTGCGGGCCCGTTCAATGGTTTCCTTGCGATCCCTTCCAACGCACTCTTCAGCGATGGTTCCGCCTATCTGCCATACGATCCGGTCTGCGCAGTCAACTGTCGATGTGATGGTCAGCCATGGTGCACCATGACGGATGCAGTGTCCGTTGAGCCTTGGAAGGGATCCCCTGGCGACAACCATGTGGAGGGGGCGTCGCTGCATGGCCTGTCCTGGGAGCCCCATGAGTTCACGAATTCTTTCATTTCCAGCGCCTGCGGCCAGGACCACATGCCTGGGCTGGAGATCCAGTGGTGCACTGGTCTCTGGATTCAGAAGTCGTACGAGGTCGACTCCACCTTGTGCGTTCATCGAGAACTCGAAGCCACTTTCCAGGTCGATCTTCAGGCAGCGATCCCTGTGCTGCGAAGCAAGCAGGCTGAGCATGCTCTGTGGTTCGATGACCTGTTCGTCTATTCGGGCAACAGGCCCGGTCCATGACTTGAGGGGCTCGGGCCGTGCTTCAATCGGCATCGGCAATGGTTTTGTCCGCAGTCCGAAGCGGGCTCCAAGCAGTCCTATTCTCGAACGGAGGCCCGGCATGGCCCAGAGGCAGCAGTAGTCGCTCCGGAGTTGTGTTCCAGCCAGGTTCGGGGCCAGTTCGCCACCCAATGCCCTCCTCCATCTCAGGGGCATGTCACGGATCATTCGAGCAGATCCTGATGGACCCAGGCGAAGGGCGTACTTCAAGCCCCCGTGGATGATTCCCTGTGATGCGATGGTCTGTCCCTGGCCCAGGCTTCCTGCCTCAAGGAGCAGGACGCGATGGCCGGCTCGATGGAGCACATCGAGGATCCAGAGCCCGGAGGCTCCGCCACCGAGGACCAGGACATCGACAGGAAGGGGAGAAGAAGGGGCCGTCATCCTGCACATCCTCGACGCGTCACCCGGGGCCGTCAAGACGCTGGTATCTTCTCACCTGCAGAGAGGAGCTCTGGCTCGATATGAAACACCAGGTGGTCTTGATTCCCGGAGATGGCATAGGGCCTGAAGTGACGGATGCCGCATGCATGGTCCTTGAGGCTGCAGGGGCCGATATTGCCTGGAATCGTCACCATGCGGGGCTTGCGGCCATTGAGGCGGGGTCGGATGAAGTCCTTCCTTCCGAGACGCTGGATGCGATCCGAGAGCACCACATCGCCCTGAAGGGACCCTGCACGACACCCATCGGCGAGGGGTTCACATCCGTGAACGTAGCCCTGCGAAAGCGGATGAACCTCTTTGGAGCCGTACGACCGGTTCGTTCCGTCGATGGGGTACCAACGAGGTTTTCAGATGCACCGGTTGACATCGTCGTGGTTCGGGAAAACACGGAGGGTCTCTACGCGGGAATCGAGAACGTGATCAGCGATGGAGTGGTGACTTCATTGAAGGTAGCTACCAGGACTGCCTCGGTCCGGATTGCCCGGTTCGCCTTCGAATACGCCGTTGCCCGGAATCGCGGGAAAGTCACCGTACTTCACAAGGCGAACATCATGAAGGTGTCTGACGGCCTGTTCATACAGTGCGCAAGGGAACTGCACGAGGCCGAGTATGGCGACAGGATTGAATACGAGGAAGTCATCATCGATGCCGGGTGCATGAAACTGGTTCAGTCTCCTGAACTGTTCGACATCATTCTCTGTGAAAACCTCTATGGCGACGTGGTCTCGGATCTCTGCGCTGGTCTTGTCGGTGGACTGGGCATGACTCCCGGAGCAAACTTCGGTGATGGTGATGACGCCGTCTTCGAGGCGGTCCATGGTTCCGCTCCGGATATCGCCGGCAAGGACATCGCCAATCCTCTTGCGATCCTCATGAGCGCCGTCATGATGTTGAGGCACATGGCGGAACGTACGAGTGACACGGGGTGCACGGAGGTGGCGGATCGCATTCGAGATGCCTACAACGCATGCCTCCTTGCGGGTGAGAAGACGCGTGACCTGGGAGGAACATTGGGGACCCGTGCCTTCGCTGAAGCCATCGTGGCCCGGCTGTGATGTCTGACTGGTCGACTCCAGGCAGTTCGGGCCGTCCGATCCTCGGCACGACGCACGAACCGCATGAGCATGGCGGCCTTCATGTCCTGCTTGCGCACGGTTTCAAGGGGTACAAGGACTACGGGTTCATTCCATGGCTTGCCGAGACGATTTCGAAGGCCGGATACGTTGCGCACCGGTTCAACTTCAGTCATGGCGGGATGGGGCACGGTCATGGTTCCTTCGACGAAGCAGCATTCCAGGAAGACACGTGGAATCGCCAGGTTGATGACATCCTGACTCTGCTTGCCCGCCTGCGGGAAGGCGTGTTGCCGGGAGGGAAGGTGTCTGGCATGCTCCTTGCAGGACATTCCCGCGGGGGAGCGACATGCCTGCTTGCCGGGGGACGTCATGCCGGTGAGGAGGCGATCGAGGGCCTGCGTGGCATCGTGACGCTTGCTGCACCCTCTGCCTGTCTTGGCATGAAGGGGGAGGATCGGGAACGACTGCTTTCGGATGGTCGTCTGCCCTCTCCGTCAAGTCGAACCGGGCAGGTGCTTCACGTCGGGGCCTCATGGCTCAACGAACAGCTCGACGACCCCGGGGCCCACGATCTTCTTTCGCTTGCAGGACGAATTACGGTTCCTGTTCACGTGATCCATGGGGTGCTGGATGATGCCGTACCGGTCAAGGACGCTGGTGAAATAGCAGATGCAACCGGGGGGACAGGCGAAGCCATCCTCATCGAGGGGGCAAACCACGTGTTCAATACACCCAATCCATTCTCTCCCGAACAACCGCCGTCACCTGCACTTCAGGAACTGGGCGATGTGATGGTCAGGATTGCAGGAGGTTGCTGAGGCTCAGAGGGCCTTCGCGGGGGTGGATGCTTCGGAGGCAGCCGGGTTCGTCACGATCATCGCGGGAGGATCCTCTTCCTCGACCGTTTCCGTGGCCTCGGTCTCCGTTGTCCTGCGGATGGAGCCATCCTGGCCGACATCTTCCACTTCGACGTTGACGAGCTTTGAGACGCCTCGTTCCTGCATGGTGATTCCATACAGGGCATCGCAATTGAGCATGGTCTGCTTGTGGTGGGTGATGACGATGAAGTGACTCTTGTCGAGGAACTGGTCGAGCGTGCTGCAGAACCTGCTTACATTGGCATCATCAAGCGGTGCATCGACTTCGTCGAGAATGCAGAATGGCGATGGTTTGGACTTGAAGATGGCCATGACGAGCGCAACGGAAGTCATCGCCTTCTCGCCACCGGAAAGCTGGTTGAGTACACGCGGTTTCTTGCCAGGCGGTTTCGCCGTGATCTCGATGCCGGATTCGAGAATGTCGACATTGCCGTCTTCATCTGGTTGGAGGAAGAGGTCTGCGCTGCCGCCGTTGAAGAGCTGACGGAACATGCCATTGCTGCCTGCGAACTGCTCACGGATCTCCTTGAACGACTTCTCGAATCGGTCCCTGCACTTCACATCAAGGTCCTCGATGAGGCTCCCAAGTTGTGTGACTGCAAGGTCGATGTCATCGACCTGCTTGACGAGATCCTCGTTGCGTTCCTCCAGGGTCGTTTCTTCCTCGATCGAGTCGAGGTTGACGTTGCCCAGGCTCTTGATGGTGTCGCGAAGTTCAGCGATCTCTTCTTCTACCGCCTCTTGATCCAACGGTTCCTGGGGATCGGCACGTCGTTGATCTGCTACGAGCTTCCATGCGGAAAGAAGATCGATTTCGAGATCGGCCAATACTCGTTCCTCTGTATTCTCACGCTTGACCTCCGCTTCCCGCTTGCTGATCTCGAGGGCATTGCGGTCACGGTCCAGTTGCCGTGCCTTGTTCCGGGCAGCCTCAAGCTGTTCCCGAAGCTCGGTGAGGAAGGTTTCGGACGTGGAATACGCCTGGTCAGCCGAGTGGATTTCCGCTCGTGAACGAGCTGCGTTCTGGCGGGAAGTAGCAATCTCCTCGTCGGCAGTCGTGATTGCCGCTTCATGCTGATCCACTGAAGCCATCTGCGTGTTGACATGGTGTCGCTGACGAATGAGTTCGCCGCCGGTTTCCTCGGCAAGAAGGGACAGGTGGCTTCGCTCACGCTGCCTCGCCTCGTAGAGTTCACTGATCTGGCCAAGCTCGACTCGCTGGGCTGTGAGGTCTTCCTGGGACTGTTTCCACTGCGATGCGATCGATTGTGATGCAGTTTCAGTCTCGGCGATACGTTCATCACAGTTCGCCGATTCACCATCCATGCGGGTGAGCTCTTCCTTGATCGAAACCAGTTCCTCGGAATGTTCGTTGCGTCGGGAGTCGAGCTCCTCGTTCTCGATATCGATCGTCCGCTGTTCCCTGACGATACGCTCAAGGTCCCTGTCAAAGCGGCGGTGGTTGTATTCAAGTTCTGCAACAGCATTGAGTTCCTCGGCAAGGAGTCGCCCCGTCTGCTGCTGTACTTCGCGTGCCTGAGTGGTTTCAGAGAGAATTTCAGCAAGATTGTTCGTCATGCTCGAGATGTTTCCGTCGAGCTGTTGAACCTGGTCGCCGAGGTCCTCCATTTCCAGTCGCCGGGAAAGCCACCCGTGTTCGCCAGCGGCAGAGGCTCCACTTACCCTGATGCAGCCATTGGTATCAAGGACAAGGCCCGTGCGTGTAACGAGTCGCCAAGATGTGGTTCTGCAGGCAAGTGCGGTTTCAAGATTGTCCACTACCGCCGTATGTCCAAGAAGATCATGTGCTGCCCCCAGTGCCTTTGCCTCCACCTGTACAAGGTCGAGGAGGGGAAGAGCACCTTCCGGCAGGTCGGAGCGATCAACTGCTGGCGGTTCTCCATTACGAACATGCAGGTTGGCCTGGTAGTTGGATTCAAGCAGTTGCCCTGCAAGATCCTGGAGGGTGTCTTCGTCTGAAACAAGCAGGAGTTCGAGGTCACGTCCGAGGACTGCTTCAACAAGCCTGGCGTGGTCTCGAGATGTTGTCAGGGCATCACCGAGCATTCCCTCGATGCCAGGCCATTGGTCCGTGTCCGAAAGGATTCGCTTGACGTGGTCGGTCAGCCCCTCACGTGCATCCTGCATTTCCTCGAGAAGGTGCAGTCTCGAGCCGATGCCGGCACGGTCATGTCGAACCGATGCGAGGTGCTCGGTCATGTCGGCATGCTGTTCGCTCAGGTCCGCAGCCACGTCGTCGTGGGAGGAGAGCTCCGATTCCAGCCGACGGGCTACGCGCTGCGAAGACTCGAGCGCCTTGTCATTCTCGATGCGATCGCGTTCGAGGAGTGTTCGTTCTTCAACGAGACTTGCCCTGCGTTGTCCAAGGCGTTCAAGTTGTTCCTCTATTTCCCTTACGCGTCCCTCGATGGCCGTTGAAGTCGACTGCACATGGGAACGGCGGGCAAGAAGGCGATCGCGTTCACTCCTGGTCGCTTCGATTCGTCGTTCTGCCAGTTCGCTCTCCTGGTGAAGGCGGGCAACATCGCGACTCGAGTCATCGACTCGTCTTTCTGTTTCGGCAAGTTGCTCGGCGGCTGCAGCCATTGCATCCGAAGCGGACTGCTGGTCGTCTTCCTGACTGCGAAGGCGGTGTTCAAGTTCCTTGATACGCTCCCCGTCAACAGCCAGCTGCGTCTTCAACTCTTCCAGTCGGCTGGAGGTCATTTCCCGTCGTTGTGCAGCCTGTCTCGACGCGGAATCGTTCGATTGGAGTTGTCTCTCCAATTCCTGGCGTCGTTCCTGCTGTTCGTGCCGGTTCAGTTCAGCCTGTTGGGCCGTCTCATCCAGTTCGACAAGTCGTTGTTCCACCTGGTGGCACTGGAGTTCAAGGTCGGAGAGTCGGCTGGTCAGTCCTGAGAGGCGTTCCTGTAATTCGTGGTACTGGTCGAGTGCAAGTTCGGTCCGAAGCGAACGATATCGTTCATCAAGTTCCTTGAACTTCCTGGCCTTGACTGCCTGCCCCTTGACAATTCGCAGGCGTCTTTCCGTGCTTGCCAACTGTTCACGGACGCGGACGAGATTGACCTCGGAACGCTCCAGTTTGCGAGCTGCCTCAATTTTTCTGGTCTTGAACTTGGCTACTCCTGCGGCTTCCTCCACGATGTTTCTACGTTCGATCGGGCTGCCATTGAGCATGGCGGAGACCTTGCCTTGCTCGATGATCGAGTAGGCATTGACCCCGATTCCCGTATCCATGAAGAGTTCCTTCACGTCCTTGAGGCGGCAGGATTTTCCATTGATCAGGTATTCGCTTCGACCATCACGATAGAGGCGGCGTCCTACGTCAACAGTATCTGTATCTACTGCAAGGAGCCGACGTTGCGACGGATCCTGTGCTCCAGGATTGGTGACAGGATTGGTGAAGCTGAGGGTGACGGAAGCGGCTCCAAGCGGCTTGCGGCCTGCGGAGCCTGCGAAGATGACGTCAAGCATGGCATCGCCACGAAGGCTCTTGGCAGATCTTTCGCCCAGAACCCACTTGATGGCATCGACAATGTTGGACTTTCCACAGCCGTTAGGTCCGACAATGCCCACCTTGTGGTGGTCGAACCTGATTTCAACCGGGTCCGCGAAGGACTTGAAGCCGGAAATGGTAACTTTTGCGAGCCGCATGCGGCTTGGACCTCCTGCCAGCCGTCGGAATCCATCCTTGGATCTCGCTGCCGGGCATGGTGGGGCACTCCAGCCCCAAGTAACCAGCCACAACAGCGCCGCGGCCCTTCTTCATTTCATCCCAAGGGGTGTTCAAGACTCCCCAACGGGCCCCATTCTATCGTCCCTAGGGCTGGTACAACGATAATTATCACGCTCTGGGGTGTTCTCAGGGAGTTGTGGCTGGCTTTCCAGACTTCCTGAGGGGGGTGACTGCTCTGGTTGAGGGAGTTGTCGCAGTATCAAGCGAGCCTGGGGCGTCCTGTCCAGAGTTGTCTGATTCGAATTCGGGGCGTTCAGTCTTCGAGGACAAGGTGCCATATCTTCTGATCATTGCCAGCAGGCGGTCCTGTTCGGCCTTGAAGTCGGAGGCAAGGTACCCCTGGTTCCAAACGGCATGGATGGCACCGACCGTTTCACTGTACGTCAGGTCCAGACCTGGCCGAGGGTCATCGGGATCAGGCTGGTGGGCGAGTGATTCGATGAACTCGCCAACAGATTTGTCTGTCTGGAGAATCCTGGCACCTCCACCCCTGGCAGGCCTGTAATAGACCTCGATCTTGTCATCGTGCTCGTTGGAATCCTGTATGAGAAGCCGATTCTCCCATGCGCCCATCGTGATGGGTTGCTCAATGGAGAGTTCCCCTCCGAAGATGGCGATTCTGGGCAACTTTGACTGGGAGATGTAGATCATCGGGTAGTCGGATTCGACCTGATCAAGCATGAACTTCCCACTGATACTGGTTCGTTTCATCAGTGGGTCGTTCCGCTCAGCCAATGCCTCATATGCCCTGAGGCGGACTTCCACATCTTGATCATTCAACATTTCCCTGAGAGTCCTGTCGGTCCTTGGATCTTCGGGCAGGGTCTTCATAAGCTCTGCAGCTTCAAGACGTTGGCCGAGTTCTCCGCTCGTGCCGAGTTTCCTCAGGTGCTTTCCTACGATCGGATCGCCCAGAAATGCACCAGTCCTGAGTGCAGCCAGGCGAGGCTGCTCCTCCGGATCGTCATACAGTTCCCTGACCAGAGGCAGTGCCCGGTCGCCGATTGCACACCATCTCCAGTAGGCAGTTGACGCATTGTCAACGTCAGCAAGAAGCAATTTCTGTGTCGAAAGCGCCACTGACTCCGCATTGGCCTGTCTGAGTGTCACGTGCATGACAAGTTGCACATAGTCCTCCGTGTTGTTCCTCATCGACGGAGGCACGGTCAGTTCGATGACGGCATCACTCTTGCCAGTTGCAGTCGCATCTTGTTGGCCGGATTCCTGCGGAAAGCGACGATTCACCGCATCCTGAACGATGCGAACCCTCGTATGACTCGGCTCCATCAGCATGAGTTTCAAGGGCATGTCCTCCATGACCTCGCCCCCGTTGAGAATACGGCCCGTCAACTTGTTCACCGATGTCGCGGACTGGCCGCTGGGATTGGTGAAGGGATTGATGAAGATCGATCCCTTCCCCTTGGCCAGGATCGAAGCCTGTCGGCTTCCTACCACGATCGGGCCTGGTCGCAGGTCGGTCGTGTAGAGTCGACCACCCTCAAGGCTTGTCGTGCCCGTGTTTGGATCGGCGAAGACCCTCAAGTCGAAGATTGTTCCCGGGATGCTGTTTGCAGTTCGACCTGCAATGGAGGGTGGAGTGAGCCGACCAACAGAGGCAGGCGGTATGACTCCCTCGACGATGACGACGGCGGTATCTGTCGAGTTGAGCAATGTTTCAGGGGAGATGCCACCAGCGTTGTAGCTCATCTGGCCTACACCTTGGCGGTCCATGAGGTCGATCATGTGGGCCCGGATTGCGGGAGGAATGTCGCTGGAACCAGTTCCATTGAGATCGACCACGAGGCCGTACCCACGGACGACGATCGGCTGGTGGGCCGGGGAGGAAGAATCCGAGTACCCGAGGATGATTGTTTCAGCGCCAACTGTTCCACGCATGATGCTGGTTTCACCAGGATCATCGATCTTGGTCACTGTTGAAGCAGTCGAGGGCCTTGGCCGAGCACGTTCGATCGTGCTGCAGGAGACGCAGGATGCTGCAAGCAACATGGCGATGGAATACGAGTAGATGGCCTTCATGGGTCGCATCCGACGATTGTATGCGAAGAACATTGTCCTTGGCTCAGTCGTGCGTTTCGACATCCTGTCCATCATCCAGGGTGCATTGCACCATATTTGGGGCCGTTTCAAGGGCTGAAACGGCTGTTCCGCCCAGGGGTGCCTTGTTTCCCGTGAAGCGGCACTGGGTGAAGTCCAGTTCGGCATCCCACGCTGCAGCGGCGCCACCATGGCCTTCAGCTTCATTTCCAATGAACCGGCAACCAAGAAACGACGAAGAGGTGCCTCTCCAGGCATAGAGGCCGGCTCCCGTGGGTGCAATATTGTCTGCAATTGTGCAGTTGATGAAGTGTGGCTGGCCCTCCTTCACGAGGAGCCCTCCTCCAATGTGGTCCGACTTGTTCTGCTGAAACGTGCAGTCGATGAAGATCGGTCTTCCGCCGATGATCGAGGCCCCGCCTCCTGAACCATACTGTGCATGATTGTCTCGCATGGTGCACCTGATGAAAATGGGAGAAGCATCAACAACGAGAACGCCGCCGCCCTGGATTTCCCCGCGTGGAATCATGTTCTTTCCCTTTCCACCAATGAGGGTCATGTCGATGATCCGGGTTGCATTGTTCTCCCCATCATCGCACGTGAGGGTTGGAGCACGGCCGTTCCCGGTTCCATCGACAATGGTCGAGTCCGGTCCTGCCGATCCCTTCAGCGTGATGGAATGGCCGTCGAGATCCAGTCGTTCCACCCATCGGCCCGGTCCGACCAGGATGGTGTCGCGGTCGCTGGAGGCATCACTCGCGCCTTGGATTGCTTCATGGTCTCCGGGGACGCGAAGCATGTCTCCGACCACTCCGCCTGCAAGCAGGCATGGCACGAGGATGAGGACGGCAGTGATTCGCATGTGGGGGGTCCAGGAAGTGTGTGTGGATATCAGGCCAGGAGATCGTAGATCGGTTCGGCGCCTTCGACACCAACCAGTTTCTGATCCAGTCCGGCATGGAAGTAGGTCAGTGCATTGGGGTCAAGGCCGAGCTGATGAAGAATCGTTGCATGCAGGTTCCGTACGTGGAATGGCGATTCCACGGCGCGGTTGCCCAACTCGTCAGTGGTGCCGATGCTGATTCCTCCCTTGATCCCTCCTCCTGCCATCCACATGGTGAACCCGGCGGAGTTGTGATCACGTCCAGTGCCTTCTGCATATTCAGCGGTGGGTTGCCTGCCGAACTCGCCGCCCCACACGACCAGGGTCTCGTCAAGCATTCCACGTCGCTTCAGATCTGAGAGCAGCCCCGCAATGGGAAGATCGGTGTTACCGGCATGGAACTCGTGATTCTTCACGAGATCTCCGTGGGCATCCCAGTTCGCGTCATTGTGGTTTCCCCCGGAGTAGATCTGGACGAACCGAACGCCTCGTTCGACAAGGCGTCGTGCAAGCAGGCACTTGCGCCCGAACGGTCGAGTTCGTTCCCGGTCCATTCCGTACAGGTTCCTGGTCTCCTGGGTCTCCATGTCGAGATCGACGGCTTCGGGAGCATGCTGCTGCATCCTGAAGGCCAGTTCATACGTGGAGATCCGCGAAGCGAGCGCCGGATCTCCGCTGCGATCGAGCAGATGCTCCTGGTTCATGGACTGCAGATGATCAAGCAGGCGTCGCTGCTCCTGCATGCTCATGCCTTCTGGTCGCTTCAGGTCGAGGATGGGGGAGCCGTGAGGTCGCAGTACCGTCCCCTGGTAGGTGGCTGGCATGAAGCCGCTGCTCCAGTTCTTGGCCCCAGAAATGGGGCCGCCGGTTTCATCGAGCATGACGACGAACCCGGGCAGATTCTCATTGACCGATCCAAGTCCGTAATTCACCCAGGAACCAAGTGCAGGGCTTCCACTGAGCACTCTTCCCGAGTTCATCATGAGCATGGCCGAGCCGTGGAGTGGAGATTCGGCATACATCGAGTGGATGAAGGCCATGTCATCGACGTGATGAGCCAGGTGTGGGAACAGGTCCGAGACGTACTTGCCACATTCACCGTACTGCTTGAAGTTCCACTTCGGTCCTACAACACGTCCCTGGCTCTTCGTACCGCCTCGCCCCTTGGTCTGGACATCGATGGTCTTGCCATCGAGGTTGTACAGGCGGGGCTTGTAGTCGAATGTATCCACCTGGCTCGGGCCGCCGTACATGAAGAGGAAGATGACGGACTTGGCTTTTGGTGCGATCAGTGGAGGCTTCGGAGCCAGTGGATTGACCATCGGCGTAATTCCATCAGCCGCCAGGGCTCGCCCGCCGAGGAAGCCATCCGAACTCAGCAGCCCTGCAAGCGCAACGGAGGTAAATGCTCCCCCGGTATCCCAGAGAAACTCCCTGCGGGTTCGTCCACAGAAGGTATTGCGGGGTGTGTCAGCTGGATCATGCATCTGGATGGTCAATCTACGTAGATGAACTCGTTGAGGTTCAGCAGGAGGAGGCAGTATCGATCGAGAGCAAGTCCCGGGTCAAGGCCGTCGGCTTCCTGGAATTCCTCAAGGAGCAGAAGCCCCTGCCGGACCTCGGTCATGTTCGCTGTGCGGCAGAGAGCCAGTTCGATGCCTCCCGTGACACGTTCTTCGGAGGTGCTGTATTCAGCCCGGAGCCTGTCGGCCAGCAGGTGAGCCTGGGTGTTGATGAAATCGCTGTTGAGCATCGTCAGGGCCTGGGTGGGCTGCGAGGTGACGAACCGGACGGGGCAGGTCGAATCAGTATCGGCCAGGTCGAATGCAGTCAGCATCGGGTCCAGGAGCGATCGCTTCAAGTGGATGTAGACGGAACGGCGTGCTGCCTGTTCAGGCGTGGAGTGGCCCCATGCCGCATCTGGTCTCGATGACGTCGCGAGCACCTCTGCAGGCATCTTCGAATAGATCTATGGCCCCCCAAGTTCCAGGTTCAATGTTCCATTGACTGCAAGAAGGGAGTCACGCAGTTCTTCGGCGGTCAGTCGTTGCATCGGGTACCAGCTGAGAGCGATATTGAGCGGGTCTCGAGAACGTGCATCACCTACTGGGCTTCCCGATCGTCTGTATGCCTTGGAAGTCATGATCAGGCGGTGCATCTCCTTGATGGACATGCCACGCTCGATGAACTCGCAGGCCAGCCAGTCGAGCAGCGCCGGGTGTGTCGGAGGAAGTCCCAGCATGCCGAAGTCATTGGGGGTCGGGACGAGCCCGGTACCGAAATGGTGCTGCCAGATGCGATTTACGAGCACCCGGCTTGTGCGAATATTGTTCGGATCGCTGATCCACCGAGCCAATGCAAGTCTTCGTCCAGAGGATTCATCGGTTGGTTTGATCGACCCGGGTTCTCCTCCACCGAGCATGCCGGGGAACCCGACTTCAACGACTTCCAGTTGCGCAGCCGGGTTTCCCCGGTCAAGCACTCGGGTTTCTGGAGGCGTTGTATCCGGTTCCATGACACACAGGACATCCGTCGTCAGTGGAACAGGGCGATGGAGCTCCATGAACTTTTCGACGAGTACTTCGTACTCTGGATATCCGGGGGCGGAGGGGAGGGGGGAGAGTCCCAGGGCCAGGTCGACGATTCCCCGATGAGGGAGCACGCGATCCCAGAATCGAACGTCACGTATTGCTCCCTTGAAGACGTTCCGTCCAGGCAACAGCTCGCCTACCAGGACAACAGGTGACGCATCCAGTGGTTCCTGCGATCCTGTTTCCGAGGCAACGGGTTCACCATCGATGTACAGGGTGAAGATCCCGGATTCGCGATCACGGGCAAAGGCCACGTGGTGCCATCTCCCATCGTTGTACCCGCCGGCGGAGGAGATGCTTCGCTCCGGATTTCCCGTGCCGGCAACGATGTATCCGTTGCCCTGGAGCGTGATGCCCCAGTCATTGACGATTCCCGGGACCTCGGCGCTGATCAGTCCGCTGCCGGTCCACCAGTTTCGATGATGATCTCCCGGGCACTCTTCAGTGGTCTTGAACTGGAACTCGACGGTGAAATCATCGGCAACCGGGGTTTCGATTTCCCGTGAGCCATCCTCGAGGGCAAGGATCAGCCCATTTCGTTCCACGGGCGGCGCCGGCGAGTTCACAATGCCTGCATGTGACTCGATGATCGAGTTGGCAAGTCGGGTGCGTTCCTCGTTCCAGGCCTGCTCGCGGTGGAGATCGATGTCCGGGTTGTCGAGGTTGTTCGGAACCGTCTTGAGGAAGTCAATCTCCTGGATCGAGTTTCCGGGGGTCGACTTGTACGGTGTGATGCCGTGAAAGAAGGCCAGCATTCGATAGTAATCGACCTGGGGTATTGGATCCTTCTTGTGGTCATGGCACCTGGCGCAGCCCATGGACATTCCAAGCATCACTCGTGAGGTGGTGTCGAGAATCCCGTCAAGGTCGTCGTATTGTGCAAGCGGAATGTCAGTCGGCTCGTCATCCCAGATGCCGAGCCTGTAGTACCCGGTGGCGATCATCGACGAAAGGGATCGGTCTGGAAGTTCATCTCCAGCCAGTTGCTCGAGAATGAAGCGGTCATAGGGCATGTCCGAATTGAAGGCATCAATCACCCAGTCGCGGTACCGCCATGCGGCTGGTTTGCGACTGTCGCGTTCGAAGGAGTTCGTCTCTGCCCAGCGGACCAGGTCAAGCCAGTGCCTTCCCCACTTGACCCCGTACTGCTCGGACTCGAGAAGTCGTTCGATGCATGCGTTCCAAGCGGTTGCATCATCATCGTCTTCAAAGTCCTTGATCGACTCAAGTGAAGCCGGGAGGCCGGTCAGGTCATACGTTGCACGGCGTACAAGGGTACGAGCGTCGGCTTCATTGGATGGGGTCAGCCCGAGGGACTCCATCTCGATGGCGAGGAACCGATCGATGGGGTGCTCGTCCATGTTCGATCCAGGTACGGCTGGTTTCTCAAGTGCGATGCACGACCACCATGTCTCGTCATTGTTGCCGAAGACACATGTCGTACATGCCAGGATGGTCAGGGCCACCGCTTGCTTCATGGGTTCCCCTCGTTCTTCCGTGGACCCGTGGAATGGGCGATACTGGACTCGAACCAGTGACTTCTTCGGTGTAAACGAAGCGCTCTAGCCAACTGAGCTAATCGCCCGGGTGTCTCCATGGTACTGGGATCAGGGCCGTGTACGAAGTCGTTCGACCGCAGCATTCAGCCAGGCCTCTTCGGGCATGGCCCAGGGCCTGTACTTTTCCTCGGTTCCAGTATCTTCACTGCAGAACAGGGTTCGCTGGAGCCCAAGACCGCCTGCAGCAGGTGAATCAATCAATTGTGATGAATCGTTTGCACTCATCTGGTAGAGGATTCGCATCTCGAATTCCCGCTGGCTGCTTCGATCGAGTGTCCTGTTGAGGTTGTTCAGCGTATCGACCCAGGTGAGAACATGGATGCCAAGTGCCGGTCCATCCTTGAGAAGTTCGATCAGGATGGCATGGGGGCTGGCAGGTTCATTTTCATCACGCATCGAGAAGGAGAAGTCATCTTCCGGTCTTCGAAGTTCCCTGAGCCTGTGCAGCCCATGAAGGATCACGATGGTCCTCGGCCCGGAGGCTTCGCCGGTGGACCTGCGTTCCTCGAGAATAGCGCCAAGTTCGTTCAGGATCTCCCTGGACTCCCGATGTGTCCCAGCCGTACAGGCGTAGGGCAGGCTTGTTCCCAGGGATTCGAGTCGGCCATGGAGATCGGAATCGGAGGCAAGCCCGTCGAGTATGACGAATCGCACTCCAGGCTCGCCGGTTGAAGCCACTGGTGGTGATTGTGCCGCAGCCGAGAGCATCGATGCCATGAAGAGCGCTGTTGCAGACTCTTCGCGTTGGCCGACGACCATGAGGTTCGAGCCACTCTGCAACTGGAGTGTGAAGGCCGTTGGGTCCTTGATGGCGATGGCATCGCCGGCCCAGCAGTTGATCGAAGCAGGTGTATGTGTCGGCTGTTCTGCGAGGGCGGTTTCAAGCAGTCGGCACTCGGTCAGATCAGCCGGGATGTTTCCTTCAAAGACGAAGGGGGTCGGAAGGTCCAGGTTCCGTTCCTTTACAAGGGAGTGGACCACGTCGAGATAGTGGTCCCGTACCGAGTCATCAAGCCAGCAGACCTGGAAGGAGTTGTTTCCCTCGACCTTCCCCCCGGCGTCGTTGTAGATTGCTTCGCCAGGTCGCTCCAGGAGCCTTGCTGCCGCATTCTCTTCGCTGAGGATGAGGTAGGAATCCGCCTCGGTGCATTGCAGGGCAATCCGCACGCCCATCTGTCCGAGGGTGCTTCTTGCCAGAGAATAGGAGCCATCGAGTGTCTGTGAGCCAAGCAGTGCGTGAATGCCGAATGCACGACCCTGCCGCACGATGCGGTCGAGCAGGAGTGCGGCATCCTGTGACAACTTGTCGTCGTCTACGAAAAGCTCCTGGAATTCATCGACGACAAGCAGCACTCGTGGCAAGGATTCGCCCGTATTTGACCTGAACGAGGCAAGATCCTGGACGCCAAGATCGCGGAATCGCTCCCCTCGCTCCTTCAGTTCACGGTCAATCCGCTGAAGGACGCTGAGTCCGAACTCCCGATCGCTTTCAATCGCGATGACCCGGGCATGGGGGAGCCCGTGTTCGGCATAGGTCTTGAACTCCACGCCCTTCTTGAAGTCGACGAGGTGGAACTCGATCTCGTCCGGGCTGTACCAGAGTGCAAGGTTCGTAATCAGCACATGCAGCAGCGTCGATTTACCGGAACCCGTCTTGCCTGCAACGAGTGCATGCTGGGAAGTGCCCCGGCCAAGCACGAGGTTCTGGTGCCTCGTGGCGCCGGTCTGTCCAAGTGGGACGCGGATCTCCTTGGCGGTTGATCCTGTCCAGTACTCCTCGGGAGGCGGGGCGATCATGTTGAAGGGTACTTCGACACGGCGGGATTGTTCCGCGGCATCTCCGGCAGCCTTGACGATCCTGGTCAGTTGTTCATCCCCGGGAGGTGTGTCAAGTTCCAACGTGAATGGTTGCAAGGCGGCATCCGCAGCTTTGCAGCCTCCATCGCCGATCTGGATGACGTCACTGTGCTCCACGAGATCTTCACGCAGGACGTCTCTGGGCAGGTTCTGCCTCGCATCGCAGGCGACAAGGGTGTAGACCCCGCACCGAGCGCCGGTCTGCATGATGCTCGACAGTCGTTTGCCAGCAGTTTCGGTGAGGTTTACCGGCAGGTCGGCGATTACGAGGTACCTGTAAGGTTCGGCAATTTCCCCGGCTGCGATGTTGTACTCGTCGATTGTTTCGTACTCGTTGCGGAGGTAGGTCTGGATCACGGTCTCCATGTGCTCCGACAAGTCCATCAACTGCTGCTCGATATGCCGGGACTCGGTCCAGATCTTCTCGAGGATGCGACCTTCCTCGTGATCGGCCAGGTGCATGAACCCGGCGAAGTTCTGCCCAAGTCCAACAGGGTCGATCACGGTGAAACGGATCTTTCCTGCAGGCATCGATGCAAGCATTCGCAGCATTGAGGCCTGCAGGACTCGAACGGCCTGCTCCCTGCCATGCTCCGAGAACTCCAGGTAGAGCGACCCGGAATGTGGAAGGTGAAGCATGGCCGGCATGGTGAACCTGTCTTCCATGGGCCAGGGGAAGCGATCCGGAGGCGGCATGCCTGCCTCGTCCAGTGTGCTCATGTCGACGTCGTAACTTCCATATTGGATCAGTCCATTGAAAGTGTCCCTGCCCTTGAAGTCCGACCAGGATGCATCGTCCCAGTCGGGAATGCACTCCCTGGACATGATGTCGATCGCATCCATCGCTTCACGGAAATACGATGTGCCTTCGTTCCAGCGGGACTTGAGTTCATCTTCCGTGGACGCATGCGACGTCCTTGCCGCATCAGTAGTACTGTTCCAGGAAGATTCGATCGCACTTCGAGCATCCGCTTCCTCGGCATCCAGTACGCCGACGATGTCGTCGTGTTGCCGAGTCTCCTCCTCGACCTTCTCCCGCTGGCGTTCATTGATCTTCTCAAGAAGTTCCTTGTAGTTCTCCTCGAGTTTCTCATGTCGTCGTTCGCGGCGAGGTGAGATCTGTTCAAGCTTCGGGGCGATCGTCTCCCTGGCCTGCTTCAGTTCCCGGTCCCGCTTGTTCCGATGTGCGTCTTCCTCGATGTTGCACTGTTCTTCCCCGACACGATCAATGTCATCGCACATGGCTCGAGCCCTGGCGATTTCTTCAGCCACGACGTTTCTTCGCGACCGGTACTGCCTGAGTGCGATCTGCTTGACAAGGAGCAGGGCAATGAGAACAGCGGCAGGGCTCAGCAGGCTCCACCAGAGAGACCCCGTCGCGGCATCAAGAAACTCCTGTTGCTCAGACAGCATGAAATAGGCAGTCAAGCCAGCCCATGCAAGAACTTCACCAAGGAGAATCAGCAGCAGCGGCACCGGACCGATGAAGCATCGAGGAGCGGGAAGTCGGAAGAGCGATCGGAGAGCGTTCTGGCAGACATCGATCTGTGAACCGATCGAGGCAAGTGCATCCTCGAGATCGCTGCTTGTTTCGGCGATCGATGGTTGTGAGGATGCATCCGCGCAGGTCATCTTGCATCGTGTCCGGAACTTCGCCTCGGACTCCTCGAACTGGTCGAGGCGTTCAAGGTACCTGTTGATTTCCCTTCGAGTCAGTTCAAGTCGCTTGCGTGGTTCGCTGCCGGTTGCTTCGAAGACACTCTCGGCCAGCCATTCCTGCTCGCTGAGATTCTTTCGAGCCGAGCTCTGCATCTGGTCGGCTTCTTCGTTGATTTCACTCTTGCGGCCTTCATACTGCTCCTTGGCATGGGCAATGCGTTCCTGCACTTCCTGCTGAAGAGAGGTCATGGCGGACTCATGTCGCCCCTCCTCGGTTTCCCTGGCCTCGGTGTTGCGTTCCTCCAACGCGGTTGTTTCTTCGGTACGTTTCTCATCAGCCTTCGAAGTGATCGACGAGAGATCCTCGTCAGCCTTCGAGATCATGGTCGTGGTCCGATTGACCAGCGAGCGAAGTTGCTCGATCAGTGCTGCAGCATGGCTGGGTGAATGGGAGTCGTTCATCGTGGTCGTTGTTCTTGATCCCCTAGGCCCCGTGATGCGGCGGCCTCCTGCTTCATTGTAGGGTCAGAGGGGGGGTCACTCGCAATCCCGCTGGGCACGCATGAGGACTTCGTTCATGGTGTCCATCGCCTCGGATGATGCGACCACGGAGCGCTGGAGAAGTTCCAGGAACTCGGTCTGGAAACGCCTGCTCATGGGATCGTTCCAGTCTTCAGTCGTTCGATCCCACTTGATCGTCAGGTCCTTCGTCAGCCGTTGGAGTTTGGCTCGATTCGAAGTCAGGCTCATTGCCGTCATCTCCCTTTGTTGATCTTGTCGGTTCGGTGCCGCCTCGCCGTGCACCTGGTTGATTCATTTCAGCCGCTTCTGCCTTGGGAAGTTTCGGTGGTGGAGTCTTGAGATAGGCATTCAGGTGCTCGATCAGCGCAGCCATCCAGGCAGTGCATCGTTCCAGGTCGCCATCGACGACTCGTGAAAGCCGCTGCAGACTTCCCTGGAAAAGCATGCCTTCGCGTTCCAGTTCACGAGACCAGCGAGCGATGGCCACCAGCTTGTTTTCACTGTGGGCCAGGGCCTGCTTGGCTCGCTCAACTCCCCTGACCTGGTCGCTGAACATGGATGGATGTGCGTCTGGTCGTGCGATCTTGGCTCGTTCAAGGTCGCTCCTGGCATTGGCCAGTTGCTCGTTGCACTTCTTCTTCCTGCGTGTCCACTCGAGCTTCTGGGTTTCACCGACCCAGTGCTGCATGCGCAGAACATGGCTCTTGGCTTCACTCGTGGTTGCGCGGATGGATTCGATGTAGTTGATGAGCGCCGCCCGAAAGACGGCTATCGAATCGATGGAACGAACATTGGCCTGTTCGGCCATGGCGGAACTCCGTGAGGTCAACGCTGTTGGAGGTAATCCTCGGCTCGCTGTGCTTTGCGAAGGAGGAAGGGAATGTGCTCCTTCACGACGACTTGGAACTTCAGGAGGACTCGAAGTGCCTGCTCGAACTCATCCAGGAACTTCCTGTGTTCCTGGTCTTTCCACGACTGCCCGAGTGCATGGCTCCTGGTATTCAGCATGTTCATCTGCGTATGCAGTTCTTCACTGAATCGCTTCAGGTCATTGGCGAACTTGCGTAGTTCAGTTGGATCGACGATGGCCTTGGCCATGGAATCTCCTTTCACCTTGGAAAGTTACGAACTCAATCATAGGTCGTCAGGCTCCTCGTTGGCAGCTGGATCTGCCGTTTGAGGCTGAAACACCCGCCCGACATTCCCGATGATCTCGCCCTGGACCTCGCCACGGAGGATGACGCTCTTGGCTGCGGCAAGGTTGAGGTCTCCCTCGATGACGGCCCCGGGCAGGATTGTCAGCTCCTTGCCGAGAAACGAGACGGATCCGGCGTACCGCCCGTCAAGCATGGCTGAGGCAGTTGCAATGGCGATGTCGGCATCGGCTCCCTGGTGGATTTCAACTGTTTCATAACCACGCAGGTACGTCGGGTTCGTGATCTTCTCTTCCACGACCAGTGAGACACCTTCTCTCATGGTGAAGCCCGCTTCCCGGGCTTCCCGTTCGAATGCGCCCACCGACTGCCAGGCCTTGATCATCGGGAGGAGCGTGAAGAGCACGACGATCCCGATGATGCCGAACATGATCCACCTGTTGGCTCGAGACCCACTCCGCCTGCGAGGAATCACCTGGGTGTCATCTCTTCCAATCGTCGGCTGCTTGTTCATGATGATCCTGGGCCTGGGCCTGGTTCTGGGTCTGGTGAATCGTGCCGTGTCCGGATGAGCCACTGGTTGAGCACGAACACAATGAGCACGATCCCCGGGATTGCCAGCCATGTCCAGAGGGACAGCAGGCGGGGAAGGGGTGGCCCAGCCTCGAGGCCTGCCTGGAGGCGTCCTTCAAGATCGCCTTTGACCGCCAGGACATCGATTGTCCATGTCCCTGCATGCGGCAGTTCAAGGAGCGCAGCGTAGAGGAGGCGATTCGTTGCCGATGCACGAGTGGCCTCGACGAGGAGGGGTTCGCTGTCGGGGTGTCGAAGCATGAGATTGACTGTTGCGCCGAGCACTGGTTGGTCTGTTGCCACGTCCTGGAGGAGCACCGACAGGTCGACGGGACCGGCCCGGAGCGGTGTCGGGGAGGAGAACATGGTCAGTCGCCACGAGCCACTGACAGTTGATGCACGAACGATGCCGCCGTCAGCCAGGAGTGGTTCCGAGAGCAGCCCCAGCAGGAGTACCAGAATGGCGTATCGACAGGCCATCATGGCAGCATGGTCCCCCGCATTTGCATGGGTTGAAGAATGATCCACACGCCTGCACAGTAGAGGGCGAAGGCCACCACGGCCCACGGCAGGAGAAAGCGAAGTTCCGAGATGACCCCGGTCACCATCTGCCTGGCCAGCCTGTAGAGCACGTAGAGAGAAAGCAGGAGCCCAAGATCAAGGAGCAGGATCTCAACAGGCAGAAGCCAGTTTGGGGCAGGTCCACAGCACGACATGGCGAAGGCAGGTTCGCCAAACAGGCTCACTCCGAGATCCTGCATGACACGCTGCGCAGCTGGCCAGGCAGTGAGCCAGCTTGTCAGGAGGTGGAAGAGCATGTGGACGAGCCACATGGCAAATCCGATCGGAACCAGCCCGAGGGTTCCTCGGATGGTGATCGCCTTGAAACGTTCCCGCGATGGGCCTGCTGCCTTGGAGAGCAGGCCCGCCAACGGCAGGAGTACGGCCGGGATGAGTACTGCAACTGTGAAGAACGTCGCGGTGGCGACCGGAAGAATCGATTCGAGGCCAAGTTGTTCCTGCCAGCGAGCTTCCGTCTCGAGGACCGGCCCAACCATGCCAAGTGCATTGGCAAAGGCGCCGAAGACAAGTACCGCCACGAGGGCGCAGATGTCCCACCGGGTTGAGAACCTGCCGACCGATGAGCGATTGGGATCGTGGACAAGGCTGTTGCCCGGGATGCTCGGGAGCAGGCCCACGTTGTCTTGCGGACAGGCACGCACGCAGTCGAGGCAGAACGTGCAGTCCATGTTTCCGTTCTTCCGGGGTTGGAACAGGTCAAGCTCACATCCACGGTGCTGCTCGTTGCCCTTGATGCAGTCGTGTGTCGAACAGGTACTGCAGACGGACGCACTTCGAATGCGAACCTCGCGAGGCGACGCCAGGGACTGGACGAAATGGAACTGCCCGATCGGGCAGACATACTTGCAGAAACTGGCGCCGCGGAAACACGAATCAATGACGATGGCCCCGAAGAAGTACCCGATGATGATCCATGCCGTCAGCCACGGGCTGTCCCAGAGGCTCAGTACCTCGTAGGACCAGAGAAACCCCAGCAGCAGCCCGACAGCGATCCATTTCGATCGAAGCCAGGTTGGCCATGGCCGTGTCGGATTGAACAGTTTCTTGCCCAGTTCCCTGGGCAGCATGAAGGGACATGCAAAGCAGAAGAGGTTCCCTGCTAGCAGCAGTGCCAGGACGACCAGCCCTCTCCAGTGCGTCCAGGGAAGCACACCGGCAAGGTTCAACGGACTTACCTCGGGACCAAGGAGGCCATCAAGGATCACGGCAACGGCCAGAAGGATCATGATCGACTGCAGACTTCGCCTGAAGGCTGGATGAGCAATGAGCGAGCCTCGCCTTCCATGGTCCTTCAACGCAGCATCACGTTCTGTGATGCCGCCTCCAAATGATTCCTGCACCTGGCCATGTGCATCAAGGACAGTCAGGGAGACCCGGGAGGCATGCCCTGCAACTGCAAGCTTCATCTTGGCAGGATTGACCAGCCTTGGCGCCAGCAGTGAGCGGAGCAGGATTGCGACTGGAACCAGGTAGATGATCGATCCTGGAACCCACATGATCGCACCCGCAAGCGACTGATCCTGGAGCGCATCCAGGGAGGTGATGCGAGGCGCAGATGCATACGACTGATAGAGCGGTGTCTCCTTGAAGCAGAAGAAGGCGGAGAAGATCGTGTTCTGAAGATCGGCCAGGAGCAGGTATGGAATCATTGCCCACCGGGGCCAGTGGGGGCTGCTGGGCCATGGTTGAATCACCGGCCACCAGAAGAGCGTCGCTGTAAAGATGAAACATGCATGTTCAATGACATGCCACGTGGGATTTCGGAGACCCGCTTCGTAGAGAACGGGAACATGCCAAGCCCAGGTCGCGATGAAGAACAAGGTCCACCCAACGACAGGATGGACCATGAAGCGAGCTCCTCGACGGAATGCGCCCCATGCAAGGAAGGGGCCGACCCAGTACCTGCGAATGGTCCGAGGCAGTCCCATGAGCATCGGCAGACCAGGTGCTCCAAGGAGGATCAATGGTGGGCCCACCATCATCAACAGCAGGTGCTGTGTCATGTGGACCGAGAGCAGGAGTGTTCCAAGTGCATCCAGTGGCGAGGCGATGGCAAGCCATGTCACCCACAGGCCGGAGGTGTAGCAGTACAGCCGCCATCTCGGGAAACGGGTTGGCAGGCGGCCATGGAGGTGCCGCCAGCCACGGAAGTAGAGCACCAGGGCAAGCAGCAGGGGGAACCACAGGAGGGGGTCGAAGTTCCAGGATTCCAGCATGGCCCGCGTGGTGGGTGACATGAAGGACAGGGTACTTGTTTCCGCGTGCTTGAAGCCGGTTGGTGGCTAGGGACCGGTCGTCGGGCGTGGCACGTTCGATTCCTCGGCGCCAGGCTCGCGCTCCCATTCCGGGTGGAGTGTCATGAGGAAGGAGACCAGGGCCGTGACCTCCGATGGAGAAAGGTTCTTGCCGTATGCGGGCATGTTCCCACCACCTTGGACAACCTGCCTGATGAGTTCATCCCGGGTCAGCCGGGTAGCGACATAGTCCAGTTCAGGTCCTCGCTCTCCACCTCGACCTTCAAGCATGTGACAGTTCCTGCACTGCTTGCCCTGGATGATCAATGCACCCTGCAGTTCCAGGGGAGATCTTCCCTGGACGTATTGTGTCGGCGTTGGAATGCCGCTCCAGGCGTCCATGACTGGTGACCAGGGGGACTTGTACCCAAGGTATGTCAGGCTGCTCAGGACAAGCAGAATGAAGATGACCGTGATCACCGAGAAGGGACGGCGTCTCCAGCTCTTTTCTCCATCGCCCGAGGTGAACGGCAGCAGCAGGAGTACTCCCAGTGCAAGCACCGGGAATGCCATGATCAGGAATGTCTCCATGTAGGGTGGAAGCAGTGCAAGCACGGCGAAGATCGATTGGAAATAGAAGTCAGGCCGTGGAGCAGTATGAATGAGTGTCGGGTCGGGTTCGCCGTTGGGCCCGGCTGGTCCGAACAAGGCTGCACAGAAGAACACGAGGAAGAGCACGATTCCACAGGCAATCATGTCCCTGCCCGCGGCGTTCGGGAAGAAGGGCATTCCTCGCTTGTGCACTTCCTTCTCGTAGGTCTCCCTGTAGGTCGCCTTGTTGACCTGGTATCCCGGGGTCGGGGCTTCGTTGATGCCGCACTTGATGACCAGCAACAGGTGGGCGCCGATGAGCATGATCAGGGTCCCTGGGATCACGAAGACATGCAGCGCGAAGAATCGGGAGAGCGCTTCGCCGCCGATGGTCGGGCCACCGAGCACGAAATACACCAGTTCAGGACCGATGAAGGGGACTCGCCCGGCCATGGCCATGCCGACGCCAAGGCCCCAGTAGGCATCCTGATCCCATCGAAGGACCTGTCCTGTGAACCCCATGGCCAGGGTGCACAGGAAGAGGAGCACACCGACGATCCAGGTCAGTTCACGTGGGTACTTGAAGGCACCGTAGAGGAAGACCTGGATCATGTGGATCGTCATGAAGGCGATCATCAGGTGGGAACCCCACACGTGCATCCCGCGAAGGAACCACCCCATCTGTTGCCGGTAGTTGAGGTACTCGAGACTGGCGTAGGCTTCATCGGCCGAGGGTACGTAGACGAGGGAAAGGCAGATTCCAGTTGCAATCTGCAGCATGAAGATCGTCAACGTCATGCTTCCGAAGACGTACCACCATCTGGCACTCATGGGAACGGAGTGCGTCATCGAGGGACCAAGGGTCTCCCCGAGTTTCAGGCGTTCTTCAAACCAGTTGATGACGGATGCAAACATCGGTGAGTGGATCTCAGGTTGTTTCCTGGAGTGTTGGAAGTCGGCCGGCGAGGATGCGAAGTCGTCCCTGCTTCAGCGCGTCCTGGTCGATCTTGTAGGGGTATAGCCCACGAGGCGGGGGGCCGGCGGCATGCGAGCCGTCCGCGTAGTAGACACCTCCGTGGCATGGGCACATGAACAGTTTTGATTCTGGGAACCAGCGGACCGGGCAGCCAAGGTGCGTGCAGTTGATGGCGAAGACGTTGAAACTTCCATCTTCAAGACGCCGAACCCAGCAGGGGGTGTCGGCTGTATACCCATCCCAGGTCACATCGAATTCGGGTGGGTTGCGATAGGTTGCCAGCCGGGTCTGGCCAGGAGGGAAGTCATCAACGCCGCCAGGGACCAGGTCGACCCAGGCTTGCCAGTCGTCACGTTTCCACGAGGAGAAGACGTACCCGAGAATGGGAACGGCGACGAGCAGGCCAACGACGACATTCAGTGCCGCTCCAAGCCAGAAGAGGAATCCGCGACGTGATGGCGCGGGCCCCCCGGGCTCGCCGAGCATCTGTACATCCGGGGCTTCCTTGTAGTCAAATGATTCAGGCATTGTCGTATGTCCTCATGGCACCTGTGTTCCACTGCCTCGCGGGTTGCCCAGTGATGGGAAGGGGGCGCCGGGGAATTCCACCCGGTGTGATGCCAGGAAGGCGACCAGATCGCTGATCTGCCTGTCGTTGAGAGGCGGCAGGCCATCACGCTCACTGGCAGGCGAACCATTGAGGGTCCCTTGCCAGTTGGGCATGCCCAGGTCCAGTCGGCCGCAGATGATGACACTCCGAAGCGACTGGTCGCTGACAAGTGACAGGTACGTACTGTCGACGACCGAGCCTGCAGTCCGGCCACCGGTTCCACCCTTGCCATGGCATGCTGCACAGTGAGACGCAAACAGGGAACTTCCACGTGCGGGATTCCCTTTCGTGCTTGAAACCAGAGGTGGTGCGGCCTGGCTGTCGTCGGCATTGCCCCAGGTTCGGTGCATTCCATTGACGATGTCACTGACCTGCTGGTTCGTGAGCCCGCCGCCCTGCTTGCGTGCAAAGGGGGGCATCAGGCTGCCATGGACCCCGTCGGTCGTGACCTGTACGAGGTAGGCGGTGTCTGCCAGCGAGAGGTAGAGGGGGTCGTTGAGAGGTCGTGCAGCACCGAACTGCCCATTGGCGCCATGGCATCCACTGCAGTTGGCCGAGTAGAGCGTATTGAATGCATGGACATCGGTCGGAAGCACCGATTCCTCGGCTCGCGTGGGCTTGCCCGGCATCCAGTCACAGCCGACGAGGAATACCCCGATGATCGCCATGCTCAATGAGGTCAGGCGTTGCATCATTCGTCATCTCCACCGATTGAAGGAACTCCTGGACTTTCCATGCCGGTTCGTTCGAGCATCGACCAGTTCTGCATCGTGCTTATTCGCTCGCTGCGTGTCACGATGAATCCGCAGACTGCGCCGAAGACGATCTGCGAAATGATGAACCACGTCCAGTCGACATGGTCATTCAGGACGGGATTGACCACCCGGAGTGATCCCCAGGCCAGCCCTGACCAGAGCAGTGGTATGAAGGCTGCAGCAAAGAGGATTCTTCCCCGGGGAATCATGGGAAGTACGACCCCGTAGAGCAGGCCGATCATGATCGACATGGACACGTGGATCAGGGTGCCGAAGAGGAAGCCCCATGTATGCCATTGTGCAAGTTGAGAGGCATCCTCCTGGCTGAGCGAGGGCAGGATTGTTGCGCCCAGGATGTTGACCGTGTACCAGGGGCTGCCCTCTGCAATGATCCCGTAGACGATGGCGATGATCGCCATGGAAAGGCCACCGAGCAGTCCACCGATGGCTCCAGCACCATAGGGGTGGATTTCGATCGGAATTCTGGCTCGGTGCGTGCCACCGGGGACCATGAGGTGTGCAACACCGCCTGGCTTGGGGTCGATGGAGACACGTTCCTCTTCCAATGGAACAAGCTGGTGGACGTTGTCCGGGAGCACTTCCTTCCACCACCGAATGGCTCCGACAAGTGCGATGACGAAGCCGATGATGCTGACACTCCAGATCGTGACGATCCCCGTGAAGATCAGTGTCACTCCGAAGGCGCAGACGAACGGCGAAGAGGTCGGTGCTGGAAGGTGGATGCCGTTCTCGGTGCCGGGTTGTTGCGTGTCATGTGCCATGGGGTATCAGCGGCCGATGATGTAGACGATGGTAAAGACGGCGATCCAGATGCCGTCGACGAAGTGCCAGTACCAGGAGAGGAGCTCGATCTTCTCGGCATGCCGCTTGTGCATGAAGCCAAGCAGCGTCAGGACGAAGACAAGGCTCAGCAGGAACAGGCCGATGGCCACGTGCGCAGCATGGAAGCCGACGACCGTGTAGAAGCCGGATCCGAACAGGTTGGTCCTGATGGTCAATCCCTGGTCGGCGATCATTCCGTACCACTCCATGCCGGTGCCGACAAGGAACTCGATGCCGAAGAGAATCGTCAGGAGCCACCAGAAGGCGAAGGCTCGCATGGCTCCCTTTCGAAGTGATCTCACGGCAAGGGTGATCCAGATGGAACTTGTAAGAAGGAAGAACGAGTTGAAGACCACCTTCATCGGTGCCGCCGAGACCTCGAGTACCTCGCTCGGGGTGGGGGTGCCGGCTGGATCCTTGCCTATGTAGAACAGGTAGACGGCCAGCAGGGTTCCGAAGAAGGTGATCTCGGAGCAGATCAGGCAGAGCATGCCGCACTTGCCACTGTCCATCGCCTGTGACATTGCTTCAGGAGGCGAAAGGAGCGGGGTGACGGGAGATGTCGGTGTTGCAGACATGAACTATTCGTACTTCCAATCGGGGTCTTCAGGGTGCTTCTTGTCCCACAGGGGACGGCGTGAGTACACGACAGGTTCTTCTTCGAAGTTGTATTCGGGAGGGGGAGAGGCCGTCGACCATTCAAGAGTCCAGGCGTCCCACGGATCCGGCCCGGCCTTCCGGCCCGACCTGAGTGAGCGGAAGACGTTCCAGGCGAAGAAGAGGACGCCGGCAATCTGGATCAGGACGCCGATGGAGGAGAGCATGTTCCAGAGCTCCCAGCCTCGATCAGCGTGGTAGGTGTAGATGCGGCGTGGCATGCCGAGCATGCCGGATACGTGCATCGGTCCGAAGGTCAGGTTGAACCCGATGAAGAGCAGCCAGAACTGGCACTTGCCAAGCGATTCGGACAGCATCTTTCCGGTGACCTTCGGGAACCAGTAGTAGATGGCGGCGAAGATGGAGAAGACGAGGCCACCGAACAGCACGTAGTGAAAATGGCCGACGACGAAGTAGGAATCGCTGACCTGCCAGTCGAAGGGGACGGTGGCGAGCATCACGCCGGTCAATCCCCCGATGAGGAACATGGCAAGGAAGCCGGTGCAAAAGAGCATCGGCGTATCGAAGCGGATCTTTCCGCCGAACATGGTTCCCACCCAGTTGAACATCTTGATACCGGTCGGGATCGCGATCAGGAAGGTGGATCCCATGAAGATGGTGTTGACCATGGGGCTCAGGCCCAGGGCGAACATGTGATGCACCCAGACGCCAAGACTGATGAAGCCGATTGAGACCGTCGCTGCAACCATGAGCGGGTAGCCGAAGATGACCTTCCGGCAGAAGACGGGGATGATCTCCGAGACGTAGGCGAATGCCGGAAGAATGAGAATGTAGACCTCGGGGTGACCGAAGAACCAGAAGAGGTTCTGCCAGAGGACGGCGGACCCACCTCCCTGGGGGTCGAAGAAATGTGCTCCCATGAGTCGGTCGAAGAGGAGCATGACCTGTGCGGCTGCCAGGGGAGGCATGGCGATCATGATCAGGATCGCATCGATGAGCATGAGCCAGACCAGCAGCGGCATCTTCATGAGCGTCATGCCACGACATCGCATGGTCAGGATCGTCGTGATCAGATTGATGCCGGTGGCGATCGATCCGAATGAACTGACAAGCAGGCCGAGAATCCAGTAGTCCGTACTGTGGCCCCGTGAATAGGTCCGTTCAGTCAAGGGCGCATAGGCGAACCACCCCACATCCGGAGCGGATCCCATCCCGTAGAGCCCCTGTGCGCCGAAGTAACTGAAGTAGAGGAGGAGTCCGCCGAAGAGGAAGAGCCAGAAGCCGAAGGCATTCAGCCTCGGGAAGGCCAGGTCACGTGCTCCGATCTGCAATGGGACGAAGTAGTTGGCAACACCAAGCAAGATGGGCATCCCTACCAGGAAGACCATGGTGGTTCCGTGCATCGTGAACAGCCGGTTGAAATCCTCTGGGGAAAGCACCGTGTTCCCCGGGACTGCAAGCTGCCATCGCATCATCGTCGCTTCCAGCCCGCCGATCAGGAAGAAGATCAGGCCGGTCGATACGTACATCACGCCGAGTTTCTTGTGATCGGCAGTGGAAATCCACTCATGCAGCCGTGACAGGAACGGTGCACGGAGGTATCCCGAGCCGTTCGTCTGTCCTGGTTGCTTAAGGGTTGTCATTCGTGTCGGCTTTCTTCTACTTGAGAGTGAGGAGGTAGGAAACAACTTGCTTGACCTCCTCCGGTGAGAGTTTCATGGAGGGCATTCGGCATCCGGGCTTGATCATCTGGGGATCAAAGACCCATGTACTGAGGTTCTCGGGGGTATTGGCGACAACACCGGCTCCGATCACGCTCCGGCTCATCAGGTGCGTCAGATCGGGCGCAAAGGTGCCGTTTGCGACCGTTCCCCTGATCCTGTGGCAGTTGATGCATGAAGTCTGCAGGAACAGGTTTCGACCTTCAGTCACACCTGGTTCATCTACTGCATCCGTTCGCTGGTTCGTGACCCATTCATTGAAGTCATCCTCTTCGTGGACGACGACAGTAATGAGCATGTTTGCATGCTGGGTACCACAGTACTCGGCACATTGGCCGACGTAGGTACCCACCATCGTTGGCTGAAGCCAGAGGTGGTTGAGCCTGTTGGGAACGACATCGGTCTTCCCGGCAAGTTGGGGCACCCAGAAACTGTGGATGACGTCATTGGATTCAAGCGTCAGGTAGATCGGAACAGACTTGCCGTCGCGTGTCAGTGGCACGTGCAGTTCATTGGCTGTGACGAACCCCTGGTCCGGATAGTCGAACTCCCACCACCACTGGTGACCGACCACGGTTATCTCGAGCGAACCAGGAGGGGGGCTGGTGTGGTCTATTTCGAAGATCGTCCTGGCTGAAACCAGGAAGAGCACGAAGACGATCACGGTCGGGATGATGGTCCAGGCAAGTTCAATCGGATTCGAACCGTATATCTGTGGCGCTTCAGTGTCATCTCCGGGCCTCTGGCGGTACTTGATGATGCACCAGAGAATCAATGCGGCCATGATCAGGAAGATCAATCCACAGATTCCCCAGACGAACCAACTTACATCGAGAATCTTCTGTGCCGGGATCGACCGCGGAGCAAACATCGACGGGGAGGGAGCAGCCCCATCTGCACACACCGGCCCGTCAGCAGCCATGGCTGGAAGGACGTAGAAGATGCTCAACAGGCAGGAGGAGGCCATTGCCATGGAGGGCATCCATGAGGGTCTTCCCTGGATTGACGCCGTGGTCCGGCGTGGTGGCATCGGCAGGCTCCGCATTCCCCTGTCACCAGAACGTGGGTGGGGTGAGTAAAGCAGACTCGGGACCGGTCTGCAACCTCTCTGGGGGGGGAAAGGGGAACTTCATCGATCCTGTCGGGGTGGTTTCACGCGGGGGTATCAGCCGGTGATATTGCCGGGTTGAGATTCGGCCGCCCTATGCAGAGGTAGTTGAAACCAAGGCCTGCCATTCGTTCTGGATCCCAGAGATTTCTTCCATCGAAGATCAACGGACTGCTCATGCTGCTCCGCAGGCGTTCGAATTCCGGTGTACGGAACTCGCTCCACTCGGTACAGATGATCAGGGCATCGACGTTGGATGCGGCTTCGTACATGTCATCGGCACGTTCCATCCCCGTATCAAGTTGCTGGAAGTTGTCAGCCGCAACAGGGTCGTACCCGATCACCTCGGCACCGGATTCGAGCAGGGCGGCGACAATCGTTCGCGAGGGTGCTTCACGGATGTCATCGGTACGAGGCTTGAACGCCAGACCCCAGACTCCGATCCGGAGCCCCTTCATGTCTGTTCCAAGTACTGCCTGCACCCTCTCGATGAACCATTGTCGTTGTGACTGGTTTACGACATGCACGGCCTCGTTGAGTGGCGTCGGCAGTCCGGCCTCCTTGCCCATCTCGATGATTGCAATGATGTCCTTCGGGAAACAGGAGCCCCCGTAGCCCAGCCCCGCGTAGAGAAAGTCACGGCCGATGCGGGTGTCGGTGGACATGCCTTCTCGAACCCTCATGATGTCGGCGCCGTGATGATCACAGAGCCGAGAGATCTCGTTCATGAACGATATGCGGCAGGCCAGCATGGCGTTCGATGCGTACTTGACCATTTCGGCGGAAGAAATGTCCATGAACAGGCAGGGGTTGCCTTGCCTGACGTAGGGGGCATACAACTCTTCAAGAACCATCCGGGCCGTGTCATCTCCAACTCCGCAGACGATTCGATCGGGCTTCTGGAAATCGCTGAGGGCATTCCCTTCCTTGAGAAACTCGGGATTGTCCGCTACGGAAAATGGACTTTGGACGTTTGCCTTGATCCGTTCCCGGACGGCAATCGTTGTTCCCACTGGGACAGTGGATTTCACCACGATCAGCGGGTGGGGCGCAGTCAATGCAGCGGAAATGGCATCCGCGATGTCATCAGCGACCGACATCACGGCAGACAGATCAGTTGTGCCATCATCTCCAGTCGGGGTTCCGACGCAGATGAAGATGGCCTGGGCGTCCCGGTATGCCTCGCAGGGATCGTCAGTGAAGTGGAGTCGTTCCGAGGCGATGTTGGCCCTGAGGAGTTCTTCAAGTCCCGGTTCATGGATCGGGCAGCCTCCCTCAAGGAGTGTCTTTACCCGTTGAGGATCCAAATCCAGGCAGGTGACCTGGTTTCCCGTGTTTGACAGGCATGTCCCGGTAACCAGGCCTACATATCCGCTGCCGACGATGGTCAGACGCATGACATCCCTTCCTCGGCAAGAGCCGGTTCATGCATGTCCAGGCGGTTCCTTGAAGCAATGGTCGATTCGAACTCCAGGAGTTCCCGCTTCAGTTGCAATGCGTGGCTCGAAGGATCAGTACTTCCTGCGAATCCACCCAGTTCTCCAGTGGATTCGAGAATACGGTGGCAGGGCACGAAGATCGGCAGTGGATTGTGTCTCATGCTGCTTGCCGCAGCGCGGATGGCATTCGGGCTGCCCGCTCGTCGTGCAAGTTCTGCATAGCTGGTCGTTGTACCGAGGCTGATACCTCGGCATGCCATCCAGCAGCGGGAATAGAAGGGAGGGCCCTCAGGAGTCCTTGCGTCAAGAAACATCGCGGGATCGAGGGATTCACCGCTGAAATAGCGTTGAAGAGTCAAGGATGCTCCAGGGCAGCAGCTTTCGTCGAGCAGCCTGTCCGAGGGCCAATGATGATCGAGGATGTCCGGCCAGTCGGTGTGCAGTGCATCCTGCTCGTCGATGGCGAGCATGAAGAGTCCCATCGGCGCCTCGATCGGACGCCAGGCCTTGATACTGTTCATAGTTCCCGACATGCCCCCATTCTATCAAGGTCCGAGTGTTGCCCATGCCCAGCCAGCGGATACCATTCAATGATGTCACAGGCCCACCAGACCACATCACAACACCTTGACGAAGCTTCCCAGCAACTGTTGAAGCTTCTTGAACAGGCTGACCCGGAAGTCTCGCGGCACATGGCTGCAGAGGCTCAGCGGCAGTCGAACACCCTTGAACTCATCGCATCCGAGAATCATGTCAGCTCGGCTGTCATGCATTCCATGGGGTCATGGTTGACGAACAAGTATGCGGAGGGCTACCCGGGGAAGCGATACTACGGCGGCTGCGAGTTCCATGACCAGATCGAGAATCTGGCCCGAGATCGAGCCAAGGCCCTCTTCGGATGCGCACATGCAAATGTACAGCCACACAGTGGAGCCAGCGCGAATATCGCGGCCTTCATGGCCATGTGCAAGCCCGGGGATCGAATCCTCTCGCTGCCCATCAAGTCAGGCGGGCACCTGAGCCATGGATTGAAGCCGAACTTCTCCGGCACGTTCTACGACATTGTTGACTACGACCTGGATCCCGAGACCGAGTTGCTCGACTATGACGAGATTCGACGAATCGCGATCGAGACGAAGCCGAGGATGATCATCTGCGGGTACTCGGCCTATCCCAGGACAATCGACTTTGCTGCATTCCGTTCGATCGCAGATGAGGTCGGTGCCGTGCTCATGGCGGATATCGCACACATTGCCGGACTTGTTGCCGCTGGTGTTCATTCATCTCCATTTCCACACGCCCATATCGTTACGACGACAACGCACAAGACATTGCGAGGTCCGCGTGGGGGCATGATCCTGACGGATGACGAGGAGATAGCCAAGCTTGTCGACAGGAAGGTCTTCCCGGGTTCACAGGGCGGTCCCTTGATGCATGTCATCGCCGCGAAGGCGATTGCATTCGGTGAAGCGCTCGATCCATCGTTCGAGACCTATGCACGGAACGTCGTGACCAATGCCCAGGCGATGGCGACTGCGCTCGTCGAGAAGGGGTATCGACTCTGCAGTGGAGGCACGGACAACCACCTGGTACTTGTCGATCTGCAGCCTCGGGATGCGGAACTGACCGGCGCAGATGCGGAACGCTGGCTTGAGATGGCAGGAATCATTACGAACAAGAACGGAATCCCGAATGATCCGAGGCCACCGATGGTGACCAGTGGTCTGCGACTGGGCACCGCTGCAGTCACGACGCGGGGGCTTGATGCGGGTGCGATGGTGGAAGTCGTCGAACTCCTTGACCGAGTCATGGGTTCCCAGGGTGACGAGTCGGAATGCCAGTCCGTTTGCGAATCGGTTCGTTCGATCTGTGAACGATTCCCGCTCTAGTCGGCCTCAGCACTACGTTCCGCATTCCACGGTTCGGAGTCCCTCGTACACCGCGGCGCTGACGGCTGTTGCAAGGTTCAGGCTTCGTGCCTTCGACTCCATCGGGAGCAGGACTCGGTGGTCCTCGCCCCAGTGCCTCGTCACATCATCGTGCACGCCCTGGGGCACTCCACTTGTTTCATTTCCAAAGAGGAGGTAATCCCCTCTCTGGAATTCCGCCTCCCAATGGGGACGATCTGATCGAGTCGTGTAGAGCCAGAGGCTGCGTGGTTGTTCAGTTGCCAGGAAATCATCCCAGGAGGCATGCTCGATGCAGGAGAGATGCTGCCAGTAATCGAGTCCGGCCCGACGACGTGCTTTTTCATCCATGTCGAATCCAAGTGGATGGATCAGGTGCAGCACACAGCCAGCAGCAACGGCCGTACGGCCGATGTTCCCGGTATTGTTGGGGATCTCGGGTGCCAGAAGCACGATGTGGAAGAGTGGATCATTCACGAGCGGGATGACAGGTGCGTCCGATAGGACCTTCGATTATCCTACTCTGTCTCCCCCCGCCTCGGCATGAAGCCGCTGGCCGAGGGTACGGAGAAGGGAAGCCATGCCGAATTACACGACTGAACAGATCCGCAATATCGCGATCCTTGGAGCATCGGGCTCGGGCAAGACGACCCTGGCAGAAGAGATGCTCTCAAGGGCAGGAGCCATTCCAAGGGCCGGGAAGGTCGAGGAAAACAGTACGGTCTCCGACTGGGATGATCTTGAACAGGAGTTCCAGCACAGCCTCGACAGTTGTGTCATGCATCTTGATCATGCTGGATGCCACGTCAATATCATTGATACACCGGGGCGGCCGGATTTCTTCGGCAAGTCGGTTGGAGTCCTTCCGGCTGTCGAGACAGCAGTCATCGTGATCGATCCGGCTTCCGGAATCCAGCCAGTTACCCGGAGGGCCATGACTCGTGCCTCCGACTGCGGCGCTGCCGTTGCAATCGTCGTCAACAAGATCGATTCAGGATTGAATCTCAAGTCAACACTCGATTCCATCCAGGAGGCCTTCGGGAGGCGATGTCTTCCAATCAATGTCCCCTGCGAGGGGGGCAGCAAGGTCAAACGGTGCTTCCTTTCCGGTGAAGGTGATTCAGACCTTGGTTCGATCGATGGTTTCCATACGGCAATCATCGAGCAGGTCGTCGAAACCGATGAAGCGCTCATGGAGCAGTATCTTGAGGAGGGTGAAGTTGACAGTGCAAGCCTGGCTGGTCCTTTCAGGCAGGCGATGTTCGAAGGCCATCTTGTTCCAGTGATGTTCACGTCCGCGCGTGAAAGCGTGGGGGTTGGAGAACTCGTGGACCAGGTTGTTGAACTCTTTCCGAACCCGATGCAGGGTCAGCCACGACCGTTCCAGAGGATCAAGGGAGATGAACGCGAGTCCATCGAGCCCTCGCATGATGCAGGCGATCCACTGCTGGCGCATGTCTTCAAGCTGTCTTCTGATCCATTCGTCGGAAAGCTCGCCTTCATGCGGATTCACCAGGGTTCCATCAAGCCCGGTGAAAGTCATCGACTTGATGACGAACGCAAGCCGGTCAGGCTGTCCCATCTCATGCGGATGCAGGGCAAGGATTCATCTGACTTGGATTCGGCCATTCCAGGTGATATCGCAGTCGTCTCGAAGATCGACGAAATCGTCTGCAACAGCGTATTTCATGCAGAGGCTGCAAACACCATTGCGTCGATCGTACCGATTGCACAGCCGAAACCCATGTTCGGTCTGGCCATAGAGGTGACATCAAAGGGAGCCGAGGGAAAGCTCAGCGAGGCCATTGCCAAGATGCTTGCAGAGGATCAGACCCTGGCCATGGAACGTGTTGCAGCAACACACGAAACGGTCTTCAGGGGCATCGGGGAACAACACCTGAGGGCGAAACTCAGGCTTCTGAAGGACCGCTACGGGGTGGAAGTTCAAACGAGGCAGCCGAAGGTTGCCTACAAGGAGACCATTACGGGCGCAGCCGAAGGTCATCATCGTCACAAGAAACAGACGGGTGGATCCGGCCAGTTCGGAGAGGTGTACCTTCGTGTCAAGCCCGTCTCAGCTGAGGATGAAGAACTCGTCAACGGGCTCGTCTTCGCTGATGAAACGTTCGGAGGCTCGGTACCCAAGCAGTTCCTGCCAGCAATCGAAAAGGGTGTCAGGCAGGTCATGGGCTCCGGCGCCGTTGCCGGTTACCCGATGCAGAACATTCACGTTGCTGTCTACGATGGGAAGCATCACCCGGTTGATTCCAAGGAAGTGGCCTTCGTCTCCGCAGGCAAGAAGGCATTCGTCGACGCGGTGCAGAAAGCATCACCGGTCCTGCTTGAACCATTCGTCACGCTTGAAATCACCGTTCCAGCAGAGATGATCGGTGATATTTCAGCCGACCTGTCTGGTCGTCGGGCACGAATTCAGGGGACCCAGATTCTTCCGGGCAACCAGGCCGTCCTGACTGCAGAGGCGCCTTTATCCGAGGTCATGAGTTATTCCAACCAGCTGAAGTCGATAACGGCCGGAGCCGGCAGCTATTCGATGGAATATTCGCATGATGAAAATACGCCTCCCAATGTCCAGGCTGATGTCATCAAGGCATTCAAGCCCCAGGAAGACGAGGACTGAGGCTTCGTTGATCGGGTTGCAGTTGACCTATACTCCACGCATGCGATCTCCATGGTTGCTGCTGACCCTGCTGGCTGCCGGCCCGACACTGCCCGGCTGTGTCTTTGACGACTTCAAGGACATCGGGGAGAGTTTTCAGCCCAAGAGCCCGATGCAGGCCGCAACTGATGCCCTTGATCCCTACAACGCCGACCTTCGCCGGGAGGGGGTTGTCCTGCTGTCGACTGCGGATTTCGGCGGTGCCGATGTCTACTTGAACATGTATCGCGATTACGTTGAGCATGAGACGGATCCGCTCGTCCGAGCGGCTGCAATCACGGCCCTCGGACGCCATGGAACATCGGAGGATGCAGTTCTCATTGTTCCCTGGATCAGTACATCGGTCACGGACAGCCAGAACGTCAGGTGGGTCGCTGCCAAGGCGTTGCAGCGTCTGCACAATCCAGAAGTGGTTGAACAACTCATCAGGGTACTTGCCAGTGATGACGATGATGGCGAGGTCAAGGCAGCTGTTGCTGTTGCTCTTGGACAGTATCCGGAGGACCGGGTATTCCAGGCTCTCCTGCTGGGTCTTGATGACCGGCGGTTGTCGGTCAACGTTGATGCAGCTCAATCCCTTGCGACCTTGACGGGGCAGGAGTGGGGACTCAGCAGGACCGACTGGCAACTCTGGTATGACCGCCAGGCCGACAAGTCCATGTTGTTCGCGGGGAGACAGGACTACTTCTATCCGACCTACCAACGTGACAAGCTCTGGTTCGAGCACATTGCATTCTGGATACAGCAGTCCTACGAACAACCATCCCAGCCGGCGGGGCTCGCCCCAAAGGAGAAACGTCGTGGCACGTGGGACGTACCGGCATCGGATGACACCTGACCCGTGCAGGTTGGCACGAGATGAACCTGCTAGCCTGTGCACTTGTCGAGCACGCCCGGCCAGTTGAAGAGCGATGATGGCCAAATCAAGTCGGGCCGACTTGTGGGGAAATCACTCCCCATTGCAATCGCAATCCTGGCGTTGCCAATCCTCATCCAGCAGTTCCTGGCGGCAACAGTCGGGCTTGTAGACAAGATGCTCGCAGGAGCGCTTCCCGGGGAGATCGTTACACAGGCGTTGGATGGCCTCGGCGTGGGGTCCTACGTTGGCTGGTTCATCGGAATTGCGATGGCAGGCCTGGGGATTGGTGGACAGGCGATCATCGCGAGGGCGATGGGGGCAGGGGATCGAGTTCTTGGAGAACGTGCACTTGGACAGGCCCTGTGCCTGTCCCTCGGCTGGGGCGTGCTGGTCTCCGGACTGATGTGGGCAGGCGCCCCGCTGCTTGCCGAGGTCGCGTTCAACACGGACCAGGTCCTGGCAAAGGAGTTCTGCACCGAGTACGTCCGCATCATCGCGTTTGGACTGCCATGCTTCGGGATCATGATGGTCGGCGGAATGTGCATGCACGGGGCAGGCGAGTCGATTCGCCCCTCGTTGATCGCCGTGATCGTCAACATCGTCAACGTGGGGGTTTCATGGGTTCTTTCCGGGGCTGATCTTCGCTGGGGCGAGTCTGTTTACGAGAACCCCTTCAGCTACGACATGAATGTACAGGGAATCGCATGGGGGTCGTCCGCGAGTTTTCTTGTTGGAGCCGTGTTGACCCTGCTGGTTCTCGGTCGGGGTATTCGCGACCTGAAACTGTTCCCAGGCCGATTGAAAGTCGAATGGGCCATGGCATGGCGAGTCATCAGAATCGGCATTCCGAATTTCATCGAAGGATGCTCGATGTGGACGGCGAACCTGGTTGTCCTCTGGTTCATAGGCATCGTGTCCCTGCGTGGTGCGGGAGATGTTCTCGAGGCGACCGGTGGAACAACAACAGACCTGGCCGAGCCCGGGGAGGGTCTCCAGGGTGCTCACATCATTGCTGTCCAGTGGGAGGCCTTCAGTTTCATGCCGGGCTTCGCCATTGGGATTGCCGCCGGGTCGATTGCCGGGCAATTCCTCGGAGCGGGCAATGTACGCATGGCGAAGAAGGCCGTCTGGACGTGCACGGCTCTGGGGATCCTTGTCATGGGGCTCTGCGGCATTGTCTTGATGATGTATGG
>JABABM010000006.1:0-4292 GCA_014238205.1 Phycisphaerales bacterium | reverse complement strand
GGAAAGGCGTTGACGGCGATCGTGAGCGACCAGGCCATCCACATGGAATATGTGCCCAGACTCCTGTTCATCTGTGGCGCAACGCAGGTGTTCTTTGCAACGTCGATGGTGGTGCGGCAGGCGCTGCGAGGAACAGGTGATACGTTCTGGGTCTTCGTGATCACGAGCAGTTCCAGTTACCTGGTCCGTCTCCCGCTTGCATGGTTCCTCGGAATCCATCTCGGGTATGGACTTGTCGGGATCTGGATCGGACTCTGCAGCGAACTGGCAGTTCGTGCAGTTCTGTTCCTGTCCAGGTTCATCCATGGTGGGTGGGCGCAACGGACCATCTGATGCGACGCATCAGAGTCCTTGCATCAATCGTGAACCGAGGATTTCCGGAAGGCCCGCCTCCTTGGTTTCGATGATCGTCTGCTTGATGTCATAGTCCGTGCGGTGCACGGTGAAACTCCTGGCCTCGGTGTCAAGGATGGCCCAGCTTGCACGTGGATCGGCATCGCGAGGTTGCCCCACGGCGCCCGGGTTGCAGAGGCACCAGTGATGATCGGGGATGGAGATGGGTTCCTCGGGTACCGGGTTGATGATGTTGATGGCTTCAGGGGGACATTCATTTCCGGCGAGAGCTTCCTCAGGCACCGTGAATACGCGGGGAATGTGGGTATGCCCGATCAGTCCAACAGGGGTCTCCAGCGAGATGAAGGCCTCTGATGCGGTCATTGAGTCGAGTACATAGGCCGTTGCAAACTCCTGTGGAGTGTCGTGGGCGCAGGTGACGCCGTGTGGAGAAATCTCGATGGGCTTCATGTGAACCAGCGAGTCGACATCTCGTTCACTCAGCTTCTTTCGAGTCCATTCGATGGCTGCCCAGGCTACCGGATTGAACTTCCGATGAGCCCATTCATCGAAGACCGCTTCATCATGATTGCCACGTACCAGGATGTCGCAGTATGTGAATGCCAGTTCCAGGCACCGTGCCGGTGCCGGCCCATACCCGACGATGTCACCAAGGCAGAAGATCTCATCGACATCCTGTCGTCCCAGTTCATTGAGCACGGCCATGAACGCATTCGCGTTGCTGTGAATATCAGATATGACGCCGATGCGAGCCATGTTCACCTCGTGGCGACCTTCCCCTGGTCACCCGGGGTCATGTCGTGCTTTCAGTGTCCTCTTCACCTGAGACCGCACTTGCAACTTCATCGGGAATGATCGGATCCACGACGTCTTCCTGCTTGCGGTCCGCGGTGGCCGTCATTGATTGCTTCAATCGTGCGATCTTGGTCTTGTCCGGTGCAAGCATCATCGTCATCCGTCTTCCGGCCATTCGAGGTTCCATTTCGACCTTGGCGATGTCTTCAAGGGTTGCAATGACATTGGCCATGCGTTCATGACCGCGTTCCCTGTGGAGCATTTCACGCCCACGGAAGTTCTGGACGATCTGCACCTTGTGGCCGTCCATGAGGAACCGACGAGCCTGGTCGAGTCGGATTCCAATGTCGTGTGGATCGATCTTCATGGATCGCCCGAGTCGGATTTCCTTCATGTCAAGTGCCTTCGACTTGGCACGGTTTGCCTTGTCCTTCTTCGATTGTTCGTAGCGGTACTTTCCGAAGTCGAGAATGCGACAGACTGGGGGGTCACTGTCCGGGGAGACTTCCACGAGATCAAGATCGATTTCACGGGCGCGCAGAACCGCATCTTCGGTCTTCATGACACCGATCATTTCGTCATTTTCATCAATGACACGGACGGGAGATTTCCGGATGTTTTCATTGATACGTGGAAGATTCCGGCTGGCTTCCTGGGGCTTGAAGAAACGTCGTCGAGCGATGGGAGAAACTCCTCTTGTTGTTTGAATGTTCCAACGATCATCCGAGATCGTCGGGCTTGGTGCCTAGTTGACGGGTGCCTGTATCTTTGGGGAGCGGGCCTTCATGCCGTTGCGAGGCATGCAGTCACGTACATGGACACCGGAGTTGGAGAGGGTACTGGAGCGCACAGGCAGCCTTCAGTCCAAGTCCTACTCAAAGTTCCAGCCTCGTGAACGATGTCCATCTCCTCCTGCAGGTGGGCAACCTCCTGGTTGCCGCGGTACCTGATCAGAGCAGGGTATCAGCAGAACCATGATTCCGGCAAGCAAAACACCGTTGAATCAGGTTCCAGATGCATCTGGGAAGTGGTCCTGGAGGATCGTGTGCTTGCCTCGCGTACGAGCTTCTCTCTCTGCAGAGTCGAGGAGAGCGTCCATTTTCACGGCTCCAAGGTCCTTCTCGATGCCATGGGCCCGGACGCTGACTGTTCCAGCCTCGGCGTCTCGAGGTCCGACCACGAAGAGGTAGGGAATTTTCATCATGGCTGCATTTCGTATGCGGGCCTGCAGTCGCTCATTTGAATCGTCGAGGTCGGCTCGAAGTCCGATCGATCTCAGCCTGCCATGGAGCTCGGTCGCATAGTCGGCACTCTTCTCGCTTACTGGGAGTACGCGGATCTGCTCTGGAGAAAGCCAGAATGGAAATGCGCCTGCGAAGTGTTCGATCAGCACGCCGATGAACCGCTCCCATGAGCCGAAGGGCGCCCGGTGAATCATGACAGGTCGGTGTTTTGAGTTGTCTGCCCCGGTGTAGGCAAGATCGAACCGTTCCGGCAGGTTGTAATCGACCTGGATGGTGCCAAGTTGCCACTCCCGACCAATCACGTCGCGAACTACGAAATCGATCTTGGGTCCATAGAAGGCCGCCTCTCCAGGTTCTTCGCTGAAGGGGACACCCAGTGAAGCTGCAGCTTTTCGGCATGCATCCTCGGCCTTGTCCCAGTTGGCCGGTTCCCCGACGTATTTCCCATCTTCTTCAGCACGGAGACCGACTCGAACGCGGTAATCAGTCATGTTCAATGTGTTGAAGATGATCTTCACGATTTCAAGGCACCCGGCCAACTCATCAGCGATCTGGTCTTCAGTGCAGAAGAGGTGCGCATCATCCTGGGTGAAGCACCTGACTCGGGTCATTCCCCCAAGTTCTCCAGACTGCTCCCACCTGTAGACGGTTCCGAATTCGTTGAGTCGAATGGGAAGGTCCCGGTAGCTCCTGGGTTCACTTGAATAGATTCGAATGTGGTGCGGGCAGTTCATGGGTTTCAGGAGGTACCCGTCTATCTCTCCATCCCGCATCATGTTGGCCAGGTCTGAGCAGGAACAGCCCTCATCCGAGAGTCGTTTCATCTGGTCCTGGTCGATCAACGGGGGATACTGACTTTCCTGGTAGTAGGGGTAGTGTCCGGATGTCCGGTAGAGATCGAGCTTCCCGATGTGCGGAGTGAAAACTTCCTGGTACCCCTGTCGCTTCAGTTCCTCTCCGATGAAACGTTGCAGTTCGTCCCTGAGGACGGCGCCGCGAGGAGTCCACAGGATGAGTCCCTGTCCGACGAGTTCATCGATGACGAACAACTGCAGTTGCCGGCCTATGACCCGGTGGTCACGCTGCCTTGCTTCCTCCAGTTGCTGGACATGTTCAGCGAGAGCCGCTTCGTGGAAGAAGGCGGTGCCGTATACGCGTGTCAGGTGATCGGAATCGGCATCCCCATGCCAGTAGCTGGCGGCTACGCTCATGATCTTGACGGCTCCGATCAAGCCGGTCGAAGGGACGTGAGGTCCGCGGCAGAGATCTTCCCAGTGTTCGCCTGCTTGGCCGGTCGCGTACCAGCTGAGTGTTGTTGCGCCACCTTCAATAGCTCGTTCCGCGTTGTCGATCTTGTACTTGCTTCCTTCTTCGGCAAGTTTCTTCATTCCTTCATCACAGGACAGTTCGTATCTGGTGAAGGTTCGATCCTCGGAAATGATCGCCTTCATCTCGTCCTCGATGGCCTTGAAGTCTTCTTCCCGAATCGGCCGTCCCTCAGGCAGGGCCATGTCGTAGTAGAAGCCCGATTCCAGCGGGGGACCATAGACCAGCTTCGCTTCCGGGATGAGGCGTTGAATGGCTTCCGCCATGACATGGGCAGCGCTGTGCCTGAGCAGGTGGAGGGCTTCAGGTGAAGGCTCTTCCTTCTTCCGTGGCGCCGTGATGATGGAGACATCCGCATCTTCGTTGATGGGATGGTCACAATCGACGAGGACTCCGTTGACCATTCCGCCTATGGCTGCCTTGGCAAGGCCGGATCCGATGGATGCAGCTACGCCTCGCGGGCTGGTGGCATCGTTGAAGTCCTTCTTTGAATCGTCAGGGAGCGTGATCTGGGGCATGGTTCATGGGCCGGGATGGAGGTGGTTGGGACCGAACAGGTGTGCAGGATAGCCC
>JABABM010000069.1 GCA_014238205.1 Phycisphaerales bacterium | reverse complement strand
CTTTCGAATCGGAAGCAGGAATGGTGATGCCAGGACAATGAATCCAAGCCCCACTACAAGTGCGGGCAGGCCGAGCGCTGCTACGCCGAAGAACTGCATGAATGAGTCTGGGGCCTGATAGCCAAGCTCGGTCGCCCATGTGGCGCTCTTGAGCTCAAACCACTGCACGTAGTCTTCCATCAAGATGATATTGGACGCAGTGCCAATGAGCGTGAGTTTGCCGCCAAGGATTGCGGCAAAGCTCAGCGGCATGTAGAGGTGCGAGGCGCTGATTCGCATTCGCCGGGCCCAATTCCGAACGATGGGAATGCAAATTGCGACGATCGGCGTGTTGTTCATGAAGCCAGAGAGCAATGACACCGGAATCATGAGCCTCAACTGCGCAGTCGCCACTGTCGTAGGAGCACCAAGTAGCCGTCTTGCAAAGTGAGACACAGCGCCCGTTCGTTCAAGGCCCGTTGCAATGACAAACAAGCCGGCAAGCATGAGCACTGCGGTGGAGGCAAATCCGGAGGTGGCCTCTGTGATGTTGACGACCCCGCCAAGCATCAGCATGATGAGCCCACCGAGAAT
>JABABM010000068.1 GCA_014238205.1 Phycisphaerales bacterium | reverse complement strand
TGAGTCGCCCAAAGGTGATGATCTGAGCAACATGTCCATACTTCTCACGGACATACTGAATAACTTCACCACGACCATTCTGGCAAATGTCAATGTCGATGTCTGGATACTCATCACGGTCTGGATCGGTGAATCGCTCAAAGAGCAATCCAAAGTGTTCAGGGCATGCGTTGGAGAGCCCGAGGACATACCCAACCATTGTGCCTACACCACTGCCACGAGCGCTCGCTGGTATGCCGCGTTGTCGGGCCCAATTGACAAAGTCCCAGCAAATGAGGAAGTAGGCGCTGATTCGTTTCTCAGACAAGATGCGTAACTCACGCTCGCACCGCGCCCGGATGGCATCAGTGATGCCATCGCTTCCATAACGCCAGATCAAGCCAGCCTCTGCCAGCAAGCGAAGCGATCGGTCGCACTCCTCCTCAAGTACGCAGCGGTCAATTTTCGCATCTTTCTCTGCATCAAACGGGTGGAGTTCGATGCCTTGGCACCACTCCTTAAACCACTCGGTGAGATCAGACTTCCCATCCCACTTTGGCGCCTTCTTCGGGGCGGTCACACGAACAACCGGCGTGTGGCTTGC
>JABABM010000067.1 GCA_014238205.1 Phycisphaerales bacterium | reverse complement strand
GGTCGCACAAGGACTATTAGAGAGGGGAGTGGAGGGGAGGTCAACACCTGTTTCTAGAGAATGGTCTTGTGTTCCCCTTTGGGGGTAACAAGCCGCCATCTGAGTGTCTCATTATCCTAGCCACGGTGGGAATAGGGACGCCCTGCAGAGATCAGTGAATTCAGGCCCAGAGGATCAGTCCGTAGAAAACAAGGCAGAATGTGATGAACCAGATTACGCCAGTAAATGAGATGGCGGCACTTCTGCCTGTTCCCCACTCGGCGCCACGTAAGTTCCTTTGTCCTAAGAATCGTTTCTGCCGTTCATTCTGAACATTGACCAGGCGCCGGATAGCGCCAAGTCTCCACAACAGCACAGTGAAGGCGATGCTGACGCCAAGCGCAATGATCGAAGCCATCCCCCCCGTCATGTGACTCGTGGTCTCAGCTATGTCACTGGATTGAGCAACTATTTGCATGCGAGGGGTCCTTATGGGCAATTGGTCCACACGGCCAACATAAAGCAATCCTCCGCCCCGTGAATACGGAGGTGTTGTAGTTGTGTTGGAGGTTGCGCGCAGGGGCCCCAGTTTTTAACCACCAGTACCAGGTCTGCTATTTCGACAAGACCATTGCC
>JABABM010000066.1 GCA_014238205.1 Phycisphaerales bacterium | reverse complement strand
TTTTCGACCTGCTCAACCGCCGCGAACTCACATCCCCCCGGTCCCCCTCCCTGATTCACTTGCCCTCCACCAAGCCAACGATTGCATCTTTGCCCCACACAAGCAGCGCAGGCCATGCTTCTAGAAGACGGTTCAGTCTGTCGTCCTGCGCGCCAGTGGTGACAGTTCTGGTGACACCCTTGCCATCACCGAAAGACATCGGCTCTGTTGATGCCGTGAGGTCGGTGTGCTTGCACGTTGCCAACGTGAATGTCGGGCGTTCGAATCGCCTCACCCGCTTTTAGAAACAACCCCTGCTTCGGCAGGGGTTTGTAAATTGGAGAGAGCTGCCTAGGCAAGTTGCCGAGCCTCCACATTTAACAAGCGTTCTGATGAGCAGCCGCTGATAGAGGCCTATTGGGTTTCACTCGTTTGGTTGACTAGAACAGCCTCTAATTGCTGAGGGTAACTTCACTAGTACTGGGAATAGAAAGACTAAAAAGAGTATCCAATCCAGTCCTGGTTCATCGAAAAACCGAGGCCCTCGTCCAATGCCATATAGATAGCCTTGAGGAGTAAGATAACCCACAAGATTTATATTTGCGAAGAACCCTGGGTCCTGCAATTCAATGCCATCGACCCC
>JABABM010000065.1 GCA_014238205.1 Phycisphaerales bacterium | reverse complement strand
TAACCACTGGAAGGCGTGGATGGTGTCAGGACCCTACCTCCGACGTAATGCCGAGACCGGCAATGCAGGCCGTACGATCAGTTGATTGCGCAGGCCGCATGCCGTGGGCACGACACAAGGTGGTCATTGACCATGCCGACTGCCTGCATGAATGCGTAACACACCGTGGGGCCAGTCCACTTAAATCCCATCGCCTTGAGTTCTTTGGACATCGCGTCGCCTTCTGGCGTTCGGGCAGGAATATCTGAATCGCTCTTCCAGTTGTTCACGGTGGTTGTGCCCCCCACATGCGACCACAACAGTTCGCCAAACGGACGTCCGCTGTCGCGTAGTTGCACAAACAGTTTGGCATTATTGACTGCCGCCTGTACTTTCGTCCGATTGCGAATGATCAATGGATTCAGCAACACACGATCCACACGTCCAGCGGTCCACCTTGCCAACTTGTCTGGGGCATCAAGTTGAAGAAGTTCTACCATTTTTGCACGCTTCCGCAGAACGACGAGCCATGAGAGCCCCGATTGAAACATGTCGAGCGTCAACTTGTTGAAGAGCGCAATATCATCCCGAACAGGAACACCCCACTCTTCATCGTGATAAGCCACGTACTGGGGATCTGTACCGCAC
>JABABM010000064.1:266-702 GCA_014238205.1 Phycisphaerales bacterium | reverse complement strand
GCATGCTTGACGACACGCTCGTACTGTGGGGCGGCGAGTTTGGCCGAACCGTCTATAGCCAAGGCACACTGACGGCCGAGAATTACGGCCGCGATCACCACCCCCGCTGCTTCACGATCTGGATGGCTGGCGGAGGCGTGAAGCCCGGAATCAGTTATGGAAAGACTGACGACTACTCGTACAACATCGTCGAAAATCCGGTCAGCGTGCACGACTTGCACGCAACGATGCTGCACCTGCTCGGTGTTGACCACACCAAGTTGACCTATCGCCATCAGGGCCGCGACTTCCGGCTGACCGATGTGGCTGGAACCGTGATGCGACCGCTACTGAGTTAGGGCACGGGTATCCGTGATGTCGCTACGATGCCCCCCTATGGCGCACGGCACAAAATTTGTCATCTATGCCGCCTTGGTCGGCAATGGCCTGATTGCCA
>JABABM010000064.1:0-256 GCA_014238205.1 Phycisphaerales bacterium | reverse complement strand
ATCGTTGATACGGGAAACCAAGGCCTGCTCCTGTACGGCATGAAACGGGCCCAGCGACCAGCAGACGATCAATTTCCATTCGGCCACGGCAAGGAGATCTACTTCTGGTCCTTCGTCGTTGCCATTATGGTCTTTGCAGTCGGTGCCGGAGTCTCGATCTATGAGGGCGTGCACCGCGTACTACATCCAGAGCCGATCACCGATCCATACATCAATTACATCGTGCTTGCGCTCGCGGCCGCCTTTGAGGGCGTCG
>JABABM010000063.1 GCA_014238205.1 Phycisphaerales bacterium | reverse complement strand
GCGTGAGGCCCGCTGCAAGGGCTGCGATGGTGAGGGCGATCGCGACGGCCTCAAGGGTGGGCTTCCAGGATCGACGAACGTACTCATCGGGCGTCAGGAAGAAAATGCAGAGGATCGCAGTTGGGCCGATCAGGACCGGCCACCAGGACCACCATCGAGTCGGAACTTTTGATTGCGCAAGATCGTTCATGGGCCAGAGTCTACCATCGCTGATCAGGCTGAACCGGCCAGTTCAGGTCGCGGCTGGGGGTGATTCCATCGTTGCCAGAGCGTGATGAAGTGCGGGTCCCTGCAACTGGGAAAGGAGAAATAGCGAACGGCATCTGCAGAGAGGAACCATGTTTCAACGGCCGGATCAGTTCTCCGTTCCGAGTCGATGCCACGAACCAGGCAGATGGCACTGTCGCTCCTGAAGCACAGTTGGTCATTGATCTGCAGGAAGCCGGTTCCGGCGACCGGGACACTGAAGCCAAGCCGAAGTTCTGGCGCCTTGCGACGCATGTAGTTCATGCTCAACAGTGGAACAACCACCATGAGCAGGCCAATGATGGTGCATATCGCATACGCCATCATGAACCCGAAGATAATGAGGATGCATCCGATGATGATGGCGCTGCGTGCCCTTCTTCGCCCGACGCGTGATCCCGGGAACACCTTCTCCGCTTCAAGCAGCACATCGGGCAGATCAATATGTTCAAGTTGTGATGCAAGGCGG
>JABABM010000062.1 GCA_014238205.1 Phycisphaerales bacterium | reverse complement strand
TCGGACCAGTCCTGTTTCCATGAACGCCTCGCTTTCGCCTGGCGTGATGGAGCCGCTGCCCAGGGCGGCGTTGATGATCGCCAACCGCACGGGCTTCTTCTTGACATAGATGACGGGGACATCCTCGTACGCTCCGGGCCTGAAGGCGATATCGAGACATGTGAATGTTTCTGGTTGCCCGTTGACAAGCCGGGGGCCGGTCACGTGCTGCATCAGAGACCTGGCAAAGGACTGGAACGACTTGAGTCGTCCATCCTGCCATACGGCCACCTTGTCGAGCGGTTCCAGGTCGACCTGTTCAGGAGAGCCGACGTCAACTGGCGGCATGGAGGCGCGCAACATGCCTGTGAACGACATGGACAGGAGCAGTGGAAGAAGAAGACGAATCAATCTTCACCCCCTTCTGCCACGACTCGGGCACGATCCTGCCTTCGACGAATCAGCACGGGCTTGACATAGAAGGCATAGAGCATTCCAAGAACCATGAGAGTGCCGCCGGCAAGTTGGATCCATACGCCATGCCGATTGCCGACGCCAAGAACCGTGTAGTTGAGCCCCGCTGAAGCAGTATCACCCTGAAATCGTGCCTGGTCCGGTGGATCCCACTGTGATTGGAAAAACCAGAACCCATCTTCTTCCTGGGGGTTGTTGACGCTTACATCGCGGGTCTTCATCGAAGCCCCTGTGCCGAATCCGATCTGGCTGGTCCAGTTGAGAACGCTGGAGGTGCTGCCGGTGAATCCTCCCACGTGTGAATCAATCGTGAATCCCTCGAGTTGAACCGAGGTTGGAAGAGGGTGGCTGGCTCGTGACAGGAGCATCTGGACTCTTCTACCGTCTGGAAACTCGATGAGTGTTGGTTGATAGATGAAGCGGCGAAGCGTATCTGTTGATGATTCGAAGGGCCAATGGTGATAGGCCAACCATGCCTCGGGCCCGTCCCCCTGCTGCCCGGGCACCTGGACCCGGATCATGGACAACTGGTTGCTCAGGGATGGGTCACGCTGGCGTCGTGGAACGATTGCCGGCTTTGTTGTTGTCGTTGACCGCAATGAATGGACCGTGGGCGTCACGAGAATGCCTGGAACAAGCTCAAGGTCTTCGCCAACGGTTACCTCCTGCAGCACGGGGGGTTCGCCAGGCGACAGGCTTGTAAGGAGGCGGAGTTGCTCCTCTCCGGGCCCTGAAACAAAGAGGACCGGTGCCACCGGGCCTGCCGGAGGCAGGTACTGCATCTGGATGCGTTCATCGAGCGTTCGTCGCTGTTGTACGTGGTCCGATGTCACGCTTCCCTCGGGAGGAAGTTCGATGTCTCCATTGAGCGATGGATCATCGAACACCCATCGCAACCATCGGTCACCATCCCGTTCGATTTCAACCCGTGCCATGGAGAGCACTCGGCCCTCGATGGAAAGGTTGTCATCCTGTCGAAGTACTC
>JABABM010000061.1 GCA_014238205.1 Phycisphaerales bacterium | reverse complement strand
CGACCCCGCTGTCAGCAGGCAACTTGATGCGATGAGAACAGATGTGCTCCGATTCGCCCGGCCGGTGGATGAAATCACGACGGCCATGAGCCTTCTTGAACCCGGAGTCATACGTCGTCAACTGTTCATCATCCCCCCGATGACCGCATCGTTCGATGATCCATGGCAGACGATGGATACGTACGAGGCCACCTTCAGGCGAGCTGATCCGACAGCCGCAGGGATGGACACGTACATCACCCAGTGGCGAGACCTGGTTTCCTCGTGGTCGGCCGGAGACACCGCAACGGTCAACAGGGCCGTTTCAAATCTCGGCAACTTGATTCCAGGCATGGGCCGGTCGGTTTTTGTCGACTATCCCTCGGAAGAACGGCTCAAGTTCGAGAGCATGTATTTCAGACTCAAGAGCTTCACCTGGGTGTGGATGGTCTACCTCCTCTCCATCATCCTGCTCCTGATGGGCATCGCCTACAAGTGGAGAGGCGCGAAGTGGCTCGGCCTCGGCGTCTTTGGATTCGCCTTCCTCCTGCAGACGTTGGCGCTTGCCCTGAGGTGGTACGTTGCAGGGCGATGGCCGAACACGAACATGTTCGAAGCCGTTACGACCTCAACATGGTTTGGTGGATGTTTTGCCATCCTCATGGAGATCCTGCTTCGCAGGACACGAGCAAGGACACTTTTCGCCCTTGCTGCCGCAACTGCTTCGATGTTCGCCCTGATGGCGGCCAGCTTCAATCCGTTGCATCTCTCACCCCATATCACGAATCGAATGCCTGTCCTGCATGACGTGTGGCTGTACATCCATACAAACGTCATCATCTTCTCGTACGTGCTGATCTTCCTGGCTTCCGTCTCGGCCGGGCTCTATCTCCTGCTTCGCTGCTGGCGATGGATGAAGGGAGAACGCGGCATCGTTGAACACGTTGGATCCGGCGGAGTGGGGTCTCTCCTCATCAGGCGGCGAGGTCAGGAGGCGGCGCTGCTTGACGAACGAACAAGCTTCGGCGCGGTGCTTGACGGCACGACGATGATTCTCGTGGAAATATCCTTCATCCTGCTCTGGGCCGGCCTGGTGATGGGCGCGATCTGGGCGGACCATTCCTGGGGCCGTCCCTGGGGCTGGGATCCCAAGGAAGTCTTCGCGCTCAATACGTTCCTGATCTACGCGATCCTGGTTCATACCCGGATGAAGACTCGCGACAAGGGCCTGTGGACGGCGGTGCTGGCCGTCATCGGCTGCATCGTCATGCTCTTCAATTGGATCGTCATCAACTTTACGATTAGTGGTCTCCACTCGTACGCCTGATCAGATCATCTGCGTGTATCCTTCCTCGGTCACCTTGGGGAGGGAGCAACCGATGGCGAGGACCAAGAGAACAGCAGCCACCTTCGCGTGGACACTTCTGAAATCAGACATGAAACTCCTGGCATACCCGATCATCCGCGTTGTGCTGGTGATCGTGTTGCTCTGGTCCATGTGGTCGTTGATCTTCGACATCTCGGCCATGGAGCTCGCCAG
>JABABM010000060.1 GCA_014238205.1 Phycisphaerales bacterium | reverse complement strand
AGTGACCCCCGTGCTCGGTGGGCGAATAGAGCCATGGGACCTTGGAGGCCTCATCCCAGTAGCGGGAGTAGAGACCTCCGGCGATGAAGTCCTCGAGCTGGAAGAAGTCATTCATGCCCGTGTCACCACTGGACCAGTCGTCCCAGGTTCCAGGTGGTACGTACGTGCCGGATTGGAAGAGTCCGTTGTCGGTTGGTCCCACTCCTGCCCAGGCTCGACCATAGAAGGGCACACCCATGACCAGTTCCTCGGCGGCAACACCTGCATCGATGTAGGCATTGATGGCGTAGTCGCCGTTGTATCGATTGGCGATCTCGGGGCTGCCGGGGTCCTCAGGGTTCGGGTAGAGCTTGCTGTGGTGGTTGGTCTTCGAGAGATCCCAGGATCCGTGGTAGTCGTAGCACATCACGTTGATCCAGTCACAGGACGCCGCGATGCCATCGGGTTCGAGGTTCTCGATCTTGTCATAGCCTGCCGGGGCGGCGATGGTCAGCAGGTACGTACGTCCATCCTCAGTTTCCGCTGCATCGAGCTGTGTTCGCAGTTCCTCCAGCAGGAGGGTGTAGTTCTCCTTGTCCTCGGGCCGGTAGGTATTGCCCGCGAGGCCGCAGCAGACCGGGTATTCCCAGTCGATGTCCACGCCGTCGAAGTTGTATGTCCGGATGAACTCGACGCATGACTCGGCAAAGAGGCTGCGTGATGCATCCGTGAGCGCCACATCGGAGAACCGCCCCGACCACGTCCAGCCGCCGACGGAGATGAACGTCTTGATGTGCGGATACTTCGCCTTGAAGACATTGTTCAACTGGTTGTAGGTGCCACGGTACGGCTGGTCCCATGTGTCACCCGGGTAGTAGCGATCAATGGCTGCGTAAGGATCGCCGATGGCGATGCGACCATCCTCGCCGATGTTCGCGAAGGCGTAATTGACATGGGTGATCTTTTCGCCGGGCATGTCCATCGGATGGTAGTTGCGTCCATAGATGCCCCACTCGATGTAATAGGCGACAACCACGTGTTCAACATCTTCGCTGGGGCAGGGGCCCCAACTGGAGATGACCGCCAGGAGATCGTTCACGTCGACTGCGCCGTTGCCATCCAGATCGGCCGTGCAGGGCTCCCCGGGTGGGCAGGGCCCCCAGCCAGCGATGATGGCCAGGAGATCAGTTACATCCACCTGGCTGCTTTCGTCTATATCGCCCGGGCAGTTCGCTGCAAGGGACGATGATCCTCCAAGGAGTGCACACGCTGCGATCACGATGCCTGCTGCGGAATTCAATGCCATGTCATTCTCCTTCGACAGACTGCTGCTGGAGCCTCATGGCGTCCATCCACTATCCTTGGTCGAAAGCAGCGAGAGTCAATCAAATCCAGATTTGAATGTACCTTTCATTTCGATGCAGGATCAGCATGGAGCCTGCGATACAGTGGCTTCTTCTCCAAGCCAGGACGTAGAAGATGATGACGAATGATCCTGTCCAGGATGCACCATCCTTTCATGCCGACCACACGCCCTACGAGGCGGTGG
>JABABM010000005.1 GCA_014238205.1 Phycisphaerales bacterium | reverse complement strand
TCGAGTGCATCTACCCACTCGGCACGATGGGAAGCCAGGTCGGCAGCGTCAAGAAGCCCATGCTCCCTGCGCGAGGCATCCAGGATTCCTTCTGCCAGTATTCCCTCGTAGAAGGAGGCGCCATTGCTGGAAGCAATCTCTTCGAGTGTTCGAGCCTGTTCAGGGCATGCGAATCGTTCGCCGGCGCATGGCGCACGACCACCGGGTGCAAAGGTGGACTGCCATTCAGGGAAACTCTTGAACCGATCAACGGACCGGTTCCATGATGCTGCAGCCTGCGGAGAGACCTGGAATCCATCCCTTGCATGCCGTGCGGCATGTTCCACCAGGCTGGTCAAGGGCATCGTTCCGAAACGATCAGCCAGTGCAACCCAACCGGAGACGGCACCGGGCACGGTGACTGCATCCCATCCGAGCGTCGGCATGCCCTGGTATTGACTGAAATGGTCCGGCGTCCAGGCAGCCGGGCACCGCCCCGAAGCATTGAGGCCATGAAGTGTTCCCTCGTGATGTACGAGGGCGAATGCATCTGAACCGATTCCATTCGAGCATGGTTCAACGACTGCAAGAGTCATGGCCGCTGCAACAGCCGCATCGACGGCATTCCCACCCTTGCCAAGCACATCGAGTCCGGCAATCGCGGCAAGTGGTTGACTGGTTGCAACCATGCTTGAAGCACAGACCGGCATGCGACGCGAGTCGTAGGGCATTGACCAGTCCATGGTCATGGTTGATCCACCGCCTGGTGAATCCAGCCACCACAGATGACGAGATCATTCTCATAGCAGACGACAGCCTGGCCGGGAGCAACCGCATCCTGGGGTTCATCGAACCGAACTTCGATGTTCCCATCGGAGCATGTTCGTACGACAGCTGGGACGGGTTCAGCGTTGTAGCGGATCTTCGCCATGCAGGGTTGGAATGAATCCCAGGGGTCGACATGCCAGTTCGATTCGCCGGCGATGCAGCCTCCAGCCGCCAGTGATGCACGTGGCCCGACGGTAATAGTGTTCTTCTGGGCATCCTTGTCGACAACGTAGAGCGGAAGGCCGATCGAGACGCCGATGCCACGTCGCTGTCCAATCGTGAAGTGCTGGTGTCCATCGTGCGTTCCGAGTTGATTGCCATCGACATCTTCGATGGAACCCTTCTGCATGGAGTCGGGTGTTGTCCGCTTCACGAGCCCTGCGTAATCGTCGTCCGGGACGAAGCAGATCTCCTGGGAATCGGGCTTGTTGAAGACAGGCAATCCCATCTCCTCGGCAAGTGCCCGTATGTCATCCTTGGTGTAATCGCCGATGGGGAGGAGCATTTCATCGAGCCGGTCCCTCGGGGCGCCGAAGAGGACATAGCTCTGATCCTTGCCGGCGTCGGCTCCCATCTGCAGGCGAGTGCCCTCGTCGGTTTCCATGATCCGTGCGTGATGGCCGGAGGCGACGTGCGAGGCGCCGATCTGGCGTGCATACTCGTGCAGCTTGCCGAACTTCAACCAGTCATTGCACCGGACGCAGGGGTTGGGCGTACGACCTTCGTTGTACTCGGCGACGAAGTAATCGATGATCCGGCCGAAGTCCTTCTTGAAGTTGCATACGTAGAAGGGGACATCCAGCCGGGTTGCCACGCGACGTGCATCGGCGGCATCCGTGATCGAGCAGCATCCCCGATGTCCGATACGAAGCTCGCTCGTGCCCGAAGAGGCCGTATCTGCTTCGAGTTCATCTCCTGGAGTGCCCAGCCGCATGAAGCAGCCTACGATATCCCAGCCGTCCTTTGCGAGCAGGGCGGCAGCCACGGAGGAATCAACTCCTCCGGACATGGCGACGAGAGCCTTTCGTTGGTTTGTCGGGCTGGACATGATCCATCAGTGTACTTGGTACAATGTCCATGTCGAAGCATTACAGGAGTTGATACATGTCCTCAATCGCTGCTGGCACATCGATACGTGATCTTCTCGGTGACGAGGCCGATTCGCTGCTCTCGCATGCCGCTGTCCTTGACAAGAGCCTCCTGCATCTTCCAGGCTCTGACGTCGTCAGCAGCAGCTTCGGGAACTCCGATCGTAATCCGCAGGTCATGCGGTCCCTCCAGGCCCTCTATGGGAATGGACGACTTGCAGATACCGGCTACCTGTCCATCCTGCCTGTCGACCAGGGCATCGAGCACTCCGGTGGGGCGTCGTTCGCGAAGAACCCGATCTACTTCGACGGCGAGAACATCATTCGCCTGGCTGTCGAGGGTGGATGCAATGCAGTGGCAACGACCTTCGGCATACTCGGCTCTGTTTCACGAGCGTGGGCCCACAGGATTCCATTCATTGTCAAGATCAACCACAACGAACTTCTGACCAGTCCCAACAGCTATGACCAGGTGCCGTTCGGAACCGTTCACGAGGCATGGAACCTGGGAGCCGTCGCGGTGGGAGCCACGATCTACTTCGGTTCGGATGAATCACGACGGCAGATCCAGGAGATCGCCGAGGCGTTTGCACACGCGCATGAACTTGGAATGGCAACTGTGCTGTGGTGCTACCTTCGTAACGAAGATTTCAAGGTCGATGGCACCGACTACCACGCGTCCGCGGACCTTACAGGCCAGGCCAATCACCTGGGTGTCACGATCCAGGCGGACATCATCAAGCAGAAACTGGCGACGAACAACGGCGGGTACATTGCGATGAATGCCGGAGAATCATTCGGCAAGTTCGATGATCGAATGTATGAGGAACTGTCCTCCGATCATCCCATCGACCTCTGTCGTTGGCAGGTTGCCAACTGCTACATGGGGCGTATCGGTCTCATCAACTCCGGCGGCGCTTCCGGCGAGAATGATTTCGCGCAGGCAGTCCGTACCGCGGTGATCAACAAGCGTGCCGGTGGAAGCGGCCTCATCTCCGGTCGCAAGGCATTCCAGCGTCCGATGGAAGAAGGCATCCAGCTTCTCAACGCGATCCAGAACGTCTACCTCGACGAATCGATCACGATCGCCTGACAGCTCCCCATTGCCCACTTTGTACATTCCTCCTTCGACGAGGCCCCTGGTCGAACTCGAATAGTCCGGGGAATCAGCTCGCGAGGGCAGCCGTTCTTCGTTCGGGCTTGGCCATCTGCTCTGCTTCGATTCGCTGACGAGCCTGTTCCTGCTCGGAGTAATCCTCGCCGAAGCGGACAAGCCGGAGGCTGTTTGCAATCACGATGACGTATCCAAGGGCATAGTAGAACGGGGCCAGCCAGAGGTTCAGGATGGTTCCAGTTGCAGCCAGCGCCAGTCCGACGACTGCAAGGATCAGGGACATGGAGATGTTCTGGCTGATGACGCGACGTGTCCGCCTTGCAAGTTGAAGGAGGAAGGGAACATGTCGAAGGTCGTCATTCATCAGGGCGACACCTGCGGAGTTTGTTGCGATGTCCGATCCGGAAAGTCCCATCGCAACACCGACATCGGCTGTTGCAAGAATCGGGCCGTCATTGATGCCATCGCCCACGACAAGCGTGCGGTGTCCCTTGCGGATGAGGTACTTGAGTTCATCGTGTTTTTCCTCGGGAAGGCATTCCGCCTCGATGGCGTCCACGCCGACAGCCTGGCCGACACGTTTTGCTACGGACAGGCGGTCTCCCGTGAAGATGCAGATCTTCCTGCAGCCGAACTCCCTCATTTCCTCGACTGCGGCAATGGCATTGCGCCTCAACTTGTCCTCGAGGCCAACCGCTCCGAGGTAGTTGTTGTCACGCATCACGTGGACACCTGACATGCCGGTGATCTTCTCCTCAACTGCCTGAACATCCTTGGCAATGTCGGGGTTCAACTCGGCCAGCCACTCGCCACGCCCGACATGGACTGTTCCAGACGATGTCCTGGCAATGACACCTCGCCCGTGGAGTTCCTCGTAGGTCTCTATGGAAGACGGCTCAAGCCGGGCCTTCGCAGCCGTGTCCATGATGGATCGAGCAAGCGGGTGATTCGACGACTGTTCACCATCCGCCGCGGCCTGGAGGAGGGTGGCACCAGGCACATCTTCGGCCGGGGCAAGTCGACTGACCTCGAACTGCCCTGTTGTCAGAGTGCCCGTCTTGTCCATGACGACGGTGTCTATGTCTGCTGCTGCTTCAAGGGTGCGTGTCTGCTTGATCATGATTCCGAGTCGTGCCGATGCAGCGAAGGCGGCGACCATCGCCGTTGGATGGGAAATGAGGAGCCCACCGGGGCAGGTGACGACGAGGACGGTGATTGCACGGATCGAAGCCTGGTCACGGATCGCGTCATCCATGCTTCGAGTGGTGAAGAACCAGACGAGTGCCGCGACCATGAGAACGACCCAGAAGTAGTACGAAGCCAGTTGCTCGATGAACTCCTGCCTCTGTGTCTTGGTGGATTCAGCCTCGCGTATCAACGCTTCAACCTTGCCGATCGTCGTTTCTCCCGCAACAGCCGTGACCTTCAGGTCGATCTGCCCGGTGAGATTCGTAGTGCCCGCATAGACATCGCTGCCGGTCGAGACCTCGATGGGGACGGCTTCACCAGTCAGCGAAGCCTGGTTGATGTCACTCTGGCCGGCGTTGATGATTCCGTCGACAGGCAGGTTTTCACCTGGTCGAACACGGACGATGTCACCAGGCTTCAACTCGTGCAGGTGGACTTCACGCTCGGTGCCGTCGCTCGACAGAAGTCGAGCAATGTCGGGCGTGAGATCAATGAGTTCGCGGATGGCTCGCTGGGCACCCCAGGCAGTCCTGCTCAGGATGAGATTGGCCATCCAGAGGAAGAGGGCCAGGAATCCGGCCGCCAGGTACATCTCCGAGGACATGGCTGCCAGGACAGCCAGCGAGGCAAGTGCATCGCTGGATGGTCGACCACGACTGATTTCATTCCATGCACCCATGAGCAGCGGGATGACAAGAATGAGGGCGCCTATGGCGGCAGGAAACTGGGAAACATCCTTGTCTGCACCAAGGAGGCCACCAATCCAGGATGCGGCGAGGAATATGCCGCCACTCATCGCAATCAGGAGTCGCCGTTCAAGTCCGGCTGCGCTGGGACCCATTGAATCCAAATCACCGCTTGAATCCAGTGCTGCAGCATCAAGTCCAGTCATGTCCGACATGTCGGTCTCCAGGGGCCCAATGGGTCGAAGTGGGGCATCCTAGCACAGCCTGACCCTCAACTCACACTGTGAATGTGGTCTGAAGCAGCGTCCAGATGCTACGCAGGTAATGGGATGGATGTTCACCACCGGCCTGAATTGCAGCCCAACCCGGCTTCGAGTCCAATGCTTGTCCCAGGAGACGAATGAAAAACGACCCCCAGCAACATGTTGCGATCATCGGAACCGGCCAGATGGGGCTTGTCATGGCTGATGCAATGGCATGCAGGGGAGTAAAGGTATCCATCTGGGGTCCTCGACCAGAGACAGTGCAGCGGCTGGCATCCGAGCGAACAATGCCGGATCGCCTGCCCGGGGTCGAGTTGGACCCCTCCGTGGTCGTTTCATCGGATCCCGTCGAAGTCCTTGGCGAGGCGACGCATGCGTTGAATGCCATCCCTACGCAGTTCATCCGTTCTACCTGGGAGAAGATCCTGGAACATGCACAACCTGGTGTTCCAATCATCAGTACGGCCAAGGGCATCGAGAACGATACGCTGATGCGACCAAGCGAGGTGCTCGGGGAACTTGCCGAGCGTCGGCTTGGGCGTCGCTCACCACTGGCGGTCCTGTCGGGTCCGACGATTGCCACGGAACTTGCGAGGCGACTGCCGGCTGTCCTCGTATCGGCATCGGACGATATCGAACTCGCCGGGGAGATCCAGGATCTCCTGGATGTTCCATGGATACGAACCTACACGCTCGATGACCCGTTGGGAGTCGAGTTGGCGGGTGCAACCAAGAACGTGATTGCACTCGCTGCCGGCATGGTGGACGGGCTTGGAATCGGTGACAACGCGAAATCGGCTCTCCTTGCGCGTGGTCTTGCGGAAATAGCCAGGCTTGGCACTTCGCTGGGAGCAAGGTTGGAAACCTTCTTCGGAATTGCCGGTGTCGGTGACCTGGCCACGACATGCTTCAGTCCACATGGCCGCAACAGGACCTGTGGAGAAGCAATCGGTCGAGGAGAATCGCTGATGGAGATCCAGGCGAGATCCACTGATGTGGTCGAGGGCGTTGCAACGACACGCTCGGTGCTCGACTTGGCATCCCGTGAAGGTGTGGACATGCCCATCACGTCAGCAGTCGGGTCAATCCTGTTCAGTGGCACATCGCCCCGGGATGCCATCGAGGATTTGATGGTCAGAGCCCTGCGACCAGAGGCCCTGCAGTAGTCAATCTTCGTCGAAGCCCGAGCGGATCAAGTCGATGAGTCGTTGGACGGCTTCCTTGGCGTCTTTACCATCCGCCTTGATCTCCAGTTCGGTGCCTTCCGTTGCCGCAAGCATCATCAATTGCATGATCGACTTGGCGTCGACGAAATCATCCTGGTCTGTCCGGCGGAGGGTGATGTTCGAATCAAACTTCTGTGCAGTTTCCGCCAGGATCATTGCCGGGCGCGCATGCATGCCCAGGCGATTCGAGATCTTGACATGTGCGGAAGCCGACATGGACGGACTCCATCATCCTCGGGGGCCTGGGCGCCTTCGTTCAGTCCAACCGGTGGACTTGCTCGGGGGGATCAGTCAGGTATTCAACTTGCTCGAGTCAGCTTCGCCGAGAAGGGTCACGACTTCCTCGGTGGTCGAAGCCTGGAAGAGGAACTTTCGGAAGGTCTCCTGGCTGAGGTTGCCGAAGACCGCCTCCATCGCTTCCAGGTGCTCGCTGGGTCTCTCTTCAGGGCTCAGCAGCAGGAACACGCTGTAGACCGGTTGCCCGTCAAGTGACTTGAAGTCCAGTCCTTCCTTGCAGATGCCGATGGCAACCGACATCTGCTCGATCTGCTCATGCTTGATGTGGGGAACCGCAACCCCATGGCCGAAGCCTGTTGATCCCTTGTTCTCACGCTTGATGATTGCCTTGTGGAACTCATCACGCAGGTCCGCCTTGACTGCACCTGCGTTCACGAGGAGGTCGAGTAGTTCACCGATGGCGGCATTTCGACTTTCCGGAGTGAGGTCTGTATTGATTGCATCTTTAACAACGATATCGAGGAGATTCATGGTTTGCTTCCACCCGTGGAAGGGTTGTGTTTGCTGTCACGCAGCTTGCTCTTGTGGTCGGTAAGTTGCCTTGTGGCACGGTCAATACATTGGTCGATGCAGGCATACAAGTCAGTTGATTCAGCTCGAGCAATGATTGGATCAGCGTGTTCGATCATGATGATTATTTCAGTTTCATACGAGTTCTTCGTCTTGTCGAGTATGACTTCTATTGATTCCGTGCGATCGAAATAGCGGGTCAGGCGATTTGCCTTCTTCAAGGCATATTCCTCGATGGTCGGTGTCAGTTCAGTGTGTTTCGTACTGATGTTGATCTGCATGTGTTCAGGACCTCAAGGGCTGTTCTCGTCACTCGGCTCGGAATCGACCGTCGCATCTCCATCAGTTGCCTCCAGGGTCGGGGCCTGCCACTCCCGTTCGCTCGGTGGGCAGAGGACACCACCACTGACGGCAAACCCGATTGCCTCTTCGACTGAAATAGGCAGTTCAATGATATCCGCTTGCGGGACCGTGATCGTGTACCCGGTAAATGGGGTGGGAGACGAGGGAATGAACACGGTGACTGAATCACCAGCCTTCCCTGCAATGGTTCGCATCGAACGGCCGGTCTGGAAACCGACGGACCAGACGCCACGTCGTGGGTATTCTGCAGCCACGACGCGACTGAACTGGGGTCCCTGGTCCTGGGTGAAAAGGAAATCCACGACCTGTTTCACCCATGAGTAGATCTTCTTCACGACTGGAATTGAAGTGATGAGTCGCTCCAGGTATCGATAGACCAGTCGACCGATGAATCCACCGACAAGCCGCCCGGCAATGTAGACGGCGAAGATCGCAACGATCAGTCCGATGACGTGGATGTACCAGTGATCATCCCACCAGGCTTCCACGTTCGTTTCACGCCATGTCGAGACAAGCAGTGCATCGCTCGATGTGTTGCTGGGAACGAGCCCTGCCTCTTCTCGAAGGGACTGGAGCTTGCCCTGGCTTGGTTCAAGGCCGGCGAATTCGGCGAACCCGGGCCAGATGTTCATCAGGTGGATGATGCACCACTGGATTCCCCTGTTGATCGGCTGGGCTATGGCGGCGTCGATCCACTGGTAGGCTTTTACGAGGAGCCAGAGTGTCAGGGCCGAAGGAAGTACGACAGCGAGCCCGCGAAGGAAAAATCGCTTGAAATGCTTGCTCGGTTTCCGGGGTTTCCTGTCGGTTGCCATGGTGTTCAATGATGCAGTCGAAACTGTCCTTCCTGGTTTACATCGTAGCTTGCTGATCGCTGCAGTGTCATGGAGGAGCAATCCTCACGCGATCATCAGCCAGCGAGAGCCTGCCTTCGGCGAACATGGCGATTGCTTCTGGGAAGGCATCGCACTCAAGTGCAAATACGCGTTGGGCGAGGCTTTCAGTGTCATCCTCACTTTCCACGGGACAGGCTCGCTGGAGAATGAGGGGTCCCTGGTCGTACATGTCATTCACGAAATGCACCGTGCAGCCGGAGACGGGAACGCCGGATGCAAGGACGGCAGTGTGTACATGGCTTCCATACATCCCTTTTCCTCCGAATGCAGGCAGAAGAGCGGGATGAATATTCATGACTCGACCATGCATCCAGTCATCGATCCGAAGATGCTTCAGCCACCCGCAAAGACACACCAGGTCGTGGCGGTCCGGGTCGAGAAGATCGCTGGCTTCATCACCTGTTTCAGCAACGACGACTTCAAATCCACGATCACGTGCTCGTTCGACGCCCTTGCAATCAGGCCGTGAAGCGATGACGAGATCGATCGTTGCATGAAGGAAACCAGCATCAATACGATCCTGGATATTCAGAAGCGTTCGACCGCCACCGCTGATGCAGGCGGCGATGTGCAAGGACTCGTTCACGCCTCATCATCTCCGGGTTGGAGTGTCGCGTCACTTGACCAGGGCAGCGGCCTGCCTTCGCCACAGACGCTGACCATGGTCAGCTGTCCCCGCGTTACCAGCGTTGTCTCGGCTGCGTTGTATCGATCTGCCCAGACCTCTACCTCGATCTCGATCGAGGATGTTCCCAACTTGATCGGATTCGTATACAGCGTCACCACGTCCCCGGTATAGACGGGCTTGGCGAACTTCACGGCATCGAAGGCGACCGTTACCCATCTGTGGATTCCATGTTGTCGTGCTTCATCGAATCCCGCCTGGTCAATGAGGGAGAGGATGACGCCGCCGAAGATCGTCCCAAAGGCGTTCGTATCCTTGGGCATCATGTGTACGCGGAGTGCAAGCCGGCCAGTTGGCGTATCAGTCATGCGTGCCATCATCGGTCGTTGTAGAGGAGTTCACAAGCCACCGGTGCTCCAGATGCCACCTGGCAAGGAGACGGTCGAAAAAAGCAGCGATCCGGGCCTCTTCCAACGGCTGCAGTGTGCCATCGAGGTTGATCCATTCGGGCCTGAGCCAGGCGATGAGTTTGAGGCACCGGACTCGTTCAGCCCAGTCGCCGGAAGCAGCCAAGTCCAGTCTCGGTCCCAGGAGAGCGATGTCTCCAGCCATCATCCTGCAGGCTACAGGGTAGAGCGAGTCACCTTCTTCTCCATTGTGTAGGGCCTGCCTTGCAAACTCACCGGGATCCTCGTTTCTCCAGGGGGGTCCCACGACATCCCTCGCAAGCCGCATGACAGTGCGGACTCGTGCGTCTTTCTCAAGGTGCATGGACTTCTCGATGATGGCTGAATTCATCCCCTCATGAGCAGCAAGGAGTGCTCCTGCAATTCGCCTGTTCTCGCTCGGGCCAATGCGGTCGACTTCCTCCTGATCGACTTGCATCTCCCGGTCCTGCAGCCAGGCTATAGCCGTGTCACGCCGGATTGCGGGGTTGGGTACCAGTGTCTGCTTTCTCACCAGTTCAAGGACAAAATCCTCGACACCCGTGTCTTCCATCCAGGCGTCCAAAATGTTCAACTGCGTCACTTCCTTGCCAGAGGCACTCTCGAACCCAACGTGTGCATTCATGGCCAATGGCACCGGTCCTTCCTTCTGCCAATATCGATAGGGGAGAGCCCATGCAGCACGTTCTGGTGGTAACGCATCAAGGATCTGGCCAAGAACTGCTCGAAATCCGGCCCAGCTGACAAAGGCACGATAGGCATCGTCAGCAACGTTCTCATCGGCATGGGCCAGGAGGGACTCCGCCGACTGGATCATGGCTTCGTTCGATGTGGACAGTGGTGCCGACTTCACGAGGTCGATTGCATCCTCGACATCGAGCACATGTGCTCTCCAGGTCAGCAGCTCAAGATGCCGTTCGATCAGAATGTTCGGCTGGTGATCCCATCCCCAACGCCGCATGCGACGGAGTTGTTCGACTCCGTGCAGGAATGCATCTGGTCCGGTCAGTTCAAGGGCCCGGTTCAGTTGATCCATTGGAAGCGGCTCATTGCCTGACCGCCACCATGCCCATGCTTCTTCACGAGTGCTGAACTCTGAGGATGCAACTGCGGAAACATGGTCTTGCTCGTTCCAGCCTGGAAGCAGCAGGGCACCCAGGAACACTCCCAGGAGGAGTGAGCACAGGGCTGCAATCATGATCCCGGAGTGTTTCATGGCGTCTTCTTCAACTGGAGGGAATGCTGGACGAGGTTGCAGAGAAGGTCCTTCGCGCTGCGATTTGAATACCCGTGGATGCCCCACGAAGGTCGATCGAGGAGTGCATGGGAGAGGTCCTCCCTGCTGAAGAAGATCCTTGGAATACCGTCGATGGACATGCATCGGAGCCTGGGAGTGGAAGTCGACTCGGCAAAGACCTCCGTGATCGAGAAGGGTTGCCAGGATACGTTTCTGCAGTCGGTTCCCTCTTCCAGGCCATCACCGGTTATGACCGGAGTGGATCGTGCAGATCGCACGGGCTGTCCGAAGTGGTTCATGGCTTCCTGCTCCGCTCGTCCCGCGAAGACACCGCCGTCGCCGCCCCCGGCATGTTCGAACAATACAACGCCTTCATGGATGTTTACGAACTCGATGATGGCTTCCCATGCGTTGTTGTCGATCGATGAGTCGCTTGTGCCACTGACGATGAGAAGATCCGTGTTGGTTCCAAGACTCTCCTTCCGGATCATCCTGGATGAAATACTGGATGTTGTTCCACGCCGTCCAAGTTCAACGGCGAGGAGTGGGAGTCCCCCGGGTTCCGCATTCCAGTCACCGCCGTGTACGCCCTTGACGATCCGGGCCTGGACCTTGCCTCCTGTTCCAGATGTTTCCGGGGTCGTGACATCAAGGCGTGGTGGTGTTCGAAGCATTCCCGAGGCACGCGCGTGGATGTTCGAGAGTGTGCCGAGCACTCCGGTCGAGGATCGATCCATCGACTGCAGGCTTGCAGATACGTCACCACGAGGCACCAGGAAGATGCGGTCACGTACCCCCGTGCCGAGCGTCTCGACGGCGGGTCTTCGCCCCCGGACAGGTTGTGGTTCCATGAAGACCCAGTGTTTCGTGCCCGACTTTTTCCAATCCACGCCGGGGTGGAGGAGGGATCCCAGGTCCCGTGCGGATTTCATGAAATGGGTTCCCTTTCCTTCGTTGACGCACAGGAGTGTTCCACCGTGGTCCAGGTACGTCCTGACGGCGTCGACTTCATCGATTCGGGGCGCTCGGGGCGGGCGTTCACCTTCCTCGAGCGTGCCGTCCGTACGTCGCTGGAGATAGGAGCGTGCCTCCCGGTCGAATGTTCGAATCTCCTGTTCATGTTCCTTGATGAATGGCAAGGCCGTGTCCGATGCGATGTAGAGCACTGGAGCATCGAACAAGGCTCCGTGCTGGTCATCAAGTGGAACAACCTGCCAGTGAAGTCTCGTTTCATGTTCATCACTCATGTGCCTGCACAGGTTCGCAACATCCCGTGGCCGGTTGTTCCACCGCCATGAATCAACCTGGAGCTTGTTGACGGCGACCGGGGCACTTCCCCGGCTCAGGAAGAGAAGAGCGAAACACAACTCGCGGACTGCCGAGGACCGTCCACCGCGCTGGTACGTCGATTTCAACTCAAGGGTTCCATCTCCCTTCTCATCGAGGAACCGATTGCGAATCGTTGCCGCTCCCTCACGGAACCAGTCATATCCACCAAGGCGGGTCAGACCCTGTGCCAGCCCGACACGCTCGATGGCGTACAGCCAGTACATCGGGAATCGTGAACCCCTGCTCGTTCCGCCCGGTGTTCGAAAGGAGGTGAAGTTGGAATCCAGCCAGGCCAGTCCCCCTGCAGCGGACCGTTCCCGGGGAGCCTGGTTGCGTTTCAGGGAAAGGGCTTCCTTGGCGTGGAGAAGTTCATCAGTGATGGCAAGCGTGACAAGGCCGGCAGCTGTCATCGACCCACTGGAATCCTCCTCGTTTTTGTAGGGCCAGGAGCCATCCTGGAACTGGTTCTGCAGGGTCACATTTTCAATGGATTGAAGAAGCGGGGGGGGCACGCGGTATCCACGCTTGGCGGCTTCCCAGAGTGCAAGCACTCCGAAGTGACGCACGCTTGGTGAGGGTGACGAAATGGTGCCGGTCGGTCTCGCCTTGTAATCCCAGCCGGCAGCCTGTTCATTGAATGACTTGATGAGCCATTCCGCATCACGGGCAAGGTTCGGCTTGAACTGTTCAGGGAGAGATGACCAGACCATGGCGCGGGTGGCAACGGCATAGGTTCCGATCGGCTCGACTCTTTGGAGATGGGTGAGTGCATCCTGCAGCCGTTGATCCTGGTAGGACTCCCCGGCCGTGATAAGTGCCAGGCATGCCAGTGCCGTGTATCCGCCTGCATGTTGATTGGTACTTTCACCGGAAGGCATGGTTTCCGGATCCCATTGCCGATCTGTATCCCGATGCTGGTAGAGAGCCTCGATGAGAATCTTCCGTGTGTCCTCGATGTCTGCATGGACCAGGTCCACAGGATCGACAGAGCCCCTCACAACGGCGGGAAAGACAAGAACCAACACCAGAGTGGCATGCAGGAGACCGATCACGACGGAATCATCCTATCCTTCGCAGACAAGGAGCCAAGTCCAAGGAGCCCTAATGCCTGAACACGATGATCATCCGGAGTATCTGGCTCCCTACATCGAGGCGCTTGAAGCCAGTGGGCCTGGTTTCGATGCCACCTTGTGGGCAAGCCCTGAAGGGCAGATTCGACGATTCGATGTGCTCATCGATCTTGGTGATATCGGGGCACACAGGATCCTGGATGTCGGATGCGGCCCGGGGGACCTGGCGCATCGCCTCGTCGAATTGAACATCCCCTTCACTGAGTACATCGGGTTCGACGCTCTTGAAGGCATGGTGGACAAAGCAGCTGGAGAGAAGCTGCCACGGTGCCGCTACGAGGTGGTGGATGTCCTGGCACATCCTGAGCGGATGGCCCAGGTGCAGCCCGACATCGTGGTTGTTTCCGGAACACTCAATGCGATGGAAGAGGATCATGCCAGGCAACTCATGGTTGCAGCATTCGATGCATCCACCATCGGCCTGGTGTTCAACTTTCTCTCCAACAGGCCTCATCCAGACAGGGACTACTGTGTTTCGCCGGCAAGCCGGTTCGATACGGTGGCCTGGCTTGACTGGGCCATGGAACAGACACCGATGGTTCGATTTACCCAGTCCTACTACCAGGGGCATGATGCAACCATCGCGATGTTCAAGCATGGTGAATGACGCCCCACATTCATTGGTTGCCCGCATGGAACCTGGAACGTAGGCTTCTCATATGTCCACCTTGATCATTGAATGCAGTGACATGGCTCCATCGAGCCGACTTGGATCCTCTCTCCAGGATCATGGACATCGACTGGATGTTCGCAGGGTGCATCGTGGAGACCATGTCAACGCCAATACGATCGGCTTTGACGCGGTACTTTGTTTCGGTGGTCCACAATCGGCGAATGATGACTCCCTTCCTTGGCTGGAAGGTGTCATGAACTGTCTACGATCCGCCCACGAATCAAGCATCCCGGTCCTGGGTATCTGCCTGGGTTCACAAATACTCTGCCGTGCCCTGGGGGGTCAAGTCGGGGCGATGCCGGATGGGCCACGGATCGGCTGGGCGGAAACAGAGTTGACCCCGACCGGTCGGGAAGATCCACTGCAGAGGGGTTTGCCCTGGCGAATGTCGAACTTCCACTGGAATCGGGAGTGTGTCCTTGAGTTGCCCGAGGATGCGCATACCCACGCCAAGGGTCCTTCCGCCGATATCCAATGCTGGTCCCTGGGAACCCGGACCTACGGCATCCAGAATCATCCGGAGATCGCCCGTGAGCAGGTCGGGCAATGGGCTGCTGACGATACTGACCTGCTCAGCCAACTTGGAATCAGTGCAGGTGAGCTCGAGGATGAATCCGATGCAAGGTTCGATGAGTTTGCGCGATTGACTGATCGACTGTATGAATCGATCTCCCTCCTGCTCATGCCCATTGACAGGCGTTCACAGGTTGTCGCCAAGCTGCCCTGACAGGGGATTGATCAGGTCGTGACTGGAAGTGGATCGGTGATGACCACTGGAACGTCCTGGCCGTCCATGACGAACCGAAGAACACGAGTGAGGTTGTCAACGCTGATGCCCGCTTCAGCAAGTTGTTCATCCCTCGATCCCTGGTAGATCCAGTGCTCGGGAAGTCCCATTCGCGTAATGCCACGTGTATCGAGTCCCATGTCATGCGCGGCAGTGAGGACGGCGCTGCCGAAACCTCCCGTGACCGTGTGATCTTCGATCGTGATGATCGACACGTTTCGCTCGATGAGTGAGCGGATCAGGTCCCGGTCCACCGGCTTGGCGAATCGCGCGTCGTAGACGTCTATCTTCGCGTCCGAGCCGATGGCTTCGGCAGCTTCGATGCCTGCAAGCGCCATCACGCCATACCCGAGCACGGCAGCATCCGGTGCGTCATGGACCTGGAGTGGCCGGGCCTTGCCCAGTTCAAACGGTGGGCAGTCCTTGGCGAATCGTTCACTTACGCTGTCTCTTGGATAGCGAACGCATGAGAGTCCCTGGTCGTATGTCCGCATGAACTCAAGAGAGGCTCTGAGGCTCGGCTCATCCATGGCGGCCATGAGGGACGCGCCCGGGAAGACGGAGAGAATGCTGATATCACAGAAACCGTGGTGGACAGCTCCATCGCCGCCGACGAGGCCGGCTCGATCGAGACACAGGCGTACGGGCAGTCCCTGGAGGGCTACTTCCTGGAAGGTCTGGTCGAAAGCGCGTTGCAGGAAGGTCGAGTACACGGCAAAGAAGGGCTTGAGGCCGGTTTTTGCCATGCCGGCCATCATGTCCATGGCATGTGATTCACAGATGCCCGTATCCCAACTGCGATCAGGAAAGCGATCGAGGCATTGCTTTACACCGGTTCCATCAGGCATGGCTGCAGTGCAGATCGTCACTGACTCGTCCTGTTCCATCAGGTCACACATGGCATCTGAATACGCTGCCGTGAAACTGCGACCAGATGATTTCAATTCCACACGACACCCATCCACCCGGAAGGGCTTGGGTGAGTGGAAGGTCGTTGCATCCCCTTCGCTGAACTCATATCCCTTGCCCTTGACCGTGTGTACGTGGAGGACCATGGGGTAGTGGAAGTCTCGGACTTCACAGAGCATGTCGACGAGGGTCGGCAGGTCATGTCCATCGATGGGGCCGACGGTGAGGAGACCGAACTTTTCGAACCAGTTGTCCTCGGTCACGGCTTCCTTGGCCATCTCGGAGAATCGATGCGACATGTCACGCAACGCTTCGCCGCCGGGGATTGACCTGAACAGGTCCTTTGCAGTTCTCTTCATCGATCGATAGGTCGAGTTGAGTCGGATTCGATCGAAGTACCCTGCAACGGCTCCTTGCGGTTTTGCGATGCTCATTCCGTTGTCGTTCAGAACGACGAGAAACTGGCGATCAAGTGTGCCTGCATTGTTCAAACCCTCCATGGCCACGCCGTTGACGATGCTTGCGTCGCCGATGAGTGCAACGGTTCTTCGCCCGTCAGGATTTTCTGTCGAGCATCCTTCTCCCTGGAGCGTGTCACCACGGGCCATTCCGACAGCTGTCGATATCGCCGTGCCTGCATGCCCCACCGAGAAGAGGTCGTAATTCGATTCACGTGGCTCTGGAAAACCCGCCATGCCACCGCGTTGTCGCAACTTCTCGAGCAGGTGTGCTCGACCGGTGAGGAGCTTGTGTGGATAGCACTGGTGGCCGACATCGAAGAGGAGCCGGTCATGTCCGAAATCAAAGACGTAGTGAAGTGCAATGGTGAGTTCAACCACACCGAGATTCGGTGCAAGGTGCCCCCCGGACTTCTTGACCTGTTCACAGATCGACCAGCGGATTTCATCCGCCAGCTCGGGGAGTTGATTCACCGAGAGCGCCTTCAGATCGGCTGGTGAGTTGATGGAAGGTAGATGTGTAAGTTCCACGCCGTGAATCCGTTTTTCTGGTGCCTGTCCCCGGGACACCTGTGCCCTGGGGGACATGGAAGTCTAGCCTATTTCGTCCTGAGAGCCATGTATTGGCAAAGTTCTTTCAGGGGATCCGCTGCACTGCCGATTGAATCAAGCGAGGCAATGGCCTGATCCTGAAGTTCCATGACGACCTGCCTGGAGCGTTCCACTCCAAGCAGCCCCGGGTAGGTCAACTTCCCCAAGGCTTCATCCTTCCCGGTTGCCTTCCCTATGTGTTCGGCTGTCTGTGTGACGTCCAGGAGATCATCAACAACCTGGAACATGAGCCCGACTGCTTCACCGTAGGACGTCAGTGCAGCAAGAGTTTCCCCGGAGGCGCTTCCGCAACAGGCGCCCATGCGACATGCAGTGCGAAGCAGTGCACCGGTCTTGTTTCGATGCACCAGTCGAAGTTGGTCTTCTGGCGAAAGTTCCGCCGGCATCCCACCCAGGGTGTCGAAGACCTGGCCAATCACCATCGCCTTCGTACCATCTGCCAGTTCTTTCACGAGTGCCGCTGCGATTTCGGGCGGGGTCTCCCCCCCGGCCAGTTCATGAAATGCAAGCGGCAGCATCAGGTCGCCGGCGAGGATGGCCATCGCTTCTCCACTGTGGACATGGAGTGTCGGTGCTCCTCTTCTGAGTGGATCATCGTCCAGGGCGGGCAGGTCATCGTGGACGAGGCTGAAGCAGTGGACGAGTTCCAGGGCAGCCGCAGCGTGAAGGGCCGACCCGGATTCTCCTCCGGAAGCTTCGCAGGAAAGAATCACCAGCGTGGGACGCAACCGCTTTCCCCCTCCGAGGACCCCGTAGCGTGTTGCCTCCAGCAGGTCTGGTGGCAACTGGGCGTCTGCCATGAGGCGTTGCAGTTCACGCTCAACCAGGCCGGCTGTTCTGGTGAATAGTGACTCGTCTGCCATTGTCGGGTTCGTTCTCATGTATCGGGATCAATCAGAGCAAGCAAAGGTTTCGTATCATACCCGCGATGCAATCCCTGATCGAAGGCGTGAAACTGCTGCTTGAACGTGGTGGACCGGTGATGATCCCCTTGCTGATTCTCAGCGTATGCAGTTGCGCGCTCATATTCGAACGAATCGTCTTCTGGATCTCATTGAACAGTCGAAGTGGTCAAACTCGAATCGATACGATCAACAAGGCACTGCGAACGGGTGATGCATCCCGTGCCAGGGGAATGGTCGAGTCTGATCAGACTCCCTTCGGTCGAGTGACTCGATCCCTGCTTGAGGATGGCCCGACTGATGCAGTGGCGCTGGCGGCGGTTGATACGGTCAGGCCCCAGTTGGACAGGTACATGATCGCGCTGTCGACCATCATCACGGCTGCTCCATTGCTCGGCATCCTTGGTACGGTCATCGGCATCATCCAGTCCTTTCAACTGCTTGGCTCGCAATCGACATTGACGGACCCCCGGGAAGTCGCTGGTGGCATTGCCGCGGCACTGATCACGACGGCGTTCGGTCTCATCATCGCGCTTGTGACCCTCTTTCCCTACATGCTCTTCAAGAGCCAGTCGAACAGGGCGATTGGTCGACTTGAGACCATCATCGCTTCTGCTCAGCATGGAATCGATGTCAACACTCGTCACGAGGGATGATGTTTCCGCTGCTGCACTTCAGGGTGTTCAATCGACATCGTCGGCATGGGTGAAGTCCCACGCCTGCGTATCACCGATTCGCCTGGCATCATCAATCCATCGTCGCTGGTCGGCAAGCGCTTCGTTCGACAATCCTTCCGTATGCCCGTCAGGAAACCAGCAGGCGGCTTCGCTTGTGAATCGACCGAGTGGCGCATGCGTTTCCTGCAGTACGACCAGATCTCCGATTTTGTCGAGTTCCCACATGTGTTCCCCGGCGAGAATGCGAGGTTCGACAAGCCAGCTTCCACGAAGGCGGTTGCTCGTGATCGGTTCTGCCATCGCTTCCGGTGCATGAAACGATGAACAGAAGGCCACTACTTCCGTTGGCCGTTGCAGGCTCGCGATGCTCGTGATGACGAGGTTGTCCATCGCCCCGTCCTCGAGTTGAACACTGGAGAATCGAAGTTGTGGCCTGTCTACATGTGGATCCCACTTGGCCCATTGACCGCCGAGGTACCAGCCGTTGTAGCCGAACCCCGGGGACAGCGCCACATCCATGCCGTTCTCCTGGAAGTTCTCAACCGTCTGTTGATCTTCGGGAAGATGGCCGCGAATGATCGGCCATGAATAGTCGAGGTAGGGGAGGAGTTTCCAGGTCCAGTAGCCGGCGACGTTCTCGCTGGAAGGATCCCAGTTTGGCGCAGGGGGGATCTCGGTCAGGTCCGGGTACACCTGTGGGCTGTTCTCTCGTTCCTGTGCGGCATGGTCCATCCAACCGGGCACGATCTTGCCCTGATGGTTCTGGCTGTACATGAGCCACGCATTGCCGAGCTGGCGTATCCGACTCAGTTCATCCGTCTTCAGGGAAGTCCGGTAGGCCGCTCGGAGTCCGACCAGCATCAAGCCCGTGAGAATGGCGATGATGGCCATGACCACGAGCAGTTCGACCAGAGTGAAGGCATCTCGTTTTCGCATCGTATGAAAGTGTACGCCGATGGGGACCTGCCGGATGCAGTTCTTCAGTTCCCTTCGATCGTGACCTGCTCAACCAGTCCAGCAGTGATCTTGTCGACCCCGCTGCCGAGTTCCCCGAGGGGATCTGGAGGCACGATCTCGACCTTTTTTTCTCCAAGTGTTGCTTCGCCATTGCGTACCCGGTCCTGGAATCGCCTGCACTCCTCGAGGAGCGAGTCGAGTATTTCCTCTTCCTTGACATTTGCAACGCGTTCGCCCTGGACGTAGATGATGCCTCGCCGATCACCGGCGAACACGGCGACATCGGCGCCTTCGGCTTCACCGGGTCCGTTGACGACGCAGCCCATGACCGCCACCTTGAGGGGCAGTTCAATCTCGTTGGCCAGTTTCTTTCGAACTTCCTGGACGAGAGTGAAGAGATCAACCTGGATGCGGCCGCAGGTTGGACAGGCGATCAGTTCGGCGCCCCGGCGTGTTCGAAGCCCGAGGGAATAGAGCATTTCCAGTCCATCCTCGACTTCATGGACGGGGTCGCTTGCATACGAGATTCGAATCGTGTCCCCGATGCCGTTGGCAAGCAACGTGCCGAGTGCAACGACGCTGCGTATTGCGCCCGTTTCCTTCGGACCCGCGTGCGTCACCCCGAGGTGGAGTGGATAGTCGAATCGAGCAGCGATCTCCGTGTAGATGTCTATGACGAGCCTGGCATCCATCGACTTGGCGCTGATGCACACATCATGGAAGTCCTTCGCTTCGAAGATCTCCATGTACTCTTCGAGTTTGGCGATCATGAGCGCGATCAAGTGACCTTGTCGCTTGTCGGCGAAGAAACGACCCAGCTCCTCGGCCCGCTGCTGCTTGTCCTTCCGCTCGATGATGGACCCTTCGTTGACGCCTACGCGGATCGGGATCCCGCGATCACGACAGGCATCGATGACTGCGTTGACCTGTTCCCGGTCATTGATGTTCCCGGGATTGAGCCTGATCTTGTGTATTCCGGCCTCCACGGCTTCCAACGCCCGCTTGTAGTGGAAGTGGACGTCCGCGACGATCGGGACCTTCGTCTGGGCAAGGATCTCGGGGAGGGCTTCGGTGTCCTTCTTCTGGGGTACCGCAACCCGGACGATGTCCGCCCCGGCATCCGTCATGCGATTGATTTCGGCAACGCATTGATCGATGTCCCAGGTGTAACCGGAGGTCATGGTCTGCACGGAGACGTCGGCACCACCGCCGACGAACACGCGGCCGGTCCGGTCATCTCCAATGCTGATCTGCCTGGTGGGCTTCCTGTCGGACATGGACTGATTGTAGGGCATCCGAGTGCTCAGGAGCCTGCATTCTCCACATCCTCGGCCTTTGCGTCCGGGTGGATCTCGAGTTGTTCGTTCTCATCGACGATGAGCAGGACATCGATCGGGGTACCTTCTTCGATGGTAGTTCCCTCGAGATCCTTGATGATGACCTGGGGGTTGTCCTTCTCGTGTGAAGCAAGTGCAGATTCCAACTCGTCACGTTTCGAATCTTCAAGTTCGGTCCACTTGCCACGACCCCGGCACTTGGGAAACCCGGAACACCCGAGCCATGGCCCACGTTTTCCATTGCGGAGGTTCAGTGTCTTGTCGCACTTGCTGCATGGAATGTCCGTCTGCAGCGGCGGGATCGATGGATACTTGATGCATTTCTTCCTGTCGAGGTTCACGACCATCTTTACATCCGGGTAGTTCACCGAGGCGAGGAATGGCCCAAACCGTCCGCTTCGGAGGACCATGGGCGATTCGTCCTGCGGGCACTGAACGTTGACACGTTGGATGAGCATGGGCTTGCCATTGCGATCCACCGTGGCCGCGAACTTGCAGTCCGGGTACGACGTGCACGAGATGAAGCGACCATTCTTGCCGAGTCGATATTCAGTCTTCGCACCACATTCGGGACACTTGTAGATGGCCGGTTCTGTTTCGGCCTTGGCATGGGTCATGTGCTCATAGGCGTATTCAAGCGATTCGGTGAATGGCCCGTAGAACTCGCGCAGAACCTTGACCCAGTCGCTGTCACCCGATGCGATGCGGTCCAGGTCCGCCTCCATGGTCCGGGTGAACCCGATGTCCATGAGCGTCGGGAACCCCTCGACAAGTTTTCCCGTGACGACTTCCCCGAGAAAGGTCGGGTAGAAGGAGCGTTCCACCTTCTCGACGTAGTTGCGTCGCTGGATCACGTCGATGATCGAGGCGTAGGTTGATGGACGACCGATGCCTTCCTTTTCAAGCTGCTTGATGAGCGCCGATTCAGAGAAGCGTGAAGGTGGTGAGGAGAATCGTTGTTCCGGCTGGAAGGCGAAGGGAGCCAGTTCGTCACCTTCCTTGAGGATCGGCAGAGTCTGCTCATCCGATACCGGGACGCCGGTTACACGGTAGAAACCGTCGAAGGCGAGCACGCGTCCGTTTGCCATGAAGACGGCGCCCGTATCACTGTCGCTGCGAGCGAGGCGGACCTCGGTTCGATCCCACTCGGCCGGCACCATCTGCCCGGAGACGAATCGATTCCAGATCAACCGGTAGAGCTTGCGGAGATCATCATCGAGCTTCTTGGGAAGGGAATCAGGATCTCGCGTGGCATCCGTTGGACGGATTGCCTCGTGAGCCTCCTGTGCTGCACGATTCGTGGAACTGTGGTGGACGGGTTTTCCCGGAAGATACCTGTCGCCGAACTCCGACTTGATGTACTCACGCACCTGCTTGATGGCCTCGGGCGAGACATGTGTCGAGTCCGTACGCATGTAGGTGATCAGTCCAACCTGCCCCTCGCCTCGAACCGTGATCCCCTCGTACAGTTTCTGTGCGGCCCGCATTGTTCTCGAGGCCGTGAATCCCAGTGCACTCGCCGCCGCCGACTGCAGTGAACTGGTGATGAAGGGGGCACCTGGACGGGACTTGGACTTCTTTTGCGTAATCCCTTCGACGCGGTAGGTCGTCGATGGATCAAGTTCACCATGGATGATGATTCGACGGCTGGCAGGCCCCTTGCCCGCGGGATCCTTGACCAGTTCTGTTGAGACATCGGACATCCCGATGGTCTGCGCCATGTGTTCGATCCGGCTGATGTGTCCCTGTTCATCATGTGCTTTATCCTGGAACGCGTCCGCCTCGATGGACAGGTTGAAGCGCGATCCATCGAGTTGAACAAGGGATGCGGCCAGGCCGTTCTGCTCATCCAGCCATCGATTCCGCTCCTTCTTCGTGATCGGCTTGCCTTCTTCAACGGACTCATGCAGTGACTTCCAGCCGGCTTGCAGTTCCTGTCGAGTTGCAGGGTCGACTGCAAAGAAGCCTTCGACCTTCCAGTCCTCGTCTGGTACGTGGGAACGGATCAGGTTCTCCCGCTCGACGATCATCCGGACGGCCACGGATTGCACCCGGCCTGCACTGAGTCCACCGGCAACTCGTTTCCAGAGCAATGGGGATACCTGGTATCCAACGATACGATCGACGATTCGTCGTGTCTGCTGCGCATTGACACGGTCCATGTCGATTGCATGCGGGTTTGCGAAGGCCTGCTCGATCTGCGCTTTCGTAATCGCGTTGAATACGACACGCTTGGCAGTTCCTGGATCGATCTTCAACTCCTCGGCCAGGTGCCAGGCGATTGCTTCACCCTCGCGGTCGAGGTCCGTTGCGAACCAGACTTCATCAGCACCCTTGGCGAGTTTCTTGAGGTTTGCGATCACCTTCTTGCTGCCAGGTGACACGACATAGGAGGGCGTGAAATCGTTCTCTATATCAACGCCTGGAATAGGCTGGCCCTTGGCACTCTTGGGAAGGTCGCGTACGTGACCCACCGAGGCCTCGACCACGTATTCCGGCCCGAGGTACCGGTTGATGGTCTTGGCTTTCGCCGGTGATTCCACGATGACGAGTTGCTTGCCCATGTTCCTTGCAGGCTCCTGTCTGCTAGCACCAGAGTGGCTGGTGGGGGTTCAGCCCTGCATGAACCCGGCCGTTGAAGTGATGTACTGCTTGCTGATCGGCGTGTTTGTATCGACCTTGAGGAGGCTGTCAAGGAAAAATCAATTGATCATGCCTTCCATGCAAGTCGTTTGCGGGGTCAAGAAGGGGGGGCGGCATGGTTGGAGTTGATGAACGCAAGTGCTTCATTTGCAATGGTTTCAGTAGTTTTTCCGGCTGCATCTATCCAGTGCCCCACCCATAAATATTGGAATCTTCGCAGCCAGGTCCTTTGCTGCTTGGCAAATCGCCGACTCAGGATCTTGATCTGTTCAACGGCCTCCTCCTGGCTGCATCCGCCTTCCAGGTGCTCAAGCAACTGCTTGTAGCCAAGTGCTTCACGGGATTGAACTCCGAAGGAGCCGGCCTCGTGGAGGTGTTGAACCTCATCGAGAAAGCCCGATTCCATCATTCGCCCGACACGTGAGTTGATCCTCCCGTTGATGACATCCACCGGCCAGTTGAGGCCGATGATCAGGACATCCATGTTCGCGTCGGCCTTGGCCCACTGCACCTGCATCTCGCTGATGGGCCGCCCCGTAAGTCGAAAGACTTCAATGGCCCGAACGGTGCGTCGGCGATCATTCGGGTGAATGCGTTCAGCTGCGGCTGGATCGACACGCTCCAGTTCGCTGCGGAGTTCTCCTGGTTCGATTTCTGCAAGTTGTGCACGAAGCGACTCATCCGGCTCGGGACCTTCCATGAAACCGCCGAGGAAGGCCTGAATGTAAAGGTTGGTCCCCCCGACCAGGATCGGCCACTTGTTTTCTGCCTGGATGTTGCTGACGCAGGTCCGTGCACGGCCAAGCCAGTCATCCACGGAAAAGGAATCACCTGGATCAACAAGGTCGAGCAGGTGATGAGGGGCAGCGGCCTGTTCACTGTCCGTGGGCTTTGCAGTTCCGATGTCCATGCCCCTGTAGACCTGCATTGAATCGGCGCAGCAGCATTCTCCTCCACCAGGAAGGCGGTGTGCCAGCTCGATGGAAAGTTCGGTCTTTCCACCTGCTGTTGGTCCAAGGACGAATATGGCGGGTCGGGGAGTCGTGGTCATCGTGTCGTGGGTACGATACCCCGATGTCGAGGCAATCCATTGATCAAATCGAGGTCGAGGGTCTACGAGTCCTTGTTCGAGTGGACTTCAATGTTCCACTTGACGGCAGAGGGGCGATTCTCGACGACCGCCGGATCCGCATGGCGATCCCGACGCTCAGGTCCGTCCTTGACCGGGGTGGCAGCCTCGTTCTCATGAGCCACCTGGGGCGACCATCCGGTACGGGGTACGAACCGGAGTTCAGCCTGCAACCGGTTGCTGTGAAGTTGGCCCAGCTGCTGGAGGATGTCCAAGTCGATCTGCCGGGACATGATTGCACCGATGCTGATTCCACCGCCGCAGTCGACTCGCTTCAACCAGGGGAAGTGCTCGTCCTGGAGAATCTTCGATTTCACGAGGGTGAGAAGACCGGTGATCCCGTGTTCGCATCGAAGCTTGCTTCCTATGGAGACATCTATGTCAACGATGCGTTCGGAACTGCGCACCGCGACCACGCGTCGATGGTTGCCGTACCCGAGGCCATGTCCGGGCGTCCACGTGTTGCAGGTCTGCTGCTCCTGAAGGAGCTGCACTTCCTGTCAGAAGTGATGGAACAGGCGAAGTCTCCATTCATTGCTGTCCTTGGAGGGGCGAAGGTGTCGGACAAACTTGGCGCCATACGCAACCTGCTCCCTCGGGTCGACGCGGTCATCATCGGTGGCGGCATGGCGTATACCTTTCTTCATGCCCAGGGAATAGAGATCGGCGACAGTCTGCTTGAAGAGGACATGGTCCCCGAGGCACTCGCCGTGCTCGATGAGGCACGCGACTCGGGCACGACAATCCTGCTGCCGGTGGATCATGCATGCGCTGCAGGGCTGGATGATGCCGATGGGATGTCCATCCAGACCGGGAGTATTCCACCTGGCATGATGGGCCTGGACCTTGGGCCGGTATCAACCGGTGCCGCAGTTGATCTTCTTGCTGCAGGCGGGACGATTGTCTGGAATGGCCCGGTGGGTGTTTTCGAGGTTCCACCCTTCGATGTCGGCAGCAGGGCGGTTGCCCTCGCTGCCGCCGAGGCCACAGATGCAGGGGCAACATCGGTCATCGGGGGAGGAGAAACCGCTGCGGCAGTCGAGCTCTTTGGCCTTGCTTCACGCGTGAGCCACGTTTCAACGGGTGGTGGGGCGAGCCTGAGGATGCTTGAAGGCCGAACCTTCCGTTCTGTTGAAATCCTCGATCAATCGTGATGATTCAGGAACAAATACCCCCTATATGAGTCAAAGGGGGGGTATTGAACTCTATATTCTGGCTCCGAACATACGCGGGCAGGGGTATGATGCCTGCTTGTAAGCCTTTCGGAGCCTGCTCCACTACATTTCCACTGAGAGGAACATGAAATGACCATCCGGATTGGAATCCTCACTGCTGCCTTGCTTTGCCTCTTCTGTTCACCGGCTCACGCACAGCGTGGACAATCGCTGAAGGTAGGAGACGCTGCACCTGGTCTTTCGATTGCAGAATGGGTCAAGCATGCCAAGGGACATCCGGAAGGTGACGTCAGTTTCGAAGAGGGAACGACCTACGTCGTGGAATTCTGGGCGACATGGTGCACACCGTGTCGCAAGTCGATTCCCCATCTGACGGAGATTCAGAACAAGTGGGAACCGGATGAACTTCGAATCATCGGTGTTACAACCGAGGAATCCGATGTCGTGAAGCGGTTCGTGAAGAAGCAGGGCCGCCGCATGAATTATTCGGTCGCCATCGACAAGCGTAATGGTACGAGTCGAGCGTGGAGTCGTGCTGCCGGAATGAACGGCATTCCACATGCCTTCATCGTCGGTCCCGAGGGGAAGGTCCAGTTCATTGGACACCCGCTTGATCCCGAGTTTGAAGAGATTCTCGAAGAGGTCATGGGAGGTCGCTACAACAGGAAGCTGATGATGCAGGCCCAGTCGCACATCGACGGAATCGAGGATGCACGCGAACTGAAGAACTGGTCCCAGTACGAACTGCTTACCCAGAATTTGATCGAGCGTGACCCGAGGGTCTTCTACAACTACATCCTCGATCGATTCGAAGTCTTCCTTCTGAAGCAGGAGGATGCACCGAAGGCCTACGCATACGCACAGGAAGTCATCGAGACGTATCCAGACGACCCCGAACTGCTCGGCTGGCTTGCTGAGAAGATTGCTGCTGCACCGAACATCCCTGATGCCAAGCGTGACCTCGACATCGCGCTTGAGGCTGCGAAGATCGCGCGTACGAACTCCGATCCGGACGATCCCAGGTTCCTTGCATTCGAAGCATCTGTTCGGTTCCGTCGAGGAGAGGTGACCGAGGCGGTTGATCTGCAGGAACGTGCCTTCTTCATGGCTTCACCTCGAAGAAAAGCTCGCTTCGAACCAATGCTGCGTGAGTACAGGAGCAAGAGTGACGAGTTGGCAGCAGCCAACGGCGGCTGACTCCAAACAGAACGAAGAACAGTGCAAGGAGGCACGTTGATCCATGTCGATGACCGCTTTACGCTCCATCACCGGGCCGCTGACGAAACCACTTGTCGCCCCCTCGATTCTTTCCGCCGATTTTGCTGCGCTTGGCGATGAATGCCAGGCCGTAGTCGATGCCGGGGCGGACCTGCTTCACCTTGATGTCATGGACGGGCATTTCGTTCCGAACCTGACCATGGGGCCGGCACTCTGTGCCAGTCTCCGGGAACGACTCCCGGATACGCTGCTAGATGTTCACCTGATGGTGACCAATCCCCTTGGCTGCGTTGATTCATTTGCAGGTGCCGGAGCTGATCACATCACGTTCCACGTGGAGGCGGATGATGATCCGGAAACGGTCATCAACGCGATTCATTCTGCCGGGATGACGGCAGGGATCGCGATCAATCCACCGACGGACTGGACTGCCCTTGAACCATGGCTGCATTCGGTCCAACTGGCCCTCGTGATGAGTGTCAATCCCGGTTTCTCCGGGCAGTCATTCATCGAGGACGTGCTCGTGAAGACAGCAGCCATTCGTGAACAGTTAAATGATGACCAGAGACTCCAGATGGATGGGGGAGTCAACCTCAAGACTGCAGGTGCCTGCCGGGAGGCGGGGTGTGACCTCCTGGTTGCCGCTTCGGCCATCTTCGGTGCAGCGGAATATGGTTCCGTGATCTGTTCCTTGAGGGGTTCCTGAGCCATCCATTTGAAGGTTTGCAGGCTCTTACACCCCCGCAAACCCGGTTGACATGTCTTTCCGTGGAAATGAGGCTGGACTCGGCCGCGATGTTGGGTCACCATGCCGCCCGTCTTGAGAGCGGCCTCCTTTTTCAGGCCACCCCGGTAGCTCGGTCGATTGCAGGGAGATCAGGCATGGCTGAGGCAAAAGCACGATCCTGGACTGATGTAGATGCTGGTCATCCCACCGGCAGGAAGCCTGTTCCGGAAGGACTCTGGGTCCGCTGCCCATCGTGCAGTGCAATCCTCTTCCGACGATCACTGGAAAACAATCTCAATGTCTGTGCCGAATGTGATCACCATTTCCGGATTTCAGCCGGTGTTCGCGTGACACAACTGGTCGACCCTGGAACGTTCGTTCCAATGCACGAGGAACTCTGTTCATCCGATCCCCTTGAGTTCGTGGACGTGAAGCCATATCCCGATCGCATAGCGGAGGCACGAAAGAAGACCGGGCACAATGACGCGATCCTGTGCGGCACGGCATTCATCAAGGGTCGAAAGGTGATTCTTGCGTGCATGGACTTCACCTTCCTGGGTGGGTCCATGGGTTCTGTTGTCGGTGAGAAGATCGCTCGAGCGACTGAAGCCGCTGCAGAAGAAGATCTTCCCTTGATCATCGTCTCCGCATCCGGCGGCGCTCGGATGATGGAGTCGGGCCTTTCGCTCATGCAGATGGCGAAGACTTCCGCGGCCCTGGCTCGATTCGACGAGATGGGTGGACTCTTCATCTCCGTGTTGACTGATCCGACAACCGGGGGAGTGACGGCGAGTTTCTCGATGCTGGGTGATGTCATTCTTGCGGAGCGGGGTGCGTTGATCGGATTTGCCGGACCGCGAGTCATCGAACAGACCATTCGCCAGGAACTCCCGGAAGGATTCCAGAGAGCGGAGTTCCTCCAGCAGTGCGGGTTCGTCGATCGCGTCATTCATCGCAAGGACCTCCGCAGCGAGGTGTCGAGCCTCATCGACTATGCGGGCAAGTAGATCGACTGCGTCTGTCTGGGGGCTTGCAGCTGCTTCAGCATGCTGTGCCTTGGCGGCTCTGCCACCACTGGATCTCTGGGGACTTTCCTTCGTAGGAGTATTCCTGCTCGTCCTGGCTGCTCGTCGGGCAGGCTCAAGACGAACAGTCATCCTTTCCACGTTCACGACGTATTTTCTTGCCTGGCTCTGGATCAACCACTGGATCATTGGCGTGACATTGGCAGGCTGGCCGGTGCTTTCAGCCTATGTTGCTCTCTATCCAGCCATGGCGGCCTGGTTGCTCAGGGAAATCGGCCGCGACAGGAACCTGGGGAGATGGCCCTCGGCTGTCACGGTCCCGATCGTATTCATCGGCCTTGAGTGTGTCAGGGGCCTGATCATCTTCGATGGATACCCCTGGTACTTCATCGGGCAACCACTCATCGAAGCGACGATCCTTGCTCAACCTGCAGACATCATCGGCGTCTGGTGGGGAAGCCTGTTCGTAGGTGCCGTCGCCGGGCTTTGTGTTGACGCGGTTCGCCCGGTACATCGACGAAGCACGGGCAGCAGTATCGTCGTTGGAGTCCTTCTCACTCTGGCAGTTCCCTATGGCGCATGGCGCCTTGCACAGGATGACGTACTCAGCTCAGGACCAAGCATCCTCGCGATCCAGACAAACCTGCCACAGGACAACAAGATCGGCTGGAGTGTCCAGGCCCAGTTTGCAGACGTCCCTTCGTTCATCGAGTTGACCCTGGAAGCCTTCGAAGCAACGGGTGGTGCCGACCTGGTCGCATGGCCCGAAACGATGGTTCCCGGACTCGGGTTCGATCGAGGTACCCGCGCCTCCTTGGAAGCAGCCGGTCCAGGATTTGCACACCTTCATCACTGGCCTGGCCGGATCGAACAGTTGTCGAGTGTGTTGCGTCGTCCCTTGCTCGTCGGTTCTCCAACCTGGCTGGACCTGTCCCAGAGCGTTGATGAACGGGGCACATGGATGGAAGGTCGGACTCGTTACAACAGTGCCGTGCTGGTCGAGCCGGGAGGCGGGTTGCAGCGGTACGACAAGGTTGTTCTGACACCATTTGGTGAACGGATGCCCTACGTGGAGCACTGGCCATGGCTGGAGAAACAACTCCTGATCTTCGGTGCCGGTGGCATGGAGTTCAATCTCGAGGCCAGCGACCGGGCCGAGGTGCTCTCCATGGAATACAGCGGTGGGGCGTGTGGAATTGGAACACCGATCTGCTTTGAAGACACGGTTCCGGGGTTGTGTCGGGACCTGGTGTACTTCGAGGGAGAGAAGCGCACCATGCTCCTGATGAACCTCAGCAATGATGGCTGGTTCGGCGGGGATGATGCAGTTCGGAGAACACATGAACAGGTTGCTCGATGGAGATGCATTGAGAACCGGGTTCCGTTGATCCGTGTCGTGAATACTGGCGTAACGAGTTGGACGGATTCACTCGGTCGGGTCCAGGCAGCGACCCAGCCACGTGTATCAAGTTGGCTGCTGTGTGAGCCGAAAGTCGATTCGCGGCGTACCATGTTCGGTACGATCTTCGGCAACCTGGTTGCCTGGCTCTGTTTCACCATGTTGTGCGGTCTGGTTGCCTGGCATTGCACACTGGGGCGTTCGAGTCGGGACGAGGGAGTTTCAGATGCGGGCGTGTAGAAAACCAGTATTTCAGGTACTTCCTGCCATGTTCCTGTTGTTGCAGGGGTGCAACAGTGTCGAGGAGGATGCCAGGTGGAGTACTCGACAGGATTCGGTCATCGAGGCGAACTCGACGCTTGCTCAAACCAAGCAACCGACCTTCCAGGTCCTGGACAGGAACCTGCACAACTCGGCCGAGTCGCTGCTTCTTGAAGCATCCACCTCCGACGATCCGTTGTTACGCGCAAATGCCATCGAGGGCCTCCAGTCATCGGAGCAATACCTCGACGAGGTTGTTCGAAGTGGACTGGTTGACCAGAACGAGGGCGTACGCTTTGTTGCGACGATGACGATCGGGCTTGAGAACCTCTGCTCGTTGTCACGACTGGTTCGTCCGCTGCTTTCCGACCCCAGTAGTTCCGTCCAAGCCGCTGCGATCTTCAGCCTCGCCAGTTGCGGGGATGAAATCGACCTGAACCCGTTGGCTTCGATGGTGCTTGGCACCGACCCGACAGCCAAGGCAAATGCTTCATTCATCCTGGGTGAACTTGGGAACTCGTCTGCAATAGCCCTCATTCGAAATGGTGTTGGGAGACACGAGGCCTCGATCGAAGCCCCTCGGGCCCAGGCGATCGACCTGATCATGGCCGAGGCCATGGTCAAACTTGGGGATGAGGAGGAACGCCAGGTCATCCAGGCAGCCTTGTTTGCTCCCCCTGAGCGGGCTGAACTCACCGCGCTGGCATGCCAGATGATCGGGAGTATGAGGGACCAATCGATGGCGATGAACCTGGAAACAATGGCCTTGGCCGAGGGCCCGAGGAAGCCCGGGCCTGAAATTCAGCTTCTTGCAGCGGATGCCCTTGCCAAGATCGACCCGGGCAGGGTCCCCATAGAGATCGTGGTGGGCTTCATATCCCATGAACGGCCGGAAATCCGCTCTCAAGCGGCCATGGTGCTCGGTAGCCTTGGTTCAAGCACATATTCACCCCAACTTTCAACCCTGTTACACGACCAGGATCCTCGCGTTCAGGTGGCAGCAGCCACGGCAATACTGCGTTTAGGAGACCCATCGGTTGCAAGAAGTCCTGATGAGGTATATTGACACGTCTGGTTGAAGGGCTATAACCATCGTTTCGCTGATTGGCAGTGAACAACCCCTGGTTCGGGGGGTTAGGAAGAGTTCGAACCCAACGAAATCAGGCATCCTGCAATACGAGGCTGGATCGTGCATATTCTCACGAAGATCTTCATCGTCCTGGTCACAATGCTGGCCATTTTCATGGTTCCCCTGGTCGTGGTTTCCGCGAAGAACCAGGAGTATTGGAAGACCCGATCCATCGATCTGGATGCTTCCCATCGACTTGTTACTTCACAGTTGCAGGACGAGCGACAGTCTCATCAGGGTGAACAGGCTCGGTTGAACCAGGAGCTGCAGGCGTACAGCCAGCGACTATCCGAGTCGCAGTCGAACATCGCCTCCTGCGAGAAGATGCGTCTCGAGATCGAGTCACAGCTTCTGACAGCAAGCCTCGCCATTTCCGAGCACGGTGCAACGAGCCGAACCATGCTCAAGAGCCTCCAGACGAACAGCGATCTCAATCGTGTACTCGTTGAGGATCTTCAGAAACTGCGTGGACGAGCTATCTCCGCCGAGCGTGAGAAACTTGAACTTGACGATGCGCTTCGCGAGCGTGACAGCCAGTTGCAGGTTGCACTTGCAGCTCGCCGCAAGCTTGAAGAGGAACTCAAGGAAGTACGGGACCAGCAGCTGACCGCCATGCAGCGGATTTCAGAGTACGTGGCTCGCTTTGGCGCACTTGACGACACGGGCATGACGCTCGACGAGGGGCTTGCTCCTGACCGCAATCTCGAGTCGACAATTCTCAATATCAGCCGCAGCGAAGACCAGACCCTCGTCGAAATCGATGCGGGTTCACGTGATGGTGTCAAAGAGGGTTGGATCCTGACCATCGGCCAGGATGGCACTTTCATCGGGAAACTCAGAATTATCAGTGTGGACATCAATCGCTCGACTGGAATGCTCACCTTGGAGAACCCCGATCGTGGGCTCGCCCGGGTGGGCCATCGTGCCTATGCCCTCATGGGGCAGGATTGAGCCATGAGCAGATTCAACACACCAGCCGTTCGTGAGGGTGGGGGCCTGAATGTCTATACGGGGCTCTCCGGGGTCGCCGCTCTGATCCTTCTGGCAGGTTGCCTCTTCATGGTCTTCCACAACATCGAGTTCTCCGCTGATGGGCAGAATGCCGCTGGAGAGATGTTCAAGATCCTCGGATCCAACTGATCCACATCGAATTGAAATCTTCCAGAGGTGTCGACACCGCCGTGTTGGTTGTCGTATGATGATCACACGCCTGAACGAGGCGCCAGGAGGGCGAACCGCGTGTTTCTCGACACTATTCTCGGTTGGTTCAGCGTCGACATGGGCATTGACCTGGGTACTTGCAATACCTTGGTCAGCGTTCGTGGCGAGGGGATCATTCTCAACGAACCATCTGTAGTTGCCGTCAAGCGCGGCACGAACCGGGTTCTCAACAACGGCAATGCCGTTGGCTGGGAAGCCAAGGAGATGCTTGGAAAGACTCCAGGTTCGATCAGCGCAATCCGTCCATTGAAGGACGGAGTGATTTCAGATTTCGAAATCACCGAGGCGATGCTGAGTTACTTCATCCGAAAGGCAACAGGCCGTTCACGGCTCATCAGCCCCCGGGTCGTCATTGCCGTTCCATCGGGTATTACAACCGTGGAGAAGAGGGCGGTTCTTGATTCTGCGGAGCGAGCCGGTGCACGTCGCGTGTACCTCGTCGAGGAACCGATGGCTGCGGGAATCGGTGCAGGAATGCCGATCGTCGAGCCAACAGCTTCAATGGTGGTTGATATCGGGGGAGGGACGACCGAGGTTGCGATCATGTCACTTGCCGATATTGCAACATGCGAATCGGTTCGTGTTGCAGGGGATGACTTCGATGAAGCCATCATCCAGCACATGAAGAAGACCTACAACCTTACGATCGGCGAACAGACTTCGGAGCGTATCAAGATCGAGATCGGTTCTGCCGCGAAGGTGGGTGATGATGTCAAGCTTGATGTCCGAGGTCGTGACAATACGACCGGCCTTCCTCGCAAGCTTGAGGTCACGAGCAAGGAAATCAGGGGAGCACTCCAGGGGCCCGTGAAATCCATCGTTGCAGCGGTCAAACGGACCCTCGAACGGGCTGAACCCGAGTTGGCAGCCGACCTGGTAGACAACGGGATCACGCTCGTTGGCGGGGGGGCGCTGCTTCGCGGCCTCGACGTCGTCATCAAGCAGGATACCGGTCTCGATGTCGTGATCGCAGATGATCCACTGACGTGTGTTGCGCGCGGTACGAGCATCTATCTCGACAACCTCGAGGAATGGAAGACGACCATGGATTCAGACATGGACGACCTCTGATTCATCGAGTCTGGCCAGACCCCTTTCGGGCACTGGGAAGGGAGCGTGCATGTTCCGCGTCACGGAACGCTCCAATTCGTTCTTTTCAATCGTATTGATCCTGACGGGGGTCATGGCGATCCTGCCAACGAGTTGGTTGGCATGGACACGTGATCTGTCGGATATCGTCAGGCTCCCCATTACCCCTGTTGCGCATGCAGGCAATCGTCTTGCCGGTTGGCTTCGCCCAGTCGATGCTGTTGATGGGATGAACGAATCGGACCTCAGGGAACGGATGATCATTCTTGAGGATGAGCGAGACCGGTTCAAGCGCCTCTACCATGCACAACAACTCCGACTCCAGGAGTTGTCAGTCCAACTGAGCCTGCTGCAGGGACTTCCAGACAGGATGATGCAGGGTCCACGGCCACCCCTGATTCTTCCAACGGATGTAACAGCTCGTGACCCGGGCGATGTCGTCTCAGCTGTCGAGGTGGAAGTAACACCACAGATCGATGAGCGTGTCATTGTCGGAGATGTGGCTATCTGGCGACATGAATACCTCGTCGGCCGAGTTGCCAGTCGCTCATCTTTCAGGGTGACCATCCTGCCACTGGCCCATCCCGATACCGGTCCGTTCCAGGTTGCAGTGCTCATCCCGGGTCAGGAGGAAGCCGGTCTTGCTCCTCCGAGGATGCTTCTGAACCCCCTTGGTGACGGCAGCTTCGCGGGAGAGGTCGACCATCGCCATGGAACATTGCCAGGTTCCCAGGTCGTACTCGCTGACTCGGAGTGGCCTCCCTGGGCCCAGGCGCTGGGGGTGGGGGTCATCGAGTCCGTTGAGCAGATCGACGAGGCTCCCTTGCGTGATCTCGTGATCGTCCGCCCGAGGATCCAGTTGCACCAGTTGCCTGAAATCATTCTCCTGGCGAGTGATGAGGCCCCGATGACCTTGACCGGGGAGTTGAATCCATGAGGTGGTTGGTCTTCATGATCGCGGCATTGCTGGCAACGGCCCTTGATCTTGGGCTTGCAAGTGCAATGACATTGCGAACACTGGATTTTCTTACCCCGAGCTTTGCGGCAGTACTCGTTGCCTACATGGCCCTTCTTGGTCGTGCAGATCATGTGCTCTGGGGCGCCTGGGTCGTTGGGGTCCTGGCGGATCTTTCTCCAGGTTCCGCCGAAGGTGCCGAGGCGATCTACATCATCGGTCCCCATGCGCTTGGATACGTGTTCGGTGCCTCGGTCATCCTGACAATCCGATCCATGGTCTTCCGGCATCGAGTGCTCACCTTGAGTGCCTGTACGTTTGCCTGTGTCCTGAGTACAGGCCTTGCAACGGTTCTCACGGGCATCATCCGATTCTGGCTTCCATTTACGGGCGGGGCTGTTGTCCCATTCGGCCTTGGTGAGCTGGGTCATTCATTCGGTGACGCGCTCTATTCCGGACTGCTTGCGATTCCAGCAGGGTGGGTCCTGTTCCAGACGATGCCACTCTGGCGTTTCGATTATGGTGTCGGCCGCCGAACAGCCTGAAGGGCCTACCATTGGTACGAGCGTGACACTGATGACAGATTTCATCATCTTTGACGACAACCCTGGCCTGTTCGGCCCACTGACGGACCTCAGGCCCGCTTCGCGATTGCGAACCGGTGCCCAACTCACCAGCCAGAGGCAATCTCGCCGTCTTGGTGGAGATGCTGTTGCCCAATGGGTCCATGAAGCTCTTGCAGATGTCCTGAGGGAACACGAGGCCATCCCGGTCAATGAACTTCCAGCGGGGGATTCACACCTCTGTGTCAACGGAAGGTGGTCCGCCCTTGAGCAGTTGCCCTTGCCAGGACTGGGAGAGGCGCTCCTTGACCAGTCGACAGGCGACATCGTCATCGCACACCTGCATGCCGGCGAGACCGAATCCTTCCTTGATTCGGGCACACTGCCCGATTCCACGGTGACAAGCAGTGTCGAGGCAACCCTCTACAACGGTCCATGGGACATCCTCGATCATCTCGAGGCCGCCCTGGCGGATGATCTGCCTGCACTTGGCATTCCAGCCATGGCCGAGGACCAGGTGAGTGTCCATGGTGCCCATGGTGTTCATCTTCATCCCGGCGCTGTGGTTCTTCCCGGAGTCACGGCCGACACCTCGGCTGGGCCCGTTGTCATCAACGATGGCGCAATGATCCGCTGCAATGCCGTTCTCTGCGGCCCCTGCTACGTCGGTCTTGACAGCACGATCATGGATGGAGCGGTGCTGAAACCACGAACGGTGATCGGGCCCGGGTGCAGGGTTGGTGGCGAAGTGGGAGGCTCGATCTTCCAGGGATTTTCAAACAAGGCGCACGATGGACACCTTGGCGACAGCATTCTCGGCCGCTGGGTCAATCTCGGGGCAGGCACGAACAACTCGAACCTGCTCAACACCTACTCGGAAGTAATCATGCGACTGTCGCCTGAGGGCCAGTCTTCACGCACAGGGCGGGTATTCATGGGCTGCATCATCGGTGACCATGTCAAGACAGCGATCGGGACCCGCATCATGACAGGCAGCGTGCTTGGTACGGGCAGCATGATCGCCTCGACATCGCCTCCGCCTGGAACCGTGGATGCATTCAGCTGGTTGACGGACCGCGGGGCATCGACGTTTCGGACAGACAAGTTCCTCGACGTTGCCCGAACCGTCATGGCCCGCCGTGATTGCACGCTCGGCCCCGGTGAGGAAGCTGCACTCGTTCGTCTTGCCGAGGCTGCAACAAGCCGGCGATCTGGCTGAGGGATTGCCATGGGATCCAATCGGACGCTGTACCTGATCGACGGCTACGCCCAGTTCTTCAGGGCCTACCACGCGATTCGTACGGAGATGACCTCTCCGGTGACCAGGGAGCCGACGAATCTCGTCTACGGATTCACGGCCATGATGATCAAGCTCCTTCGTGACTACGATCCCGACTACATCGCAGTCGCCCTTGATGTCAGTGGTGATCGCGGGACCTTTCGAAGCGAACTCTATCCCGACTACAAGGCCAATCGTGACAAGACGCCCGAGGACCTTCCCCCACAGGTGACTCGCTGCCTGGAACTCCTCGACCTGATGAACGTGCCAGTGCTTGGCGTGGAGCGAATGGAGGCCGACGACGTAATCGCTTCACTCGTCAAGCGACTGGAGGTGGACTCACCCGGTGTCCAGGTTCGAATCCTGTCACGTGACAAGGACCTGACGCAGGTCCTGAGGGATGGCGTGGAACTCTTCGATATCCACAAGGACACCTCCGTAACCGCAGAAGATGTATTCAAGACGGAAGGGGTCGAGCCTTCACACGTGGTAGACATCCTCTCCCTGATGGGTGACAGCTCGGACAACATCCCTGGTGTCCAGGGAATCGGTCCGAAGACCGCCGCGAAACTGGTACTGGAGTATGGAAGCATCGAGGGCATCTACGCCCAGATCGACCAGATCAAGGGAAAGCGGCATGAGAACCTCGTTGGAGCACAGGACCGCATGCCCTTGAACAGGGAACTTGTCCAGTTGCGAAGCGACCTCGAACTGGACTTTTCGCTTGAGCAGGCCTCGGTCGATCCTGCAGGGTTTTCCATGGATCGCATGGAAGCCTTCTTCCAGGAACTTGGATTCAACCGGTTTCAATCCGATGTGCGTGACATTGTTGTCGGGCAGGAGGACCAGCCCCTGCCACCCCTTGAAGGGGGTCTCTTTGGAGCAGAGCCCGAGGCCCTGCAGCCTGGTGATCCGGGTGCGATCTATCACTGCGTTCGCACGAAGGATGAACTGGCCAAGGTGGTTGAACAACTTCGCGAATCAGGTGCCTTCGCATTCGATACGGAAACGACTGGATTGGATCCGAGGCAGGTCGACCTCTGCGGCATCTCTCTTGCCTGCACGGAGGGGGAGGCCTGGTATGTCCCGGTGCTCTCCCCGGAAACCGGCTCGCACCTGGACAGGGATTCCGCGTTGGCACTCCTTGGACCATTGCTGGAAGACGAGCACATCCTGAAGGTGGCACAGAATCTGAAGTTCGACATGAACATCATGCGACAGGCGGGGGTTGCAGTGCAAGGTCCCTGCTTCGACACCATGATCGCGAGTTTCATCACGGACTCCTCCCGGTCAAGCCACGGGATGGACGCATTGGCATCCTCCCTGCTCGACATTCAGTGCATTCCCCTTTCCTCGTTGCTTGGAAGAGGGAAGAGTCGCAGGACGTTCGACACGTTGGCGTTGGATGATGCCACTGTCTACGCCGCCGAGGATGCGGACATCACGTGGAGACTGTACGAGCGTTTGAAGGTCGGTCTCCAGGAAGGCGATCTCCAGGTTCTTTTCGACCAGCTCGAGATGCCTCTCGTGCCCGTCCTGGCGGACATGGAATGGAACGGTATCCGTGTTGATCCGGAGGAACTTGATCGTCAGCAGGGGAAGCTCTCGGCTCGTGCAGAGTCACTTCGTGCTGCAGCCATTGATGCATCACCGCATTCATTCAACCCGGATTCACCCAAGCAACTTGCCGCAGTGCTGTTCAATGACACGGGCGCCGAACCTCCGGGCCTTGGACTGTCACCGATCAAGCGGGGCAAGACTGGACCATCCACCGACCAGGAAGTCCTTGAGAAACTTGATTCCGACCCGAATATCGATACGCCCATTCCCGGGATTCTCCTGGAGTACAGGCAACTTGCGAAGCTCGTGGGGACCTACCTGGTCTCTCTGAAGGAAGCCATCAGTCCGGTGACTGGGCGTGTCCATACGTCCTTCCACCAGACCGGGGCAGCGACCGGTCGACTCAGTTCCTCGGATCCGAACCTGCAGAATATTCCCATCCGTACCGCGGAGGGTCGAGCAGTTCGGAAGGCATTCAAGGCTGAGGAAGGTCACCTCCTGATTGCTGCCGACTATTCGCAGGTTGAACTGAGGATCCTGGCTCACCTCAGTGAGGACGAGGCGATGATCGCTGCCTTCAAGCGGGGTGAGGACATTCACAGCGCAGTTGCCGCAGAAGTGTTCGAGATCGATCCTGGTGCAGTCAGTGGTGAACAGCGGGATGCGGCGAAGATGATCAACTTCGGAATCGTCTATGGCATCACGGCCTGGGGGCTTGCCAGGAATCTTGGTGAGTCGGTCAGTGTCGAGAAGGCGGCGGAGTTCATCAATGACTACAAGGATCGCTTCAAGGGAATAGATCGCTTCATGGATGCCTGCGTGAAGCAGGCGGCTGTAGAAGGTTGGGTCGAGACGATCTGTGGTCGACGTCGCATGATCACCCAGCTCAAGTCGGACAATCCGCAGACACGCGATCTGGGCAAGCGACTTGCGATCAACTCGGTCGTGCAGGGCAGCGCTGCGGACCTCATCAAGGAAGCCATGATCCGGTTGCATCCGAAGTTGGAGGACATTCCCGGGGCGAAGCTGCTCCTCCAGATTCATGATGAACTGGTAGTGGAAGTTCCGGAAGCCGAGGCAGCCACCGCCCAATCCGTATTGGTCGAGACCATGGAGTCCGCCATGGACCTGTGCGTTCCCCTGGTCGTGGATGTCGCTTCAGGAGCGTCCTGGTACGAGACGAAGTAGTCCTGCCCCCCAAGCGGCCTTCTTGACCCTCTCAAGGGCATCGCTACACTGTTCAATTCCGGACTCCACTGTGAGCCGGTGAGCACCAAGGGGCGGTAGCTCAATTGGTTAGAGTCCCGGCCTGTCGAGCCGGTGGTTGCGGGTTCGAGTCCCGTCCGCCTCGTTTCCATCTGGAGCCTCCTTTACGAAGGGGGCGTTCTTCGTTTTCAAGGTATCTCGATGTACCTTGGTGGGGATCCAATCTTCCAGGAGTACTACATGCAGGGGAACAATGAACACAGGGCTCGCAACTTCTTCCAGAAGGGATTTCATTCGCTCAGCGCATTCGAGAAGAAGGCCGTGGATGTCATTCTCAACCGCCTCAAGCACCACGACAAGCGGGAGCAGGAACTGACCGTCGGTCAGCGCCTGGCGGACAAGGTCGCTTCCTTCGGTGGATCCTGGACATTCATCCTCCTGTTTGGTGGGTTCCTTGCCTGCTGGGTGATCCTGAACACGATCATCCTGAAGAACCTCTCGACGGATGAGCAATTCGATCCGTACCCCTACATCCTCCTGAACCTCTTCCTTTCGATGCTCGCGGCGATCCAGGCGCCGATCATCATGATGTCGCAGAACCGCCAGGCGGCCAACGACCGAAAGATGTCACAGGAAGACTTCGAACTCAACCTCAAGGCGGAGATGGAAATCCTGTCCCTGCACGAGAAGATGGACGATCTTCGAGTCGAGAAGTGGGAACACCTGCTTGAAATCCAGCAGAAGCAGATCGAGATGCTCACGACCATGTTCAAGAAACACCTCGAGGAAGATCACGACCAGCAGGCAGGCAGTTGATGGTGTCACTGCTGCTTGCAACCATTTTGCTGGCAGCAGTCCATGCTCCTTCAACCGGAGCACCATCACTTCCCAACATCGTCATCATCCTGGCCGATGACCTTGGCTACGGCGATCCACAAGTACAGAACCCTGGTTCGAGAATTCCCACGCCAGGCATGGACCGCCTCGCGATGGAAGGGATGCGCTTCACCGATGCGCATTCGCCATCGGCCGTCTGCTCACCGACTCGCTATGGCCTGCTGACGGGTCGATATGCATGGAGGACCAGCTTGAAGCAGGGTGTTCTCTGGGGACACAGCCCATGCCTTCTGGAGCCGGGGCGGGAGACGATTGCAAGCATGCTCAAGGACCGGGGCTATGTCACGGCCTGTGTCGGCAAGTGGCACCTGGGATTCGGGAATGCCGAGCGGACCGACTATGGCGCTCCGCTTCGGCCGGGTCCGGTGTCCGTCGGATTTGACTCCTTCGAGGGAATCCCGGCCTCCCTGGACATACCCCCCTACGTCTGGGTGATCGACGAAGCGGTAGAGGAACTTCCATCAGCCAAGGTGAACGGCAGTGCCCATCGACGCAAGGAAGGGGGTGGGTTCTGGCGAGAGGGTGATGCCGGCCCTTCCTTCCGCCACGAGGCGATCCTTCCGCGGATCGGGCAGGTCTCAGCCGACTTCATTCGCCAGCAGACCGGGACGGGACACCCGTTCTTTCTCTATGTCCCCCTGACGGCCCCTCATACGCCCTGGCTGCCCGGAGAGGACTACCGGGGGGCTAGCGAGGCGGGGCACTATGGGGACTTCGTGGCTCACGTGGACGCCGTCCTGGGGCAGATTCTGGAAGCCGTCGAGGACACAGGGCAGTCCCAAAACACCCTGGTCGTCTTTACCAGTGACAACGGGTCCCATTGGCCCACTTCTGATACCGAGCGATGGAGCCATGCAGCCAACGGAGACCTTCGAGGACAGAAGGCAGACATCCATGAGGGTGGGCATCGCGTGCCCATGCTCGTGCGATGGCCAGGTCGGGTACAGCCGGGCACGGCAAGCAATGAGACCGTCTGCCTGGTCGACTGGTTTGCGACGTGTCGGTCGATTGCCGGCGCTGAGGAGGCAGCGGAAGCCGGCGAGGACAGCTTCGACCTTCTGCCGATTCTCCAGGGCGATGTACTGGACGCTCCACTACGAGCGTCGACCATCCATCATTCAGTGGACGGCATGTTCGCCATTCGAAGTGGCCGCTGGAAGTACATCGAGGGCAGGGGGAGTGGGGGCTTCACGCCGCCAAGGCGAATCGAACCAGTCGAGGGCGAACCAGCAGGCCAACTCTATGACCTTGCCGCAGACCCATCCGAGTCGACGAATGTCTACCTCGAGCATCCCGATGTCGTCGCTCGCCTTCAGGCGAACCTTGATCGTTCGCGCACAATGGGCCGAACGGCGCCTGCCCTCGACGTATCAGGGGAGTGAGGGGAAGGCTTTCTTCAACGACTTCATGCTCCAGGGACCTCGTTGGCCACTGGTCGCCTTTCGCACGGAAGCAACCAGATCGGCATTGACCACCTCGGCATCATTCGTCCATGCGGTCCGGACGTAGGAAGCAATGGCGGCGATGTCCTCATCCGCGGGGAATGGAGCAGGGGGCATCTGCTGGTTGTAGTGGACCCCCCGGATGGTCATGAGTCCCTCGATGCCATGGACCAGAATGGCAACAAGCGGCTCGGGAGCTCCCAGGACAAGATCCGAATCGACCAGGGGTGGATAGAACCCGCGGAGCCCGGCGCCAGTCGCCTGGTGGCAACCGGTGCAGTGCACGTAGAGCTCGGCGCCTCGTTCCACGAGGGCGGCTTCAGCAGGGCCAAGGCCGGCCGTTTCAACACGAGGAACGTATCCAGGTCGGCCCGGCCAGTTCATGTGCGTGTCAATCAACTGGAGCAGTCCACCCGCAACATCACCCTGCTCCTCCAGGCGTGCTTCCCAGTCGAAGGGCGCTTCCTCAAGCTCGATGCTCCTGGGTGATCCCGTTCGCAGTCGCTGTGCTTCGACCACCTGCTCGGCCATTGCCCGGGTCATCCAGTCCTGCTCCAGGGGGAGCGATGCCAGCAGTTCCATGAGCCGAACACGTTGCTCGGAAGATGAGCTTCGCATGGCACTACGGGCAATCGAGGCCAGGAGTTTCCGGCGATGCTCTGTTTCATCTGTCCAATGTTCCTGCCATGCCAGTTCCTCCAGGAGCAGAACTTCTTCGTCACGGACGCCGGCGACGACGAGTGTGCGCAGCACGTCATCATGCGAGGTGCGATCAAGGGCTGCAGCCAGTTCCGACACGACCTGGCTGTTCTCGGCGCCAGCCAGTGCACCTGCCGCATGGCGACGAACAGTCGTGTCAGAGTCATGCAATGAAAGCAGGAGATGTTCAAGGATGCCAGGATTGTCGACATGTCGGCCCGAGATGCGCATGGCCTGGCTTCGAAGCAGGGGCTCATCATCGAGAAACGCCTGCGTGAGAACATTCACATCAAGTTGATCCATGCCATCAAGCGTCCAGAGGGCATGAGCGCGTGCAAGTGGATCCTCATTGTCCAGGACCAGGGCTTCCAGCAGAGGGATCGATTCGGGATCCTTCATCGACACGAGTTGTCGCTGAGCAAGGAGACGCATGGTTCCATTCCGGTTGGCAAGCAACGCAACGAGACTCTCAAGGGAGGCATCGGCCACGTTCGGCAGGGAACGCGTGTTGGAATCATCGGGAACGAGTCGCCAGATTCGCCCACGATCAATGGGAGACTGCAGGTTCCGTTCAAGCACCTGCTTCCGAAGGAAGGACGTCATGAAGATCTTGTGCTGCAGGATGCCTCGGTACATGTCGAGTACGTAGAGCCCCCCGTCAGAGCCGACAGCGGCATGAACGGGCCGGAATCGCTCATCAGTCGAAGCCAGCACTGCCCCGATGCCCCGTTCCCGGCGTGCCTGGGGTGGCTGGGCACCCCTGGGCATGAGGTTGCGATGCTCGACCGTGTTGCCGGAGGGCTCGCAGATGAAGGCGTCGCCCTCGTATTCGCTGCCGAGGACCGTATCGAGGTAGATCACCGGGCCGCATGCGGCGGTGAAGTTTCGAAGCGTGTAGTCGTCATTCAGTGTTGCAGCCTGGTAGCCTCGATTGACTCCCGGGTTGATGCGTGAGGCATGAACCTGCAGGTCTGCAGGCAGATGCATGTACACGCCACGTGCGTCGTGCTGGTTGGGGTTCATCGCGACGATGTGCTTGTCGACGATATCCATCAACAGGGGATAGGAGTTGGGCGTGTAGTACCAGCGATCCCAGGCATCAGCCGTCAATCCCCATTGTCCGTGTGGTGGCACGGCTCGTCGTTCGAGTTCACCCTCATCGAAGCGGTATTCCCAGGGATGCTGTGCGCAGTGCAACCAGTTGTCCATCCCGTAGCGGAGCCCGTTTCCAGCATGCTCGGGACTCTGCAGCCCGGCGAAACTGTCATCAACCACGGCCGTGACGTCAGCCCTGTCGTCGCCGTTGGTATCAAGTGCCAGGAGCAGGTTGGGCGGGGCCACAATGAGAGCTCCTCCCTCGACCAGCGTCACGGCCCTTGGGAGCACCAGTTCATCGAGGAACACCGTCCTCGTATCCATGCGTCCATCCTGGTCCGTGTCTTCGAGGATGACTATCCGTCCAGTGGGCTCCAGTTCTCTGGATCCATCAACGTCGTTCATGTACGTCGGCATCTCGACAACCCAGAGGCGTCCATCGAGCCCGATGTCCATGGCGACGGGAGCAATGACCAGCGGTTCTGCCGCTGCCAGTTCAACGCGGAGTCCACGAGGGACGGTGAAGGTTCCAAGAGCATCAGCCGGGTCAAGAGGCGGGGCGGGGGGAATCTCAAGTGTTGCAGGCAGGGGGGGCTGCGCTTCCCCGGCGCGATCGCCCTGTTGGGCGAAGGCCATCGCGGCAATCATGAACAGCGGCACTGCAAGAAGGACTCGCATGATGTCCATCAGCCTACCCGATCAGGTGGGTGCATCAGTTGCCAAGGGCGGCATTGATGCGATCGATGTTGTCCTTGGCATCGCCAAAGAGCATCGATGTGTTTTCGTGGAAGAACAGCGGATTCCCAACACCTGCATATCCACTGGCCATGCCACGCTTCATCATGATGACATCCCTGCTGTTCCAGACCTGGAGGACTGGCATGCCGGCTATGGGGCTGTGCGGGTCCGTCTCAGCACTGGGGTTGACGATGTCATTGGCCCCGATGACAAGTGCGAGATCCGTCTCCGGGAGTTCACCGTTGATTTCATCCATCTCGAGAACGATGTCATAGGGGACGTTTGCCTCGGCCAGCAGGACATTCATGTGTCCAGGCAGTCGCCCAGCAACCGGGTGGATGGCGAAACGGACCTCGACCCCGGCGTCTCGAAGTTTCTTGACGACCTCGGCGAGGGCATGTTGGGCCTGGGCAACGGCCATTCCATACCCGGGCACGATCACGACAGTCTTGGCATTCCGCATCAGGTCGGCAGCGACATCAGCTTCTATGGAGGTGACATCGCCCTGGGGTTCATCACTGCTTCCACTACCACTGCCACCACCATCAGTCCCGAACCCGCCGAGAATGACACTGATGAAGGAACGGTTCATGCCTCGGCACATGATGAGGCTGAGGATGGCACCACTGCTGCCCACGAGCGCCCCCGTAATGATCAACAGGTCGTTGCCGAGCATGAATCCGGCAGCAGCTGCGGCCCACCCGGAATAGGAGTTGAGCATGGAAACGACGACGGGCATGTCGGCTCCACCGATTGCCATCACCATGTGCACGCCGAAGAGGGCCGTGAGGATCGCGGCGATGATCAGGGGAACAAGACCAACCGAAGGATCATGGCTGAGTACGAACCAGACACCAAGCCCGAGGGTTATGAGCAGGATCAGGAGATTCAACAGGTGTCGTGCCGGCAGGATCAATGGATTTCCGGACATCGAACCATGGAGTTTCAGGCAGGCGATGATCGAGCCGGTGAAGGTGATGGCGCCTACGCCAACCCCCAGGAAGATCTCGATGGAATGCACCGTTGTTTCAGCAACGGTCATTTCCGCATGTGGATCGAGGTAGCTTGCGAAGCCGACCAGGACAGCTGCTGCCCCAACGAATGAATGCAGCAGGGCGACCAGTTGCGGCATCTGTGTCATCTGGACACGGGCCGCCAATATGGCGCCGATGATCACGGCTGGAATCATGGCCAGCACAAGCCAGCCGTAGAGAGAAACCCCGTCGCTGCAGACAGCGGCAAGGAGAGCGAGCAGCATGCCCACGATGCCCATCGTGTTTCCACGTCGCGCCGTTTCCTGCTTCGAGAGCCCCCCGAGGCTCAGAATGAAGAGCACGGCGGCGATGAGGTAGGCAATGATGACCAGGGAGTACTGCACGAGTGGGTTACTTCCGGAACATGGCAAGCATCCGGCGGGTCACCAGGAACCCGCCGCAGATGTTGATGGTGGCAAAGAAGACGGCGATGACGCCGAGTGCGATAGCAGCTGTATTGGAATCGGCTGACAGGTGGAGCATGCCGCCGAGGATGATGATGCCACTGATGGCGTTGGTCACGCTCATCAGGGGGGTATGAAGGGCGGGGGTGACATTCCATACGACCTGCCAACCGACGAAGCAGGCAAGGATGAATACCGTGAAGTGGCCGAGGAACTCACTTGGGGCCCAGAGCCCGATGGCGATGACAAGCAGGATTCCAAGGAGGATCGCGATGCCCTGGACGATCCTCGTGGGATCATTTGGCGATGCTGGAAGGAGAGCCTCCTGTTCAGTTGATGACGTGGCCACGGGGCGCTTGCCAACGTCGACGGAGTAGGGATCGCCTTCGGGCTTGGTGGGTTCAGGCGGAGGCCATCGCTTCTGTCCATCTTCCAGGACAAGGGCGCCTCGGACCACCTCATTGTTGTGATCGATTGAGAATGATTCGGCGTCGCCTATCTCCTCGATGAACTTGAGGACCGAGTTGCTGTAGAGGCGGCTGGAAAGCGTTGCCATGCGGCTGGGAAGATCGGTGAACCCGATGATGTTCACACCATGGTGCTCGATCATCCTGCCGGGTTCCGTCAGTACGCAGTTGCCACCGAACTCGGCTGCCAGGTCGACGATGACCGAGCCCTGTCTCATGGTTTCGATCATTCCACCGGTGATGAGTTTGGGTGCGTCGCGTCCGGGGATGACGGCGGTCGTGATGATGATGTCCACCTCGATGGCCTGTTGTGCGAACAGGGCCATTTCGGCCTCGATGAAGGCATCGGTCATGACCTTCGCGTAACCGCCTGCACCTTCGCCGGATTCCTTGAAGTCGAGTATCAGGAACTCGCCGCCAAGACTCTCAACCTGTTCCTTCACGGCTATGCGTGTGTCGAAGGCGCGGACAATGGCTCCAAGTCCCTTGGCGGCGGTGACGGCAGCAAGTCCTGCTACACCGCCACCGATGACCAGTACCTTGGCGGGATCAATCCGACCGGCTGCGGTCATCTGTCCACCCAGGAAGTGGGGGTAGGCATAGGACGCCTCGATGATGGCCCGGTATCCGGCAATGTTCGCCATCGCGCTGAGGGCGTCCATCTTCTGGGCACGGCTGATGCGGGGAATGCAGTCCATGGCCAGAACGGTCGCATTCCTGCTTGCAAGTCTCCCGAGAAGCTCATCATTCGACGCAGGTTGGATGAAACTGATCAGGCTGCCGCCATCCTTGAGCAGATCGGTTTCATGTCCAAGCGTGGGGTGTTTCTGGGGGTGGCGGACCTTCAGGATGAGATCACTGGTGGCCCACAGTTGCCGGGTATCTTCGATGACAGTTGCCCCGACCTGGGCATATGAGCCGTTGGAGATCTTTGCACCGAAGCCGGCTCCATCCTCGACCTGGACCTCAAACCCTGCCTTGATGAGCTGCTGCACCGTCGAGGGAACGCCAGCCACCCGCTTCTCACCATGGTGTATTTCGCGGGGGATTCCGATTCTCATTCGCGTTCTCTCTCGGTTCCTGGGAGTCGTAGTGGAGGAAATGTCGCGTGGATCTGCTTTCCCTCGATCGGCTTCATGACCTCTCGATGTACACAGATGCCAAGGGCTTTACGCATGCAGGGGGGACATCCTGACAAACCAACTCCCCGGGGTCAACAGGAGCTCATGGCTGGAAGAGAAGTCGGATTGTGGACCCGACCTGAACATCAGGATTGTGGAATCCAAGCCCTAAAGAGCAGGTCTCGGGATCCCCTTCTGAATAGGTCTTTCAGGAGTGCAGGCAAGCGACTTTCCGGGGGCAAAAATTTTCTGAACTACCCCAAATATTGCTCCAACATACTTGATGAGGTATTTACACTGCCGCCCGTACGCACTTCGATTCTCTAGGCAATATTCTTCATGAGAACTGTAGCCAAGTTGTTCGGAAGATCGCCATTGGTCCCTCTCCAGGTCCATATGGAGAAGGTTGAGGAGTGCGTCAATGCCGTCGTGGAGATCCTCGAGGGATTCGTCTCCGGCATGTCCTACGACGAGATCTGCGAGCGGGCCGGGACAGTCTCGAAACTCGAGCACAACGCCGACCTGGTCAAGAACGACATCCGAAACTCGTTGCCGCGTGGCCTGTTCATGCAGGTCGACCGCGGCACGCTCATGGACATGCTCTCCGACCAGGATTCAATCGCCGACAAGGCGGAGGACATCGGTGTTCTCCTGACCTTCAAGGCCCTGCCCTTGATCGATCCGATCAAGGAGCACTTTGGCGATTTCCTGACGAAGAACATCGAGGCATTTCGCGTTGTTCGCACCATCATCGCCGACCTCGATGAACTTGCGGAAATGGGCTTCGGTGGTGCAGAGGCGAACAAGGCCGAACAGATGGTCGACCAGGTCGCGCTGTATGAACATGAAGCGGACGTGATCCAGCGAGACCTGCTCCGGGCGCTCTTCAACAACGAGGACGAACTTTCAAAGGCCGAGTTCCTGCTCTGGAGGAATCTTCTGCGAGACATTGGCGGTTTGAGCAACTACTCCGAGAAACTAGCGAATCGTGTTCGAATCATGCTTGCGATCAAATAACTCCTTGGGATATTCCACACCAGTAGATTGACTGATGGATCTCACCCTCGCCACCACCGCCGTAGACACGATCTCAGGGATCACGTCTCCCAATGCACTGATGCTGCTTGCAGTCATCTTCGGCTTCTACATGGCCTGGAACATCGGGGCCAATGACGTTGCCAATGCCATGGCGACCAGCGTCGGCTCCGGTGCCCTGACCCTCCGCCGAGCCGTCATCATCGCAGCCATCTTCGAGTTTGTCGGTGCCTATTTCGCTGGAGCGGGTGTTTCAAACACCATTCGAAAGGGAATAGTCGATCCCGAGATATTTTCTGCCGAGCCGACGCTCTTTGTCTGTGGGATGCTTGCCTCGTTGCTCGCGGCGGGTACGTGGCTGCTGATCGCCTCCTACTTCGGCTGGCCGGTGTCCACGACGCATTCAATCGTCGGGGCCATCCTCGGCTTTGGAGCCGTCTTTGCTGGGATCCAGGCGATCTACTGGGGGAAGGTCGGAACCATCGCCGTCAGTTGGGTTATCTCGCCGGTACTCAGCGGCATCATCAGTTACTTCATCTTCAACATCATCATGCGCAAGATCTTCCACAACCCGAGACCGGTGGAGGCTGCGCGGCGATTCACTCCATGCATGGTCTTCGTGGTATTCACCATCCTGTCGATGGTCCTGGTTGAGAAGGGCCTGAAGCACCGGCTCAAGGGCGTTGATTTTCCTCTCTGGGAAGCCCTCCTCATTGCAGGTGGCATCGGCTTGCTTGCTGCGATCATCTCGGCCGTCCTGGTTCGTCGCATCAATGTCGATGATGAAGATGGTGAAACACAGGAAAGTGAAGCACGGCAACTTTATCTGAGCCGAGCCCTGCAGCGTGCCAGGAAGCACCTTGGACGGGCAAAGAGCATGTCCAAGGGTGACGTGGAGGATGAGGTGCAGGACCTGCTGCATAAGGTGGAGATGCTCAATACGTCCATGGAACAGAAGACGACGTCGCCGGCAGGAACACCAAGTTCAGTCTGGAAGGTCGAGCGTATTTTCGTCTACCTCGTGGTCATCAGTGCATGCTTCATCGCCTTTGCACACGGCTCCAATGATGTGGCCAATGCGATCGGCCCCATGGCGGCAGCCTGGGAGACCATCAAGGAAGGTGCCGTCGGGACGAAGGCACCCGTATCAGGATGGTTCCTTGCACTGGGTGGCATCGCCATCGCCATCGGCCTGGCCACCTGGGGTTGGCGGGTCATGAGGACGGTGGGCACCAGGCTCACTGAGTTGACTCCAAGTCGTGGTTTCAGTGCCACCTTCGGGGCTGCCACGACCATCGTGTTCGCCTCGTGGCTTGCATTGCCGATATCCACGACGCATACCCTGGTCGGGGCCGTGCTTGGCGTTGGCCTGGCAAGGGGTATCGGCGCCCTGAACCTTCGTACGGTTCGTGACGTCGCTGTCAGTTGGGTCGTGACGATTCCTGCAGGGGCAGGGCTTGCCATCATCTTCTACTACATTCTGGCCGGTATCTTCGCCTGATCGTGTTCTTCGGCGGTTGCTTCCAGAACACCGCGGATCCGTGGCATCAGCAGCACCGCCTCGATGAACATCCAGGCTTCCAGCAGGATGGTCACAACTCCAATACCGACAAGTTCCCAGCGTCCGTCATTGATCCAACTGGTGTCTCGCCCCGTTCCGGTGAAGACCTGGTCGATCATGGCCCACATCGGGATCACCAGCATGATCAGCAGGGGCACGCTGAGGAACCAGACTGGCTTTCGTCGTCGCCACAACCAGCATGCAATTACCAGGAAGGCCAGCCCGGCCAGCAGTTGGTTCGTTGCACCAAAGAGAGGCCAGAGAATCATGCCACCTGTTCCCATGGTCGACCATGACCACTCTCCCGATGCAGGAACTGCGGCAAGCCCAGCGGCCAGTACGACCGAGATGCCCGCGGCGGCGTGTGGGTTTCGGAAGATCCGAAGTGGTTTGAACACGGCACCCTGCGTCGAGGCCAGTTCCTGAACGACATATCGCTGCAGTCGACAGGCGGTATCGAGGGTCGTGCCGGCAAACGAGGCGACGAAGACGCCCATCAGAGCCACGGCAATACCAGCAGGAATACCAAGGGACGCAATGAAGTTGGCCGAACCGTCGACGAAGGCCCCGACCTTCGGGGCCAGGCCCTGGTCCATGGCATCCCAGGATCCGTAGCGATGTGCCCAGGCTGCATCTCCAACAAGCGTCGTTCCATCTGCGCCCATGATGCCGAGCCCAAGCCCGGCTGTGCATGCCAGGATGACCAGCACGGCCAGGAACCCCTCCGTGAGCATGCTGCCATAGCTGACGAAGCGTGCATCGCTTTCACAGGCCAACTGCTTGCTGGTTGTGCCACTGGAGACGAGGCAGTGGAATCCACTGATCGCGCCGCAGGCAATCGTGATGAAGAGGAAGGGGACCATGAGTGGTGCGCCAGCGGGGTCCCAATGGAACATGGGCGCCACGATGTCCAGGGCTGGTCGAGTTGCTTCTTCACCAACCGGGGCGCCACCGGCGAACGCGGCCCAGCAGAGCCCGATCACGATCAGTCCGAGGGACCCGATCAGCTGCAGTGCATTGATGTAGTCCCGTGGTTGCAGGAGCACCCATACCGGCAGCACCGAGGCGACATAGGCGTAGGCCAGCAGCAGAGCGACCCAGGCAATGTAGGGAAGGGCGGCGAGGGATGCGTTGAAACTCCCGAGCAGCCCGACGTCTCCGTAGATGATGCTCAGAAGCATCAGGAGCAGGGCGATCAGCGAGGGCAGGAGCAAGGAAGCGCCACGTCGCTGCAGCCAGAGTCCAATGGTGACCGCCAGTGGTATCTGTATGAGGCAGGGGAAGATTGCCGCGGGGAACATCCTGAACACCGCAGCGATGACAAGCCCGAAGATGGCAAGAACGATCGTGAGCCCGATGAAGAGCACGATCATGAAGAGCAGGCGTACCCTGCGATTCAACAGCCGACCTGCGACATCACCGATTGTCTGGCCGTTGTTTCGAAGGCTGACCAGCAGGCTTCCAAAATCGTGCACCGCGCCGATGAAGATCGAACCGAACACGACCCACAGCAGTGCAGGCAGCCACCCCCAGAGAACACCAATGGCTGGCCCGACGATCGGGCCGGTTCCTGCAATGGAAGTGAAGTGGTGTCCAAAGACAATGCTTCGCCGGGTCGGCACGTAGTCGACATCATCCTTGAGACGTTCAGAGGGGCAGGTGTTGTCAGTGGCGAGATTGAAGATTCGGCCGCCCAGCCACCGTCCATAGGTGTGGTAGGCAATGATGAAACCGACACCAGACAGGATGGCAATCAAGAGCGTGTTCATGAAATCTCGACACGCAACATACCGGGAGTCCTGGTTGTTGCAAAAAAGTGGAAACCCCGGACTGTTGCCAGTTCGGGGTTTCCGTTTGCCGAGAGTTTTTGGGTTGGATTGCTCCTTCCCAAGTTCCCCTCCGGCTGTCTTCATTCTTCCGTGCTTTCACACTTCCGAATGTCGACAGGGGCATCCTAAGGTGATGACAGATCTTGGCAAGACGCCTTCAAATTGTGGACAGTTTGGTGGAAACTCGGTGGATAACCAGTGGATGAACCCATCAAAGTCGAGGCTGGGATCTTCCTAGGCCTGTTTCTGGTCACAGGGCTCATATGGGTACAAGTGAACATGAGCATCCAGTTTGTCGTAGAATCCCGAATCCGGCTCATTTGAGCCTCAGGAACACAATCCCCCTGTTCAGCAAGGGCAATACCGCCCGGATTCCACTGATAAGGACAGTTCAATGCATCCAGTCGTCTCAACAACCTCACTCATCGCCCTGGTAGGAATGACTTCATCTGCCCTGGGCAGCCAGGTGACTCCTCCGAGTGAAACCCCCCTGATCCCCCGTGAAACCTTGTTCGGGAATCCAGAGCGTGCGGGTCTCCAGATCAGCCCTGATGGCAAGACCATCAGCTACATGGCACCACATGAGGATGTACTCAACGTCTGGATTCAGCCTGTAGATGGTGGTGAAGCGAGGGTGGTGACCAGTTCTACAGATCGTCCCATCCCCGGCTATGCCTGGGCAATCAATGGCGAACAGATTCTCTACAGCCTGGACAGGAATGGTGATGAGAACACGCATGTGTATGCCGTTGATCTTGAGACGAAGGAAACAACGGACTTGACTCCCTTCGAAGGTATCAAGGCTGGAATCGCCGGGCAGCACAAGGATCGTCCTGATGAGATCCTGATCCAGATGAACCAGCGCGACCCCAGGAACATGGACATGTACCGGGTTAATACACGCACAGGTGAATCCGAGATGATTTTCGCCAACGACGGAGGCTACGTCGGCATGATGCCCGATGACGACTGGACCATTCGTGGCCGTGCACGAATGACCGAGGATGGTGGAACCCTGTTTGAACTTCGCAACTCGGCCGAAGGTGAGTGGTACGAGTTCATGAATGTCCCCATGCAGGACGCGATGAACACGATGCCCCTGGGATTCTCCAAGGATGGCACCATCATGTATGCAAAGGATGCAACTGGCCGGGACACTTCGGCCCTGGTATCCATGCCTGCACGGAAGGGTGGGGCCGAGCAGGCCACCATCATCTTCGAAAGCGACAAGGCCGATGTCGGTGGAATCTATTCGGACATGGATACCCACAAGCCGCGAGCCGTATCCGTCAACTACCTCCGGAACGAATGGCATGTCCTCGACCCGGAGCTTCAGGTGCACTTTGATGCGATCAAGGCACTCGATGCAGGAGACCCTGCCATCACGGACTGGACGCTCGACGAGTCGACCATGGTCGTTGCCTTTGAGCGAGACAACGGTCCAGTCAACTACTGGCTGTATGACACTGAATCCAAGACTGGCACCTACCTCTTTTCCAATCGCCCTGATCTTGAAGAGTATGAACTGGTCATGACTCGACCCGTGGAGATCACTGCTCGCGATGGGCTGGTGCTTCCAAGTTATGTCACGACCCCCAAGGGGGATGGCCCATGGCCGACAGTCGTACTTGTGCATGGTGGCCCCTGGGCCCGCGACAGCTGGGGTTACAACCCCATCCACCAGTGGCTGGCCAATCGTGGCTATGCCGTTCTCTCACCCAACTTCAGGGGTTCGACGGGATTCGGCAAGGAGTTTCTCAACGCCGGGAATCGCCAGTGGTACCACGCGATGCAGGATGATGTGAATGACGCAGCAGCCTGGGCCATCGAGGAAGGCATCGCCGACAAGGACAAGCTTGCCATCATGGGTGGCAGTTATGGCGGGTATGCAACCCTTGCCGGCATGACTCGTGACCCGGAGTTGTGGACCTGCGGTGTAGACATCGTCGGCCCTTCACACATCGGTACGCTCCTGTCGACGATCCCGATGTACTGGGAGCCGATCAAGATCATGTTTACGGAACGTGTTGGCGGCGCTGATGAGACGGAGTGGCTTGACAGCATCTCCCCCCTGACGCACGTGAGCAACATCCAGAAGCCGCTGCTCATCGGCCAGGGGGCCAACGACCCCCGGGTCAAGGTCGCCGAAAGCGATCAGATCGTCTCGGCGATGAACGAGCGTTCGATCCCGGTGACCTACGTCGTCTTCCCGGACGAGGGACATGGATTTGCCAAGCCCGAGAACAGGCTGGCATTCATGGCCGTGACGGAGCAGTTCCTTTCGGAGCATCTTGGAGGTCGAGCCGAGGCGGTCGGAACCGATGTTCAGGATTCGACGGCGCAGGTCCGTGACCTGGGCAGCCTCCAGATCGAGGGTGTTGCTCTCTGGGAACCCTCGGAAGAGCCTGCGGAGGCTCCTGAATCCTCTGAAGAGGCAACTGTTTCACTGGCGGATCTCTCTCCTGATCAACAGGCCCAGGTCCAGCAGTTCCTCCAGCAGGTAGATACGATCCCCCTCGATCAGCTTGGGATGATGAAATCCCTGCTCGAGGCGCAGCGGACAAACGTCCCGCCGGCTGAACTTCCCCTGTTCGAGTTCATGCTCCAGACGATCAACGAGAAGATCGCCGAGAAGAGCTGAGCCTTGCTGTACTTGAAATGATCACCGCCCACCTTTCGGGGTGGGCGGTGTTGCATTCAACTTCCTCCAAAGGGGGTACACTCACATCCAATGCAATACGGGTTCGTCATCGACCACGACAACTGCATCGGCTGCCACGCCTGTACCGTTGCCTGCAAGTCTGAGAACGACGTGCCCGTGGGCAATTTCCGAACGTCAGTGAAGTACGTCGAGGAGGGGGCCTTTCCGGCCATCAAGCGGCATTTCCTCGTCCAGCGATGCAATCACTGCACGGATGCTCCATGCGTGACGATCTGCCCTGTCAATGCACTTGAAAAACGTGAGGACGGGATTGTCGATATCGATCGCGATGCCTGCATCGGCTGCCGGGCCTGCATGCAGGCCTGCCCGTACGACGCCATCTACCTGAACGAGGACATGGGCTCGGTTGAAAAATGCCATTTCTGTGCCCACCGTGTCGAGCAGAACCTGGAGCCTGCCTGTGCAGTCGTCTGCCCGACCAATGCCATCGTTGCCGGTGATTTCCACGACCCTCACTCGAAGGTCTCCCTGTTGGTTCGTGACAATCCCACGAAGGTCCGTCGACCCGAGCAAGGCACCAGTCCGAACGTCCATTACAAGGGGGCTGCCGACATTGCCCTTCAGCCGGGTCGTGCCTCGCGTCCTGATACCTATCTCTTCAGCCAGCGGCCCCCGGCAAAGCCCGAGCCCTGGCCTTCCCAACTGCCCACCGTGCCCGATGCTCGCGTTGTCTATGACGTCGGCCACAAGGTTGAATGGGGTTGGCCGGTCTCTCTCTACCTCCTGACCAAGTCAATTGCAGCAGGTGTCGCCGTGTTGGCGCCATTTGCAGCGTTGCTAGGAATCTCCGGCTGGAGATCGAGCTTCTTTCCGGAAGTTACGGCATTGGTCTTTACATTGGTCACCCTCGTCCTGCTCGTGGAGGACCTGGCTCGTCCATCTCGTTTCTACAGGCTGCTTACCAGGCCCAACTGGAAGAGCTGGCTGGTGAAGGGAGGAGTCATTCTCGGTGCTTTCACAGCCCTGACCTCGATCATCCTGGTACTTCGACTTGCAGGTGCTGATGGACTGGCTGAGGCCCTCCGATGGCCCAATGCAGTGCTTGCCCTGTTCGTTGCCGGCTACACGGCCTTTCTCTTTGCCCAGTGCAAGGGCCGTGATCTCTGGGAGAGTCGATTGCTCCTGCCACACCTGATCGTCCAGGCCCTGCTCTGTGGAAGCGCAATCCTGCTCGTGGTATCCCCGGTTGAAGCGACGGTGCTTACGTGGATTCTCCTGGCCTCGATCCTTTTGCACGTGGGCTTCTGCCTTGCCGAGCGACATGGCCATCACGTCACGGACAATGCCCAGCAGGCGGCGGCCTTTCTCGGGACGGTCCGCATCTGGGACATTCCGGCACTGTGGGCCGGCTACATCGTTCTTGCCATTGGCGCCGTTGCGGCGATCAGCGGGATTCCATTTTCCAGTGCAATAGCCATCCTCATCGGTCTCTATTGCTATGAACACGCCTATGTCCGTGCAGGCCAGTTGCCGCCACTTTCCTGAGCCATTTCCATGTCGAAATCCGGTACACCACTTCCAGTCATCGAGCTTGAGACCTATCCCCCGGTCGAGTCGTGGGATGATGTCACGGACCTGGATCCAGCAGCATGGCCACGCCACGTGGAGCGTCATTCCATGCTCGTGCCGACAACCTGCTTCAACTGCGAAGCCGGCTGCGGGTTGATGGCCTGGGTCGATCCCGAATCACTTTCCATACGGAAACTCGAGGGAAACCCGCATCACCCCGGGTCCCGTGGTCGAAATTGCGCAAAGGGACCTGCCACGCTCAACCAGATCGATGACCCGGAACGGATCCTGTATCCGCTGAAGCGAGTAGGGGAGCGAGGCTCGGGAAAGTTCGAACGGGTGAGCTGGGACCAGGTGCTCGATGACCTTGCAGGTCGCATGCGTGCGGCACTGCTGGAGGATCGTCATGACGAGATCATGTACCACGTGGGGCGGCCCGGGGCCGACGGCTACATGGATCGAGTCCTGCGGTCCTGGGGGGTCGATGCACACAACTCCCATACGAATGTCTGCTCGGCCTCGGCTCGGGTGGGGTATGCACTCTGGTCCGGCGCGGATCGTCCCTCGCCGGACCATGCCAATGCCAAGTTCATTTTGATGCTCTCGGCGCACCTGGAAACCGGTCATTATTTCAATCCACATGCGCAACGTATCGTCGAAGGCATGAATGCCGGGGCGAAGATGTGCGTCATCGATGTCCGGTTGTCGAACACCGCTTCGAAAGCGGACTGGTGGCTTGCGCCCCGTCCGGGTACGGAGTCGATGCTCCTGCTCGCCATGGCCCATGTGCTCCTCGAGGAGAAGCTCTACGACCGTGATTTCCTTGAGCGATGGGTGAACTGGAAGGACACGCTGGCTTTTCTCGACCCGGATGCGAAGCCGGACTTCGACCTGTTCATCGAGGCACTGAAGTCACACTACTCCTTTGCAACACCAGAAGCCGCTGCCGAGGAATGCGACGTGGATGCCGACATGATCCGTGATGTTGCGAGGGCGATCGGCGAGGCTGGTCCCGCCTTCGCTACGCATGTCTGGCGAAGCGCTGCTTCTGGAAACCTCGGTGGGTGGCAGGTAGCACGCTGCCTGCAGTTCCTGGTTGTCTTGATGGGAGCGGTCGGTACCGAGGGGGGGACGAACCCGAACTCCCACAACAAGTTCGTTGCGAAGCCATTTGACAACCCACCTCCGCAGAAGCGATGGAATGAACTGCTTTATCCGCCTGAATTCCCGCTGGCATACCACGAGATGTCATTCCTGCTGCCGCACATGATGGAGGAGGGTCGAGGTCGTATCGACACCTACTTCACTCGCGTCTACAACCCTGTCTGGACGAATCCTGACGGACTCATGTGGGAGCAGTTGCTCAGGGATGAATCCCGCATCGGAGTGCACGCTGCCCTGACGCCGACCTGGAGCGAGACAGCTCAGTACGCCGACTACGTGCTTCCCATGGGCGTGGGCGCAGAACGGCATGACCTGCTCAGCCAGGAAACGCATGCAGCCAAGTGGATCAGTTTCCGCCAGCCGGTGCTTCGTGTTGCCAGAGAACGGATGGGAGATCCCGTCGAGTTCACCTGGCAGGCCAATCCCGGCGAAGTGTGGGAGGAAGATGAGTTCTGGATCGAGTTGTCCTGGCGTATCGATCCAGATGGAACGCTGGGCATACGGAAGCACTACGAGTCTCCCTATCGCCCCGGTGAGAAGATCACGATCGACGAGTACTACCAGTGGATCTTCGAGCATGCCGTTCCCGGGCTTCCCGAAGCCGCCGATGCCGAGGGGCTCAGCCCTCTTGCGTACATGCGGCGGTACGGGGCATTCCTCGTGGAAGACGATGCCTACCGCAGCCACGAGGCGGACCTGGCAGACTCCGAGGGGGCTACGGTCGATGCAGAGGGGACCGTGCATCGAGATGGAACTCCAGTGGGGCTCGAGGTTGATGGTCGTGCCGTGGTCGGATTTCCCACGCCGAGTCGCCGACTGGAGCTGCACAGCCAGACAATGCACGACTGGAAGTGGTCCGAGCAGACCATGCCCGGATACATCAAGAGCCATGTTCATGCCGACGCGATGGATGCCGACAAGGGACAGATGGTCCTCGTGCCGACGTTCAGGCTGCCGACCCTCATCCATACCCGGTCTGCCAATGCGAAGTGGCTCTATGAACTTTCAAATACGAACCCGGTCTGGATACATCCCTCGGATGCACAGCGATTGGGTATTGCAACCGACAGCCTTGTGCGACTGGAGACGTCAATTGGTCATTTCGTCAACCGGGCCTGGATTACCGAGGCTATCCGGCCAGGCGTCGTGGCATGTTCGCATCACCTGGGGCGATGGCGACTCTTCGATGATGTCGGGACGGATCGCTGGGCCAGTGCACGCGTCGTTCGTGAAACGACACCAAGTGGAGCTGTACGGTTCAGGCGCATAGAGAACATCAAGGCATTCGACAGCAAGGATCCAGACAGCCGTCGCGTCTGGTGGACAGATGGGGGCGTGCACCAGAACCTCGTCTTCCCAGTCCAACCCGACCCGGTTTCGGGCATGCACTGCTGGCACCAGATCGTCCGTGTCGGCCCAGCTTCCGCCGACGACGTGTACGGTGACGTCGTTGTGGACACGCGTCGCTCGATGGAGGTCTACAGGAAGTGGATGGAGCAGACGAGGCCCGCGCCTGGCCCGGGTGGACTTCGCCGTCCACGATGGTTCGCCCGCGCAGTGAAGCCTGCACCGGAAACCTACATCATGGAGGAGACGGGTGATGGAGGGAGTTGAAGCGCTTGCAATCGCCATCGAGTCCACCGAGGGCTTGATGCTTCGATTTCTCGAGGATGTCGAAGACGATGCAAGAACAGCACAGGTTGAAGGACTGCCGAATCACTTCATATGGACACTTGGTCACTGCGCCATGACCATGCACAAGCTCGCCTCGAAGATCGACGGCCAGTTGCCACCGGACAGCGATTTCATCCAGGGCGCTGGAACCGGAGGGGAGATCGAGCAGTTCGATACGGAAACTGTCTGCAAGGGATCATCCCCGGCTCCGGAAGCCAGCCTGTATCCGGACATGGAGCGTGGGCGGGCCATCTATTCAAAGGCATGTCACAGGCTCGCTGGTGCAGTTCGAGGTCTTGATCCTGGTGAACTGGAGGCTGCGCGTGAATGGAACGGCACGCAGATCCCCCTGCTGGACCTGGTCCTGCGAGTCAGTTTTCACAATGGTGTACACGCGGGGCAGGTTCTTGATCTCAGGCGTGCGCTCAACATGCGCCGCCTCATCGGCTAGGCGCGTCGACTCTCCCACGGGCCCGTGATCGCCAGGGTGAGACCTGGATTCTGGATGTTGACGAACAGCGTCGTTCCGTCCGGTGAGAACGTGGCACCGGCGAACTCCGATTGGTTCATCAGGTTCAGCCCGAACTTGTAGACGGCACCATCGGGAGTCACCCCAAGCAGGTATTGTTCCTCGAGCCCGTCCTCGCAGACGATGAGATCGCCCCACGGCGCAATGGTCAGGTTGTCGGCATGCTCGATGATCGAGGCGTCGTTGGGTTCAATGAACAGGTGCAGTGTTCCTCCCCGCGACTGGTCCGTTCCATTCCCTTGTGAGCTGGGGATCACGTAGCGCCAGATCTGCCCATGGCGAGCGGTTCCACCGGTCGTGCAGGCGAAATACACGCTGCCTTCTCCAAACCACATGCCTTCTCCACGTGCAAAGCGTGCTGCTCCCTTGTCGAAGGCCTGGTATCTCAGCGAGTCATCAGGTGATTCGATGTCGTCCACATCGATCCAGGTTGTCTCGAAGGAGTCCCCCGGGCTGACAGTTGGGGCGTCATTCCAGTTTCGAAGGTCCGCCTGAGGAGTGCCTGCAATGGCCAGGGCCTGCAAGGGACCTCCACTGTGCAGGTCGGCAGGATCCGAGGGCAGGTAGCGGAACAAGACACCGTCATTTCGATCTTCCGTCATGTACACGATGCCCGTGCCGGGATCGACTGCGACCGCTTCATGGTTGAATCGTCCCATCGGCTTGATCGGGCGTGGGTCGACCAGTTCCGGATGCACGGTCGCGGGTACTTCGAAACACCAGCCATGGAGTCGAGTTCGACCAAGTTCGTCCGCCGGTCCCGTAACGGATTCTTCGCAGGTGATCCACGTGTTCCGGGGGGTGATACCTCCTGCACAGTTGTGTTCCGTACCCACGAGGCTCAGCGCGTGGGTCCTGAGTTCACCATCGCCATTACCCGACTTCGTGTCATAGACCAACGTGGTGCACCCTCCGCGCGATGGACCAGCAAAGGGACCCTCCTTCGTACCTGGATCGAAGATCCTGGCCTGGTCGATTCCATCTGGAATTCCGGTGTCCGTGGCCACTGCGTCAAAGGGGCCGACCGTTACATGCCCTGGAGAGATCTCGTGATTGCGAACGATGATGGTCAGTCCATCGGGACCGGGCATGGCTCCCATCCCGTCGTGCTTGCCGGGAACAAGCAACCCATCGCTCATCGTTTCACCTGCACGTGAAATCACCTGCGATGTAAATCCATCGGGCAGGGCGATGAGTCCCAGGGGATCCGGTCGCAGTGGACCGTAGCCGCTGGTGGCACGTTGGAGCAGGGGAGGGCTTGATCGCTCTGCCGCAAGTACGCTTTGCAGGCCGGCAAAGCCCGCCGAACAGGCGGCGGCTCTCTGGAGAAAATGGCGACGACTGGTCTGCATGGATTCCCTTGATGACTGCACTAGAGTGTGCAATCAACCATACGCTGAATCGGGCGGAAGGTGCCCATCTGAACACGGTTTTCGTCGAGACACCCATGCCCAGGATTGCCATTCTTGCCAACCCGATCTCCGGTGCCGGGAACTCACGGGGCCGAGCCGCGGAGCTCCAGCAGGCACTTGAATCGGCAGGCCATGATGTCATCCTGCTCTGGACACGACTTGGATCCGTGCAGGAGTGGTTGGACCCGGTTCTCGAGGAAGTTGATGTCGCCGTTGTTGCAGGAGGCGATGGAACAGTACGCCTCGTCGCCGGGGGTTCCATTCGTACAGGAACTCCCCTCTACCACGTACCCATGGGTACGGAGAATCTCTTCGCCCGAGCCATGGGCTTCACAGGCGAAACCGGGGATGTCATTGGCGCGATCGAGGCACATGATGTCCGTGCACTCGACGTTGCCGATGCAAACGGTACGACAGCCATCCTGATGGCCAGTTGTGGATTTGATGCTGCAGTCGTTCATGATCTTACCTCTCACCGAACCGGCCCCATTTCCCATTGGACCTATCTGCCCTGCATGCTTCGGCAGTTGTGGAAGTGGAAACCTGTTCCGATCAGGGTCATGGTGGATGGAGAAAGCATCGCCAGTGAACAGTCGGGCCTGTGTTTCGTCTGTAACTGCCGGGAGTACGGAGGCCGATTCAACCCTGCGCCCGAAGCGAGCATGGACGATGGAGTTCTCGACGTCGTCTTTCTCCCAACGCGGAGGAGACTGGGTCTGTTGAAATGGATGTGGAAGGCCAGGAGGGGCACCCACCTCTCCAGCCATGGCGCTGTTCATGCACAGGGACGAGTGGTTGTTCTTGAACCCTCTTCGCCGATCCCATGGCAGGTCGACGGGGACTGCCCCCCGGAAACGGCAACTCCCTTGACGCAGCGTGTCATGATCCAGGTCCAGCCAGGTGTCCTGCCGGTCCTGCAACCTGCTCGGGTTCCATCCCCGGGCTAGTCCCCAGAGTCGTCCTGGGCATGGTTCACATCGGCCAGCATCCGGTACTGCTGCGCTTCGACTGGTCTATCCCACGCTTCATACATGGACGCCATCATGCCCGCGCAGGAGATTGCCTTTGGCGAGGTTGCACCTCGTGCCTTGCACAGGACCAGGTAGGCCTCCTTGAGAAGGACTTCCCCCTCTTCGAATCGATCGAGAATGGAGAGCGCGTGGCCCTGGAGCGCCTTGTTCCATGCGATGGCCCATTCCTGTCCATGTTCGAGACGGTCTGCATGGATTGCCTGGAGATTGCCAAGTGCAACCTCGATATTTCCGGAGGCGATGTCCAGTTGAGCCTGCAGTTCCTCGCTGTCTGCAAGGAGCGGGTGTCCATCCTTCAGTACATCCGTGCGCATTTCCCGGGCGGCTTCCGCTGCGTCCTGTGCACCCTCCATGTCTCCCATGGCAAGGAGTGTCCTTGCAAGCGCATGTCGACTGGCCGCAAGTTGCAGTCGATTCACGGATGCCTCGTCTTCCTGGACGAGTTGCTCGGCTTGAAGTCGACGCAGCCCGGTTTCCTTTGTTTCCAATGACTCTTCGAACATGGTTCGAGCCTTCTCGAGATCTCCAAGCCTGAGATGGCACATGCCGATGTTGTGCTGGATCCTGCCACGCCGCCAATCGACATCATCGGGTGCCTGGGCTGCGAGCATGGCATCGGCTTCCTTGTAGAAGTCGATGGCCTCGGCGGGGCGATCCGAGGCGAGCAGGATGCCGAGGCTGTTGATCACGCTGCTGAGTTCACCGGTGATGACCTGCCGTCCCTGGTTGGCCGAGCTTGTTTTCATCTTCTCGAGCATCTCCTTAGCCTGCCGCATCTTTCGTTCCGCTTCGCTCGTGGACCGGGTTCGACGATAGGTGGATCCCAGGTAGTGCAGGGACTGTGCCGTGTCGATGTGGGGTCCCGCGTGCATGTCTTCCCGAATGGCCAGGGCCTGGCTGAAGTAGAGTTCCGCTTCGTCGTACTTCGCCCGCTTGTAGGCAAGGCGGCCCAACTGATGCAGTGACCGAGCCGTTTCCAGGTCCGGCTCCGAGTCGAAATCCATCAAGGTGTGCTGCGCTTCTTCCAGGTGGGTCTGCGCAAGCCCGTGTCGATCGAACCCGATGAAGCTTTCGCCGAGATCATTGAGGATGCGAGCCCTGATTTCCGGTTCATCAGCCATTTCCTCGTGAACGACGTCCGACCATGCCTCAAGCATGTCGATGGCTGTCGCCGCGGTGAAGGGTCGATCGGTATTTTCCGGATCGGCAGTGGCAATGACGTCGGAGGCCATGCCCAGCATCCCGGCCAACCGCTTGTTTGCGAGGGTCACGTTCGCGTAGAGGATGGCCATGGTGATCGCGAATCCGACGATCAGCAGGACTACGCAGGCAGCCAGCCCCACCGGAAGACGATGGCGAAGCACGAACTTGCGAAGTACGTACCAGGCATCGTCTCTGCGAGCCATGATCGGTTCGCCTGAACACCAGCACCTGAGGTCGTCTGCAAGGTCCTGGACCGACTGGTATCGCCGTTCAACATCCTTGGCCAGGGAGGTGAGCAGAATCGTCTCCAGGTCCAGGTCGAACTCCGGATCGAAGTCCCGTGGGGGGTGTGGCCGGGTTTCCATGATGCCCTTGATCATCTCGTGGACATTGCCACCCAGCTCGTATGGACGTCGTCCAAGCAGGAGGTCGTACAGGATCACGCCAAGGGCGTAGACATCCGTTCTCGTATCCACAAGATCCGGGTCACCACTGACCTGCTCCGGTGAGGCGTAGGCGAACGTACCCATGAACTCCCCGGCGGCGGTTGCATCCATGGCTGATTCTGTCATTGCGTCAGGTCCGACGACCTTGGCGAGCCCGAAGTCCAGGACATGTGGCTCACCCTCGGTGTCGACGAGGATGTTGAGTGGTTTCAGATCCCTGTGGATGATTCCACGCCGATGGGCTGAGCCGACTGCATCACAGACCTTGAGAAACAGGTCGACACGCTCCCGCGTCGTCATCACCTGTGCTCCACCTGGTTCATCATGGGTCCGATGGAGGTTGAGTGGTACCCCGTCGATGTACTCCATGGCGGTGAACATCCGGCCATCCGGGGTAATGCCGCTGTCGAATACGGTCACGATGTTCGGGTGCTTCATCGACGCGACGAGTTCGACCTCGCGTTCGAATCGCTGTTGCTGCCTCTGTGTGGAAAATGCCCCCTGGAGCATCACCTTCAGTGCGACACGGCGTTTCGTACTGACCTGGTGTGCCAGGTAGACGACACCCTGTGCGCCTCGATCAAGTTCGCGGAGTATTTCGTATCCCTCAGGAGCAGCCTGCAAGGTCAGGGGGGTCGACGTGGAGAGTGTTTCTCGATTGGCGTCGAGGAACTCCTCGAGGAAACCATGTTCACTCTTGATCTTCTCCAGTTCCTCGTGGACCGAGCCATCGGAATCATGATCACGCAGGTAGGAGAGAATCTCGGAGTCCATCGTTGCTCCATCGACGATGGCTTCAAGCTGCTCTCGAGTTGGACGCTTCGGTTGGTTGTCCGGCGTTTCCTTGGACATCATGAAGCATCCTCGTCGTAGATCAGCTCAAAGCGATCGATGATGTCCTTCAGCCTTGCGGCCGTCCGGCTCTTGGCGAGGTAGACCTCCTGGCTGGACATCTCCAGATTCTCTGCAACAGTCGAGACGGGCATCTTGTTGAGAACCAGCATCTCAAAGGCCTGGATCGTCTTGTCCGAGGCCTTCGAATGGGCTCTCAGTTCCTGCAGTGCCTGCTGAAGAATGACTGTTCTACGTTCGACATTCCAGATCGACTCGCATTCGACCTCTTCGGTCGGAAGGGTGATCATGGCGGATTCGCCTCGATACTCGCGTTTGTTGGACTTGCTTCGATACACCCCTGCGACGCGAAACCGGGCAATCCCGATGAGCCAGGAACGAAGCCGACCGCGTTCCCTGTCGTACTTGCCTTCCTTGTATTCCTTGAGGAACTGGACGATGGTCTCCTGTGCAACTTCCGAAGCATCCACTTCTTTCAAGCCCATCTTCCGAGCAAATCCAAGCACGATCGGGCGATAGCGAGCGTCGAAGTGAGACCAGGCGATCTCGTTGTCCGTATCGAAGAGACCTTCAAGGAGGGATGTGGTTGTACGTTCGATATCCATGGATGCAGAAGGTCATGGTATCGAATCGAACTTGGCCACTCGATGCATTGGTTGAATCCCAGCTTCCGGCTCCAAGCATGTGTACACCAGTTGCAGAGTAAATGTCCTTGGAATCGCAAAAATCCCCTCTCACGATCGTAAAGAAAGCAATCTGGGAGGAATCCGGTTGACCCTGGTCCGAATAGAGGGTCGAATGAAGGTGCAGGGAAGGCAGGGGGTTGTGCCAGGCACGACCCATTCTGAGGAGATGTTCGTGGGCATCAACATGAGTAGAACGGCCATGGCTGTCGCCTTGTGCCTCGGGCTTGGTGGCATGGTCGTTGATCATGCCGCAACACAGCCACAGGAACCCACCATCGTCGATGGGGAACTGCAGTTTCCCGAGGATGCCCGCATCCCACGATTCATGACGGACACCGAGCGTCGATGGTTGGGAGACAGCCTGATCCTGCCTCCACGAGGAGAGACGCCGCCTCCATCAGGTCCAGTGCGTTGTGCCAGTGAATACGAGGCGATGGACGGAATCGTCCTTGCCTGGGAGGGTGGATCCTCATTCACCGGAATCGTCGCCCAGATGGCATCCTGGATAACGACCACCGGAAATGCCAACGTCTATGTTGCCTGTGATTCAAGCAGCGAGGCCAACTCCGCCAGGAACAGCATGGTTTCGCAGGGAGCGGATTCCTCGAGGATCTTTACGGTGGTGCGGTCCACCGACACGATCTGGATACGTGATTACGGCCCCCGGTACATCTATGAGGGAAACTGCCGGTCGGTTGTTGACCATACCTATAACCGCCCCAGGCCCAATGACAACGCCTTCAACCAGTACTTCTCCGATTGGATCGGTCACGGCTACTACGAGCTGCCGCTGACACATGGGGGTGGAAACTACCACGTCAACAGCATTGCCAACTCTGCTGCAACGCGGTTGATCAACAACGAGAATCCCCAGTACACGGAAGGAGAGATCTGGCAGATCTGGAATGACTACCAGAACGTTGATACGGAATTCCATACTCCCTTCCCGACCTCGGTGGACTACACCCAGCACATCGACATGTGGATGGAGATCGTCGGTGATACGGAGATCATCATCTCCGATTGGCCAAGTCACTCCGGATCGACGCAGGACAACATCTGTGACGACGCGGCTGCTTGGTATCAGGCCGAGGGCTGGACGGTACATCGCACGCCTGCGTACACGGACGGTTGGACACACTACACGTTCACGAACATGGTGCTGTGCAACGACCTGGTACTGCTTCCCAAGTACAGCAGCATCCCGCTCTCCTGGAGCAATGATGCCCTTGCCGTCGTACAGGCCGCCATGCCGGATCGGACCGTGGTCCAGATCTACGGAGATACCCTTGCCTACTCGGCGGGCGTCTTCCACTGCATCTGCATGCATGTGCCTGCAAATGCAGGCGGAGCATCGCCCGTGACCTACCTGAGGACACCTCGCGGAGGTGAGACCTGGGATCCCGGCGACCAGGTCGTCATCCAGTGGCTCAGTGATGATGACGCGGAGGTGACCAGCGTCGACCTCCTTCTGTCCGTCAACGGGGGAGACAGCTACGACACGGTGATCGTGCTGGGAACAATCGATGATGGTACGCATGTCTGGTCTGTTCCGGACATCAATACTTCCCAGGCGAGGATCAAGGTCGTCGCGCATGATGCGGATGGGAACAGTGGCAGTGACGAGGCTGATTCCGACAGCCAGATCATCGGCACGCAGGTGCCTGGTGATGTCAATGGTGATGGGGAGGTCAGTGTTGATGACCTGCTCGTGGTGATCGGTGACTGGGGCTGCAGCGGGTCGAGTTGCTCCGGTGATGCCAATGGCGATGGATACACGAATGTCGACGACCTGCTGCTCGTGATTGCCAACTGGGCACTCTGAGGAAGCAAGGAAGAGCAGGAGTGGAGAGAACCTGGCGGGGAGAGATCGAGGAGATCATGATGAACATCAAACAGACCATTCTTCAGTTACTCACATTGTTGTTTGTTTCTTCAATCGCCATGGGCTTCGGCCCGGCCTTCGAGGAAGACGATGACGCCGGCAACCTGCCGGGCGACTCGAAGAAGATCGAGGGCCAAGGCCCGCTTCAATCCATCTCGGGTCAATTGACCGGAGCAGGTCTCGTCGCGAGCGATTTCCAGGACATGTATGCCTTCTACATCGCGAACCCGACCGAGTTCCGGGTCGATGTCGATCTTGGAACAGGTTTCAATACCCAGTTGTTCCTCTTCGGGATCAGCGAAAAAGGTCTCCTGGCCAACAACGACAGTTACATCGATGGGCAGGAACCCACGCAACTTTCGACACTGCTTTCATTCTCGACGGACGGCACGGACATCCAGTTGGAACATCCGGGTATCTACTACCTGGCCATCTCGGGATATTCGAGCCTTCCAAAGAGTGATGCTGGTTACATCTACTACTTCAACCCCGAGACCCCGTTTGAAGTGTCCGGCCCGGACGGGCAGGGTGGCGATCTGCCGATTACCGGATGGGCTGAGGCCGGGGAAACAGGGAGTTATACGCTCTGGTTGACGGGTGTCGAACATATTCCTGCTGAACCCAGCCAGGGAGACGTGACTGGCGATGGTGCGGTCGATGTCGAGGACCTGCTGCTTGTCATCTCGGACTGGAACTGCCAAGGTGATGACTGCCAGGGTGATGCCAACAACAGTGGCGCAACAGATATCCATGACCTGTTGATCGTCATCTCCGACTGGGACTGAGTATTCAGGATTCGCTTCGCCTGGCCTGGATGAACGAGTTCACGGCCAGGAGAATGAACACCACGCACAGGATCGCCATGCCCCCCTGGTCGAGAAGCTTCTTCATGTCACGGTCCTCGGCTCCGAGTCCCTTGAAGAACATCATGGCTCCTCCGACGACCCCAAGCAGGGCCAGCAGTACGGCAAGATGCATGATGTGCTTGCGGGCGTTGGGCATCGCCTTGGCCATGAGGCTGCAGACGATGAGCAGAATACCGAAGGCGCTCGGGATCGCCGCCGTGGCACGGGCGCCTTCGAATCCCGCCATTCCCCAGAACACGAGACCCTGGGCAAGGAGGAGAGTTCCGATGAGTAATCCGATGCATGACATGTTCTTCATGTCCAGATGATACTCATCGCTGCGTGATCACGTAAGTCAGGGCTTCGACGACCTGGTCGGGAGTCGAGGCAACCGCCAGGGCAGCTGCATCAACTTCCTTCAGGGCATGGCGATGTTCCTCAGGGTGCAGCACGATGATCGGAGTGCCCAGTGCCGCGGCAAATCCGGCGTCAAAGGCGGCATTCCACTGCCGGTACTTCTCCCCGAAGCGGACAACGACGATGTCGGCCCGCTTGAGGTGGGTCCGTGTTCGGATTGCGTTGAGCTTCGCTCCCTTGTGATCCGTCCAGAACGGATCATCCTCGTCTCCGAGAATCCGGTCGCCACAGGCATCACTTGCTTCGTGGTCTGTTACGGGTGAGGTGAATGTGATCGGGAGACCGGCCTTGTGGCAGCCTTGTTCGACCTGCTCACGCCAGTTGGAGTGGATCTCGCCCGCAAGATACACGGTCCACTGGTGAGGTGGCCTTGTGCCGTCGCTCACAGGATCTCCACGATCTCGTAGGACTTCGTCCCGCGAGGCAGATCAACACTGAGTGTTTCACCGACCTTCGCCTTCATCAGTCCCATGCCCAGTGCCGAGTTCGGGGTGACCTCGATGACCTCCGAGTCGAAGGAACCACTCATTTCACCAACAAGCTTGTAGACCTCCTCGTTGCCGGAGGAGGTGTCCTTCAACTTGACGGTTGTTCCAACGAAGACCATTCCCTCTGGAACAGCCTCGGTATCGGCAATGACGACATTTGACAGTTTCTCTTTAAGGTCGTGGATGCGTGCCTCGTTGAGCCCCTGATCTTCCCGGGCTGCGTGGTACTCGGCATTCTCCTTCAGGTCGCCCATTTCCCTCGCCCGACCGATCCGATCAGAGAGTTCCTTCCGCTTGCGAGTGCGATCCTTGAGCTCCTGCTCAAGCCGCTCCTTGTCGGATTGTGTCATGTATTCCATGGTGGCCTCCCACTCCAGCCCAGTGAATCGGGCGAGCCCACCTGGCAGCAGGCGGGCTCGTTCGTGTTCCAGTGTAGCAACCTGCCCGATGGAAATGCCTGAAGGGTCTATCATGTCGGCCTTCATGGCCTCTGCAACCCCCATCCTGCTTTCCACATGGTCCTTTGGCCTCCGTGGCCATGCCGCTGCATGGCCGGTGCTGGAAGCTGGAGGACACGCGGTTGATGCAGTTGTTGATGCGTGTACGGCCATAGAGGCTGATCCAGAGGTTGATTCTGTCGGGTTTGGGGGCCTGCCTGATCGAGATGGCCATGTGACCCTCGATGCGTGCGTGATGAGATCACCGGCCTCCTGTGGGAGTGTCTGTTGCCTCAGGCAGCACCTCCATGCAGCGAGAATTGCAAGGGACATCATGGATTCGACTCCACATGTCATGCTGGTGGGTGAAGCTGCTGATGCCTATGCCGATGCAGTCGGGGAACCTCGAGAGGATCTCCTGTCCCCGGCAGCCGCCAAGGCCTGGGAATCCTGGAAGCGTGATGGAACCGATGTCGACCAGATCCGTGACGCGGGTCGTCCAGTCGACCGGGGTGGCGGCCAGCTCTTCGACGGTGAACGTCGCTGGGCGGGGCATGACACGATCGGCACGCTTGCCCTGGATGCCATGGGTGTTCTTGCAGGTGCATGTTCGACCAGTGGTTCGCCCTGGAAACTTCCCGGTCGTGTGGGTGATTCACCGATTGTCGGGCACGGCCTGTACGTCGATCCGGACATCGGTGCCGTGACTGCAACTGGGAGTGGGGAATTGGTCATGGGTGTGTGTGGCGCCATGCTTGGTGTCGAGGAGATGCGACGGGGTGCCGAACCAACGGAGGCGCTCCTTGCCGTCCTGGAACGGATCAAATCATCCTACGACCTGGAGGAGAAGCACCAGGTGGGATTGATCGCACTTCACCGTGATGGCCGGATTGGTTCGGCGGCACTGCGTGATGGTTTCAAGGTCGGTATCACGACCGTCGACGGTGATGAGATTCTTGATCCAGAACACGTACTCTTTCCGGGCGAAAGTGAATGACCCGGCTTGCAGCGATCGATGTGGGTACCAACTCCATCAAGATGACTGTTGCTGTCGTTGAGGACGAGGGGTGCATCGATATCATCACTCGACAGCGGTACGTGTCACAACTTGGGCGTGATCATGGTGAAGACGGGTCACTGGACCAGGATGCGATGGAGCGCACCCTTGGCGATCTCATCAAGCTCGTCGACCAGTCCGCCTCGCTGGAAGTCGACCAGGTCCGAGCCGTTGCGACACAAGTCGTTCGTGATGCACCCAACAGGGATGTCTTCATCGAACAGGTGCATGCCTGCACGGGACTGGAACTGGAGGTCCTCGGGGGTGATGAGGAGGCTGGCCTGGACTGGCAGGCGATCTGCCACGAACACCAGGTTGGAGAAGGCGCGTCCGTGCTCCTGGACGTCGGCGGAGGAAGCATGGAGTGCCTGCACGCTCAAGGCAAGCGGATCAAGCAGGTCGTTTCACTTCCCCTTGGGGCCCTTCGACTGACACAGGCATTCAAACTGGCCGACACGATCGATCCCGACCGCTGGCAATCCCTGGTTGTACACATCAAGTCTGAACTGAAGGCAGGACTTCCCAGTCCGACTGAACCTGTCTATGCATGGGGGGTGGGGGGAACACTGGAATCGCTCGTATCGCTTGATCGAATCGGCCTGGGTCTTGATCAGGAGGACGAACCGGTTGCTCCTGGTGAAGACTGGGCTTTCACGGGTCTGGCCCTCGACAGGATTGAAGTTATCGCAGCCGAGTTGTGTTCGATGTCGCTGGCGGATCGGATCGAGGTGACCGGCCTCGAGTCTGGGCGAGCGGCAATCATTCCAGCTGGTGCGATCGTTGCACTTGAGACGCTCCGTTCCCTTGGAGTAGCACAGGGGTGCTGCATCACCAGGCAGTGCCTTCGAGACGGCCTGCTCCTGCGCATGGCCGGCCTGGGAGGCGAGTCCTGATCAGAGGGCGGCAAAGGGCCGCTCCTCGAGTGGTCGATGGCGGACCGCATTGCGTGGAGCAGGGCAGACACTCAAGCATACTCCGCAGCCCGTACATGCGCCAGGCTCGATGATTGGCCCAGAGACTCCATCAACCTCGACCAGGTTGAGCGCACCGGGTACCGGGCAATGATCAAGGCAGAGCCGGCACTCCTGCCCATTCCATGGAAGGCAGGCTTCTCGATCGATCGAAGCTGTTGCCATGCGTACGGGCAGATCATGCTTAAGCACCCCTGGTTCACAGGCGTCGATGCATGGAAGATCGTCGCACATGACACAGGGCGATCGAAGTGCATCAATCATGGGTGTTCCTGCACGCGCTTCGCCTGCAGCCTCGGGTGCCGGGCGAATGGCTTGGGGCGGGCAGACCTCGATGCAGTCGCCGCAGCGTGTACAGGCGGAGAGAAACTGGCCCTCGGCAACGGCGCCAGGTGGTCGCTGCAGGAGCCGGAGTGAACTGGGTGCAGGACGTTCCGGTCCCTTGCCGAAGGGTCCGAGGGCCATGGCTCCCAGTTCCTGGACGAGGTTCTTCCGGATGCGGAAGAACTCCCGGCGAGATGGCTTCTGTTCTTCGCCCATGGGACTACTGTACCCATGAATGACTGCAACCAGCATGTGAACCGGGTAGATCATCCCGGATACACTCACCGGGTCCGACACATGGCCGACTCGAACAACATTGTCAACGATCTGGAGTACCAGTACCCGGAAGGTCCGGCTCGTGCCTGGCTGGCGTGGTTGATGCCTGCCATCTTCTTTCTCTACGAGTTCATGATCAGGGTGATCCCTGCTGTGCTTGAGAAGCCCCTGCAGCAGGAGTTCGAGGTCGACGCGTCGCAGATCGGCCTGAGCATGAGCTTCTACTACTACGCATACGGTCCGATGCAACTGGTCGTCGGTGTGCTCCTTGACAAGTACGGGGCAAGGAGACCGTTGTCGATTGCCGCGTTCATCTGCGCTCTCGGCGCAGTTTCGTTTGGTATATCGAGTTCAATCTCTGGGTTGGCGTTCGGACGTTTCCTCATGGGATTCGGTTCGGCCTTTGCGTATGTAGGGACGGTCTACATCGCGACGGTCTGGTTCCCGCGGCGGCGAATCGCCCTCATTTCAGGTATCACGATTTCACTCGGCATGCTTGGCGCAATCACGGCTGAGTCGACGCTGCAATTCCTCATTGATTCAACTCGATGGCAGAACATGATGTACGGATTCGCCGCTGCCGGTGTTCTCCTTGGCGTCCTTCTCTTCGTGTTGGTCCCAAGGCGTCCGTCCTGGTTTCACAAGGACATCCTCGCGTCGCATGCCTCTCGCAGCCAGAAGCACCCCGGTGCCTTCGCCTGCATCAGGGAGGTCTTCACGAATCGGCAGACGTTGCTCCTGGGCTTGATCACCGGGCTTGTCTATCTTCCACTGGGAACATTCGCTGCGCTCTGGGGATTCCGGTACCTCAATACCGTGATGCATATCAGCCAGGAGGCCAGCGGGGCCATGGTCTCGATGATCTTCGTCGGCCTGGCACTCGGCGGTCCGGCGGTCGGATGGCTTTCAGACTGGCTGGGTCGGCGCAAGCCGATCCTGGTAATTGGATCGCTGCTTGGAGTTGTTTCAACAAGCACGCTCCTGCTGCTTCAGCCGGGGCATCCTGGCATCCTGATGGTCAACCTGTTCGTGATCGGCCTCGTCGTGGGAATCCTCGTCGTGGCCTTCCCCATGGCGATGGATCAGAATCCCTGCTTTGCACGTGGCACGGCGTTGACCTTCGTCAATTTGACGCAGATGATCTTCGCGGGGATCGGCCAGTGGATCGTGGGGTTCCTGCTTGACCTTGGAGTGGGAAACGGGGCGAGTGCCCACACCAAGGCCGCCACGGACGAGGCATTCAGCTCCGGTGATTTCCGCTCGGCCTTCCTGCTGCTTCCCATAGCAATGTTCGTGGCATTCCTGCTGACCTTCCTGGTCAGGGAAACATCATCACCAGTTGATTCCTGTGCCTCCTGAAGCCCCTGGAAGGGCTCCAGAGGCATTTGAATCGCCTCTGGGCCCTGATCGATCGTTGACATGGACCTGATCTCCATCACAATGAAACGTACGATCATGGGCAGGAGTACACGATGTTCAGGTTGATCCTGGCTGCAAGCATTCTCATTCTGTCGCTTCCTGCAGGTGCGCAGGAGGGTCTTCGTGCGCCGGTCCTGGAGGAACTCGAATCGGTTCAAGTAAGGCAGATCACCATCCGGCCTTCGTTGCTGAAGGCAGGGCTTCCAGGAGCCGCATCGATCCGTGATGTCACCCGATCTCGCGGGGGATGTCCGCCTGTTGCGAGTACGCATACCGACTCGGATTGGGGACCCGGCGAATACATCCTGCAGGCTGGATTTGCCCAGGGGGAGTCAACTGCAGCGTCCTACCAGATGAATGCAGACCAGTTCCCGCTGAAACTGGACTCGGTCGAGATGATGTTCGCTACGAGCAATGCCCTCGTACAGACGACGACGGAATGGTCGGTGCTCATCTACTCGGGTACGCCGTCATCTGGAACACTCGTTGCAGTGTGGTCCTCCGATGATGTGCTCCTGCCACACCTGGTCATGCCACCGGGCTCTACGGGCATGATCCTGCTCTTTACGGTTGATCCAGATGATCCCGACCAGATCTACATCGATGACAACGGATCGCAGACCTACTCGGTCGGATTCAGGATTGATGCCCACAACCAGCCGGGGTCTCCGTGCATCTCGGCGCCGAACCCAAGCTACAACGCGTTTCCTTGTACGGATGTCAGTGGACTTGATTCACCATCGGGAAACTGGATCGACATGGTGACGGGTACATTCTGCGTCTGTGGAGAAGGATGGAGCACCTTCCAGTCTCTTCCCTCGATTTGTCGACCCAGTGGGGATTGGGTCCTCCGTTCAACGGCAACGCCACAGGATTGCGTGCCTGCAACCGGGGCCTGCTGTCGCAGTGGTGGAACCTGCACGGATGACATGACGGAGGAAGACTGTACGACGATCGGGGGTGACTACCAGGGTGCTGATACGACGTGCGATACGTCGTCCTGTCCGCAGCCCGTGGGTGCATGCTGCATCGAGGCGACCGGAGAATGCGTTGATCTCGAACAGGACCTCTGCCTCATCGGCGGGGGAGTTCATCATGTGGATGAGTCATGCGATACGTACATCTGTTTCCCTGAGGGGGCCTGTTGCCTCGCTGATGGGAACTGCGTCGATGGGGTGTCGCCTGAAATCTGCAGTGCGGGAGATGGTGATTTCCAGGGTGATGGAACAACCTGTGGTGGGACGGACTGTCCTCAGCCCATGGGGGCCTGCTGCCTTGACAACTCCAACTGCATCGATGTCGAGGAGTCGATCTGCCAGGCCTTTGCCGGGACATGGATGGGACAGGGGTCAAGTTGCGTCGATCCAGATGCATGTGACGGGAACCCATGTCCACCGGATGTAAATGGCGATGGTACGGTCGATGTCAATGACCTCCTGTCGGTGATCGCCGGATGGGGAAGCAGCGGTACTGATGGCACGGACATCAACGAAGACGGCGTTGTCGACGTCAACGATCTGCTGCTGATCATTTCCAGTTGGGGCGAATGTGCCTGAGGAGTTCAGCGCCGCCTGCGACGGAACCCGAATCCTGCAACACAGAACAATGCAACAGCTCCCGGTGCCGGGATGACCTTGAATGCAAGTGCGAAGCTGTCACTGTCATCGGCGAAATCCGCCCCGAGGGCGAGATCCCATTTCGTCCCATCCCATGTAAGGAACTGGAACATGGAGGAAGGCGAAAGCTGGTCAAGTCCCATGTTGACGTAGGTCGCCGTACCTGCCATGCCTTCCGAGAGATTTCCCCAGGCGAAGCCCTCGGACGTCTCTCCAGATTCCCATTGGAAGGTTCCGTCAGCCAGTTGCGTCTGGTTTCCAAGGTCCCACCATTCGACACTGCCTCCCTGGTCGGTGTTCCAATGACGATTTGCATCGATGCCTGTCACCGAGTTGAAGCCGAGGAAGGAATCATTGCTGCCGAGGCAGCCTCTTCCATTGCCATCAAAGAGGCTGACAAAGGACCATCCATCGGCAGTTTCAGCAAGGAACATCGTGATGTGCCCGGCTGTTTCGATGCCATCTGCAGCAAGTTCGTTCTGCATGAACTGGAGATCATTCCCTGAGAAGATCTCAAGGCCATCACCGAGGATTCCTGGAGCCTGTCCACCCTGCAGTTCCAGGTAGATCGATGGCCCTGTGATGCGGATTCCGGATGCATGAGCCGGTCCTGCAAGTGCCAGGAGGGCGAACAAGGCAAGAATCAGGGGTGTTTGCTGTGCAGATTTGGGAAATTGGAAGGATCGCATGTGGGCCTCTATGGAGGTCGAAGAATCAACCCGGTACCCACACTGTACCCCCAAGATGTGCTGTTTCAACATGTTGCAAGACAGTAGGGCGATGAAAATAGCACTCTCGCCATTTAAATCCCCCTTGAATCAGGTCTACAGGAGGGGGCTCAGGAGCCCTGCAGCATTGTTCAGGAGCCTCCTGGGGGCGGATTGCTTCATCCATTCTGCCGGGTTTATCACCCTTGACTGCTCAATGTACTCAACCTGGAGAAACCTGAGCCTGCTGGCAAACTCGCTGTCCCATCCGATCATGCTGACCTCGAAGTTGAGTTCAAGGCTTCTCCGGTCGAGGTTTGCAGATCCGACAAGGAAGAGTTCTCGGTCCACTGTCATGGTCTTGGCATGAAGGAGTCCACCCGTGAACTCGTGGATCTCAACCCCTGCGTGGAGCAGTCGCTCATATTGTCCTCTGCTTGCAAGAGAAACAAGGCGTGAATCATTTCGGGCCGGTACGACGATCTTTGTCCTGACTCCACGAAGTGCAGCGGCACGAATAGCTGTTGAAGTAGCGGCATCCGGAACGAAATAGGGCGTTGTAATGATGAGTTCATCAGTGGCAACACCAATGGATGCCTGGAAGATCATCGGAAGAACTTCATTTCTGAAGTTCGGTCCGCTGCCGATGATCTGGATCGTTGCTCCGTCCGGAAGGACAGTGGGAGGGTCGTTGAGTAATTCGGAAAGTTGTTCACCTGTATCGAGGCACCAATCTTCGATGAACAGCTCCTGGAGGTCATGAACGGCTGGTCCGAGTATTCGCACCATGCAGTCGATCCACGGCGCAAAGCGTGGCTTGAGACAGAAGGATTTCGATGCAATGTTCTGACTGCCGATCCATCCGATCCGGTTGTCGATGACGACTATCTTCCTGTGATTTCGTACATCCATCCTCGACCACAAGGCCTTCCAGAGTCTTGTAGGAAGAGATTCGACCACTTGTACATTCGCTTGTACGAGTTCCGCATGGAGCTTCGAATGCAGGAACTCGCTCGATCCAAGTCCATCAACCACAAGCCGACAGGCAACACCACGGCCGACGGCTTCGATCATGGCCGAGCCGACTCGTTGACCGCTTTCATCATCAAGATATATGTAGGTGAGCAGGTGGACCGTCGATGTTGCGGCGTGGATATCTTCTATGAGTTGATCAAAGAAGGCCTCTGTCGAACCGACCAGTTCCAGGCTGTGACCTGCCATCACATCGGTATCCGAAATTGTTTCCGCCAGAGTAAAGACAGGCTGGAATTGCCTTGGAAGGTCCGGTTCCAGGTTCGGGAGGTCAATCGCCCTGGTGCGGAGGCAACCAGACATTGAACCTCGCAGGTTGCTGTGTCGCTTCGTATGCCTGTAGCTCCTTGGAGCACTCAGGAGCAGGTATGCAACGGCACCTGCATAGGGCAGAAGAAGTACCAGGAGGAGCCACGTCAAACGAGCTTCGTTTGAACCGGTTTTCCTGAGGAGGATGTGAGTTACCAATGCGAACACGAGACCGAGTTCGAGCAGGATGAATCCAATTGTGATGAACACCGTCATGAGTGGATATCGTGACTATGTGCGGGATGAAAGGCAAGCACGTTGGCCGAGGGAGTACTCAGTTCTTCGTAACCATGCTTGAATCGGTGAAATCAATGGTTCCCCGATGGTGCTGGTCGATTCTTCCGACCTGCTCATGGAACCAATTCAGTCGTTCAATTTTCTGTGGAGCAAGGCATTCAAGACCGGCTTCCTCGCCCGGCGGCGAACCCCAGATGATACGTGTCTGTATGTCGGTAATGAGCACAAGGGATGTATCACGATCGAAACTGGAGAGATCGACCTCGATGATCTGGTCGTACCAGGGTTGCTGATCGATCAATGCAAGAAGAGACAGTGCTGCAGCGACATCTGTCCCACTCCATGGTTCATCAGTCGCAAGTGGTCGATCATATGCAGGTGATCGAAGTGTGACGAGGTGGGTGTCCTTGTGAACCCGGTAGCCGGCCGGCAGTGGAAGTCCCTGGTCATCGATCAGCAAGGAGCCGTAGCGGTCGATGATGCGTGCATCCGGTTCAAGAAAAATGGCGGTCACATCGATGATCGTCGTTCCACTTCGCTGTACCTGGAGTACGTCACGAAAGCATCCGGAAGCCATCAGTGCCTCCCGGGCGTTGTTGAGATCTGTTCGTTGCAGGGAGGTCCCCAGCAGCCATGGGGCCGCCGTCGAACCCAGGTGATTCTTCAGTGATTCGCCGACCCAGTGGGGGGCCTCGATGAATCGAATCGTTACTTCTTCGACAGGTTGATGAACATGTATTCGAAGCTGCTTGACCGACCAGGAAAGGATGACCAGGGCCACGAGAATGGAGACCGTGGGCAGTGACCAGCGTGCAGCTGGTGGGCGGCAGAGGGAGACTCCGACTTCCCAAAGTCGGGCAAAGAGGCCGCATACGGTACTGAACATGTATCGAATCATGGTTTGAATGCTCTCGGGCTCTCCTGAAATCGGCCGCAGACCGCTGGTCGTCTGAAAAAAGTGTCTTTCTCGGGGTTAGAGGTCGTTCCTGGAGGGTTCTGGAGCGGGGAACTGCTTCTTCAGCGGCCCAGTGCCTCCAGGACGAGTTTGCTGCAGAGTTCAGCCATGCAGCAGCCTCCAGCCTCTGCCGCCTTTGGCAGCAGCGAGTGCGAGGTGAAACCCGGCATCGTGTTCAGTTCAAGGAACCATGGGCCACGGTCATCAAGGATGAAGTCGGCACGCCAGAGGTCGCGGCACCCGAGTGCTGTGCCGATGCGAATGGCATGCTCATTGCATGCGGTTGCAATTGAGTCGGGGATGTCGGGGTTCAGTACATACCGGGTGTCATCACGGTTGTACTTTGCGTCATAGTCATAGAACTCCACAGCTGGGATGATCTCGATGATCGGCTGGCACGTGCCGTTCACGACCCCGACCGTCAACTCACGTCCATCGATGAACTGTTCGACCATGATCGTTGCATGCCTCTGGAGCAGTTCATGGCACCGTGCTCGACATGCATCAAGGTCGCCACAGAGAAAGAGGTCGATGCTTGAGCCTTCCCGTGGAGGTTTGACCACGGTTCGTCCTTCGAAAGTAGGTTCATCGCCGGGGCGGAGAAGTTCCCAGTGGGGTGTTGGTACGCCAAGTTGAACGGCCAACGCCTTGGTTGCATCCTTGTCGATGGCCGCGGCCGCAGCCGCAGTCGAGGACCCGACGTACCTTGCACCGGCTACATCAAGCTCCCGTTGCAATCCTCCTCCTTCGCCCCATGGTCCATGAAGGACGGGGAAGATGACGTCAACTTCCAGCGATTCCAAGTAGCGTGCTTCAACCCGCTCGATGACTTCTGCGATGACTTCGAATTTTCCAGACTCCCTGAGTGCCTCGGCGACGGCGGTGCCAGAGGCGATGCTGACTTCCCGCTCCTCATCCGGCCCACCCATGAGAACTGCAACGCGAGGATTCATGTGATGCTCCGGTCATCCCTGGACCAGATGACGACTTCAGGCTCGATATCGATCCCATGGTGCTCCCGGACCCTGGATTGGACGGCTTCCATCAGTGCACGTACATGCGTGGCCGTGGCATCCGTTCCGGTAGTGATGAAATTCGCATGTTGTCCACTGACTTCAGCACCACCGACCTGCATTCCCTTGCATCCTGCTTCATCAATCAATCGCCCCGCAGAAATCCTCTCACCACCGATGACGGGGTTTCGAAAGGCACATCCAGCCGACTGATCCGAAAGTGGCTGGGTAGATTTCTTGTAGGCGAAGATCTCCATGACCTTCTCTCTGAGTTTGACTGGATCTACGGGTTCAAGACGGAGGATGGCTGAAACAATCAACCCTTCTGGAAGATTGCTGTCCCTGTACCGAAAATCAAGTTGGCTTCCGTCATAGACAAGTCGCTGCCCAGTTTCATCGAGGCACGTCACCGACTCGATGCAATCCCCGATGGAACCATTCATCCCACCGGCATTCATCCTGATTGCGCCACCAATGGTTCCCGGGATACCCGCCATCTGGGAGAAACCGTCAAGACCCTGTCGAGCCAGTTCATTCACCGTCGAGAACAGATCTGCACCCGACATGGCAAGAACACGGTCGACTTCGCCCTCGGCATTGAATCGAAGACGGGTAAACGATTCATGGTCGAGTTTCAGGACGACGCCGTCAACGCCGGAATCATCGACGAGAAGGTTCGCTCCCTTGCCGAAGATTCTCAAGGGGGTATCAGACTGCGAGCATCGTTCCACGAGGGCACCCAGCGCTTCCTCGGACCGTGGGTGAACGAGCATATCCGCCGTTCCGCCGATGCCGAACCAGGTCATCGCTCCAACATGGACATCGAACTGAACGTCTACATCAAGGTCGCCGAAGAAGTGACCTCGCTTGCTCATGGAGTCATTCGATCAAGCAGGTCGCGCCCGATCGTCCAGACCGGGCCTGCGCCCATGATTACCAGCAGATCATCATCCTGGAGGTTCACTTCCAGGTGTGAGAGGATGTCTTCGAAAGCGTCGATATGTCTTGCGACAACACCGCGTTCCTGCAGGCGGTCAACGAGGTCAATGGCACTGACCCGTTGTTTCTCCGATTGGGAATCCCGTACGAAGTAGATGTGGGGAACGATGACTTCGTCGGCACTGCTGAAACTCTCGGCGAAGGATTCCAGCATGAAGCGGGTTCGACTGTGCTGGTGCGGCTGGAAGACACAGATGAGTCTCCCCGGATCCTCCGATGAACGGAGGGCGTGAAGGGTATGCTCGATCTCGGTCGGGTGATGACCATAGTCGTCGTACAGTGTCGCCTGGCCGCCTCCAGGAAGGTCGATGTCGCCCAGTCGTTGCATGCGGCGTTCAAGACCCTGGAACGTGTTCATCGCCTGGGCCGCATCCTCCCACTCTGCACCAAGTTGATGTGCAAGTATCACAGCGGCGGCGGCATTCAAGGCGTTGTGGGCTCCGGGCATCATGTTCGTCCATTGAACGACCCACAGTCCATCTCGAAGGACACCGACGCGCTGTACTCCTGGATCCCAGACAACCTGGTAATCAGCCTCTGGGTGGTAGCCGAAGGTTGCAACACGACAATGCAGTGGGGGGGTGATCTGGTGTCGATACGCGCCATCATGTGCAATCAGGAGGCTGCCTCCCTCCTCGGCCGGTGGAAGGAGTTGCGCAAACTCCCGGAATGCCTCGACGATGGCTTCGATGGACCCATAGATATCGAGGTGGTCTTCCTCGAGGTTGTTGATGAGTGCGATGGTTGGCCGGTGGTGATGAAAGGAGCGGTTGAACTCACACGCTTCACAGACGACCAGCCCGGGTTCTCCGGCCAGTGGGCCTCCGCCGGGGATCAGGGCAGCGCCTGGACGACTGGGACCGATCTGCTCGCAGTTGGCGCCGATGATGAATCCAGGATCAAGGCCGCATTCCATCAGGACATGGCAAAGCATCGCGCCGGTCGTACTCTTGCCGTGGGTGCCGGCAATGCAGATGGACGTTCGGTGGGCCTGGACCATGCCCAGGACTTCGGCGTAACTTCGCACTCTCAGGCCTCGTTCCTCGGCTGCCGCAATTTCCGGGTGGTCAGGTGGAATGGCTGCAGATGCCACGACCAGATCCACTTTCGAGGGAAGGCCACTGCCATCCTGCACGGTCCGGATGCCGAGACCTTCCTTGACCAGGGAGGAGGTCGTAGACGAGGGGTTGCTGTCGGATCCGGAACAGGTAATGCCCATCGCGTGGAGCATCCTGGCGAGTCCGGACATTCCACACCCACCGATCCCGATGAAGTCGACGTGCTCGATGCCTGCAAGGTCCCCAGATGATGAGGGTGTTTCAGATTCTGATTCAGTGGTGGCGGGATCGGCCATGAAGTCATGTTATCGCCGTCTGCGCAGGCTCCCCTCGACATTTCGAGCAGGGAGGTGAGCGGGTACACTGCCTCCATGCCCGAGACTGATGCCGTTCAACCGGAACTCCATGCCCAGATCCTGATCGTCGACGACGAGGTCGACCATGCCGAGGTGATGTCGGAAGCTCTTCGCAGGCTGGGGCATGTCTGCACCATCGTTGATGGAGCCACAGCTGCCGAGGAAGAGCTCAGATTCGGTGGTTTCGATGTCATTGTCACTGACCTCTCGATGGAGGAGGAGGATTCAGGAATACGTGTTCTTGAAATGGCTCGGGAGCACCAGCCTGACGCAGAAACCATCATGGTGACGGCTCACGGAGATGTTCCAACGGCGAAAGCGGCCCTCCAGGGGGGAGCCTACGACTTCATTGAAAAGCCGCTGGATCTGGAGGTCTTCAGGAACCTGGTGAACAGGGCCTGTGAAACGGTTCGGCTTCGTCAACACAACACGCAGCTCCAGGGCCAGGTGGATTCAGCCTTCGGCTTCGAAGGCATCATCGGTGACTCACCCGGCATCAGGAAGGTCATCCAGACGATTCGACAGGTGGGTCCAAGCAACATCCCCGTCCTCATTACAGGAGAGTCGGGAACGGGCAAGGAGCTCATTGCCAGGGCTGTACACAACCAGTCGAATCGAGCTGCGAAAAGATACGTCACGTTCAACTGCGCCGGCCAGAGTGAGAACCTTCTTGAAGATCAGTTGTTCGGTCATGCCAAGGGTGCATTCACCGGGGCGGAAAAGGATCGGGAGGGAGTCTTCGAATATGCCAATGACGGCACACTCTTCCTGGATGAGATTGGTGACATGCCTCTTACGATGCAGTCAAAGCTGCTTCGGGTACTTGAAACCGGTGAGGTCATCCGGCTTGGCACGAATGACGCAAGAATCACCGATGTACGTTTTGTCAGCGCGACCAATCGCCAGCTTTCGAAGATGATCGAGGATGAGGGATTCCGTGAAGATCTCTACTTCAGGATCAATGGCGCGGAAATACACATCCCCCCCCTGAGAGAACGTCGTGAGGACATTCCGATGCTGGTCAATCATGCGGCCGGCCGGTATGCAGCGGAACTCGAACGACCACTGCCCTCCTTCACCGAAGCGACCATGTTGCGGCTTGTCGCGTACAACTGGCCGGGAAATGTCCGCCAGTTGTTCAACACCATCCAGAAGATGGTTGTGATGTCATCGAGCCCGACAATCGATGTGCAGGATGTTCCGGATGACATCCGGATGTCCGATGATGATGAGCACCTGCATCTTGGTGCGCTTGCGGGCGTCGGCATTGACCGGCTTGAGAAGGAAGCCATCCGCCAGACTCTGGCCATGACGGGGGGGAACCGTGAGCAGGCGGCCGAACTTCTCGGCATGGGCGAACGCACGCTCTACCGGAAACTCAAGGAATATGGACTGAAGTAACTTCTTCAGGGGGCGGGCGAACCGCTGGGTTCCGGCATATTCAACAACTCGATCATGCCTTCGCCGAAGGCCTGGCCCATGAGGAAGTAGATCTTGCCGCTGCCGAGGTAGTGGTAGGGTCGATCCGAGGCGATCCTGTAGAAGCGTTCCTTTTCCTCTCCCTTCCAGACATCGTTTTCGAAGAGTTCATGGGCAACAGGGTCCCAGCATGTTGATGTTCTTGCCAGCTTGACCGTTTCCTTGAATCCGGGAGTTTCCAGGACGCGCGCCTGAGCGTCACGGAATCTCTGGACATGGGAAGAAGGTGCATCCCCGCCCACCCCGAGTTCACCGATGACAACTGGAAGGTCTGGGCTGTCGAACTCTTCACGAAAGTCCTTGATGAACTGGGAGAAGTTCTCCGCGTAGGCTGCGGTCTTCTCTTCATCGACCATGTCATTCCATCCCTGGAACCAGACGAGCCCAGAGAGTTCAACCGGGCGACCAGCAAGTTCAGGGAAGAGGGTTTCCCGTTGGGCAAGTACGGTCTTGACATGAGTGATCATCTTCGTCCAGAACGGACCAGGCCCCCCTTGTCCCGGTGGCAGGAAGTCGATGGCGACGTCCTTCCCGCCCCACGCTGTCTTGATCAGGAGGACGGGTTCATCGAAATACTCTCCCATCACCATGCCGAATCCCAGTTCCGGTCCGATCAGGGGCCCGTGGGAACTGCCCTCCGAGCCATAGCCCACTCCCAGCTGTCCATGCCGACCTAGGTACCAGATCGAGACATCATCACGCTCGATCCAGTTGCCATCACTGTCCTGGATTGTTGCAAGCAGATGCCCGTGTTCAGGATCCTCGCCCAGCCATGGGAGGGTGCTGACTGCACCCTTTCCTTCCATGTTTGACTGGCCTGCCAGGACAAACACCCTGATGGGTGTGAACGAATCAGGTTGCTCCGGCCTCGGCAGCTCCTCTCCGGAGTGGAAGAAGCCAAGTACCAGAATGAGTGCGATCCAGGAAGGAATTGACATGGGGACTCCTCGTACGGTCCGGGATTTGGAAATCCTACTGGCCAATCGCCTTTCCGGGTGGATAGAATCCGGTCATCTGATTCCCGTGTTGATTCAATGGTTCACATGTCAATCCACTGGATAGAATGACCTCCTGAGCCCGATCGGAACATCATGGCAACTCCTCCAGCAATCCAGACACTGCCAACAGACGAGGCAGGCGAGGCGGGCAGGCCCGTCTCAGAGGCTGTGCCTATCTCCGTTCCAGTCGAGGAGCCCGGGGCACACCCCGCCCTTCCACTGCCTGACACGGTGATCAAGGGTTCCATCAACTGGCCGTACGCCATCGCACTTACGAGTATCCACCTGGCTGCCTTGGCGGTCATCTGGCCCTGGACATTCAGTTGGACGGGTCTCGTGGTCATGATCATCGGGGTCCATGTGTTCGGGCAGGCCATCAACCTGCTCTACCACCGAGTCCTGACTCACCACAGTTGCGTGCTGCCGAAGTGGCTGGAACACGTGTTTACGATCATTGCCTTGTGCTGCATGGAAGACACGCCGGCGAAGTGGGTTGCAACACATCGGTATCACCACCTGCATTCGGATGAGCAGGAGGATCCACACAGCCCTCTTGTTGCATTTTTCTGGGGGCATGTGGGTTGGCTGCTCGTCGTCAACAAGAACACGCACAACATCCATACCTACCAGAAGTATGCCAGTGATATTCTCAAGGATCCCTTCTACATGAAGCTTGAGAAGTCCTACGTGTGGGTCTGGATCTACCTGGCGCATGCCCTTGCATTCTTCGTCGTCGGCTACGGTCTTGGTTGGGCACTCGATGGTACGGCCATGGGGGCGCTCCAGTTTGGAACGAGCCTGCTCCTCTGGGGCGCATTCGTGCGAACCGTCGTCGTATGGCACATCACCTGGTCCGTGAACTCCCTGTCACATCTGTTCGGGTACCAGAACCACAATACGGATGATCACAGTACGAACAACTGGCTCGTGGCATTGCTGACCGTTGGAGAAGGATGGCATAACAACCACCATCATGATCCTGCCAGTGCTTCAAACCAGCATCGATGGTGGGAGTTCGATGTGACCTACTACGAGATCAAGCTGCTTGAGAAACTCGGCCTGGCAACCAAGGTCACTCCACCCCGCCATGTCCGCAGGGAACGCTCTGAAGCAAGGAGATCAGGGAAGTCATATTGATTCTCTGCAGACTTCCTTGAAGGTGGAGTGGATTCTTGTATTCTCAGTAGAGTTCTTGTTTACAGGGTTCCATCCATGATCAGGTCCATAGCGACCATCCTTGCCGTCTTCGTGACATCAGTTGCACTTGCGTCCGGTTCCGAGGGCGACTCCTGGTGGATCGATGTCAGTACGAGTGGAGAGGACATCTACTGGCAGAGTCCAAGCAGTGTTCGCGTCGATGGGGAGACCTATGTCTCCACGTTCACGATCCAGTCGGTCAGTGTCAACGTGTCCTATCTTGGAATCGATTTCGGGCCATTTGATGTCACGGGAGAGATTGATCCGGCAGATCTTGTGCAGTCGGGGGAGGGCGAAGGTCCATGCCCGGTGAATTTCGGAACGGCTTCGATCATTGAGCCGCCTCCGCCTGATCCAGTCACCTTTGCCTTTGACCTCACCATGGAACTGAATGCAGATGGCAACGCCATCTGCAGGGTTGAGAACATCATGCTGGGTACTGCGACCTACGACCTGGGCTGGCCATTTGGCGAAGTCACCGTGCAACTCGAGGAGGTCTTTTTTTCAGGAGATCTGGAGGTCGAGGTATTCGGTTCGTATTGCGCAGCCGATCTGGACGGCAATGGCAGCGTCGGCGTCGATGACCTCCTTGCCGTCATTGCCGACTGGGGTTGCAGTGACTGCAGCACGGATATCGACGGCGATGGCAGTGTTGGAGTCAATGATCTCCTGGCCATCATCAGTGGTTGGGGTAGCTGCCCCTGAGGCTGCGGAACAGGATTTCATTTCGATCCCGGATCAGTCCTGAATCCGGATGAATCCGGTGCTGGCATGCACGGTGAGTTGTACTTCACTCGTGTCACATCGAAGTGAAAAAACAGGATCGGCAAGATGGCCGTTCAAGCCCCCGAGGCTGTCGAACTGGAGGATCCGCCCGTGAAGGCCCTTGGAGGTCACGTCGACGCTGGTCGTCATTGATGCCCGTCCCTGGCCGAGAATGAGTTCGTAGGGTTCGCCAGTTCTTTCGTGTGGCATGGGCACATCCGGTTCGCTCGATCTTGCCACCCACCATCCACTTCCATCCTCGGCGAGGACGAGTGACACCGGGTCATCCGGGTGTGCAATGGTGCGAACCTGGGCGTACTCGATATCCGCCCGGAGTATGCGAGCAGCGGCATCAGCCCGTGCCAGCGTGGTTGAACCACTCAAGGGGATGATCAGGGCACATGCAATCGCCAGAACTGAAAGCGAGATCATCAGTTCAATCATCGTGAACGCGCGATGCTTCATGGTCCCGACTCCTTGAGGGCCAATGCCGCCAGTTCGAAGTCGCCTGGAGCCGTCCCATGTGCCAGGAGCTGGAACTCGATCACAACTGGGCGAGGCGTAGGGGAGCTTCGCCAGGACATGGAGTTGGAAGGTGTTGGCCGATCATTTCGAGCACGAACTTTTCCACCACGGCAGACCGACAGGAGTTCATCCATGAACTGCATCGGGAGTTCAGTCATGCGACGCGAGTGGCGACGCCCCTTGTTCCGGTAATCGGCAATCAGGTCTGCAGCTCGTGTCGAGCCAAGTCCGCTGCCGAGCCCATGATCATAGAAGAGGCAGCTCTCATCCTGCATCCGGATGCTGTTGGTGGCAACTCGTCCTCGTACGGTCGATTGATCTTCCAGAAGGAGATCGATGCCTTCTCCTTCGATGATGCCGGTAATGACCGTCTGGCCGGACATCCGCCAGGCATTGGCACTGGCAGCCCCTGGTGTACAGGCGATCCGAACCCGCTCGGGATCCGACCATTCGGAACCGGTGCAACCGATTGTTGCATCGACAAGTTCGACGTCACCACCGATTACGGCCTCAAGTTCCGCTCCTGGAGCCAGCGTGATCCGGCTTCTGTTCATGAAGAGGTCCCCGGCCACCTGGAGAGGAGCTGAGCCATGGACAACAAGATTCGCGCCATGTTCCAGGATGAGGTTGCCGGCGACGATGAAGACTTCCTCACCCGGAAGGTGCAATGTCCTGTTCTGCTGGACGACAATATCGTCAGGGTTGTGCTTTCGGTGCCTGCGAGAGTGACGGTCGGAAGGGCCATGTCTGGGTGGAAGGGGAGTGTCACTGCCAGCCAATGTGGGTGTCCAGTCGAGCGGTACGCTCCGGACATCGTGCCGGGAGGCATTGACCATGTATGCGGGTGAAGAATTCCTGGCATGGTAGGCCGTTCCATCAATGACAGCGGCATCACCGCGAATCCTGATCGCATGAGCGGAATGATTTGAAGTTCCAACGGCAACTCGGCGTCCGAGTTTGCTTGCAGGCGCATCCAGCCAGCGTTGCACCAGTGCACGATCGGAAATTTCGATTGAAGCAAGTGCGAACAATGCAAAGTCATCGACCTGGCCCTGGATTGTTCCATCGTCATCCTCCAGGAGGCTGATGGATGCAGTCACGACCTGGGACAGATCGCCGATCCGCCCATTGGCGGTTACGAGCAATTCCGTTGAATCGGCTGTTGGTGGTGCATTGGTAGCCCTGTCCAGTACGGACAGGTCGATTGTTCCATTTCCAATCGGGTAGTTGGAAAGGAGGACCCCGTCACCCCCGATCGCCCGCCAGTCGGTTTCGGTCTGGGCAATGGCTGCTGCAAGTTCAACGCCGCTGGAGGCGATGGCACGTGCTTCAGCTGCACGAGCAATGTTCGAGCCGACAATCGAGGCATTATCCTGGCTGGCCAGCCAACCCAGGGTCAGCGTGGTTGCAGTCGCCATGGCTATGAGCACCAGGAGCAGTGCCAGACCTCGGCGTTGTCGAATTGGTCGGTGTCGTCGATTCATGGTCAGTTCACCGGCAGCCGAAGCACACGGATGGAATCACACACCTGTGCCGCCACGTCTCCATCACTCGTGACGAGTTGAAGATCTGCCTGTATCAGCCGTGGATCATTTTCGATCGCACCAGGTGTACTGAACTTCAGTGCAGCAACTTCATCCATCAGGGGTGCGGTTGCAATCAGGCCGAGGTTGGCAAATGTCAGTCGGACGGCTTCCCATGAAGCAGTTGATCTGTACTCCGTATCTGCCAGCGACTTTGCTGCTTCGGACCAGGTATCGGGAAAGGCGACAAAGTCAACGAGCACCTGGTCTGTTTCCGGATCATGGTGGATCCAGCGGATTTCACTGGCATGCACGGTAGTGCTCTCCCTGGAATCCTCCAGCCAGAGAACGAGTCTATCGTCGCCGGCATCGAGAATGCAGCGAGCAGGAGCAACATACGCCGAGAATCTGGCCTGGGCCGAGTTGGTTCGAATGAGTACGGCACGGGCTTCGTATTGCAGGCCGACGTCCCGACCCAGCACGTTCATCATCGTTGCAATTCCAGCTCCGACCATGGCTGTGATCGACATGGCCAGCAACATCTCAACAAGGGTGAGGCCATTTCTCCGGCGTGGACTTGGATGGACGGGAGACATCATGCCTGGGGCTCCGGAATGAATCGGATCAACCGGGTAAGTACTCGTCCTGATGCGTCATAGCTTTCAATCGTGATCGTGACTCCCTGTACTACGACCTGGAGTTGTTCAATGGAGTGCTTGGAATCGGCAATGAATACTCGACGCCCGACCAGGTCGAAGATGGATGGCATTGGTTCGGCATCGGCGCCGTGTGCATTCCCGGGGTCTTCGGACCAGCCATCCCATCCACCTATCGATTGATACGGGGATGATGCGATGCGGGCCATCAATTGCTCGGCGGCGAGGCTGGCTGTTACCAGTCGTTTCGCCTCGATCGCATGCTGGTGCCCGGCAGACAAGGCCCCGAGAACCGCTGTCACGACGGTCACGAGAAGAACCGCTGCCATGAGGGATTCAATGAGGGTCAGGCCTCGGCGAATCCGTGGACGGCCCCTGCTGGGTGCTTTGGTTTGGGTGATATCACTACCCATGTACGACTCTGCTCCTTTTTGCCTGTCGATGCAGATCTGGACTATGAATATCGTCGTATTGATGCCTGCCTGCCATGACACGTCATGGGGGGGATTTTGCCCAGTCTTTCCTCAGAACTGTTCCAGATGGAACAAACCGTCCTGAAACAGGCCTTGGGGGTCCGATACGATCCGAAGTCGGCCGGTGAGTCCATCCAGGTATCTGTCCCCGGGTGCCTGCCAGGATTCACTCAAGAGGGGATAATGAGCACATGCCTTTGCGGCTCTACCGCTACATGTTGTTGGAGATGCTCCGGGTGATCTTGATCACGACACTCGTCCTTGTGACGGTGATCGCCTTCGGAGCCGTCATCAAGCCACTTGCCAATGAATCGCTTCTGACCGCATCTCAAGCCTTCAAGTACGTCTTCCTGGCCATGGTTCCGATGCTGCAGTACTCAATCCCGTTCGCGGCCGGCTTTGGAAGCACTCTGGCGATGCACCGGATCGCAAACGACAACGAGATCATGGCAATGGCGGTGTCCGGGATTTCGTACAGGGTCATACTCGGTCCGGTACTGGCTTTAGGAGTCGTACTGACCCTCATCATGATCCTTCTCACGCAGTCGGTCATACCGAAGTTCTATGGATTGATGGGCAAGACACTTGCAGGGGACGTGACACAGATGATCGCCCATTCCGTAGAGAAAGGTGTTCCATTCCACTTCGAGGACATGCAGATCTTCGCCGAGCAGGTGAAGATTGATGATTCATCGGTTCTTGAAACGGGGGCCGATGAGCGTATCGTGCTGAGAAAGATGGTTGCAGCACAACTGAACGGCAAGGGGCGGGCTGTAACGGATGTTACTGCGGCTGTAGCAATCATCGACATCTACCGGAATGACGAGGATGTCCAGTTGAAGATTGTCATGAATGACGCCGTCTCCTGGGATGAAAACTCGAAGGAACTCCGTGGATTTCCCAGGCTTGAACCGACCCGTGCGCTGGTGATCAGCAATCCCAGCCAGGGTGAAACGGGCGCCATGACATACAACGAGCTGTTGGCGGCCCGGAACAATCCCAGGGAGGAATACGCGCAGTTGCGATTGGTCCATGATCGAATTGTCGACCTGCATGGCGAACAGTTGATTTCGCAGGAGTTGGACCGCCTGATCGAGGAAGACCATGTCGTCGAGTTTGAACAGATCGAGCAGGATCGTGTCTATTCCATCAGGGCAGATCGAGTCGAGGATGGTGTCTTTACTGCAGATGAAGGTGGCCAGGTTGTGGTTGTTGAAACAACCGAAGGGAAACCGTCCCGTCGTTTCGAGCCGAAGAGGGCGCGGCTGGTGAGCCAGGCGGCTGGGCCGATGACCGAGAAGCAGTTCAACCTGGAGATGTACGACCTCAATGTGGAGATCCTGTACCCGGGACTGGAGGACGTCCCTGGCGGAGTTCGATCCAATACGAGGGAAAGTGTCGTTCTGAATGCGATTGCAATTCCTGCCGACGTCATCCCGAACATGAGTAGCTTCGGCTCACTGTCGATTGATGAACTTGTTGAGCTGGTCCATTCCCAGAGGACCAGCAGCGAGAAGATGAACGATCAGGTGGAACTGATCATCAGGAAGAAGGCCGGCCTCCTGAACCAGATCACGAGCCGGATCAACAGCCGGTTTGCGCTGTCCCTGACAACACTGCTTCTGCTTCTCCTCGGATCGATCCTTGCAGTGTTGCTGAAGCGGAGCATGCCCTTGACGGTCTACATGTGGGCATTCCTTCCTGCGTTGCTTGACCTGGTCCTGATTTCAAGTGGGAGCAGCATGATTCGATCCGGCACGATCTCGATGGGGTTGTTGATCCTGTGGTCCGGCAACCTGTTTCTTCTCCTTTTGATCGTTCTGGCCTACAGAAGACTTGCAAGACACTGACGGAGCAAAGACAGATCGTGCGTATCCTGAACCGCCACATCATGATCCGAATGTTGACGAACTTCGTCCTCCTGTTTCTGTTCCTCTACCTCTTTGCAGCAACGATCGACATCATCCTGAATCTCGATCGATTTGATGAAATAGCTCGAAGCCGTCTTGATGATGATGCCGGCATGTTCCAACGCATTGCCGCTTCACTTGGACTGGCCTTCAATTTCCATGGTCCCCAGATCTTTCAGTTCTATGCGTACCTTCACGGACTGTTGGCGATAGGTGCCTTGGGATTTACGGTTTCACAGATGAGCCGTAATCGTGAACTTGTTGCAATGCTCGCCAGCGGTATCAGCCTGCACCGTGCATCGCTTCCAATTATCTGGGTCGTGTGCGGGCTTGGAGTTGTTCAACTGGTGAACCAGGAGTTCATCCTGCCTCGCTTGGCGCCGCTCCTTCTGCGGGGGCATGAGCAGATCGGCGAGGGAGGCACTGCATCATTTCCCGTGGCATTCACTCTTGATTCCAATGGGGCGCTCCTCCAATCGCCTTCATTCAATCCCGTGACAGGAATACTTGATCACCCCTCGATCATCATCAGGGATGATCTTGGCCGTACGGTCCAACGCATGCGGGCACAGAGTGCAACCTGGGATGAAACAGCCAACTCCTGGGTGTTCACCAGGGGAAAAGTCGTGCATATCCAGCATGATGAGGCGTCACAGTCTGCGGCTTCAAGACCAACCAAGGTCTCTTCATTTGCCACGGACCTGAGTCCCGATCTCCTGACGGTGAGGAGATTCAGCCAGTACACGTCCATGCTCAGTTCAGCCCAGATCAATAAAATCCTGGAATCGACAAGCGTTCATGAAGCAGGAGCATTGATACGGAGCAGTTATTCTCGATGGTCGGTCTTCTTCGTCAACATCCTGATCGTGCTGATCGCCATACCGTTCTTCATGCAGAGGGAACCATCTCGGCTCCTGTCACGTACGATCATGTGCACGGCATTGATCGTGCCACTGTATCTGCTGGTGGCGATGTTCATGCTCGTGCCACTCCCCGGTATTTCACCGGTACTGGGAGCGTTCCTGCCGGTCATCGTTCTTCTGCCCGTTGCCATGGCACGATTTGGTTGGATCAGGACCTGATCCAGTCAATCGCTCAACGAGCCGATTCATCGATCTCCCACGCATTGCGAAGGGTCGGGTTGAGAACTCGAAGTTTGGGTCGAGGCCCCAGCTTTCCCGCCAGGTCAGCCATCTTCATTCGTTCCTGTGCGATACGGGCAATCCGAACGATCTCGGACCTGTTCGATTCGAATGAAACGCCGTCTTCCGGGATGATCTCCTCGAGCCGTGCGATGGCGAAACGATCATCCATGAAGATGACCGGGGAAATGTCACCTGGCTGAAGTTCTGCAAGTGCTGTCCTGATGCCCTGGGGCCATGCCGGATCTTCGAGACTGATTGGTTCGAGCAGGCCACCTCGATCTCGACTTGCATCGATGGATCTTCTTACAGCCATCGTGGAGAAGTCGACACCGTTGTCGAGATCCAGTCGTACTTCTTCCGACTCCTGGAGGGTGGACAGGACGATCAGTCGGATGATGAACCGTTTGCCGTGTTCGAGCCGGTGCATTCTTCTCAGGAGTGGTTCACTGAGTTCGATATCGTCCTGAACAAGTGCGCGAAGTGCTGCGCTCCTCCACAGGAGAGCCTTGAACCTGCTCGGTCCGAGCCCCTCATTGTTCCGAAGTTCCTCCAGCAGTCTCCGGGCCGTGTTCTCGTCATCCGAGAGGCGTTCAAGGAGCAGGCTCTCTTCATTCCTGATGGCGGAGTCGTCAATTTCGATCGAAGCCTCTTCAAGTGCGCTGCGAAGCGAGGATTCCAGTCGAAGTTCACGCAGGATCTCGGCCCCGGCTCGTTCGATCAGGCGATCCTGCAGTGTCTCGATTGTGATTGACTCCTGTTCGATCAAGGCGAATGGCCTGCTGCTGCTTTGAGCATGGCGTGCCTGCCTGACGTTTGTCGGCCAGGCACCTTCCTGACTTTCAATGCTGGTGGTCGTGGGCACCCGGGTTGATGTACTCGATGTACAACCCGAATTCAGGCCTGGGGCGGCAAGGAGAAGGGGGGTACAGATGACGAACTGGAATAGGTGAACAGGGAATGGCATGGCATGACAGGGGACCGCGCCAATCGGTTCCTGTCAAGATCCAGCAGATTTCGGCATGGGATGTGCACCTGTTCAGGCTCAGAGCAGCCATGGACAGGAGGTCCTCAGTGCAGCAGCAGTTTCAAGGGTTCGTGGGAGTACCCGGCGAAGTCATTCTTGCGCCTGGCGCAAGAATGTCTTCGGCAATTGATGCTGATGAGGCAGAACTGCATCCAGGAGCTGCATCAATCAACAACGACGCATCGAGGTGCTCGGCCCATCTCGATGACCTGGACAGGAGGTCCACCCTGCTACGCAATGGGCGTACGGGGCATCCCCCAGGATGTGGGAGGCCGATTTTCATTGGAGCGTTCGAATGAACGTACAAACAACTCGCTTTGGTATCGTCGAGGTCAATGATGACCGAGTACTCAACTTCGATTCGGGCATGCTCGGTTTCTCAAGTTACACCTCCTTTGTCCTGCTGCAGCCGGATGAAGACGGCATCTTCTTCTGGCTGCAGTCGATCGAGGCACCTGAACTGGCCTTCGTGGTGACAGATCCCCAGATCTGGGTGCCCGAATACGAGGCAACGATTCGAACGGAGCAGATGGAGTCGGTTGGGTTGGAACGAATCGATGATGCCCAGGTCTTCGTCATCGTAAACAAGTATGACAACACCTTGACGGCGAATTTGCAGGGGCCGTTGATCCTGAACCTCAGGAACCAGGAAGCAATGCAGCTCGTACTTGCCGAAAAGCGGTGGACAACACGTCACGAGATAGCCCAACTTACTGATGAACGTTCAGCCGCTTCGGCCTGATGAAAGCGTGAACCACCTTCGCGTATTCATAGTTGTACGCGGCGGGGCGCATGAGGCGCCCTGAACCTGGAAGGAGCCAGCACCATGCTCGTACTGTCACGACATCGAGACGAGACGATCATGATCGGTGATGACACGGAGTTGACGATCATCGACATCAGGGGAGACAAGGTGAGAATCGGTATCAAGGCGCCGTCACATGTTCCGGTGCATCGAAAGGAAGTCTACGACGCAATCAAGCGTGAAAATGAACAGGCAATGTCCCTTGCAGATCCTTCGATATCACAATGTCGACCAGGCGCAGTTCGAGGGAGCCGTGCCAATGATCTCCCGGCAGAAAAACTGCCACCGCGGAACGATGTCGGCTGAATACGCTTCGAAGGTCTGTTTCCAAGGCACGGAGCACCCTGCATGTTGCCTGGGGCAGGGTTCTTCTCGGACCAGGACGGGTCGACTGGACATGGAAAGACGTCCGAGACGATAGCAGCGGTACACGAGTTGCAGAGGAACGAGGGCGAGAACAATCTTCCCCATGAATCCGGATCGCGGCGACCACTGGGAGGTCGCCGCGGTCCATTTTCAGTTGGTGCGGGATTTCAGTTCCAGGAGAATTCCAACCAGGACCAGGACGACGCCGGCAAGGAGGAGACCTCCCAGGAATGAAGCGAAGGAGTTGATGACCCAGCTTGCTTCCATCCAATTCGTGTCCGTCTCCCCGAGCAGCATTACGTTTGTAAAGAGGAGTTGGATCGCGAGCGCGATCACGTAGAGAGGCACAAGGAGTGGGAGGATCCCGATGATGAACCTGTTGAATCCGTCATACCATTTCATGGTGGACTCCTTGGTGAGGGGTGAAATCAGTGTCCACAGCCGCCATGTCCACAGGCGCAACCAGGTCCCATGGACGACGTTGACCCGGTTCGTTTCGCCGTGTCAACCTGAAAGGTACTCTGGGTCCGCTTGAAGAAGCGACCTTTGCCCTCGGGATCATTGACAGGATCATCTGCAGCACCCATCGTGCGAAGCAGTGTGAGGCTGCTGCCGTCCTCTTCGCAGGTGTATTCGTACAGTGGCATGCACCAATGGTATCAGGCCACTCAACCCAGGAGTTCATCAACCCGTGAGACCCACTGGTCGAAGCCCTGGCGCCCCATCAGCCCAAAGGTGGCCTGCTTCCCGGTATCGACGGCAGGCTGATCGTATGGATCGATTCCAAGCATGTCACCGGCCATGGCGGTGGCAACCTGCCAGAGCCAGATGAACTGCCCGATGGAGTGGGCATCGAGTTTCGGGAGTCCAATGGTGTAGTGCGGTCGCTGTGATGTCGCCAGCGCATACTCTGTTGCTCGCTGCTCAGCTCGCAGGAGTTGCCCGAGATCACTCCGTTCAAGGTACTTCAGTGACTCGACTCCAAAGCGAGGAGGTATCTTCACGGTGTTCTCATGCTCATCGAGCGTTACGAATCCAACCACCTTGTCATCTGGCCCGTCTCGGTAGAGTTGGATCTGGCTGTGCTGGTCTGTTGCTCCCAGCGCTCTGATGGGCGTAGGGCCAGTATGCTCCGGCTTTCCCTTGCCTTGTCTGAGTTTGCCCAGGGATTCAGCCCAGAGTTGCCTGTACCAGTCTGCAAGCATCGCAAGCCGGTTGGAGTATGGCATCAGGACGTGGTTGTGACGGCCTCTCCTGGTCTGCTCGAGGAGCATCCAGGCCAGCCTGGCTGCAGGGTTCGCTGCTTCATCGGTGGCTCGAGAGGCTGAGTCCATTGCAGCGGCGCCATCGAGCAGTCCGCCGATGTCAATGCCGCTCAGTGCCGCCGGAAAGAGCCCCACTGGTGAGAGGACGCTGAAGCGACCACCAACGCCATCTGGAATGGGAAGCGTGTCCCATGCCCGCTCATTGCAGAGCGTCCTGAGTGTCCCTCTCCGGGCATCCGTGGTTGCGACGATACGTCCACCTGTCTCGTTTCCAGCTGACTTCAGCATGGAGTGCACGATCATCAGTTGTGCAGCAGTTTCTGCAGTTTCTCCGGACTTGCTGATCACATTGAACAGGGTGTGCTCGAGTCCGGGATCGATCCTGCGTACTTCCTGGAGGACCGGGCCGACGAAGTCCGGATCAATATTGTCCAGAACGAAGAGTCGTGGTCCACCCCGTTCCTCATCGGGGAGCAGGTTCCAGGTAAGAGGTTGGAGGGCGGCATGCAGGGCAATCGTGCCTAACGCGCTTCCCCCGATACCGAGGACCACGATCGTCTTTACATCCTTGTGCTTGTGCACCAGGTTGGAGATTGCTTCAAGGTGTGCGCTTCGCATGGGGTCAAGGGGAAGGCTCCGCCAGGCAGCCATGCCCTGTCCTGCTGCTGCATTTACACGCTCGATTGTCTCGGCAACCGCATCCCGACTGGATCCAAGATCGGCTGGCGAAACACCAGCAGCTCCGAGGCGTGCCTCGGTGCAACCTGCAAGGTCGAGTCGAATCTGGTCCATGTTCGAAGTCTAGCCCACTGCCTTCAATGCGGCATCAAGATCGGCCTGGAGATCCTCAATGTCTTCGATCCCGACCGAGATACGTACGAGGGAATCACTGATTCCAAGGAGTTCTCGGTCCTTCTGTTCCATCGAGGCATGGGTCATGATGGCCGGATGATTCACCAGTGATTCGACACCACCAAGTGACTCGGCAAGGGTGAAGATGGAGAGGGATTCAAGAAATCGCCGCGTCCCAGCCAGGTCGGTATCGAGGACGACCGTGATCATTCCTCCGCCAGCAGGAGACCCATCCATTTGCATCTGCCGCTGGGCCAGCTCGTGCTGAGGGTGGCTGGTCAGTCCCGGGTAGATCACCTGGGCGACACGTTCATGCTGCTGGAGATGTTCTGCGATTGCCTGTGCTGCCTTGCAGTGTTGTCGCATCCGCACGGCGAGGGTCTTCATGCCACGAAGCATCAGGTAGGAATCAAATGGCCCGAGCACGGATCCGATGGAGTTCTGGTGAAATCGAACCTGCTCAGCCAGTGCCGGATTGCCTGCTACAAGGAAGCCGCCGACGCAATCACTGTGTCCTCCGAGGTACTTCGTCCCCGAGTGCATCACCAGGTCGAAGCCCAGATCAAGCGGCTTCTGGAGCATGGGCGAGCAGAAGGTGTTGTCGCAGGCCGAGAGAATTCCTCGTGTTCGTGTCTCTGTTGCGATTGCCTCCAGGTTCGCGAGTTTCAACATCGGGTTCGTTGGAGTTTCGACCCAGACCAGGCGGGTCCTGTCGGTCAAGGCATCCTTGAGTGCATCGGGATCAGCAGGATCGACAAAGGTGAACTTGAGATCCTGGGACCTCATCTTCACCTGCCTGAACAGTCGGTGTGTGCCTCCGTAGAGGTCGTCCATGGCCACGACATGATCACCGGATTCAAGCATGTCCAGTACGGTTGAGATGGCGGCAAGTCCGCTGGCAAATGCAAACCCCCCGCAAGAAGGATCTTCATCTTCAAGTACCGGTGAGCCTTCGAGCACTGCTATGCAACGTTCGGCTGCATAGCGAGTCGGGTTGTGGCTTCGCGTGTATTCGTACCCCTGGTGTTCTCCAGGTGATGACTGAGCGTAGGTTGATGCAAGGTAGACAGGTGGCATGACAGCTCCCGTTAGGGGGCACGGCTGTTGTCCACCATGGACGGCCTTGGTTCCTGGGCGATGGGATTCGTGATTCATGATGACCTGCTTCAGGAGGGCAGTTGCTTGCGAAGATAGTTAATGAGATCCATGCGGGTAATCAAACCAAGGAACTTGTCGCCATCAATCACGATCGCGACCTTGTCCGAGTTGAAGATCGGGAGCAGTTCATGAATGTCCGTCTCCGGCGAAACCGTCTGCAGTTTCCGTGTCATCACCTCGGCAATGGGCGTGTTGAATGCATCCGTGTCCTCTGCAACAGCAAGGAGAACGTCGGATTCATCAATGATGCCACAGACGGTCGCACTGTCATCGACCACAGCCACCTGGCTGACGTCATAGAGTCGCATGAGCTTGAACGCCTGCATGAGTGGCAGTGAGGGTTTGACAGTCCAGTCTTCGCCTCGAACATGGCGACGGGATATAAGGTCCCTCAGGTTCCCATGGTTGGGCCGATTAATGAAACCCTGGTCCAGCATCCAGAAGTCATTGAACATCTTGTCGAGGTACTTTGCTCCGTTGTCGCAGACGAACGTCACGACAGTCTTCGGTTCAGTCTGCCTTCGACACCAATCAAGAGATGCAGCAAGGAGCGTTCCTGTCGATGATCCGGCGAGAACTCCGTGGGCCTTCAGGAGTTCACGAGCCGCCATGAAGGAATCCCGATCATTGATGTGGATTGCCTCATCGATGCCGTCCAGATCGAGAATGTCCGGAATGAAATCCTCTCCGATTCCCTCGACCAGCCACGGGCCGGGCTGTACGGTCCGTCCTTCGTTGATCAGTGGCGCCAGTACCGAGCCAGTTGGATCGGCCAGGATGATCTGGATGTCGCTTTTCTGCTCACGAAGATAGTTCGACAGTCCACTGATCGTTCCACCAGAACCAACCCCACAGACAACCGCATCGACTTCGCCACCAGTCTGTTCCCAGATTTCAACCGCCGTCGTTTCCTGGTGGGCCTTGACATTCGCTTCGTTGGAGAACTGGTTGATGAAGAAGCCACCGCATTCATCTGCAAGTCGCTTGGCTACATCCTGATAGTAGTCTGGATGTCCCTTCTCTACATCTGAACGGGCCATGATGACTTCTGCGCCCATGGCTCGAAGGTGGGAAATCTTTCCTTCACTCATCTTGTCTGGGACAACGACCGAGACCTTGTAGCCTCGTTGTGTCCCTACAAGTGCAAGGGCAATGCCGGTGTTTCCGGCGGTTGCCTCCACGATGTGGCCACCAGGAGCAAGTTGTCCATCCTGCTCCGCGGCATTGATCATCGAGATGGCGATTCGATCCTTGATCGAGTTGCCCGGGTTGAGGCATTCAAGTTTTGCCAGAAGCCGGCATGGTCCTGTGTCCAGCCGATTGAGTTCGAGCATGGGGGTGTTTCCCACCATGTCGAGGATGTCGGTATAGATCGGGGCCATGGCCCTCGGAGGCGTGGTGGGAGGTATGGACGTGGGCTCCATCGGTACGATTCTATCCTGCCTCTCGCTTCAACGCGATGGCAGTTGAATCCGTCCTCGACCAAAAAGAACAGTCGCCTTCTCCGGGGGAGAAGGCGACTGGGTCGAATCGTGCAGTGGGCAGGAAATGCCCAGAAGACTTATTCGGAGATCATATCCCTGCCATTGGTCAAGCCACCAGACGTGTGGGTATGAAACGACGTGTTGCCCCAGTCCGTGCGGCACTCGACGAAGAAGCCATTCTCAAAGTCACCAGGAACACCACGGTGCCAGAGGCCCTTGTATCCGGAAAGTGATCCAGTGGAATCATTGCCATCAGCAACAACATAGTCGTGCTTCTCTTGCAACTGGCACTCGATCATGTCGACATGGCCGTCTACAAAGACGGCTACAGGAGCCGAACGCCAGGAGGCGTTGAAGTAGTTGGGATAGCAGCCCTGGTAGGACCATGAATTTCCGGAGTCATGGTAGTCATACGCCGAATCGGCCCATCGAGGACCACATTCCCCGGTCGTGAGGTTCTGCAACCAGTGGGTTTCCATGAGTGCAGTCTTGAGACTCGAGTACTTTGCCTGGCCGGCTGTTGCTGGCCTGAAACCACCTGCGACCGACATCGGGTCGGAGAAGGCCTCGTTCGGATCCTCATCAATCCCAGGGTTCCTGTAGCAGTATGGATTTACCATGTTCGGAGGTGAGAAAGCATAGGACGATGGTTGGAGCAAGAGTGGTATGTCAAGGACCCCGCCACCATCGACATAGGTTGTCGAGCACATCGTGCCATCATCGTCCCAACATCGTTGAAGTTGACGTTGGATGATTCGGTCCTTCGGCGCCCAGTAGGCCTTGTGATAGCACTTGTCCTCCATGTACTCGGCAATCTGCCTCGAGTTGGGAAATCGCCAAGTGCCGGTGCGTGCCAAATCACGCGTTGATTGGGTCAATCCTTCGCCATAGCAGTAGGGGACGATGTGATCGACATCGAAGGTAAACCAATGGCCACCTCCGTCTGTTTCGCAAGGCTGAATGCCTGGCGTGATAGTCGCTTTGCCACCAGCAGCACCCTGGCTTCCAGAGTAGTAACGGCCGGCCCACTGGTTGACCGCAGCTTGTGCAGACAAGCCGGTCCAGGAGCCATCAGGGCCTGAAGCTAGATTTTCCGGGGTACCTGTGAAAGGCTTGCCTTTGTGGTCGAGCTCGTAGAGATCGCAGGCTGTCTTGACGTTGCGAATATTGCTCTTTGACTGCCCGATCTTGGCGTTGTCACGCGCTCGTGAAATGGCTGGAAGGAGTATGCCTACCAGCAGTGCGATGATGGAAATAACCACCATCAACTCGACGAGTGTGAAACCACGAAGTGTTTTCTTCTTCAGATGCATCGATGCGTTCCTCTTCAGTTCTGGAATCATGTTCTGGACAAGGCGTATCGGATCTCCTGCCCGATCTGAAACAGGATAGGTTGATTTTCCCACTTCTAGGCCGGAAATAGCCTTCTTTCTGGCGTTTCCTGCGATACGCCTGCTGATTGAGGCTGTTGGAAGAAGAGGAGAGACCCCTTATTCCACCTCTGAAGCGGGTCTTGAAGAAATGGGACCAGGTCCCCGCTCCGTTGTCATGGATCCTGAAATGGAGGTTTCAAGCCTGATCTACCTAATTTATGATCCGATTAAGGCCGAAAGCAACTCAATTACAAGTCAGAGTCTGAAATTGCGTCACGCCCTTGGCCCCGACCAGTCATTTAGATGGGGGATAGAGGTGAATCAGCATCCGAAGCGTGCCGCCGGTCCTGCCATCGAAGAAATGCACAAGGCGGCCTATTCGGCGATTACGTCCCGGCCCTGGGTGATGCCACCAGCCGTGTGGGTATGACCAGACCAGTTGCCCCAGTCCGTGCGGCACTCGACGAAGAAGCCGTTCTCGCCGTCACCAGCGACACCACGGTGCCAGAGGCCCTTGTAGCCGGCAAGTGCACCAGTGGAATCATTGCCGTCTGCGACGACGTAGTCGTGCTTCTCGGCTTCCTGGCATTCGATCATGTCGACATGACCGTCCACGAAGACAGCCACTGGAGCTGAACGCCATGAAGCGTTGAAGTAGTTGGGATAGCAGCCCTGGTACGACCAGCTGTTGTCATTGGCATTGCCCTGACCGTCGTGGTAGTCGTACTCGGAGTCGGCCCAACGAGGTCCACACTCGCCCGTGGTGAGATTCTGAAGCCAGTGCATCTCCATCAAGTTGGTCTTCAGACTCGAGTACTTGGACTGCGCCGAAGTTGCGGGTCGGAAGCCACTCGGGAAGGACATGGGATCTGCAAATGCTTCAACCGGATCCTCGTCATCTGCTGGAAGACGATAGACATTGGGGTTGACCATGTTCGGGGGCGAGAAGGCGTATGAGGAAGGCTGCAGAAGCATTGGAATATCAAGTACGCCATTGCTGCCGTCGATC
>JABABM010000059.1 GCA_014238205.1 Phycisphaerales bacterium | reverse complement strand
CTGCCCTGTCTTCGTCTTCGACTTCCCCGACATGTCTCCCGCCGTCGGGCGAGTCCTTCGGGCATCCCAGGTTCCTTCACCTGATGAACTGGCCATGTTGAATGCACGTTTGAATGAATGGGCAGCGGAACATGAAAATGTCAGCGTGCTGCAGGTATCGACGCTCACTGATCAAATGCGGGAGGACACGGGATTCGGAATCGACGAACTCACCTACCCGCCGGGATCCAACAGCAGGTTGATGCAGCCCGACCAGCTTCATCCGACCGCAGATGGGGATATCGCACTTGCCCAGTTCGTACTCCGGAGGATCGACGCAGCCATGGAGAGCATCGACGAGGACGACTACTTCCAGGATCCGCACCTTGTCAGGGAACGCCTGGAAGCGATTGCCAGTGCACGGAAGCCACCAGGCACTGGGCCACCTGTCTCTGAAGACTGAGAAAGTCTGAAAAAGCAGCGCACATGGAGCTGGTGAACTGCTTTCTTCTCCAATGGCACCACGAGGGGATACGACGGTGCCAGTTCTTCTCCCGCGGGCATGAGTACCGCAACGACCCCCTGGTTGGCACGAGCCGGGGGGTCGTTACCATTCCCCTTCATGACTGAAACGGAACGAACAGGCTTCCTGTCCATCTTCAAAGACCTCGGCGCCGCTGGATGGCTCGGTGTCCTGTGGGGCACGATGCCGATGGTCGTCGGGATCACCCTGCTGGTTCAGCTTGGTCCCGCCTCCGCCTGGCTTCAATCGCTTGGGAACTGGGGGGTCGTGTTCTACATGCTCATCTTCATCGTGTCATCCGGACTTGGCCTGTTGCCGACCTATGCCCAGGCAGTGCTTGGCGGCTGGGTCTTTGGAATCACGGTCGGCCTGCCCGCCGCCCTCATTGGTTTCACGGGAGGCTCCATCATCGGGTATGCAGTCGCTCGACTCGTATCACGTGACAAGGTTGAAAAGGTGGTAGAAAAGTATCCGAAAGCAGATGCCATTCGAAAAGCACTGATAGGCCGTGGATTCTGGCGGACGCTGAGCATCATCACCCTGCTTCGAATTCCCCCGAACTCCCCCTTCGCACTGACGAATCTCCTGCTTGCAAGTTGCCGAGTGCGGATGGCTCCCTACGCCATCGGCGTGATGGTTGGAATGCTCCCTAGGACAACTGTGGTCATTGGGTTTGCCGCAGCGGCCTCCGCACATGCCGCAGCGACGGGAAGTGGAGACATCCAATCCTTCATCGATCAAGGGCCGGGGCTCACCGTGCTCCTCCTGGGCATTGTCGCACTGGCCATGGTGCTTGGAGTCATCTGCGTGATTTCGAACAAGGCAATCAAGCGTGCAGGAATAACGTCCTGAAGACACGAGTGTTCTGCCCTTCAGTTGCATGTCCCCCATGCCCCGATGACCACCAGCAGATCAGACACATCCACGATCCCATCTTCTGTCACGTCTGCAGTCTCCTCACTGGTTCCCCATGCCTGCAGCACGAGAAGAAGATCATCGACTCCAACTGATTGATTGCCATCGAGATCTCCCGGGCAATCGTCATGCTCATCGACAGCACCCTCGACATGTACATGAAATCCATTCAATCGTGCGTCGTGAAAGTACGGCGGCCAGTCTCCCTCGATGGTCAACCCGAACGACGTCGACTCACCCGGCTCCAGGTGTCCATTCCATGGAGCGTTGAAGATGACCGTATCGGCACCCTCTTCCCCCAGTTCTGCATTCCAAATCTTCGTGATGGCGGGACCGGACTCGTAGGAAAGATTCCAGGAGAACATCGGAAGGTCACCCATCGAGTTGGCAACGGTCATCGAGGCTTCGTACCCACCTG
>JABABM010000058.1 GCA_014238205.1 Phycisphaerales bacterium | reverse complement strand
GACAACGGCGAGTTCAACGCCGCTGAGAAATGCCTCCGGCAGATTCTCGATACCTACCCGAATCACAAGCGAGCGCGGCTGTACATGAAGGATGTCCTGTCATCCAGAGACATGTACTACGACGAGGAACAGGCTCGTGACATGGCGAAACACAACGCGTTGCTCGACACCCCGGTCACCGACTTTGAACTTTCGGTACGGGCTCGCAACTGCCTGAAGAAGATGCAGATCCGTACACTTGGAGATCTCCTGAAGGTGTCGGAATCCGAACTCCTGAGCTACAAGAACTTCGGTGAGACTTCACTGGTCGAGATAAAGAAGATGCTCACCATGAAGGGTCTTCGGCTCGGGCAGAACCTTGAAACCCACTACACCCGTGTTCGTGATGAGATCCTCCAGGAACTCAAGGGCCAGGCCTCTGAAGCCGTACTCAACAAGCCGATGTCCCAACTGGATTTCTCCGTTCGATCAAGGAAGGCGCTCCAGATGCTTGGTGTCCAGACCGTTGGAGACCTCGCAACACGGACCGAAGCGGAACTCATGGGTGTCAAGAACTTCGGTGCAACCAGCCTTGACGAAGTGAAGGAAAAACTGGCTCACTTCGGCCTCTCGCTCCGCAACCTCGACTGAGGTGGGAGCGATTATCTACCGCACCCGATACTGCTGGCTCCTTGCCGCAACCCTGATTGCCGGGTGCGGGGATTCCACATCATCAGCCCCACATGAAAGACAGCAGAAGGGTGTCGCAGCAGATCACATCCTGCTTCTCCCGGAAGTGGAGCCGGTCGTCCGAGTGCGGCTGGAACACGTCGATAAGGAAGGTCGTTCACTTCAACTCGGGGGCAACGATCAGGCGATGACTGTTTCATGGGGAACGGTTTCTCACCAGGTCGCCGGCCCGATCAGGGTGTCACGGTCTTCAGACGGTTGGAAAGTCAATTGCGGCGGCATCACACTGAACCCGGCACCGCCACGGGACGAATCATTCCGGATCGTGTCGAACAGAGCAATACTCCTGCACTCCAAAAAGGCAAGCCGGCGGTACTCGGGCACTCTTCACTGCACTCCACCTGAGTCAAAGAGCGATTCCTCGTGGGATCTTGTCGAGCACATCAACGTCGAGTCCTATCTTCCAGGTGTTCTTGTTGCGGAGCTGTATTCCGGCTGGAGTCCAAGCTGCTATCAGGCCCAGTGCGTTGCGGCCAGGTCATTCGTATGCATGGAAATACAACAGCACACCAGGAGGCACTACGACGTTGTTGATGGACCCGCATCCCAGGCATATCACGGTGAAGTAGATGATCTGGTGGCGAAGGAAGCGGCCAGTTCGACGACGGGGATGGTGCTTGAATGGGATGGCGGCCTGGTTCCAGGCTACTTCTCCAGTTGCTGCGGGGGATTGGCAGCGACCGCAATCGACGGGATCGGCCCCTCGTTGATCAACGACATTCCTCCACTGCAGGGGCATGATGGAGAGGATGTGTGCCAGTCATCTCCGCTGTATACGTGGACGATCGACCGTTCAGCCCGTGCGCTTGGACGTCGGTTGGCCGCCTATGGTCGCCGTATTTCAGATGACGGGCTCTCGAGCTTGTCGACAATCGACCGGGTTGAAACCGCGGAATCAAACAGGCACGGTCGCCCGACACGACTTCGCATTCATGATCGCAGGGGTAGATCGGCGACCATTTCATGTGAGACATTCTTCTTTGCAGCCAACCACACCGGCCGGGGGTCGGGAACCAGTCCATCAAAACTGCTCTGGTCCGGCTGGGCAGGAGGGTCGTATCTCCGTGGACGTGTTGCACTTGATGGCCACGGATTTGGGCATGGAGTAGGACTCTGCCAGTATGGAGCTCAGGCCATGGCGAAGGAGGGTCATTCATGGAAGGAGATCCTTGACTGGTACTACCCAGGAGCGGGGATTCACCACGCATGGCAGGCTGGAGGGGTAGAATGAGGTCATCTCGATGTCCCAGCACCCCGCACGACAACTAAGAGAGGCGATGGAGAAAGGCACGGTTTCGTGTCCAGGGGCAGTCACTGCGCTGGTGGCAAGGGCGGTGCAGCGGGCAGGTTTCAAAGCCGTCTATGTCTCTGGAGGAGCTGCCGCGAATACGGCCGGTGTTCCGGACATCGGCCTCCTCTCCCTGTCGGATTTCACACGGACGATCAAACAGGTCGCCGAGGCG
>JABABM010000057.1 GCA_014238205.1 Phycisphaerales bacterium | reverse complement strand
GAGACAGTGTCCATTCCTTCAATACACCGGTCCGTGCCCGGGGGAGAACATTCAGAATCAACGACTGCCGCCACGTCCGCCGCCACCGCCGCCGCCGCCGCCACCGCCACCTCCACCGCCACGACGTGGTCCGCCGGGGCCGCTGCTACGATTATTACTTGGACCACCGCCAGGCATGGCCAAACGGGCCGCACGAGAAATAGCCTTTCTCATGGCACGTCGACGACGCTCCGATGGCTTTTCGAAATACTGGCGACGCTTCACGTCCTTCGTCAGACCTTCCTTCTCACAGAGCTTCTTGAAGCGCCGGAGCATCTGGTTGACTGTTTCGCCCTGCCTTGATTTGATTCGAATCGCCATATGGGGTGTTTGATCCAACCTTGGGGTTCAAATGAGCCGCGTATTAGAGCGTTTTTGGGGGTGGGCCGCAAGGGGGGCCCGAGTGTAAACACTGCATTTGAACCTGATAATCGGGCATATTGCCTCCACAAGGCCAACAGGAAGGTTCGAATCCGACCACAACTGCTCTACCATGCCCCGTGGTCCTCGATGGAGCAGGGTTGATGAAGGTCGTTATCGACACCTACAACGCATTGCACAAGACAGGGATCCTCCCTCCTGAACTGGCTGGGCTTGATGCCCCAGGACTGGTCGACCTCATGTCCCGTGGCAGGTGGAGCCGGAACCAGGTGCTTCTCGTCTGTGACGGTGTGCTTCCAAGGGGCCACCGGGACATCAGGCGTGGAGGCATTGGCACCATCCACTCCGGGGCCGACAAGGAAGCGGATGACATCATTGAAGAGATCATTGCACGCAGCGATGCCCCTTCAAGCATGCTCGTCATCAGTTCGGATCAGCGTGTTGTGCGTGCAGCAAGGAAACGCAGGTGCCATACGATGTCCTCCGAGGTGTTTCTCCGCACACTCACCCATGACCATGAAAAAGCAAGTCATCGACGGAAACACCGCAAGGATGCGTCGCGACCTGCTGGAAAACTCAGTCGCAAGTCGGTTGAGGATTGGCGTATCCAGTTTGACATCGATGGGGACGACATTGCTGAGTTCGCCAAACTGGATGAAGCCTCCCGGGCACCGGTGAAGAAGACGAGTGACAATGCCCGTCAAGCTCCACCACCTTCACCCGGAACACCCCGTGTACAGGTAGAACCCCCACTGCCCGATCACATCATCGAGGAAGCCATGCGCATGCTCGAAGAAGACGATGCCTGATCTCTCTCATGGATAGAGAGGCTGGATGTCCCAGCCCTCGGGGCCGGCTCTGTACAGCACCCGGTCATGCAGTCGAGCGTCTCGGCCTTGCCAGAACTCGACGGTTTCGAGCGCAACCCGGTACCCGTACCAGTGTGGTGGACGGGGAACATCGCCGCCTTCGAAACGCAGTTCCATGTCAGCATAGGCCTGCTTGAAGTCTTCACGACTCGGGCATGGCCTTGACTGTTGGCTTGCCCAGGCTCCCAACTGGCTTTCACGACTGCGTGTTGCAAAGTAGGCGTCGGACTCAGCTTCATCAACATGCGTCACCGCGCCCTCGATGCGGATCTGCCGTTCAAGTTCATCCCAGTGAAACAGCAGTGAGGCCCTGGGATTCATCGCAAGCTCAAGGCCCTTGCGACTTTCGCTGTTGGTATAGAACACTGCTCCCCTTGCATCGAATCCCTTCAGCAGGAGAATCCGTGCAGAGGGCCTGCCATCCGCTCCTGCCGTTGCAACAGTCATTGCATTTGGATTCGGAAGACTGGTCAGGTCCGCTGCTTCACGAAACCAAGCCTCGCAAGCTGGCACCGGATCCGAAGGCGGATTCGCAAAGTCCATCATGTTCAGTGTCCTGGCGCTCCGGGCAGTTCGAACGTGGCTGCCGACTGTGTACTTCGGAAGGAGAGCAGCCGCTCCCTGATGCCTGTGTCGGACAGTGCAAGGATCTCCGCAGAAAGAATGGCGGCATTTACGGCGCCTGCCGAACCAACCGCCAGAGTGCCTACCGGAATGCCCTTGGGCATCTGTGCCATCGAGAGCAGCGAATCCAGTCCCTCGGTCGACCATGCATTCATCGGACAGCCAAGTATCGGCAGATGTGTCAACGCTGCGGCCACACCGGCAAGATGAGCCGCCCCTCCGGCGGCACAGATCAGGATCTTCAAGCCCCGGTCTTCAGCCGTCGAGCAATAGGCTTCAAGACGGCGTGGAGCACGGTGAGCAGAGATGACGTTGCATTCGTGCGTGATCCCGAGTGACTCAAGCGTCTGGGACGTCTTTTCCATTGTCGGCCAGTCGGATGCGCTGCCCATCAGCACCC
>JABABM010000056.1 GCA_014238205.1 Phycisphaerales bacterium | reverse complement strand
GGCACGCTCGTCGTTGTAGAAGTAGATGCCACCGCCGTCGTTTTCACTCCACCCATCGAACTGCCAGCAGCCAAGGTCAGAGGGGCCAAGGTGGTTGTACACCACATCGACCAGTACCGCGATACCACGTTCGTGGCAGGCATCGACCAATTGTTTGAATCCATCGGGCCCCCCGTACCAACTCTCTACCGAGAAGATGTGGGCCGGGTTGTATCCCCAGGACCGATCGCCGGCGAACTCGTTGATCGGCATGACTTCCAAGGCGTTTATGCCCAGTTCCACGAGATGGTCGAGGTGATTGCGGACCCCTTCAAAGTTGCCTGGAAAATTATTTCCTGTAACACCAAAGGTCCCGGGGTGCATTTCATAGATCACCAGTTCATTTCTACCGGGCATTTCAAATTCGTGTTGCCAGTTGTACTGCGCCGGGTTGACGATGATTGATGTGCCGTCGGAACTGGTTACGGCCCGGGCTCGCGGATCATTCCGCCAATGCGTGTTGCCGTCATTGAGGACTATGAACTGATACTCGTGACCCGCCCAAACGCCCGGCACATCCAAACTCCAAAAGTCGCCGTCTTCGGCGACGAGTTGGTGTGAGTTGGTACCCCACCCATTGAAAGATCCGGTGACATACACGGCGTCGGCATTTGGGGTCCATGTTCGGAACGATGTGCCCCAACCACCCTCATCCTGATACACGGTGGCACCGAAGCCCTCGTGTGTGGACTGTGCCGATGCGATGCTCATAGTTGCAAGCATGCAGGTGACCATCGCGATGTGAACAATCCGAGTCATCGATGTACTTCAGTATACGAGTTGCCTGAAAATGGACAAGAAAAGGAGCCTCTGCAGCCTTTCGGCTGCAGAGGCTGGGGATGCAATCAGAAGGCGCGCGTCACACGCATGGGTTGCCGAAGTTGCCGATCAGTTGAAGCAGATCGTCGACATCGGTTTCTCCATTTCCATCGATATCGGTCGGGCAGTCATTTCCGCCGCCGAGATCACAGTTTTCACATAGGCTGTCCTCGCCGCCGAACAGGCCACGATTGTCATCGCAGGCCGTTGCGGTGAGTCCCTGCCAGCAGTCGCCGTTGGCGAAGCAGCAAGCGCCGAGCACGGCGCCCACGCAGGGCGAGGCGACCACGCCGAGGCGGAGATTCTGCGCGCCGTCGATGTCATTGAAGTCAACATCGCGAGGATCGCCGAGATTGTCGCCGCCTCCGATGCCACCAAGCACCTGATTAGACACGTAACCGTGGTCGCCGGCGTTGATGAAGGCGCACATGCGGACGTTGTCAAAGGGCAGTCCGTCGAAGTCCCAGTCGATCAGAGACAGCGGGATTTCAATCTCGATGCCCGTCGCGACGACATTCCCGTCGGGGGCGCCGCAGTCCGGCCCGGTGCCGCCCAGAACGCCGCCGGCATTGCTGTTGTTGATGCCGACATGAATGCCATGGTCGCCATCAGAGGGTGTCACCGTGACAACACCCTTGGCATCCTGCGACGTGGTCCCGCTGCCTGCATAGCCGCCGATGCCACTGCCATCAGTCCGAAGTTGGGCATAGTCGACGTAGTAGATGATGCCATCACTGTTGCCATTGTCGCCGCACCCAATCGCGATGTACAGATCTGCTTCGAATCCCGCATCGAAGGTCAGCCCATTCCCGTTCCCATCGTCGCCCATTCGCTGCAGCGCGCCCAAGCTGACGTCGGGGTTGATGCCCAGGATGCGGTTTTGTCCGCCATCGCGACCGTCGATGAAGATCTCGAGTTTGTTGTAGTTGCTCTCTAGGTTGCCGCCGAAGTGCAGGAAGAGGCTTCCCCCGGCGATGGTGGCCGAGGCGACGTCCAACTCGGATCCGTTGGCATACCCGGCGTGACCATCGCTGGAATCACCAAAGTTGGTACTCGTGTTCTGAAACGCGATCTGGTCGCCATAGGAGGAGTCAAGGGTTCCATCGACAACGGGGATACCCGCATTGGCGGCGGTGACGCCGAGCCCGATAGACAGTGTGGAAAACAACAAGTTCCGCATGACGATCTCTCCCTTTACTCGTCGGATGGGTTGCACAGCGTTGGCCCTCTCTCAGAGCCTTCGCAGAGACCCCCAGCGTAAGTCCATAGGCCTCCAGTGGCCATACAAAACTTTCCCTAGCGGTAAGATGCAGGTTCATAGCCTTATTTAAGGTATTCAGACACCTGAAAGGGCGGGATTGGCAGTGGGGACCGAGTGCAGGTCCAGCTGAATCCACTTCAGGGGCTGCGGGGCGTTGTTCCGATCACTTTGGTGAGTGGATACGCTTTGCCGCTCTTGGTGCCGGATTGGTACTGGTGCCGTCAAGGGACAGTCAAGCAATGGCCAATGTCGTACTCGATGGCATAACAAAGACCTACCCCGGCCCAGTCGTGGCGGTGCAGCCGTGTGACTTGGTCATTCCCGATGGGCAGTTCACCGTGCTGGTGGGACCCAGCGGGTGCGGTAAGAGCACGACGCTTCGCATGATTGCCGGACTCGAGTCAATCACTGGGGGCACGGTACGTATCGACGATCGCATCGTTAACGATGTGCCGCCTAAGGACCGCAACGTGGCG
>JABABM010000055.1 GCA_014238205.1 Phycisphaerales bacterium | reverse complement strand
ACCAGTTGTCCATGATCCGGGTCCAGGTGCCCGGGCAGGGAGATGGAGGGCCCGAGGCCTGGCTGGCTTATCACCACTGGCCATTCGAATCGGCAACAGACACGCTTCGTCGTTTCATCTATCAGCCAACGCTTGTCGAGATTCCCGGTGGTCGTACGGTCCAGATGCTCCTGTCGCGTGCGAGTTATCCTCTTCCAACCCCGGTTCAGCTCGAAGGATTTGAAGTTGCTTCGCACGTCGGGGGATTCACCGGAAATACCTCGAGTGTTCTGAACTGGATCAGCCGGATCGGGTTTGGTACAGGCACTGCGATGAAGACACGGGATGTCAGCGTCAACAATCCCCAGGAAGAGGATGGGTTCTGGTTCTTCCAGTCCCAATGGGATCCACCGGACCGGGCACGTTTTCAGGGTGATATTGCTTCAGCGGGGCTCAACTACACGGTCCTCGGCGTCGGCAATCGGCATGGTGTGTGGATCCAACTTTCCGGTGGCACTCTCATGGTTCTTGGAATGCTCTACGCCTTCTACATCAAGCCGGTATTGATCCGCCGAAGACAAGACCGTCCCCGCGTCATGGAAGGAGGTGAAGGATGATTCGTCTTCTTCTTCCACTGCTCCTGTCCTTGTCATTCTCCAGCATGCTGCATGCTTCGATGCCGCCAGCGGATGTTTCGTCACCCGAGCAGATCGACCTGACCCCGCTCGACAAGGTGGCCGTGTGGCAGGATGGAAGGCTCAAGTCGTTCCAGTCCTTTGCCAGGTCACTCATGCAGCATGTAACCGGCCCCCGGCTCGTCAACGGGCAACCAGCAACATTCACGTGTCTCGATATCGCCTTCAGGCCCGGGGCCTACGAGGATGTTCCCGTCATCTACGTCAAGAAGAAGCCCGTGCGATCAGCGATCATCAATGCCGCCTTGGGCAGCGGCTCCATCACACCCAGCGAGAGTACGGCGTTCATGGAAACAGGGCTGCTTCGACCCTCGCTTCTTCGCGACCCCGCCGTCAGCAGACAACTTGATGCGATGCGGACGGATGTGCTCCGATTCGCCCGGTCGGTGGATGAAATTACGACGGCCATGAGCCTTCTTGAACCTGGAGTCATACGTCGTCAACTGTTCATCATCCCCCCGATGACCGCGTCTTTCGATGATCCATGGCAGACGATGGATACGTACGAGGCCACCTTCAGGCGCACTGATCCGACAGCGGCAGGGATGGATACGTACATCACCCAATGGCGAGACCTGGCATCAGCCTGGTCGGGGGGTGACACCGCAACGGTCAACAGGGCTGTATCGAACCTCGGCAACTGGATTCCAAGCATGGGTCGGTCGGTCTTCACCGACTACCCATCGGAAGATCGACTGAAGTTCGAGAGCATGTACTTCAGGCTCAAGAGTTTCACCTGGGTGTGGATGGTCTACCTTCTGTCCATCATCCTGCTCCTGATGGGCATCGCCTACAAGTGGAAAGGGGCGAAGTGGCTTGGCCTCGGCGTCTTTGGAATCGCATTCCTCCTGCAGACACTGGCACTTGCTCTCAGGTGGTACGTTGCAGGGCGATGGCCGAACACGAACATGTTCGAAGCCGTGACGACATCAACATGGTTCGGCGGCTGTTTTGCCATCCTCATGGAGATCCTGCTTCGCAGGACGCGAGCAAGGACACTTTTCGCCCTTGCCGCTGCGACTGCTTCGATGTTTGCCTTGATGGCGGCCAGTTTCAACCCATTGCATCTCTCACCCCACATCACGAATCGCATGCCCGTCCTGCATGATGTGTGGTTGTACATCCATACCAACGTCATCATCTTCTCCTATGTGCTGATCTTCCTGGCATCCGTCTCAGCCGGGCTCTACCTCCTGTTGCGCTGTTGGCGGTGGATGAAGGGTGAACGTGGAATCGTCGAGCACGTAGGAACCGGAGGAGTGGGTTCACTCATCATCAGGCGGCGAGGGCAGACGGCTGCGCTGCTGGACGAGCGAACAAGTTTCGGCGCCGTTCTTGACGGCACGACGATGATTCTCGTGGAAATCTCCTTCATCCTGCTCTGGGCCGGTCTGGTGATGGGCGCGATATGGGCGGATCATTCCTGGGGTCGCCCCTGGGGCTGGGATCCCAAGGAAGTCTTCGCGCTCAACACGTTCCTGATCTACGCGATCCTGGTTCACACCCGGATGAAGGCTCGCGACAAGGGCCTTTGGACAGCAGTGTTGGCCGTCATCGGCTGCATCGTCATGCTCTTCAACTGGATCGTCATCAACTTCACGATCAGCGGCCTTCACTCATACGCCTGATGCGCCCTGTCTCGACTATCCTTCTTCCATTCCAACAGGAGGGATAGTTCAATGGCGAGGACCAAGAGAAAAACAGCCACCTTTGCGTGGACACTTCTGAAATCAGACATGAAACTTCTGGCATACCCGATCATCCGGATCGTTCTGATGATCGTGCTGCTCTGGTCCATGTGGTCGTTGATCTTCGACATCTCGGCCATGGAGCTCGCCAGTTCCGCTGAAGATGCGGCAATGATGCACGAGGCCTCATCCTCCGAGACGGATTCGACGGCCTATCAAGGGGAGCATGATCGCGAATCCAGCGATATCAACAACATATTGGGGCATATCCACTTCGGGTGGCTCTTCGTCTTTCTCATCCTCAACGCGCTGATTGGCGTGTTGTCTGTGGGCGGCCTGACGGCACAGGCGCTGACCATAGCGCGTGGTGAACGGAAATCCCTGGCCTACG
>JABABM010000054.1 GCA_014238205.1 Phycisphaerales bacterium | reverse complement strand
CCCACGCCGAAGTCCCGAACCTGGATATCGAACATCCAGGTAGCGATCATCACCCAGGTCCGGCATGAAGGCCACGTCGAACGCATCCCGAACACGATCCTCGGCAGCCAAGATCTGGAATTCCTCACCGATCTCAGGGAGGAAATCTAGGTCAAGTTCCACGAGAAGTCCGCCAGACAGGACGGCTTCCCCATAAAAGTCCTCGTGGCTTGAGATCTCCAGTTTGGAGTGCATGGATTCACCGAGCCTCGTGGCAAATATGCCCCGGTTCCGGTAGTCACCATGCATCTGGAATGCTGTCTCGGACATATCCGGTGCGAACCTGCCGCGATTCACGATGTAGCCTGTGATCGTTCCATCACCTGTCAACTGACCATTCTTGTAGATGGTCATGGGTGCATCTAGATCATTGAATTGCAACAATGCTGGTGCAGTAATATCAAGGTTGCCATGGTTGATCGAGCACTCGATTTCAGCAATCAATCTGGTATTGCTGCCTGACAGATGCAAGCTGCCCACCGAACCAATGGTATTGCCAAGGCTGACTCGATCGGCATGGACCTGCCCGCCTTCTGCGATCGTCATCAGGCCGGAGCCATGATCACCGATTCGAAGCTTGTGTACGTTCAGTCGGGCATCTGCTCCAGTTATGTGAAGATCTCCCCGGGACTGTGCGCCGTAGCCGAGCACCAGTTCGGCCTCTCCAGACACCCCACTCCCGAACTCCAGTAAGCCCGAAGTAATGCCAAGCGCTGCCTGGTCGCCCGCGTTCTCGCCGATGATTGCAGTGCTGTTGTCATTGGAGGCCGTGTAGGTGTAGTCTCCAAGATCAAGGGTGACGTTTCCATTTAGCGACTTTAGGTTCATCGTCTGGACATCATTTTCGAAGGTGATGGTGTACTCGGCATCGATTTCGAGGATCGCGGTCATGTTCTGGTTGGGCGGGGCAGACGTACTCCAGTTGTCCGCATCATGGAAGCTGCCGCCGTCTGGTTTGATCCACTGGCTGGTGGTGGGATCACCATCTTCCAAGCAGGAGCCGTCTTCACAGCAGTCCGGGACACCGTTGCCGTTCGTGTCGGGGTAGGTTCCGTCAAGAATCTGCCCGTAGTCCACGATGCCGTCGCCGTTGCAGTCGGCTTCCCACTCAACGATGCTCATGAACCGTGGAGAAAGGTCGGTATCTTGCCAGGCACCTCCTCCTCCTGTGAAATACACGCCCCAGCGTTCCCAACTGTAGATCCCTTCCCCGCTGTGCCAGTTGACATAGGACCAAGGCTCGCCTGTCACCCAGCCACCCTGGTTGTTTCCTTCCTCCTTGAGAATACCGATGAGAACACCACCTTGATTGTTACTGAGGGTATAGGAGAAAGCATTTTCACCTGATGATGCCATTGTTGCGGTGTGTCCGCCGAGAGATTCCGCATAGGCGAAATGTTCATCCGGAGTTTCGCCGTAGTAGAAATTGTCAGGATCAACTGAACCGGCGAACGTCAAAAGGGAATACCAGTGGCCATTGCCGCCTTGATCAGTTGACCACTCATATGGATCGATGGTGATGGTCACATCGCAGATGTCCGGCACACCATTGCCATCATTGTCGGCATAGGTGCCATCGAGAATCTGTCCGTAGTCCACGATGCCGTCGCCGTTGCAGTCGGCTGACCACTCCACCAAGTAAGAGGTGGAGACAACGGCACCATGAAAGTGATCCTGCCAAAGTCGGCCCGCGTCGTATTCCCACAAACTGACATCGGCCGGACAACATTCGCTGGGATTCCCGGGCCACCAGTTTTCATATGACCAGGGCGAGCCATCAGGCCATTCCCATGCCTCTCCGTAGTTGACCGCCCCGATCCAGGGGCCTTCGATCCCGTTGTTCGCCCAAAGGTCGAAGTCGCTGGCCGGGTTTGACCGAACCCAAGAATCTTCCGCCTCGGTTGCGAGGCTGGCGAGGTGCCCACCTATGGACTCCGCAGCAATTGTCGCCTCGGTTGATGTGCAACCACCTGGGTAGAGAATGCCCTGGTACCAATGCCCATTCCCCCCCTCAGCCTCGGTCCATTGGACTGCTTCACAGATGTCAGGAACACCATTGCCGTCATCATCGGCGTATGTGCCATCAAGAATCTGCCCACAGTCGACGATGCCGTCGCCGTTGCAGTCGGCGGACCATTCAACCAGGAAGGCATCGTGCCCGCTGTACAGGTCCTGCATGTCATTCCACCCGCCCGGGATCCCGCTTCCGCCATCCATCTCTATGAAGTTCTCAAGACCGCCGTTCGTGTCGTTGGGTTCATTGGTATCCCAGTTAGTGAAATCCCATGCTTCACCCGTGACCCACCGCCAGCCTCCGCTTGGTTCCGAGTAATCCGGTGCGCTAGGATCCTGGTATCCACCGATACGCGTTCGGAAAGGATCAAGTGTCAATTTGATGAAGTTCGATTCATCTTCACTTGTCAGGGTCGCTAGGTGCCCACCCATGTCCTCGGACAGCATTGCAGCTTGCGTCCAGGCAATTCCCGGTCCAGGCTCGACGACTTCATACCAATGCCCGTTCCCCCCCTCGGCCTGGGTCCATTGAACTGCATTGCCCAATGCCACCGTTGGCAGAACAAGCATCGCCAGCGTGGTCGGGATGCCCAATCGCGTCAGCCGTCGTGAAGTTTCTGTCTTGCGTGTCTCATGATTCATCGTCTTGTCTCCTATTGCAGTCCCCGGCGAATGCGGGTGGTTCCGAGTACACGGCTCGGTTTCGAACGAACCACCGACTCGGAAAGCCAT
>JABABM010000053.1 GCA_014238205.1 Phycisphaerales bacterium | reverse complement strand
CAAGAAAGGATCAGCAGATGCCAGATGACAAGGACAAGGACAAGGACGATCGACTGTTCGGCCTGTCTTCATTCCTGGGTTCTCCAGGCGAAGATCCCGTAGGGGACTTCGTGGAAGAGATATTCGGCGACCCGGATGCATCACGAGATGGCGATGGCGATCAGGAGCAGACGGACAAGGGGTAGCGGCTGGATAGTTGACTTTACACACCCCTTAACAGGGATGCCGATAGAAAGTATTCCGTATATAGGGTTGGGTTGATACCTTGTAGTAGTTCGTAAACCAGTTCCTGGAGACCCCTCACCATGAAGTTCACGAGATTCCTTGCATCATCAGCCACGGTCGCGTGTGGCATTACCGTCATGCTTCTCGCTCCCAACGCGTCAGCAGACGAAGATTCGAACATGATGAGCGAGATCGTCCTCAAGATCTCGATCGCCGCTGAGAATGGCGACATCACTCCCGCGCAGGCTGCCGAGTACCTCGTTGCAGCCCAGAACACCGTCATGGCCGAGCAGGCCTACGAGGAGTTCGAGGCCAAGGTCATTGCCGCCTACGAAGCCGGCAAGCTTGATCGCAGGCAGGCTGGTGCAAAGATCGCTGCATTCAAGAAGGAACTCAGCGACAAGATGTACCAGGATTGCAATGCTCGCATGAATGCTGCCGTCGAAGAAGGCACCATGACCGTCGAGGAAGTCAATGAAGTCTGGACCGTCTACAAGAAGATGGCTGATGGCGGCAAGGATGAGCAGATCACCCGCCAGGACTACGCCGATGCACAGGCCAAGATGCAGCAGATGGTCGAGAAGGGCGAGATCACCCAGGCACAGATGGATGCCAGGCTCGTCGAGATGCGAAAGATGATCGGCAAGAGCAAGAGCAGCGGACAGCCGCAGGTCACCCGCCAGGACTACGCCGATGCACAGGCCAAGATGCAGCAGATGGTCGAGAATGGCGAGATCACCCAGGAACAGATGGATGGTCGCATGGGTGAAATGCGAAGGATGATCGGCCGCGCCAATCGCGAGCGGAAAGCTGCCGATGGTGGACGCGCCAATCGCGAGCGGAAAGCCGCCGATGGTGGACGGGGTGAAGTGTCCGACGACTGCATGGAACTGAGGCGTCGGCTCGGGACGGCCGTTCGCAACGGAGACATGACCCGTGAAGAAGCCGGCGAAATCTGGAATGCCGAATGCGGCAGCAACTGATCCCCGGATTCCTCATCTGAGCACACGAACACGGCCCCGCTTAACGGCGGGGCTGTTTCATTACCCAGTTCGATATGAAGACAAACGCGGGAACGGTATCGTGCCTGCATGACACCAGTGGCCCAACCGACACGAATCCCGAGCCTGCCCTTGTTGGCTGCCTCGTGGATGCTGGCCTGGGGGGGGATGAAACTTTCCCTGCCTGCACTGCCTGATCTTGAGCAGGTATTCAATGTGCCAGGGGATGCGCTGCGAGCCACCGTCACGGGCTTCTTCATCTGCTACGCATTGGGACAACTGGGATGGGGAATGGTCAGTGACCGCGTTGGCCGACGCGCTCCCCTGCTCATCGGCCTCTCGCTGGCAGCAGCAGGGTCTGCTGTTGTCCTCTGCAGTGAAACCGTCGTCGTCTTCGGCATCGGCCGCTGCCTGGAGGGCCTTGGACTCTCGGCCATCAGCCCGGTTGGCCGGGCCATCCTCTTTGAATCCAGAACACATGAACGTGCCAGGAAGGAACTTGCCTACGTCAGCATGTGTACTGCCGCCATCCCGATGATCGGCCAGGTCATCGGCGGCTACCTTGTGGCCTATGCATCATGGCGATGGATCTTCGCAGGCTTCCTTGTGGCGACTTCACTGATCCTGCTTGCGACATGGCGCAGCCTGCCGGAAACACATCCGCGAACCGCCAAGGACAGGCCAAGGACATTCGCTACATTGCTGAGCATTCTCGGGAACAGGGTGTTCTGGGCCAATGCCCTCTGCTACATCGCCTGCTCTGGAACCTTGCTGGGTTACTACGCAGCCATGCCTTTCTGGTACTCGAAGCACCTTGGCATCCCGGTGCAGGTCTACCCATGGCTGGCGGGCTTCACGGTCGGCATCTACATCATCGGCCTGGTCACGGCCAGGAAACTCATGGCTCGAACCAACAGCAGAAACCTGCTCTGGGCGGGCATGTTCATCGCCCTCGTTCCAGGCCTGGGACTGATGGCCATATGGACCATCGAGTTGTCGACCACGATGACAGTGATCGTACTGGTCGGCGCAAGCATGCTGCTGGCATTTGGATCTGGACTGGTTTTCCCCGGCGCAAATGCCGGCGCCATCAAGCCATTCCCCGAAAGTCGTGGACTGGCCTCGGCCGTGATCATCACGGGCGTCTTCCTCGTGGCGGGCATCATGGCCTTCGCCGAGGGCCAGTTGCATCCGCCCTTCCTGGGTCCAATCGGCCTGACGCTTGCCATACCATTCCTGGTTGCCATACCGCTTGTTGCGATGCTGGCCTGGAAGGGATTCAACTCGTGCCTGGAAGATCGATCATCTTGAACGGCCTCCTGTCCATCCTGTGGATCTGGGTCATCACGGCCTTCGCGACGGCAGCGGATCAACCCAGCGTGCTGATCCTGCTTGCAGATGACCTTCGCCCGGATGCAATCGGAGCCATGGGCAACCCCGATGTGCGTACGCCACACCTCGATGCCCTCATCTCACGGGGCATGAACTTCACCCGGGCCTATTGCATGGGCTCTGGAAGTGGAGCGGTGTGCGCCCCGAGCCGGGCCATGCTCCTGACTGGTCGACACCGCTTTCAACTGCCATCGGACTTCGTCGTGCCCTGGGGGAAGGCCTCGGAAGAGTCGGCGCCTCCGATGCTCCCTGAACGCTTTCGGGCAGCAGGGTGGCGTACCTTCGGCACGGGCAAGTGGCACCAGCGTCGCGAGGACTTCCATCGCAGCTTTGACGAAGGCGATGCCATCTTCTTTGGAGGCATGG
>JABABM010000052.1 GCA_014238205.1 Phycisphaerales bacterium | reverse complement strand
ATTGGCCCGTGACTGAATCAATCGCCACCAGCACGATGTCTTGATCGCCGTCGGCATCGAGATCAGCCAGATCGATCGAGTCGGGGTTCTGCCCAACGGAGCGATTGGCGGCCGGGAGGTACTGAGCATTGCCCAGATCCAGCAGGATGGAGATCGTACCGTCGTCCCGGTTGAGCACGACCAGGTCATTCGGTGTCGTTGCCAGGCCATCAAGGCTTGCCATGCGGACCTGCAAAGGATTCTCTCCGGCAGGGTATGTATCGCCGATACTGAACTCGCCCGCGCCGTCATTATCCAGTACGACGATGCCCCCCTCACCAGGCAGGGTGATGGCCAGTGGCACGAATGCATCCTTGTCCTCGTTGACCTGCCCTGGGTCGATGCCGCCGGGCGTGTCATCGAGATCGACAACAACGCTGCGGCTGAAGTCCAGTATGCGCAGGCCGGCGCCATGCTGCCAGAATTCAATGGTATCGGTGCCGGCGCAGGCCACGGCCAGCTCATCAGATGCGGCATCGTCCAGGAAGTTGCCAGCGGCTAGGCCCACGGGCACGCCACCATCGGTCAAGAGCGTGGCGATCTCCATGGAACTGTCCATCGGGTACTGGATGATGGTGATGCTGTTGTTGCCGGCGTTGGCGCAGGCGATCTCGATCTCTCCATCGCCGGTGAAATCGCCCGCGACAAGTGCCGCCGGATCGGGGCCGACATTCAGCGAGATCGGCTCATCGGAAAACTCTCCTGCCTCGTTCGGGTAGATCACCACGGTACCGTCGGGATCTCCGGGGATCGCGATGATTAGTTCGTCGGCCCCATCACCATCAAGATCCTGCACCAGCATGGCGGCGGGGGGGCTGTCAAGGGTCACGGGTGTTGGTGGATCAAAGCCAAGCGGGTTCTCCAGCGAGCCGAACACGACCGTGACGGTCTCTTCGCCGTCTCCACGAAGCGCATTGGAATACACGATGTCGGCGTACATGTCATCGGGGAGACCCGTGATCAACGCGATGTCGAAGGCGCCGGTGATGCCGGTACCTGCAGTCAGCACGGGCCACTGAGTGCCCTGGGCCGGGATGTATGCGGGATCCACAGTCAGGTCGAGCAGGCCGCCGAGTTCGACCTCATCGGTGGACTGAATCGCGCCCCATGTCTGCTCATCTTGGATCGATGCGGCCAATGTGCCGCTGAAGTTGATCGTGGCGGGCGCAGGTTGTTCGTAGTCACCGAGTATTCGCATTGGTTCGCCTGGTGTCGCCTCGACACGACCGAAGTTCTTTACATCGATCTCGATTTCACCGTTGCCGCTGAGCCGTCCGCCGGCCTTCACTCGCACATCGCCGCCCCCAGTGATCTTGCCGCTGGGAACCAAAGTAGCTTCGCTACCGGGCATGATCGCAAGGGTATCGGTCACGACGACCGTGGCATTCTCGCCGATTTCCAGTGTTCCCATCCCCGGTCCAAAGTCGCCCAACTGAATATCGCCCGTTGTCACCGTGGCTCCATCCAGGATCGACAGGTACCCGGTTCCACCATCGCCAACGTTGATGACCGCAGACCCAGAGCCTAGCGCCATGAGGGTGTCCTCCCCCTGGAGGGTCAGTGCGCCGAAACTGGATGCGCTGCCTGCGATGGTCACTTCCGTGCAAAGCAGTTCACCGGATGGGTCGCCCGTGACCAGTAACGTTGCCATGGGCTCGTCACCTCCACTCTGAACAAGCAACCCCTGAGTGTCCCCGGCGTCTCCAAGTTCGAGTGTTCCTTCCAGTGCCAAGGTCACAGATCCGTCGAGCACGCTGGCAGATCCGACTTCGGTGTCCGGGCATGTCACGGTGTAGGCATCGGGGAGTATGAAGAAGAGGTCACTTGTGGCATCTGGTTCCTGGCAGTCCGACCAGTTGACAGGATCCAGCAAGTCGCCGCCCACGGCGTTTGTCCAAGTGCTTTCGTCGTTATAGGTTTGGCATGAATCCGGCACACCATCGCCGTTGCAGTCTTCTTCAAGTCCATCGGCGATGTCGCACTCATCAGGAACGCCGTTTACATTGCAGTCATCATCAATTCCCTCTGTGATGTCGCATTCGTCTGGAATGTCGTTGTCATTGCAGTCCTCGGAGTAATCAGTCGCAATGTCCATTGCATCCGGGACACCATTGCCATTGCAATCAGGGAAGCCCAAGTCGAGCGGATAGGCAACCCATGCAATGGCCTGTATGCCGCACTCAGCTAACGAATCCACTGGGCCAAGATCTTCAGGGATGTCACATTGTCCAAAGTCGCTATCGCCCCAGCACTCAATATCGCCATCTACGGTTATCGCCATGCCGTAATGGTGTCCAATGCCAATTGCGACACAGGGCGCGAGTTCTGCAGGCACATTAGTCTGTCCATCCAAGTTCCGACCCCAGGCATACACCTGACCATCAGCATTCAAGGCGAGGGTGTCGTAGTTGGACGCCTTGACATCTACGACATCGACAAGGTCAGAAGGAGGGATGTAAGGGTTGTTTTCTGCAGGGCCGCCCCATGCCACGATTGTTCCATCTGTCTTCAGTGCCACGCTGTGGAGGGCGCCTCCAGTGACGGCCACAACAGCATTTAGGCCAGCGGGCACGTCGGTGGCCCCGAATTTGTTGTATCCCCAGGCTCGAACGGTTCCATCGATGAGGACAGCCAGAGAGTGGTTGGCGCCAGAGCCGATGGCAACGACCGATCCGAGATCTGAAGGAACGTCGCACTGTCCAAAGCTGTTGTCACCCCAGCAGATGACTGTTCCATCATCCTGGAGCGCAACGGTGTGCAGATCACCGGTGTCGATATCAACAACGGGGCCAAGCCAAGCAGGAATGTTGCACTGCCCGGCATCATTCCTTCCCCAGCAGGCGATACTTCCGTCGGTAAGCAGCGCAACGGTGTGGTATCCGGCGGCTGAAATATCATGTGTATTGCCCAGATCGTGGGGCACGTCTGCCTGGCCATCGGCATTTCCCCCCCAGGCCCAGACCGTGCAGATGTCCAGCACTCCATCGCCATCATCGTCGGCATAGGTGCCGTCAAGAATCTGTCCGTAGTCCACGATGCCGTCGCCGTTGCAATCGGCTGACCATTCGATGACGAACGAGTTCAACGTGTCATCGCTTGCGGAATC
>JABABM010000051.1 GCA_014238205.1 Phycisphaerales bacterium | reverse complement strand
GAGACCGGTACGATCGGGAACTCCAGGCCACCGACCATGTCCTTGACGTGATACGGATGATGCTCCAGGAGCTCGATGGACTGACCACGGAGGCCATCAAGTCGCTGGGAGCCGATCCCATGCGTGTTGGGATCGGCGGCATGTCGGCTGGAGGCATGGTCGCCATCGCCAGGATGGTCAGGCCTCATGATTTTCTCTGTGCCGTCCTTGAAGCAACAACTGGATCATGGTCACACCAACGTTCACGGCCCATGTTCGCCAATTGCGATGATGCCACCATCCGGGCCATCGACCCCCTTGAGCACATTGACTCGTGGACACCGATCCCACTCCTTGCAGTGCACTCCAAGGCCGATGAGTGGGTGGACTGGGCAGGACAATCGAAGTTTCTCGATGCCGTGGAATCCCTTGGGCCACCGGAACTGGTGGAAAGAATGCTCTTCGAGCAGACCGGAGCCGAGCACGAGCACGTCGGATTCGGTCTTCACAGTGCCGATGTCAAGGAGCGTGAGCGGGACTTCTTCGCACGACACCTGTCAACGAGCGTATCCTGATGGCAATGACACGTGCCGAACACCATCCTGGCCCAGAGGGACTCTTCGGAAACTTCGGCGGCCGATATGTCCCGGAAACACTCGTCGCCGCGCTTGATCAACTGGAACATGCGTGGAAAGATGCGGAATCCGACACGGGATTCCAGGACGAACTTGATTCTCTTCTTGCCAACTATGTTGGCCGCCCTACACCACTGACGCCTGCGCCGAGACTGACCGAGTTCTGCGGAGGCGCACAGATCTGTCTCAAAAGAGAGGATCTGGCGCATACCGGCGCTCACAAGATCAACAATACGATTGCCCAGGCACTGCTCACACGGAGAATGGGGAAGAACCGCGTGATTGCCGAAACAGGCGCCGGTCAGCACGGCGTCGCAACCGCCACCGCCTGCGCTCGATTCGGCCTGGAGTGCGATGTCTACATGGGCGAAGAAGATGCCCGACGCCAATCACTCAACGTATTCAGAATGGGTCTCCTCGGGGCGAATGTCATCATCGTGGAAGATGGGTCAAGGACACTGAAGGATGCGACGAATGCAGCCCTTCGCGATTGGATGGGATCCGTCGAAAACACCCACTACATCATCGGATCGGTCGTAGGCCCCCACCCCTTTCCCGCAATGGTCCGTTCCTTCCAGTCCGTCATAGGTCGGGAAACACGATCCCAGTACATGGATCAATTCAACTGCCTCCCGAATGCCGTTGTCGCATGCGTCGGTGGAGGATCCAACGCGGCCGGCATGTTTTACCCTTTCATCGAAGATGTGCAGGTTGATCTTCACGGTGTTGAGGCAGGTGGACGAGGCGACTCTCCCGGTCATCATGCAGCAACCCTGAAACATGGAAGCCCGGGCGTGCTCCACGGCTCTCGAAGCATTGTGCTCCAGGACCCGGATGGACAGACTTCCGATGTTCATTCCTGTTCCGCTGGACTGGACTATCCGGGAGTCGGGCCCGAACACGCCCAGTGGCAGGCCTCCGGGCGGGTCAAGTACGAGTCGGTGACCGATGACGAGGCCCTGGCGGCATTCAAGCAATGCAGTGAACTGGAAGGCATCATCCCCGCCTTGGAATCATCACATGCCATCGCGAGGGCCGTGCAGCTTGCACCCGGCATGGCCCGAGATGAACACCTGGTCATCAATTGCTCCGGTCGTGGCGACAAGGACGCAGAAGAGGTCCGCCGGCTCCTGGAACAGTGACTCAGTTTCGATCAGCCTCGATGAGTTCAACGGAGATCGGCCGATGGTCCGATGGGCAGTCATCCGGGCGAGGATCCGTTCTCCAGTCGTAGTCCTTGGGAGGAGCCTTGGTTGGGTGGACTCTCTGAGAGTCCCCGACCAGTTCCCGGTGCACGGCACTGTTCATCAGGATGTAGTCGAGAACACGATCGGACTCATGGGTCTTGAGGCGATCCACTGAAGGATCGGCGAATACATCGATGAAGCCCGCGTCGCGATAGACGTCCATGGACCTGTCCCATGGAGCCGAGTTGAAATCGCCAAGGAGGATGATGTTCCTGTCCGGAGCTTTTTCGCGAACTTTCTCAACGAGTTCAACGAGCTTCAGGGCTTCGCCTTCTCGACGATGTCGGTATGAATACCCCGACTTGTGATGAAGAACGAAGAGGGTCAACTCGTACCCGGAAGGTGCCTTCACGTCGACGCGCAAGGGCGTTCGCTGAAATGTCGTCGCCTCATCCCCCTCGACCGGATCCGCCCAGCCGCCGCCGTGTCGAACAACATCATCGATTGGAATCATGGCCGGAGCCGAGGCTCCGCTGAGAGGAAACCGGCTGAGGACGGCATTCTCTATCCCACGGTAGTAGCCCACGTCAATCGAAACGAGATGGTCGTAGCCCATGTCCTTGAGATAGGTGTCACGGAACCATTCAAGGCATTCCGCTGATTCGATTTCCTGAAGTGCCAGGACATCCGCGTCGACTTCGCGGATGGCGGCAGCCAGCGATCGACACCGACCATCCGTCGTTGCCATGGGCAGGTCATCGATGTCGCCGATGATGGCCGGATCATCCTCGTGATCGAAGAGGTTCAGCATGTTGTAGGAAGCGACACGAATGGTCGACGGCTCGAACGTTGTTTCGGGCTCGGCGCCGAGCAACAGGGACATGAAACCAAACATGATGCAACTGAAATTGAACACGGCTTTCTCCCTTGAGTGCCAACGCCCCGGAGCATGAAGTGTACGTTCCGGGGCGCGAGTATTCGAATAGGCAGCCGGATGGGGTCAGTCTTCGTTCAACTTGGCCTGTGGCATTCCGGCAACTGCATCGGAGAGACACTGTGCCTGCAGTACCAGGACGGCCAGTTCCAACTGTGGATCAAGCCCCCTTGAGAGCAGTTCATCGACATCGGGCTGTTCAGCATCTTCCTCGATGACCTCGTCCATGCTTGGCGGCACAGGATCGCCCGGCAGCCGATCGGCTTCCAGGCGGAGTGAGAGTGATTTCTCGATCTGGTCCGGGCTCATGTCGATCTCGATGTCAGGAGCAACGCCCCAGTCAGAATCCGAGAACTCCTTGTCTACAAGACGACCTTCAAGACCTGTAAGCCCTTCCGGCAGCCGGTAGTACTGGGTCGTGCACTTGAGCTTCGAATCCTGAGTGACCTGGTGAACAGTCTGGACACTTCCCTTTCCAAAACTCCGTTCACCGAATATGACACCAGCCTCATGGGCCTGGATGCAGCCGGAGA
>JABABM010000050.1 GCA_014238205.1 Phycisphaerales bacterium | reverse complement strand
GTGCCGGCCTGGTCCTCAACCGAGCGTGTTGTGTCAGGCCCGACGGCGTGAAGAACACCCGAGGAGCCAGGTCGCTGCAAGCAGGGCCAAGGCCCCGGGTGAAGGGACGAAGATCATGCCGAGTGAATCGGGATCCATGTCTTCTGAAAACAGTGTCTGGTTGTCGTACGTGGCGTTCTGGAAGTCGGCGTTGAAGCACCCGCAGATCTGGCTGAGGTCGGCTCCAGTCAAATCAGCTCCCTGGAGGTTGGCATTCGTGAGATTGGCAAAGGTGAAATCGGTCCCGGAAAGATCAGCACCGCTGAAGTCGGCATAGGAGAGGAATGCATACTCAAGGCTGGCATTCGTAAGATCTGCGCCACTCAACTGTGCGTTGAGCATGTAGGCATATGAAAGATCGATGCCACTCATCAATGCCTGGTTCATGTCAGCAGAATGCAGGTAGGCACCGGTCAGGTTGGCGCCGCGCAGGTCCGCAGAGAACATGTTCGTTCCATGGAGATAGGCGTTGGACAGATCTGCTCCCGCAAGATCAGCCCAATACAGCGTCAAGCCCGAGAGGTTTGCAAATGGTTCAGCGTCAAGATCGGTCAGGAACAGTGAGCCGTTCGAGTCCCCGTCGTAATATTGGTAGATCGCACCTGAAACGATGGTGTTGGCATACACCAGCGAGGTGAGGAAGGTGCTGAGAATGAACTTCTGGGGGGACATGGCGGTGGGGGACTCGGAGGAGAAGGCCTGCTTGAGCAGTCGAGGATCAATCAAAGATAAATATAAACATGCGTTTATTTATTTCAGCCGGAAAGAGTAGGACATCTTTTGCCCAGCACAAGTGTAAAGAGGACTGATTTAGTCATTTCTATCGTCGTTGAACTAAACCACTTAGGTGTGCTAGCTACGCCCTGGAAATGGTGTGGATGTATGCCTGCTCATTGCGGGAGTCTTGAAGATATTGGCTGATGGGATGCATTCATGGGTCGGAGTTGGCCCTGGATGGGTGAGCGAGCCGTGATTTCGACGTGTCGTGGTTGGTCGTCTTTCCCCTCCAAGGTGGATTCCCATGTACTGTGGAAATGGAGTTGAACTGGCAAACAACCCAATAATTCGGTCAACGCTGCGTTGTATGAAACAGACCATGAAGGACCACCCCCGAAGACGGAGTTGAAGAAATGCGATCCACTGTTGCAGCACTGTTGTTTCTCTCACTTTGCATGACTCCCTTGGCGATCGGCCAGGACGCGCCCAGGTCCACCCGGGTCGAGGTGGATTCCAAGCCGACGCGTGTCACCGCCTACCGGGGCCGCGCCTGGGTCGAGCGAACCGTAACGCAGGCGATGCAGCCGGGCCTCTACAAGCTTGTCTTCTCCAATCTTCCTCTTCAGTGGGACTCCACATCCGTGCAGGCACGGGTCTCTGGCAGTGCAAAGGTGCTCGGCATCGACACCATGACCAGGCAGGTTGCGACGCCACCTGCGAATCTTGAACAACTTGTCGAAGCGGTCGAGAAGGCCGGTCAAGCCGTGCAGTCAGCGAAGGATGCCATCTCCGTGCGTGATGCCTCCATCGAGTTCGTCCGGGTCATGATGACCAAGGCCGCCGATGATGATCGTGACAAGGCCGGCACCGGCGAACTGGACATCGCAGCCGTGGAGAAGCAGATGGAGTTCTTCTCGGGCCAGATGAGTTCACTGCTGAACGCCAGGCTGGGGGAAGCCGAGGCATTGAAGGACCGACAACGAGAGTTGGAGGTTGCCCGGTCCAAGTTGAACAAGGCAGGCGGGGCGACGCGTACCCAGCGAGAGGCCATCGTCGAACTGGCTGTTGCAGAAGACGGTGACGTGGAAGTAACTCTCGGGTACCTCGTTTCGAGTGCCAACTGGTCGCCTCGTTACGACGTGCGTGGCGATCTCGATGCCGGTACGGTCGCGGTTGAATACGGGGCTCAGGTCTTCCAGCAGAGCGGCGAAGACTGGACAGATGTCACGCTCGTTCTTTCCACGGCCCAGCCCTCACAGTCGGCCAATCCACCGACGATCAACCCTGTCTATGTCGACGTGCATGTACCACCTCCGCCGCGTGAAGTCGGCAGGAAACTGGACTACCGAACTCGAGGTGGGGGTGCACCCGCATCATCGACGGGGATGGAGATGGAATTGATTGCTGAAGATTCTCTGGACAGCATGTACTTCTATAGCCAGGACGCACAGGTCCAGGGCGGTGGCTCTTCGGTCACCTTCACACTGCCAAGGCGCATGACGGTCGAGACCGATTCGGAATCTGCCCAACGAACACGGATTGCCGAGTTTGATGCAGATGTCGACTTCACTTTCGTCGCCATGCCCGTCCTGACTGAACAGGTGTACCTGCGTGGTCGATTCGAGAATGCAAGCGAGTACCAGATGCTCCCGGGGCAGGCGGGCATCTTCATGGGTGGAGACTACGTGGGCCCCACGGCCCTTGGCAGCACGGCCCCTGGCGCGAAGATCGAGTTGTTCTTCGGAGCTGATCCTTCCATCCAGGCGACGCGAACGATGCTGACGAAGAACACCGGCAACACGGGCGTCTTCAGTGATTGGGTCAAGACCAGCTACGAGTTCGTTCTGAAGGTCGACAACGGTTCAAGCAGGCCTGCGAAGATGGAACTGTGGGATCGTCGCCCCATGTCACGCTCGGAGGAGATCGAGGTATCGGTCCTGGACCTGAGCATGCCGCTGTCAACGGAGGCACGCTATGTTGCGGACAGCCTGCCACAGGGTCTCCTGCGATGGGACATCCAGGTGCCGCCACACAGGACAGGCGACGACGCATATCCGGTTTCCTATGACCTTGAGATCGAGCGCAAGAAGGGCGTGGAGATGACGCCGCTTCCGGATTGAGTTCCCAATTGGGTACAGTGGCAACGCACCTGTGATTTCGGAGTACCCACGTGCGTATCTGCCTGCTGACAACCCAGGATCTCGATGCCGTCCCGTTCGCCGACGACGACTGGCCCTGCGATCCCCGACCCTTCATGCCAGAGGCCCAGTGGGAGGTTGCGACGCTGGTGGGCAAGGTCAACTCCGTCAAGCAGGTCGAGGAACTGATCGACTCGGGCAGGTTCGACATCTTCTTCAATCTCTGCGATGGCGCAGCCGACCAGGACATCCCGGGCATCGAGGTCATTCAGAAACTCGAGGAACGAGGTGTGCCCTTCGCCGGAGCAACCTCGGAGTGCTACGAACCGACACGTGTCGAGATGAAGGAAGCCTGCAAGAGGCAGGGCATCGCCTCGCCCGACTACGTAGTGGCGCGTACCCAGGAGGATGTCGAGCGTGCGGCGAAGACACTGAACTTCCCGCTGTTCGT
>JABABM010000004.1:112653-125444 GCA_014238205.1 Phycisphaerales bacterium | reverse complement strand
CTGGAGGGAACCACTGCTGAAGACATTGATGGGGGCCAGGCCCCACAGCCCGTTCATGTTGATATCGAACTTCTGGGCCTTCAGACGCTTTGGCCCGGAGAAGGTCGTGTAATGGACGAAGGATGCGATGAAACTTCCGCTGTCGGAGGGTTGCAGGTCGGACGGTACCAGCGTGCCGCCGATGTTGATGGTGACGGGGTTGCCATCGGAGGCGCCGCCGACGGTGATACGCTGGATGACGCTGCTGTTCTCTTCCGCCCAGGCCAGTGCGATCCAGCCCGCTGGCAGCGGTGCCACCTGGGCCTGCCCAAGGAAGGCGCCATCGGCCCCGTACTCGTTGTGCCAGGCCGTGGTGCCATCGGGATTGATGCAGGCCGCCTCGATCTTCGTATCACCTGGCCAGGCAAGAACTGCTCGGCCCAGCGCGTCGACAGTCAGTTCAAAATCCTGCACCCAGCTCAGCGACTGGTCATCGACCAGGATCGGCTCGGCAAACTGCGCAACACCGTCCGCATCGATGTGTTGCAACAGGACGTCGTATCCACTGGAGGCGTCGTACCAGCTGACCCAGCAGCCGCCGTTTCCATCAGGGGCCGAGTGCGTCACGGCGGGGGAGGATTCACCACCGGGAACGAGCATGTTCACCGACGAGTCATCGGACCATTGACCAGAAGCTTGCCCAGCCAGGCAGGCAACAACCATGGTGGTGAGACTGATCTTCTGAAACACTGCTTTCTCCTTCTTCCCTGTCCCCATTGGACCCGGGAGCAGGCTGCAGGGCAAGCAAAACCTGCTTGCTTGATTAAAGAGCCGCATGCAGGACATGTGGTGGGGTCAAGAGGGCGAAGCGGCTGCTCGCCGGGCCAGGGCATGGACCCACACCTGCGTCGATCCATCCTCACGCTGCTCGGTGCTTGACCAGGTGCGAATCGGTTCCAGCCCGGTTGCCTGCTCGATGATCGCCTGCACGCGAGCCTCGTCGACGAATAAGAAGAGCCGACCCTCGATGCACTGCTGGTCGCTGCCGTGCTTCATCGACATGTAGAAGATACCGCCGGGCTTGAGGCTGCGGGCCAGTCGATTGACGGCATCAAGCACCTGCTTGGCGGGCACGTGCAGGAGTGAGGCCGAGGCCCAGGCGCCGTCGAACTGGTCTTCGTAGTCGACGTCCTCGAAGCGCAGGTGCCTGACGTCCAGGCCGGTGTGCGTGGAGGCGTGTCGAACCATTTCGATGGAGCCATCGAAGGCACTGACCTGGTAGCCCATGTCCAGGAAGGCGCGGGCATCTCGCCCCGAGCCGCAGCCGGCATCGAGGATGTGGGCGCCACTGGGCAGGTGGGGGAGGAAGGCCTCGTATTCATCGGAGAGATCGATGTCGACGGTGCGCTCGATGAATGCCGCGGCATTGGTGTCGTAGTAGTCGATCGTCGTGTCGATGGGATCGGATGCGGGGTTCATGGGGCGTTGGCCTTCGGGGGTGGAAGGCCAGATGATAGGATGCGATCGATGGCTTCGGAGAAATCAGTTCAACCAGGTGTCCGGGGATGGATCCAGTCCGTCCGGCCCGTGCCATTGTGGTTTCTCGTGCTGGCCATCGTCATGTACATGGTTGTGGTCTATCTGGGGAATCTGGTTGCCAATCCAGCAAAGCTCCTGCCATCGCTGCCGGCTGCGACCGGGCATGTCATCTCACCGACATTCCTGAACTACGTTCCGATGTTCATCATCATGGGCCTGCTGCTGGTACTGGTGGGCCGACTTCGCTGCAATGACCTGGGGCTGATCCGCCAACGCTTCCTTCCCGCCCTCGCCTGGGTTCTGTGTACGTGGATCGCAGCCCAGTTGTTCTTCCTGCTGATACATCTGGGCGATGTCTCACTTGATCCTGCCTGGCATGGCCGGGTTGTCAAGAGGCTCGGCGAGTTGGTGACTGGACAGATGCTGGGGAATGCCTTGTACGAGGAGGTGTTCTGGCGTGCATTCGTGATTTCTCAACTCGTTCTGGTGTTCACTCACAGGATGAAGTGGACATTCGGCAAGGCGCTCACCTGGGCGATCATTCTCTCCAGCATCCTCTTTGCCGTGTCACACCTTCCACATGATTTTGCACATGATCGGTCGGCGATCTCGATCCTGGGCCTCCAGGCAGCCAGGCTTGCTGGCGGTATTATCTTCGCTTGGCTGTTCCTCCTGTCCGGGAACATCTTCATTGCGATTGGACTTCATTCGCTGATGAATTATTCCGCGGCTTTGTTCGAGGGTAGTAGTAGCCTGACAACAGGGTTCATCGCGTTTGCACCCTTGCTGGTGCTTGTCATCCTGGCGATTCGTCGCCGAATGGCTTCTCGCTGAACTACCCCTCGTCATGACACTCTGTGTGTGATTTCGATTCAATACAGCAGGGCGACCCTTGCGTCGGGGCCGACTGTTCGTACCCTTGAACCATGGCCCGTCTCGTGTCCATCCTCGTATTCGCCCTGATTGTCTCCGCGACGGCCCAGGCGCAGAACATCATCTTCCAGCACGAAGGCCTCGACCGGCAGTATCGAATCCACACGCCCGACGAGTTGTCTGAATCACCGCCGATGGTGATGGTGCTGCATGGCTACGGCATGAACAACAGCATGATGATGAGCTGGTACGGCTGGACCCAGTTGGCCGATGAGCGTGGCTTCATCGCCGTATTTCCCAACGGGAGCGTCGATCCGTACGGCAACCGCTTCTGGGACGTCGACTACGCCATTCACGAGGGGATCGAGATCGACGACGACGGCTTCCTGCGGGAACTGGCGCTCTACCTGCAGGACAAGATGGGCATCGATCCCGGCAGGACCTTCGTGACGGGCTTCTCCAACGGTGGCGACATGTGCTACCAGCTGGCCTGCCGTGAATCAGAGACCTTCATGTCCTTCGCACCGGTGACCGGGACGATGATGGACACGCTGTATACAACTTGCCAGCCGGCGGTCCCGCATCCCATCTGGACCATGAACGGGTCGGATGACCCCGTCGTCCTCTACGAAGGCGACATGGAGAACAACGATGGCTGGGGCGCCTATCGATCTGTTCCAGACATCATCGAGTTCTGGGCGACCTACCTTCAGACGCCGGACATGGAGCGTACCTACCTGCCGGACGTAAATCCCGATGATGGCAGTACCGTGCGGCTTGACCTCTACAGTTCGCCGCAGCACGATCGCGAACTGCGCTACTACCTGGTCATCGGTGGTGGGCACGCCTGGCCGGGGCAGTCTGGAAACATGGACATCGACGCAACGCTTGAGATCTGGAACTTCTTCGACGGGCTTTCGAACGAGCCATGCACCCCTGGTGATTACAACGGCGACCAGGTGGTCAACGTCGATGACCTGCTGCTGGTCATCGCGGGTTGGAGTGACCCGTACGACGTCGACGACCTGTTGACGGTCATCGCGCATTGGGGTTCGGTCTGCACGTTCCCGGGCGCCTGTTGCCTGGGGGATGAAACATGCGTCTACATCGAGTCCATGGATTGCGAGGATGCCGGCGGCGAATGGAATGGTGCCCAATCCTCCTGCACCACCACCAGTTGTTCGAGCGCCCTCAACGACGAATGCATCGATGCATTGCCTGTGACGAATGGTGAAATCGACTTCTCAACCGAAAATGCCACCAGCAGCAGCGACGTCTACGACGACTCGCAGTGTCCTGGCACCTGGCTTGGAAGCATGGGCAACGACATCTGGTTCTCCTACGAGGCCACGTGCAGTGGGACGCTCAGCCTCAGCACCTGCAACAGTGCGAACTTCGATACCGAGCTGGTGCTGTACGAGGGAAGCTGCCTCAGCAAGGTGCAGGTTGCATGCAATGGTGACGGGGCCGGGTGCTCGGGGTACACGTCACTGCTCGAGGCCCCGGTCACTTCGGGCGGTCAGTATCTGGTCCGCCTTGGTGGATGGGACGCCGCCAGTTCCGGAACCGGGACACTGCTGATCGACTGCGAAGAGTGATCTGCTGTATCAACGCAACAGCCCTCCGGAGCGTGTCCAGGGGGCTGGGTGAAGTTCATGGTGGAGCGGCATGAAGTTGCCGGCCAGTGACAACGATGGAGGTCTGAATTACAGTTCGTGTGCTATGGCATGTCGCCAGGGAGCAGACGAGTCATGAAGTCACTGTTGAGAACATTTGGATATGTAATCGTAATGTCGCTTGCAATATTCATTGTTGTGAGGGGAGTGATGTGGTTCAAGTTGCAGACACAAGGCGAATTTCGAGCAAGCATGCAAGATTACATCGAGCCGCGACCATTTGCAGAGCCTCCGCAGCCTCCAATACAACAGGTGCATGTTCAACATTGGTCAGGAAAAAATTTCTTGACGTCCCTGGAATACTCGGGGTCATGGGAAGAAGACCCCTCGGGGTCAACGAATCGCCGTATCGGCAGTTGGTCTTTAACAACCCACGGCAGTTGGTCTAGAACTCGTTACGGCGGCACTTATGATTGGTGGAGGCCATCTTCCAGCAATCTTGAATGGATAAGGGAGAGATGGAATATTGAGGATCAACAGTATGCTGTTTTTACAGCTCTGGCGGGCATACCACTGGGCATCCTCATCTGCTGGCGACGACTGATTAAACGAGCACTATTCAGTACTGGCTCGAAGATGGCCGAGGCTTCAAACGCAGACGATGACAAGCTCGACGAGTAGAACAAGTAGGCCAGGGAGTCTCAGGACCTGAGTGACATGCCCAAATCACCGCGATGGTGCAGGCGGCGGGGGACTAGGGGCAGGTGCCCCAGGCTTGAATCACGAGAAGCACATCCTCGATATCGACATCCGAATCACCATCAACGTCACCCGAGCAGTTCCCAGTGCATGTCGAGTATTGATCCAGGACATTCAACAGGTCCAGGACATCGACGTCCCCATCGCTGTCAGTGTCTCCGGAACATAGACACTCATTGCAGTTGTCCGTGACGCAGTTGTCTCCATTGTCGATGTACGTGCCATGCACCTGCTCGGGTCCATTGCCGCATACATTCATGCCGGCAAAGGTCGGGTTGCTCGAGGAAGAACAATACATTCCTCCACCCTTGTCAGCAGCGGTATTGCCCGAGATGGAGCAACTCTCAAGAATGGGGCTGCTTCCATAGCACACAACACCTCCGCCATCATCATTGGCCGCATTGTCATGGATGTGGCAGTCGGTGAAGGTGGATACCAATCCAGCACTGGCATCTATGCAGACCCCTCCACCATCTTCACCGTCATTGTTGAATATGTTGCAACGGGTCAGGTTGCAGGTGCTGTAGAGCGTGCAGCATAGGCCGCCGCCATAACTTGGCGATGTGTTGTCGGAGATCTGGCAATCGACGAGGGTGACTCCCTCGCTGTATTCCATGTACATGCCTCCGCCTGAACTTCCCGCCGTGTTGTATTCAATGACACATGCGGTCAGTGCTGGGCTGCTCTGGCGTATATCAATGCCCCCGCCCATCTGTGCAGCCGAGTTGTTCCTCATGGTGCAGTTGAACAGGCTTGGATTGCTTGAGTTGCTGCAGTAGATCCCGCCACCATGGGTGGTCGTGGCCGTATTGTCTTCGAAGATGCAGTGCTTCAGGGTCGGACTGCTGCCCGAGTTGAACCAGGCCCCGCCGCCCCAGGGCGATGAGCCACGAATAACCTTGAATCCCTCGATGAGGGTTCCTGCTGTTTCTCCACTGTGGCAGAAGATCCCTCGGCGACTGTTCTCGCCATCAAGCACTGCGTGTGCTCCAGGAACACTGCAGCGAATGGTGATTGCCTTGCCGCCCGGGTTGATGATGGACGAGCCTGTACTCGTGTAGATGCCGGGCTCTACTTCAACGGTTTCACCGGGTATGGCAGCGTCAATGGCTTCCTGGATCGTTGCATATTGAGAAGGAACCTTGAGAGTGCAGAAGTCATCAATGCTGTTGCCACCGTTGTCCTGCCATCCGTCATTGATCTGATCCGGGCTGTTGCTGCAGATCGTCGTACCCGCGAGAGCTGGATTGCTGTAGTAGTAGTGGTACAGCCCACCCCCATCTTCATGATTGCAGGTGTTCGAGTTTATCATGCAGTTGATGAACTCAGGACTGCTCTGGTAACACAATGCTCCGCCGCCGTGTGCATCTAAACCAGTTGTCATGTTTCCGGAGATGGTGCAATCGATGAGGAGAGAATCACTGTCTCTGAAAAAGATCCCACCTCCGTGGCCATATTGGCCAAATGCAGTGTTATTTTCGATCATGCAATTCGAGAATGTTGGGTTGCCAAGACGGATGTTTACGCCGCCACCTTCTTCCCCAGTATTGCCCGAAATCGTGCAGCCTGTGACAACGGGACTGCAGTATTTGATTGATATCCCACCAGCTCCGAAGATGGTGGAGGTATTGTCTTCGATGACACAGTTCGTGATCGTCGGGTTGCTGCTGTTGCAGAGAATTCCCCCGCCTCCGTATTCGACCCTTCCATTCGTGATGGTAAAGCCTTCGATCACGGTTTGAGATGTCTCACCGTTGGAGAAGACAACTACGCCTCGAAGGTTGTATCCGTCCAGGATCGTCTCTTCAGGAGTCCCACTTGCAAGAATGGAGATCGGCTTGCCGCCTGGATTGATGACCCAGTTGCCATCGCCCACGTATGTACCCGGAGCCACCAGGACGGTGTCACCGTAGCCAGCTGCTTCAATGGCATCCTGGATGGATGAATACTCCGAGGGAACTTCGTGCACTCCATCACCCGTGCTGCCTTCACACTCGTCGGTGATGCCGTCGCTATCTCCATCCGCACAGGAGAAGGAAAGGCAGAGACCGCCGCCATTGGTCCATTGGCCATGGATGTTGTCCAGATCATTGTTGCAAAGCGTCGTATCGGAAAGAACGGGATTGCTGCTTGAAACGCTTCTGATCCCACCACCGTGTCCGTCCGTCTGCATGGTGGTGTTATTTGAAATGAAGCAGCCCGTAATGATCGGATTGCTCTGGGAAATCAGGATGCCGCCGCTGTGAAGACCATCGTTGTTCGAGATGATGCAGTTCGTGATGATCGGGTCGCTGTACCTGCACTTGATACCACCACCCCCAGAAGATGAGTAGTTTCCTTCAATGATGCAGTCGGAAATGTGAGGATTGGACTGGTAGCAGTAGATCCCGCCGGCTTCCGTTGAGTATCCCCCGGTAATTCGAAAGCCTTCAATGACCGTGTCAGAGGATTCACCACTGTCGCAGACGATCACACACCTGCTGTTCTCTCCGTCAAGCACTGCCTCTGCTCCAGGCGTACTGCAACGAATGGTGATTGCCTTGCCGCCCGGGTTGATGATTGACGAGCCCGTGCTCGTATAGGTGCCGGGCTCTACTTCAACGATCTGGCCGGTCCTTGCACAGTCAATGGCTTCTTGTATTGTTGCATATTGACTAGGGACATTCAGGATGTCATCACGAAGGCCGATTATGTGATTGGCGCTTGAAGTAATATCCACAAAGGTTTCACAAGCCGGGACATCTAATAGGCCCCAGAAGTTGTGCCCCCACGCGATTGCCGTGCCGTCTGCGCGTAAGCCGATCGTGTGGTATTCACCTGCTGCAACTTGCATGTAGGTTTCACCAACAGGAACGTCGCATTGGCCGAAGTCGTTGTACCCCCATGCAAGTGCAGTGCCGTCTGCACGTAAGCCGATGATGTGACCAAAGCCCGCAGCAACCTGCACAAAGGTCTCGCCTGCAGGGACGTCGCATTGACCCCAGTTGTTGGCCCCCCAGGCGATAGCCGTGCCGTTATCACGAAGTCCCATGGAAAAAACCCCACCCGCTTCAACCTGCACAAAGGTCTCGCCTGCAGGGACGTTGCATTGACCAGAGCTGTTGCTGCCCCAGGCGATAGCCGTGCCGTCTTCTCGTAAACCGATGGTGTGCCAGCCTCCCGCTACAACTTGCACGAAGATCTCGCCAGCAGGGACGTCGCACTGGCCGTAGTTGTTGCCCCCCCACGCAATTGCCTCGCCGTTTTTACGAACACCGATGCTGTGTTTGAATCCCGCTGCAACCTGCACGAAGGTCTCGCCAGCAGGGACATTGCATTGGCCGTCCGAGTTGTATCCCCACGCGACAGCATTCTCAGCAGCGAAGGATGTCCCAGTCAACAGCAGCGTGGCCACGATAGAAGTGCAGATAAGTCGCATTGGTTTCCCTCTCCCACAAGGTGAACGCGGCGGTTGCCCCTGAACCACCATTACAGTGGATTGCCCGGGCAATGCAAGAAAAACCCGCTGCATCAACGCAACAGCCCCCCGGAGCGTGTCCAGGGGGCTGATGAAATTCAAAGTGGAGCCGGGGGGATTCGAACCCCCGTGCCATGACAGTCAGCACGCCGCGTCTACATGTGTATTCGTCGCTTTGATCTCGGCCATGTGCACCGGGCGACGACACCCTGAACATAGGCCATGACGGACTGGAGTTTCGCTTCGCGGGAGCCCATCAACCCCTTGAAACTAGCCCGATGTGTCGGAACACGCCCTATCGGGCGTCAAGCGTGTCCCGCTCGGGCCTTCTCAGGCCGCGAGAGCAAACTGCGGTTTGGCAGTTAAAGGTTTGCATCCTTTTTACGTGGTCTGGATGCTCCACGACATGCAACGACGAGCCTTCCCTGCCCGGTCGAAACCATTCGGCCCCAATATGTCAAAGAACAACACCATTGTACCTGCAGAGAAGTGACATCGGTGTTGGAATGTGGAAACTCAGCCCAGAGGGTTGCCGAAGTGGCCCTTGATCGCAGGGATCACCTTCTCAAGGATGTTCAGCAGGATGTTGCCGGGATTGCCCACGGCCGTTACATCATGCACCACCGAGGCGTCGTAGTGACCCAGCACCGGCTGCGTCTCCTTGGCATATACCTCGAAGCGACGACGAATCACCGCCTCGTCTGCATCGTCCGGTCGGTTCTGGATCTCGGCACGACGCTTCATGCGCTGCACCACTTCCTCCATGTCCTCGCAGACAAGATGAATCACGCCCAGCACGTCGACGTGCTCATCGAGCGTCTTGGCCTGGGCGAGACTGCGGGGGATGCCGTCCAGAACGAGCACGTCGTTGGCCGGGTTGTACTTGTTCGTATTGATCAGGCCCTGCACATACTGGTACCAGAGCCGGCAGGTCAACTCGTCAGGAACCAGCAGCCCCTGCGTGGAGTACTTCATGAACTCCTTGCCCAACTCCGAATCACGATCAAGCCCGCGAAACATGTCCCCCGTAGCCAGGTGGGAGAACCCGGGGATCTCGCCGAGGATCGCGCCCTGCGTGCCCTTGCCGACACCAGGCTGCCCGAAAAGAAGGATGGATCTGAGCTTGCTTTCCATGGGTCACTCCGCGGGCAGTATCGCTGTTGGGCCGTGGGCTGGCAACCACCACGCCTCCTGCCTACGCTGTCTGGATGCGAGGCATCACCAGACGCTGGAAACTCGCCGAAACACACCACCCCTGCGATGAGCAGTCCCTCCTGGAACGACTCCTCAGCGTGCGTGGCATCAGCGAGGATGAAGTCGAGGACTTCCTCAAGCCGACCATGGCCCATACCCATGACCCGGGCCTGCTGCCGGGCATCGACGAGGCCGCCACGATGCTGGTCGATGCCGTCCGCGCCGACAAGTCCATCGTGATCTACGGTGACTACGATGTCGATGGCATCACGGCAACCTCGATACTCTGGCACGTCATCAAGCGAGCTGCACCTGAGGCACGCATTGAAACCTACGTGCCCGATCGACTCGAGGAAGGCTATGGCCTCAACAGCGATGCGCTGCTCCGCTTCAAGGAAGAAGGAGCCGACCTGGTCATCAGCGTCGATTGCGGCATTACCGCCGTCGATGAGGTCCGTGCCGGACGCGATGCAGGCCTGGACATCATCATCACCGATCACCACAACCTCCGCTCCGACGGGCAACTGCCCGATGCCAATGCCATCGTGCACCCCGGCCTTCCCGGCAGCGAGTATCCAAGCAGGGAACTCTGCGGCGCAGGCGTCGCCTTCAAGCTTGCATGCCGCTTTGCACGAACCTGGTGTGGATCCGAAGAAATAACCAACACCATGGTCCAGGTTCTTACGGACGTTCTCCCCCTGGCTGCACTTGGTGTCATTGCCGATGTCATGCCACTGACCGGTGAGAATCGAGCCATCGTGCAGGCCGGTTTGCAACGCATACGCAGTGTCGGCCTGCCAGGACTGCAGGCGCTCATCCATGCAAGCGGGCTTGATGCAGATGGTGTCGATTCCGATGCAGTGGGCTTCCGCCTTGCACCACGCATCAATGCCGCCGGTCGCATGGGCCATGCCCTCAACGCGGTCGAACTGTTCACCTCCGCCAACGGTGAACGCGCCCAGGAAATCGCAGCCGAACTCAATGCGCTGAATGCAACTCGCCAGAAGACCGAGCGGGAGATTCTCGCCCAGGCCATCGAGATGGCCGAGGCCGCCGGCATGACCCGACCCGCACGACGGGCCATCGTGCTTGCACACCCCGACTGGCACCCGGGTGTCATCGGCATCGTCTGCTCGCGACTGGTCGACCGCTACGGCCGACCAACCATCCTGCTCCAGGAACAAAACGGCACGTGCAAGGGCTCGGCCCGTTCCATCCCAGGCTACTCCGTGCATGATGGCCTTGCAGACTGCAGCGAGTTCCTCGAAACCTACGGTGGACATGATGCAGCAGCAGGACTCGTGCTTTCAGCTGATCAACTCCAGGACTTCATCGAGGCTTTTACCAGGCATGCCAATGCAGCCATCTCCGAGGATGACCTCGTTCCATGGCTTGTCATCGATGCGGATGCCACCCTCCAGGAAATCGAGCAGGGCAATGTCGGCGCGCTGGAACAAATGGCACCCTTTGGTCGCGGCAATGCACGGCCCAAAGTGCGACTCCAGGGACTGCACGTCGAGGAATCCAAGCCAATGGGAAACCAGAGCCGGCATCTTTCGCTGCAACTTGCCCACGCGGCAGGTGGCAAGACCGTCCGTGCCGTCTGGTGGAACAAGGGAGACCTCGTCGACAAGCTGCCGCGTGGCACGCAGGTCGACCTGGTCGCCAGGCCGAAGATAAACTCGTGGAAGAACCGCAGGACGGCCGAACTGGACATCATCGACCTGGACAACCGTCCCGGCAGCGACGACTGAGCCTTTGCAGGATCACTCCAGGTCGCCAGTCAATACCTCGGCCAGGTCCTTCATGGTCACCAGCCCGCGAGGTCGACCATGCCGATCGATCACGATGGCCATGCTTCGTCCTTCACGTCGAAGGGCCTCCATGGCGCCGGGAATCGTCAATGTGTCGATCACCGTCACCGGCTCCTTCATGATGGCACGGGTGGGTCGATCTGGATCCAGCAGCGCATCGAGAACTTCCAGTTCACCTGCCAGCGTGCCATTGGACTCGACGACCGGCAGGCGCGTAAACGGCCGCCCGCGGATCGCGTCCAGGCGTACATCGCCTGCTAGATCCGGGTTGATCGACTGCACCTGCATCCAGGGAACCATCTCGCCGGTTACGGGAACATCACGCATCGCAAGCGCACGATCCAGCAAGGTGGTCTGTTCCTCGGTCAGGACACCGGCGCCCATGCCTTCCTTCAGCAACTGCCCAAGCCGCTGCCGGGCACTGGTGAAACTCGAACCCCGGTCAGCCAGTTTCGCGAACAGGACGACCACCGGCAGGAGCCCTGTGCACAGGAGGATCCTCCCCGTCGTCCGCAGGAACCCGGTGCAGGCATAGGACCAGCGATCGGTCTGCGTGCGGAACAGGTCCTTGGGCAGCACCTCGCCGAAGATGAACAGCAGTGGCACCAGGATGGCTGCATTGATGACGATGGCGCCGATCGTGGAAATCCCGGTGCCTTCCAGCAGACCGGCTACACCGAAACTCGAGACGTAGTTTGCGATGTTGTTGCCAAGCAGGAGTACCGTCAACATACGTGCCGGCCTTTGGACAAGGCCAAGCAGCCAACTGGCACGCCCATCACCCTGCCCGGCACGAACGGTCAACCGGACACGATTGATCGTGTACAGGCCCGTCTCGATGCCCGAGTAGAGGGCGCTGCCCACGATGCCGATTATCGCAAGAGAGAGGAACAGGATCAGTATCGAGGTGCTCATGCGTCACCTCCATCGCCAACTTCGCGTGTCAGCAGCAGCCGAGTAACACGGTCCTCCTCGACGTGGTGCACTTCAAGGCGCAGGTTGGAGACCTGTACCACGTCGCCAACACGAGCAGGGCGACCAAGACGCATGGTGACCAGGCCACCGATCGTTGCCGGAGCCGAGGTTCCCAGGACTGGCCCGATGATCGACTGCCAGGCGGATGTGCTCGTATTTCCGTCGACGATCCACTGCCCGGGTCCGATGCTTCGGGGTGCTTCGATCTCTCCAGGACTATTTTCATCCAGATCACCGACGAGTTCCTCGATGATGTCCTCCAGCGTGAGCACGCCTGCGGTTCCACCGAACTCGTCGACGACCACCGCCAGTTGCGTACCGGTACTGCGAAAATGATCGAGTGCCTTGTCCAGGGTCGTTACTTCCGGAAGGTAGGTCGGCTTCACAAGCGAGTTGCGAACCGTCGGTGATTCGTGCACGGATCGCTGCAGGAAGTCCTTGACATGCAGAACGCCGACAATGTCGTCTCGGGAATCCCCGTGCACGAGCAGGCGAATATGCTGGCTTTCACGAGCAAGACCCCGGACGGCCTCGAGGTCGGCGTCGATGGCAAGACTGGCCATTCGCGTTCGCGGCGTCATGGCG
>JABABM010000004.1:0-112643 GCA_014238205.1 Phycisphaerales bacterium | reverse complement strand
CGACCAAGGCGAAGTACATCGTGGAGTTGCCGTTGCTCGGTGGCATCCAGAACACCCTCGTGGCCCGACAACTCGACAAGGGCCTGCAGTTCCTCACTGGACAACCCCGGTGGTTCCGTCGTGGGGGAGGTCAACCGGCTCAGGGGAGTGACGATGACCAGGTCGATGGTTCTCCAGAAGGGGTACAGCCCACGGTAAATGGCCAGGAGCAGGGGACTGACCAGTCTTGCGAACCGGATTCGATGAGAACTGGCCAGGAACTTGGGAACCAGCTCCCCCAGCAGAACGATTCCAAGCAGCACACCGATGGCGAAGCAGATGTCGCCGAACCACCCGAAGAGATCATGCATCATCAGCACCGAACTGATGACGAAGTACAGCACGTTCATGGTCATGTTGCCCAGCATCAACATGATCAACAGGAGTCGCTGGTTCTTCAGCAGTGCCAGGACGGCCTTGGGACCAGCTCCCGGAAGTCGGCGCAACTCGAGCCGCTCACCGGCACTGAGGCCAAAGAGCGCCGTTTCGCTTCCACTGAAGAATCCACTGCCAATCAGCAGCAGTGGCATGACCAGGAGCAGAATGACCTGGAGCGCACTGAGACCATCGCTTGCTGAGGCAAGCATCGGAACAAGACTGGCTAGGAGAGGGTCGGGGTCCATGTGATCAGTTCACGGATCCTGAAACTGGATTGGCGACATTCACGGGTGAACTGGGCCTGGGCGGATCGGCCTGGGCCATCAGGTCACGGACAGCCTGCTCCACCTCGGCAGCGAAATCCTCGGGTCGCTGGTCCTTGTGGGGAATCAACGGCGTACCGAAGTACACCCGCACGTTCGCATGCCGGGGGAACCATCGTCCCTGCTTCAACAGGTCACGTCCACCGATCACGAAGGTAGGCACGACCGGGCAACGACTGAGGCGGGCAATGACGGCGATGCCGGGTTTGAAGGAACCCATTTTTCCTGAACGGCTTCGAGTGCCTTCCGGGTACAGCAGCAGGTTCCAACCCTTTCGAATCAGTCGCGAGGCGGTGCGAAGCGAACGGATCGACTGGTCATTGCGGTCGAAGCCGAAGGCATGCCAACCGGCCGAGGAAGCGAACTGGATCCAGGATCGTTTCAGGGAGGGTTTCGTCGTCTTGCCGAAGTAGTCATAGGCCGCTGCAACCGCCGTGTTCGATCCATGTTTCCCTGGAAGCACGCGAAGGAGGACATGGGTGTCGGCATGACTCGAGTGATTTGATGCGAGGATGAACGGACCATCAAGACTCGTGATGTTCTCAATGCCCTCGGCCTTCCATTGCACGTCGAGAATCCACTTCAACGTGTCCAGAGCAAGGTGGATGACGGCGCGCAGGACCAGGGCACGCTTCGAATGAAAGCGTCGTTCGACGGCATCAGCGTCGGGCAGAGTTGCCTGGGGGGGCGTGCTCATGCCTCTCCTCGTGGCAGTTCGTCGGCGTGGGCGAAGACCTTCGAGAAGGCGGTCTTGTACTGCTCGATGAGGCCCTGGTCCTCGTTGGGGAAGGAGGGAAGCTTGATCAGCGTTCCATTGCCGGCGGTCGTTCCTGGAAGGTCGTTCTCGTCGTACTCGGGCAGGTCGCCGTCATCGGGCAGCCGCGTGATCTGCTTCCACAGCCCGTGCGTGAAGACCGGCATCTGGTGCAGCAGCGGGTAGCGGGGGGCGCTGAGTTGTGCACCCTCGGCCTGGAGGGCATGGGTGAAGTCGTCGATGGGCAACCCGGTTGCCGCCTCGTCGTATCGCACCAGGTACTCGAAGTAGGTCCGCTGAATGCCCTCCGGGGCCAGGAAGGTCTGCATCCCCAGTGTTTCAAGATGCCTGCCAAGCTCGATGCAGTTGGCATTGCGTATGGCGTTGCGATCCGCAAGATGACGCAACTGCACACGCCCGATCGCGGCAGACAATGGAGACATGCGGAACTTGTAGCCCAGGCCGGTTGCAGCCAGGTACTTGTTCATCGATTCCAGATCGAGCAGCCGCTCGTAGTGACCCAGTCGGAGCACGGCCTCGTACATCTCCTCGTCATCGGTCAGGAAGACACCACCCTCGGCGGTGGGAAGCAACTTGTTTCCCTGCATGCTGAAGACGGCCGCCTCGCTGAGGGTGCCGATCATGCGGTTCTTGTACATGGCCCCATGGGCATGGCTGGCATCCTCGAGGACACGCAGGTCGTATTGGTCGGCCAGTTCCATTATCTCGTCCATCTTCGAGGGCATCCCGAAGAGGTGTACGACCACGATGGCCTTCGTCCGGTCCGTGATTTTTCGCTCGATGTCCTCCGGGTCCAGCCCGAGGCACTCACTCTCCAGTTCAGCGAAGACGGGAATCCCACCGAAGTGCAGAATCGGCATGACGCTCGACCACCAGGTCGCGGATGGAACGATGACCTCATCGCCGGCCTCGATGCCGAAGGCATGCATGGCACCGAAGATCGCCGAGGTCCCATTGCAGTGAGCAACGGCATACTTCCGGCCGGTCCACTCACGGAAGTCCGCCTCAAGAGCCGCCGTCTCGTCGCTGACACCCAGCTGTCCGGTGCGCATGGTGCGCAGCACGGCTTCCTCGTCCTCGGCCGTAAGAATCGGCCAACGACAGGCTTCGTCATGCGAGAGCGTGATCGCTGGATCGCCCCCGAGAATCGCGGGGCGGTCCGTTGTCGAGGCGGTTGAGGCCATTGGGGTCTCCGGAGAGTGCATGATAGGCGATCAAGGAGCAGATCCCGGCAAACATGTGGCCGGGAAGTGCCTGAAGCCTCTTGAGAGGGGTCCTCAGCGTCTGTCGGGTTGCTGGGGCTCGTCAGTGGCGATCGATGATCGCATCGAGGTGTCGGACTGGATGTTGCGAAGCCGCTCGTAGTCCATGATCCCCATGTTCCCGCTTCGGAACGATTCAGCCATGGCTTTCGGGATTTCCGCCTCGGCGAGAATCACGACCGCCCTGTTCTTCTGTACCTCGGCCTTGAACTCGGCTTCCTGGGCTACGGCCATTGCTCGACGCTTCTCGGCCTCTGCCTGGAATCGCTTTTCGTCTGCGGTTGCCTGGTGTACCTGGAGCTTTGCACCGATGTTCTCACCAACATCCATGTCTGCGATGTCAATGGAGAGGATCTCGTAGGCCGTTCCGGCATCAAGACCCTTCTCAAGAACGACTCGGGAGATGTTGTCGGGATTCTCAAGCACCGCGAGGTGACTGGCAGCCGAGCCGATGGTCGACACGATGCCTTCACCGACACGGGCAATGATCGTTTCCTCGGTTGCACCGCCAACAAGCCGGGCGATGTTCGTCCGGACCGTCACGCGGGCGCGTGCCTTCAACTGGATGCCGTCCTTGGCGACTGCATCGATTGTCGCACGCCCATGCACCTGGTCGGGGCAGTCAATGACCTTCGGGTTGACCGAGGTACGTACCGCTTCGAGAATATCACGGCCTGCCAGGTCGATCGCGGCCGAGACATCCCATGGAAGTTCGATGCGAGCCTTGTCGGCCGCGACCATCGAGCGAACGACATTGGTCACGCGGCCACCTGCAAGGTAATGCGCTTCAAGCAGGTCGGTAGGAATGTCCAGCCCGGCCTTCTTCGCGGTAATCCGGTTCTCGACTATGAGTCGTGGCTTGACCTTCCGGAATCGCATCATCACGAGACCGAAGAAACTCACCTTGGCCCCTGAGACCCAGGCCTGCAGGTAGAGGCCCACGAACTGGAAGAGGAACAGGAGGACCATCAGGATGACAAGTCCAGCAATACTCACACCGATGATTTCGATCGGGCCCATGGGGGGTCCTCCGTTGAGCGGCGACATGCCGCGACGTGGCATTCTACCTGATCAGGAGGTGGGCCGGACTTTCAACTGGTTGTCGTAGACTTCGACGACCTCCACCTCGATATTTGCATCGATCACGCCCGATTCCGCAAGGGCCTCGTGCCTGTGTTCGCCGATCCGGACCATGCCCACGGGCCGCAGGGCACCTTCCGTCGTGCCTCGGGATCCGATGAACTGATCAAGCTTGTGTGCACGCTCATGTTGCGCAGAGCTGGAGGCGGCAAAGGCTTCTTCAGGTGTTCGTCCAGGCAGGTCGTCTTCCGCTCCCAGGATCAGGCGTCGACCCATCGGGGAAGATTCAAACCACTTGAACCCGAACCACAGGGCAACGGGGCCGATCACGATGTAGAGGAGCATCGCAATGAGCCCGGTCGTCGAGGAATGCGAGAAGAAGGCGACGAGTGAACCGATGACAGCGACGCCCGAGCAGAGGGCGATGATGCCGCCCGAGGGAACGAAGAGTTCGATGAAGAGCAGCACGATGGCGGCGCCGAGAAGAACGAATCCCCAGATCAGCGCGGCATCATTCGTGGAGGCCCCGGTTGTTGCTGCCTGTGCAAGCAGATCCATCATGTGTCTATGACCTCCACCTCGAGAATCATGTCACTTCTGACGACCCGGACCCGGGCGCCGGTCTCGATCCAGCGACCTGAGGATACCGCGTCGACCACCGCATCTCCACATCGAATTCTTCCAGCAGGCCGCAAGTCCGTGATGGCGATGCCTTCGGTGCCTGTCGGCAGGGAAGTCGTGCCGGGTGTTTCTCTACCTGCAGCGCCTCGCATCGACCCGACGGTGCTTGAAAGCACGAATCGCTGTCCAAATCGACTGGACTGGAATCGCTTCGCGATGGTTGCAGCGATGATCACGGCGGTGACGACGCCCGTGAAGACGACCAGCATGCCACGGAAGATTCCATCAAGGGCCTCGGTGGAGGTCATGTCGCCGGAAACGAAGGTGCCGACCAGCCCAATGAGCATGCATACGGCTCCAGCAGCGCCCACCAGCAGCGTACCCGGGAAGAGGAACAGCTCAGCTCCCACCAGGAGGAGTCCCAGCAGCACCAGGAGTATGTCCCACCACTGCGCCATGCCTGCAAGCCATGGAGCACCAAGCAGGATGAGCAGCGCAACGGCAGCTCCTGCGCCGAAGACACCCGTGCCCGGCGCAGCCATCTCGATGAAGGTGCCGACGATGAAGATGACGATGAGCACCAGTCGGACAGGCCAGCTGACAAGAAAGCTGGTCATGGCTTCCGACCAGGATCGATTCCGGGTCGTGATGGTTCGTGCACCGAGAAATTGCTTCATGTCCACGTCATCCTTGACGAATCCGTCAACGAGTCCGTAGTCCCTGCCTTGGGACGGGGTCAATGCCAGGAGCCGATCGTTGGAGATGATCTGTTCGACCAGTTGCCACGCATCCCTGTCCTCACTTCCCAATCGTGGTCGTGACGAGGGTCGCTGCATCAGAGACGAGAGGTTGCTGGGAGTCAAATCGCCGCCCGGCCCGGTGAACTGTTCGAAGAAGGGAGTCATCGCATTTTCGCCGGGCCCTTCCAGTTCACTCGAGGGGGTGATGGAGGGGATCGTCCTGGGTGGTTCTTCTCCGTAGATGGCCTCGTACTCGCCGGCATCGACGCAGATGCGTTCTCCGGTGTCCATGTTCTGCAGCAGCCACAACTCGACGCCCACGCTGACGAAGGCCTGCACGATGCGTTCATCACGGTGATTCCTTCGCGCAGAGTCGATCACCTCCGTGAGAATCGGTGATTCCAGCTTGGCCCGTTCCGTCTGTGGAATCGGACCGAGAGGACTCACCGGGGCGCTGTCGCCGAACATTCCACCCGGCTGGATCACGATGGACCTGCAGGCAAGGGCGATGATCGTGCCCGCCGAGAATGCGTGTGGCGAGATCCAGGCCGTCGTATTTCCGGGGGCGTCCTCCTTGAGCATCCTGCAGAGTTCAAGGGTGGCCATCAACTCCCCGCCAGGCGTATCCAGTTGGATGACGATGGCATCCGAACCATCTTCGATCGCATCCGACAACCGCCGGCGCACCGACTGCACCGTCATGGAGTCGATCGGACCGCTGATCGTGATCACCGTCACGTGGTCGGCTTGCCGGTGAACAGGAACAACAGGAGCCTCTTCCGGCGCCTGCCCCGCGGCAAGCAGCACGGCGCAGCAAAGCAGTGTCATCATGTGAGCCAGTCGTCCTGTTTGACTTCGTGTCTTGAACATGTCCTGAGTATATGCCGCATGCCGAGCATGGCACGGCGATGGCATCATCAGAGCGTGTTTGTGGCGTACCCCGTGAAGGATCAGTCGTGCAGGGGTTCGTATTCGACGTAGAAGGGGTTGCTGTCTTCCACGACGGTGACTTCATTCACGTGCGTGAGGATGATGTCCGAACCCAGCAAGGGGTCGAAGTTGTATTCAGGGAAGGCGGCCTGCGCCTCGTAGAGGTTGTCGGCCAGCCAGGCGTTGTTACCTGGATCCTGGTACGTGCAGGCTACCGGGTAGAAGTTCTCATGCGTGTCGGTGTGGTTGTCACCGTAGACGATGATTCCTCTCCACTGACCTTCGCGGCCCAGGTAGTTGGCGGTGTTGGACTGGTCGGTGCCGGCATCCCTGGACAGGAGAGACTCATCTCCATTTGCCGGCCCGCGTGTGCCTACGAGTGCAAAGTTGGAATCAGCCTGGCGGTCCCACTGTTCCTTGCGGCGAACTCCGGCAAGAGGCATGATCGCATAGGAGTTGTTGCAGCCTGCGCCGACGGCCGTAATGTCATTGTTGAACCCGTCATCCCAGAAGACCCCGGGCTGGTCGTCGGCAACGTACTGGCGGTACAGGTCGTAGTCATAGTCCCCGTACACGAAGACACTCGGGTTGGGTTCCATGTTGGAAACCGTGTCCGGTGTCGTGAAGTGATTTTCCATGATGCACAGTGAAAGCAGCGCGGCATGGTCATTCTGTGAGGCGTCCTCTGGACCACGGCCATGGACGAACTTCCCGAGATCCGGGTCCATCAGCCGTTGCTCACGACCAGGCACGGGCTTTCGCATCTTGTGGGTCGAAGCCCAATTGACAAAGCCCTCGTGGATGGTTCGCACCCGCTTCTGTTCCTCGACAAGCCTCGCCGCCGCCCTGGCTGAGGCCAGGGACGGCAGGAGGATGCCGACGATAATGCCGATGATCGCAATGACCACCAGCAGTTCTACAAGTGTGAATCCACGACGAGTCATGGTCGCAGCTCCGTTCGAGTCATCAAAATGACTCAATCGTACAGTTCATCATACGAAGCAAGCATCATCGGGAAGTCCGCTGTGCCGACCAGGTACGAGTACGAAAGGAAGTTGTCTCCGGACAACAGGTTGCTGGGAGTGCCGTTTGCATCAGGTGCACCCTGGAACTCAGCAGCAAAGATGTTGTCCTTCTTCATGCCGTTCTCATACCCGCTGATTCGCTCCTCGTAGATGGAGTTGGCCGGGTAGAAGTTCTGGATGTTGGTGATTGAGAAATCACCCCAGAGTGTGTTGGCGTGAAATGCGCCCGAGGGGCCCATGAAGTCAAGAACAGGAGACCGCGTGTACTGGCCTTCTTCCATGTCGTCATTGACAACACCATTCTCAGTGCCTCGAAGGCTGTGAACGATGTCGGTGCTCGACGCAGTGTCATTCCAGGCGATAAGACGGTCACCCATCAGTGACTGGTTCGCGTAGGACGTATGGCTCTTGCCATCATTCAGGTTCCGAAGGTCAGCACGGAAGCCCGGGTCCCAGTACGAGCAGTTGGATGGATCCCACTGGCTGTGGTCATAGGCGACGATGTTGCCGTTCTCGGCGATTTCGCCCTTGACCCCGATGTCCTTGTTGTTCTCGCAGGGCGAGACATGGATTTCGGACGTGTGGTAGTTCTGCGCGATCATGGCTGAACCCAGGTACCCAGTCGTGTTGTAGGTGGGTTGAGCTTCGCCACGCCCGATCATGCAGACATTCCCGAGTCCCTCGACAAAGACGGGGGCGCGGTTCAGTTCACCGGGAGTGCACCACGCACCGTTGTAGTCATTGGCATAGGCGCCGTAGCCCTGGCCAATTCCACGAAGGTTTGCGGAGTCCTTCTTGGCACGAGCAGTCGCCATTGCCGAGGAAAGAGCCGGCAGCAGCAGGCCCATCAGCAGGGCGATGATCGAAACCACGACCATCAGTTCTACGAGGGTAAATCCTCTCTTGGTCTTCATGTTCGTCTCCGTTTGTTTCTATATGAAGTATGGATGAATACGTTTGGGACCGTACGCCGGTTCCTCTTCTACGAACGTCTCGGCTGGCTTCACCAACGCGGGACGGAATCGTCCTGTTCTACTTGGCGTTGCAGGAACCTGCCTCGATGCATGCAGCATACGACCCAACAGGACCGAAACATGCAGACAAGGGCGAAAAAGCACCCGCTACGTCAACTGACTGAATTGTCGATCAGGAGCGGCGGGAATGAACAGGCCGGAATACCGGCAAAGAAGAACAGTTGATCACGGTATGATTGCCGCACCGGATCCGAAGCCACGGTGGCTTCGCAGGATTGTAATCCACTATTAAGGGTACCCGGGACGTGGTGCCGGTCAAGTGGAATGGCCGGCAACCCCCTTTTTACCAAGGAAATGCCTGATGGCTCGAATTCGCGACCGTCTTGAGGAGCTGGGAATCAGCCTTCCAGAGGCACCCAGGCCAGTTGCCGCCTATGTGCCCTCTGTCCAGGCGGGATCGTTGGTTTTCATCAGTGGGCAGGTTCCATTCTCCGAGGGAACTCTGCTGGCCAGTGGCACCGTTCCCGGCAGCGTGACCCTTGAACAGGCTGCAGCGGCAGCTCGCCAATGTGGAATCAATGCCCTGGCCGTGCTCTCGGATCATCTCGATGGTGACCTTGATCGAGTTGAGCAGGTTGTTCGCCTGGGTGTCTTCGTTGCTTCGGACCCCGGGTTCACGGACCAACCGAAGGTTGCCAATGGCGCCAGTGAACTCATGGAAGAGGTCTTCGGGGAAGCTGGGCGGCACGCGCGGGCCGCGGTGGGCTCCGTGAGTCTTCCGATAGGGGCAGCTGTTGAAGTTGAGATGATCGTGCAGGTCAGGGACTGAGTCGAACGGCTCAGACGAGCTGGTTGCTCGGTTTCTTCATCGCAGCCCAGTCGGCCAGGAATTTCTCCAGGCCACTGTCGGTCAGCGGGTGATGCATCATCTGCTTGATGATCTTGAATGGAACTGTTGCGACATCCGCACCGAGCATCGCGCACTGCACCAGGTGCAGTGGATGACGGATTGATGCGGCGAGGATCTTCGTTTCATACCCGTAGTTGTCGTAGATCGTCCGTATCTGCTGGATGAGTTCCATGCCATCCTGCCCGAGGTCATCGAGGCGACCAAGAAACGGGCTGACAAGGAATGCGCCGGCCTTGGCAACAAGCATCGCCTGCAGCGGTTGGAAGCAGAGTGTCAAGTTCGTTCTGATCCCCTTGTCCGACAAGGCTCGACAGGCTCGAAGCCCGTCAACGGTTGACGGCAGCTTGATCACGATGTTGTCTGCAATCTCGGTCAAGGCCATCGCTTCCTCGAGCATGGCTTCATGCTCGGTCGCGATGACTTCCGCACTCACCGGCCCGGGGACTGCCTGGCAGATCTCGCCGAGGCGTTCATGAAAGTCCACGCCCTCCTTCGCAACCAGGCTGGGGTTGGTCGTGACTCCGTCGAGGACGCCCATGGAGGCGGCTTCGCGGATTTCGTCGATGCTTGCGGTATCGATGTAGAGCTGCATGGGGGCATGATATCGCCCCGACGCTTCAGGAGTTGAAGCTGATCAGGAGAAGCACGATGACGATGATCGCCAGGACCACGTTGACCGTGATCGAGATTGCCGTCACGGGTGAGTTTCCGCTGTTTCCCTCGTCTACATGGCTCTCTCCAGGCTGGGCCTGGCCGAGTTTGACGGTCAGTTTCGACAAGTCGACCTTCGGCCTGGCGTAGTGGGGGGTCTCGTTCTTGCGGGTGAGTTCGAGGTCTTCAAGCAGGTCAGCGGCAGTCTGGTACCTGTCTTCACATTTCTTGGCCATCATCATCTCGATCACCTGTGAGAACCCGGCAGAGAGGGAAGGATTCAGGTGGTCGGGAGGGGTCAACTCGGACTTCAGGTGCTTGTGCATGACCTGTGACGGGTTCTTTCCGGAGAAGGGGACGCGGCCAGTCACCATGTGGTAACAGGTTGCTCCGAGGCCGTATATGTCGGCCTGGGGTCCGATGTCGACCTCGCCACGGATCTGCTCGGGACTGATGTAGTAGGGAGTGCCGTAGGCACGGCCCGCTTCGGCCTTGGCTGCGACCTCGTCGTCGACCGCCCGGGCAAGTCCAAGGTCCGCAAGTTTCACCTTGTTGCGACCGGTGATCATGATGTTCTTGGGCTTGATGTCGCGGTGAATCAGTCCGCGTTCATGCGCGTGCTGCAGTGCACGGGCGACCTGCATGACGACGTCGATCGCGTCGGCTTCGTGGAGCCGCTTCTCCGCCTTCGTCCGGTCATAGATCGTCTCACCTTCGACGTATTCCATGACGAAGTAGTGATGGTCACCCGCCTGACCCACGTCATAGGCCTGGACGATGTTCGCGTGGTTCAACTGCGCAGCAGACCGTCCTTCCTTGTAGAACCGGTTGATGAAGTTCGCATCACTTGAGAACTTCTTGGGCAGGACCTTGATCGCCACGAGCCTGTCCAGGCTCAACTGCTTCGCAAGGAACACGGTTGCCATGGCACCCGACCCGAGTTTCTTGAGGATCCGGTACCCGGGGATTCTCTGGGAGGACTTCTTTGCATCGAACTCCTTCTGCATCCGGTCCAACTGGTGACGAGTGACGTAGTCATGTTCAAGCAGGAAGTCGGAGAGGGTCCGCAGGTCCTCCGGGTTCTCGATCGACTTGGCTTCCTCGAGGCATTGTTCCAGTTCGTCGGAGGTCACAAGCCCAGACTCGACGACGATCTTGCCCAGAACGGTATCGAAGCCGGCCGTGGTATTTCCCGGCGAGGGCATGTCATCCGATCCTGAAGTGGTCTCAACCCGCTTCTTTCCAGATGCCTTGGCAGGCCGCTTTGGAATCGGGGCCGGATCCGGGGCATTTGAATCCATCAGCGCGGGGATATCGTCACTGGCGTCGGAGGGGTCGGGTTGGGGGTGGTCGTGGGTCATGGGTTCCCGGGATTCTTGCTGCGCGAAGGATACATGGTACGCCTGCTGGCGGTGCAATCCAGCGTCCAGCAGTGAGCTTCCTCTCCACAGGGGTATCATGCACTCCGGAGCCGCGGATGCCAGTTTCGATTACCCCACAACGGATTCTCCTGGTCCGTCCCAGCGCGCTTGGGGACGTCTGTCGCACCGTGCCCGTTCTTTCGAGTCTGAAACAGACATTTCCGGACGCACTCATCGATTGGGTGGTCAATGACGCCTTCATGGATGCAATCCGAGCACATCCCGACCTCAACAAGGCAATTGCCTTTCATCGGCAACGCCTTGCACGGTGGTGGTGCCACCCGGGAGTCGCACTTGAACTTCGTCACTTCCTTCGAGGCCTCAAGCGAACACGTTATGACCTGGTGCTTGATTGCCAGGGTCTTGGCCGCAGCGGCTTCATCACCTGGATGACAAGGGCTCCATATCGAATCGGCGATGCCGATGCCCGGGAAGGTGCCGGGTTTGGATACACGAAGAAGGTCGATACGTCGGCGATTCCACATGACGTGGACAGGATGCTCGCGTTGCTGCCTGCCTGCGGGGCGGAGATTCATCCAGACATGCAACTGCATGTTCCAGATGATGCTCGCACCACCTGGAAGGAAGGCTCACTCTGCAAGGACCTGTCAGGTGCCCCCTTCGCGGTTCTTGCACCGGCCAGTCGCTGGCACACGAAGGCGTGGCCGACGTCGCGATGGGCACAGTTGGTGGACCAGCTGCTCAAGGGCAGGTGTGAACATGTCCTCATCGTCGGATCCGCAGACGAACGTGACGAGGCGGCAGCTGTTCGAAACGCGGTGACATCCGATCTCGGACGCGTGCATGATGTCTCGGGAAGTTCAAGCATCGGCGTGCTCATGGCGATGATCGAGGAAGCCACCATCACGGTTTCGAACGATTCCGCCCCGCTGCACATGGCGGTCGGCCTTGGTGGTCGATGCGTAGGACTCTACGGGCCGACCGAGCCGTCGAAAGTCGGTCCGTATGGACTTGATGACCGTGTCGTCCAGGTCGAACTGGATGCACCGGTGCATTACCGGGATCGGTCGCTTGGTGATTCCATCATGCGACGGATCACCGTCGACCAGGTACTGGAACGCGTGGACCACGTTCTTGCGGAAACCGCGAAAGCCCGTTGATGAATTGGAACATGCCCCTCATCCTTGCAAGCACGTCGCCTCGCCGGCAGGTCCTCCTGGAGGAGAGCACGTGGCAGGTGGAAGTTCTTCCACCATCCGTTGATGATGGCGACCTGTCCCCCGGGCAGACCCCGCCGGAGGAATGGGTGGAAGCACTTGCATGGCTGAAAGCCAGGTCGGTGCTGGACCTTCTGCAGGAATCACGTCCTTCCGAGGAAGCCTGCACCGTGCTTGGCGCAGACACGATCTGCGTCGATGAAGGCCGGTTGCTTGGTCAACCCGCCGATGAAGCCGCTGCCAGGTCGATGCTGGAGGGATTCATGGAGAGATCGCATGATGTCCTGACTGGTACCTGCCTCGTGGCATTCCCGGAAGGCCATCGTCTGCTCTTTCATGACCGGGCCCTGGTCCGATGGGGGAGGGTGAACGAGGATGACCTCGATGACTACCTCGCTACGGGACTGTGGCAGGGAAAGGCGGGTGGATACAACCTCATCGAGCGCATCGAGGCCGGATGGCCGATTGAATGCGAGGGCGACCCGGCGACAGTCATGGGACTGCCGATGCGTCGCCTGCACGAGTTGCTTGAAGGTGTCCAGGCATGAGTGGTCCCCTGCCTTCCATTCTCAACCCGGTGACGGTTCCCGCGTCGTGGGTCTACCGGATCGTGGTCAATCGTCGCAATCGCCGCTTCGATCGTGGCATCGGGGTGGCCCAGGTCGGGATTCCAGTCATCTCCGTGGGGAACCTCACGACGGGAGGGACGGGCAAGACGCCGATGGTGCAGTGGATCGTCGAACGTCTCCTTGACGCGGGTCGGTCGCCGGCGATCTGTCTTCGTGGATACGGCGCTCGGGATGGACAGGCCGGGGATGAACAACTCATCTACGAGGGTGCCTTGCCGGGTACACCGGTCCTTGTCGGTCCAGATCGAGTGCGGGTACTTTCATCCCATGTTGCCGAGGCACCGACCACGGATTGCGCTGTACTCGATGATGGTTTTCAGCATCGCTGGATTGATCGTGATCTCGACCTGGTGCTCATCGATGCTTCCAGGCCACTGCAGGACCAGGGACTTCTGCCCGCGGGACATCTGCGTGAACCCCTGTCGTCACTTTCAAGAGCGGGTGCCGTGATCATGACGCATGCTTCCCGGTTCGATGACGAGATTGCAGCCATGGTCGAGCACTGGCATGGCTCCCGTCCGATCGCCTGGACTGACCACCAGTGGACGACCGTGCAGGTCCACGCTGAAGGCAAGCAGATTGCCCAGCGAATCAACTGGCTTTCGGGCAAGCGTGTCGTAACGAGACTCGGTGTTGGCCACGCCGACGCGGTACATGCACAGATCCGTGCAGCCGGGGCGACTGTTGCCGCGGACATGCCCGCAGCAGACCACGCGCCCTTCAGCCGTTCAGAACTGTCCTCGCTCGCGGCGATGGCCGAGGGTACGGATGGGATTCTCATGACCCAGAAGGACTGGGTAAAGGCTCGAGCCATGGCGGAACTGCTGGGTGATCATCCTGTCATCGTTCCCGACCTTCGACTGCGTTTCGTGCAGGGCCAGGCCGAGTTGCTGGAGCGAATCGAGGCCATCACGTCGCACCTTGGCGGGAATGGGTAGGCTGGTACCTCGATGAGCACGCTGTTGAACCAGATTGCCGGATTCAAGTCGTGCACGGCATTGGTCGTGGGCGACTTCATGGTTGATGAGTTCATCTATGGAGACGCCCAGCGTCTCAGCCCGGATGCTCCCGTGCCGGTACTTCGAAGCGAGCGAACCGAGCGATCGGCTGGCGGCGCGGCAAACGTGGCTACCTGCCTCCAGGGGTTCGGCGCGACGGTGACCTGTTGCGGAGTCATTGGGGATGACGAGGCCGGGAAGTGGCTGCAGGCTGCACTTGGCGAGTCGGGCAATGAAGTAGAGGGGCTCGTCGTCGATGCACAGCGACCTACGACCGTCAAGAGAAGCCTAGTCGGCCTGGCACAGCATCGACATCCACAGAAGATGTTCCGCGTGGATGTCGAGTCTGAAGATCCATTGCCCGATGCCATCGAATCGAAGGTGCTTGAACATGTACGTGCACACCTGGCATCGGTAGATGTCATCTGCCTTGAGGATTACGGGAAGGGTGTCTGTTCCTCAAGCCTGTGCCGACTGCTCATCGAGGAAGCTGCAGCGGCAGGCGTTCCGGTCCTGGTGGATCCGGCACGTTCCGTCGACTGGGCCCGCTACAAGGGCGCAACCGCGATGACACCCAACCGGTCCGAACTGGAACATGCACTTGATCGTTCACTAGGCGAAGGTGTTCCGGATGGGTCTGCAGCGACCGAGATGCTGGAGGGTCTTGCCCTTGATGCCCTCGTGATGACGCTCGATCGCCATGGCGCAATCCTGGTTCGACCCGGTGAGGGACCGCTGCATGTGCCGACGACTGCTCGGAGTGTCTACGACGTCACAGGCGCCGGCGACATGGTGCTTGCCGCCCTGGCTGCTGCAAGGGCCAACGGCCTGGATTGGCCATTGTCCGTCGAGTTCGCCAATGCCGCGGCAGGCCTTGAAGTGGAGGTCTTCGGTACGCAGGCGATTCCACTGTCTCGGGTCCGCCGCGAGATCATGCTTCGACAGGCACCACCCCAGAGCACGGTACGGACCCCGGAGGAACTGGGTGTCGAACTGGAAGTGCACCGTGAAGCGGGGCATCGAATCGTGCTTACCAACGGCTGCTTCGACGTGGTGCATGCCGGGCACGTGGCCTACCTCCGCGAAGCGGCGAACCTGGGTGATGTCCTTGTGGTCGGTGTGAATGTCGACGAGGAGGTCGCCAAGCAGAAGGGGCCTGATCGTCCGGTCTATCCACTGGAGCAGCGGCTGGCCATTCTCGCCGAGTTCAGGTGCATCGATTACCTCGTGAGTTTCCCGGAACCTACGGCGCATGGGCTCATCAAGGCGGTCAAGCCGGATGTCTATGTCAAGGGTGGTGATTACAGGCCCGAGGAGATCAATGAGCATGACATCGTCACGGACCTTGGTATTGAACTGCAGGTACTCGGACATCGACCGGGCCTGAGCAGTACGGATGTCATCGAGCGCATGACAGAGGACGGGTGAACAGCGACGTGGAATCACGTGATTTCGATTCAGAACGTGACAAGGACGCGATGTTCCGCATCTGGCGGGAAATTGGCTGGATCGAGGACAAGAAGCCGCATCGCGAGAGCCTGGACCTCTACCTGGATACCTGTCGTACGCGTGTCTGCGAGGTCCATGGGGAAGCTGAGATTGCAGTAAGCATGTTGCCTGGCACGATGCGCGTGCTTGAGCAGGAACTTCCACTGGCAATCGTTGCGGGTGTCTACGCGGGCCGCATCGGTCGACAGCAGGGGCATGCCACCACCTTGACAGCAGAGTGTGTTGCCAAGGACGCAGCCGATGGTGCTGCCGTCTCGACCCTGGGGATCTTCGATGCGGGGTTCTACGATCGCCTCGGCTTTGGTCTGGCTCCCCTGGGACGGACAGCCACCATCGACCCGAGGGCCTTGAAGGTGCCTCGCGCGACACGGCCCCCTATTCGCATGGGACTGGAGGACGCAGAATCGCTCCATGCCTGCCACATGTCGAGGCGATCCATGCATGGCCAGGTGAAGATCACCGATTGGCGGCAGATTGCCTACGAGATGAACTTCAATGAAGAAGTCTTCGTCCTCGGGTATCGCGACGGGGCCGATGACGCCATCAGCCATTTCATCGCGGTGAGTCCAGATGGGAAGGGCGAGCACGGTCCCTACGTGGTCTGGATCATCTCATGGTCCACCCGCGAACAGTTCCTGGAACTGCTCGGCGTACTCAAGAGCCTTGGTGACCAGGTGCACGGGTTCCGCATGCAGGATCCACAGGGCATTTCGATGCAGGATCTCGTAGCTCGACCCTTCACCTGGTACCGCGTGACCCGGGACTCACCCTTCCAGAAGAGAACATTGGCTCTGTCCAGCATGCAGAACCGCATCTGCGATCTTCCACGGTGCATCGAGGCCATCTGCCTGCCGGGAGCGGATCTTGCATTCAACCTGCGGCTTGCAGACCCCATCGCCGACCACCTGCCCGCCGACGCCCCCTGGCGTGGAATCGGGGGTGACTGGATCGTTCGGTTCGATTCGAAATCGACCGCTGAATACGGGCATGATGAGAACCTGCCGACCCTGGAGGCCGATGTAGGTGCATTCACGCGCCTCTGGCTTGGTGGCCAGCTCGCCACCAACCTGTCCATCAGCGCCAATCTTCGTGGTCCGGCGGAACTGATCGATGCACTGGACCGTCGATACCTCCTGCCGACTCCCTGCATCGACAACAACTATTGATCGTGAACACTGCCCGGTTCATCAGCGCCTTCGAGGATACGACGCTTTCAAGGGAATGCTGGACGCACGAGGCGCACGTGCACGTCGCCTGGTACTACGCCCGGAGTCGACCCTTCGACGATGCCCTTGAGTCGATGCGAGTCGGCATACAGAAGTACAACGTCGTCATCGGTGTCGAGTCCAGCGATGACAGCGGATACCACGAAACCGTCACGGTTGCATGGATGCGCATCATGCACGCGCTGGTGCAGGGGCGTTCCGGGGATGAGAGGTTCGACCAGTTTCTCAAGGCGCACCCCGAACTGCTTGAGAAGCAGATTCTGCTGAAGTACTACTCACGTGCGTGCCTCATGTCTTCCGAGGCTCGCACTGGCTTCGTCGAACCGGATGTCAGTTTGCTGCCGATGCCCACGACTTGACGACAGCGAGGACCCGGTCGGGCGACTCGAGTGTCGTACCGAAGGGCAGGCGCAGAACGTCGAAGCGTGCGCGAATGTCCAGGCCGAGTGGATCAATCGCAACCACACATGGATGCTCGACGTCGACATCCAGTTGTCCCTTGCAGATCCGCTGGAGCGTGCTTTCGCCAAGGGCATTGAGCCTGCGGCAGAGATCTGCTTCAATATCGGCGAAGGGATTCAACCTGACGATGGCATCTCCATCGATGACCAGGCCGCTGATGCGGACCATGTCGATGTTCATGAAGGCCCAGTTGATGTCCTCCTCGGTCCCATGGTGGATTCGCCATCGATCGGCAAGCACTGCAGCTTCTCCACGGTCCTCGAAGGCTTCCAATGAAAGGAGAAGCTCAAGCACGGGTGCTTCATCATCCGGGATGTACAGGGCCGTATCCGGGGTCTGCAGGGCGGCAACCATGACCGGGGCGATCAGTTGGCCATCGGGCGCAATGACATACTTCAGTGACTGGACGTGCTCATCGAACCGAAAGAGCCCCTGTGTCCAGCTCCGGAGAAGGCCATGGGCCTCCTCGATTGCTGTATCTCCCTCGTCGAAGGGTTTTCCAGGCATGGGTGCATCGTACCGGGAAGACTGAAGGTCGTATGATCCATCCATGGCACTCGTGGCTGCATCCATTCATGTCCCGAGCCCGGGCGATGTCGAATCGGCTCTTTCTCAATCCTGCTCTGCAGTCGAGGACGGCGCCGACATCATTGAATGGCGCATAGATGCATGGCCTGGAATGGACGGAGCGGCCGATGCGGTTGCGATCCTGGTGAACGATGCCTCCGTCCCCAGCATCCTGACCGTTCGAAGTGTTTCCGAGGGGGGAGACTTCGACGGGTCCGCTGACGAGATCGCCCAACTGCTCGAAGTGCTGGGTTCCACTGGAACCTGCCCTCGATACATCGACCTGGAGGCTCCGATGTGGCTGGAGTCCGAGCCACTTCGAATGGCTTGGAAGGCGATGGGAGAAGATACCGGGCTCATCCTCTCCAGGCACGACATGCTTGGTCGACCAGGTGACCTGCTGCGAGCCGTGGCGGAGATGAGCAGTATCGAGGAAGCTGCTGTCATCAAGATTGCATGGAGAGCACGGTCGGCCCGTGATTCCATCGAAGCATTCGATGTCCTTCGCACACGCGCCAAGCCCACGATTGCACTGTGCATGGGCGAAGCAGGACTTCCAACACGCGTGCTGGCCGGGCGTGAAGGCGCATTTCTTTCCTTTGCAGCCGGAACAGGTGGGCCAACGGCCCCGGGACAATGCTCGGTGCGTGAACTCGTCTCCCGGTACCGCTTCCGTGAACTTGATGCGGAGACGGCTGTCTACTGCATCCTCGGGGATCCTGTTTCCCACAGCATCAGCCCGATCGTCCAGAACTCCGGCTTTGCAGACGCCGGTTTCAACGGGGTGTTCATGCCTTTGCCTGTTGCGCCCGGTTGGGAGTCATTCAAGGCCACGGTCGGCGTCCTCCTGGCTGACAGTGGGTTCCGACTGCGTGGATTGTGCATCACGCTTCCACACAAGGAGCACGCGCTGCGTTTCGTGAAGGAGGCGGGCGGAACCATCAGCGAGATCGCCCAGCGAGCCGGTGCAGTCAATACGATCATCGTTGACGAGGAGGGAGGGCTCAGTGCCGACAATACCGATGCGCCCGCCATCGTCGAAACACTTGGCCTTGATCCCCCGGGATCACGCATCGCGGTCCTTGGAGCAGGCGGTGCGGCTCGCGCAGCAGTGGCCGGCCTTGTTGAAGCCGGTGCCCGCGTCGACATCTTCAACCGGACACCACAACGCGCCCAGGCGCTCGTGGAGGCCATGGACGATCACATGTGCACGCTTGGAGATCTTGACGAGTTGACCGGGTACGACGTCATTCTCAACACGACTTCAGTCGGCATGGAGGGTGGGCCGGACCCGGAAGGAAATCCCATCGAGTGCCTGGGCCTGCCCGGATGGATGCTCGAGGAGGCTTCGGTGGTCTACGAGTGTGTCTATGCTCCACGGAACACTCCCCTTGTAGAGGCGGCTCGTGCAGTGGGGACGACGGTCGTGACGGGTGACATGATGTTCCTGGCACAGGCCCGTCGGCAGTTCCATGCATGGACCGGTCTCGAGCCCCCGTTCGAGTCATGGCGTCAACTGATAGACTGAACCCGTGGCCACACTGACTTGCCAGACTGCCGGAGAATCACACGGTCCATGCGGCCTTGCCGTCGTCGGTGGTCTGCCTGCGGGCCTCGAGTTGGACGTTGAGTTCATCAATACGGAACTTCGCCGCCGCCAGGGTGGCTATGGTCGTGGCGGACGAATGAAGATCGAGACCGATACCGTCAATATCCAGGCGGGTGTTCGACTCGGCCGGACGATGGGGTCTCCCCTGGTGCTCCAGGTTCCCAACAAGGACAATCGCCTTGATGACATCGAGAAGACGCCACCTGTTCATCGACCGAGGCCGGGGCATGCGGATCTTGCCGGTTCGATCAAGTGGTTGACCACGGACTGTCGCAACACGCTTGAACGAGCCAGCGCACGGGAGACTGCGGCGCGAACCGCAGCTGGTGCAGCAGCCCGGTGCCTGCTTCGCTCCTTCGGGATCGAGGTCTTCGGATTCGTGCGTGGCATGCTCGATGCCGTGACCGACATCGAGGTGACGCGGAACTCCCTGGATGCCTTGCGAGCGGCGCGCGACGACAGCGATGTCTACTGCCCGGACGAGCCGGTCTGCGAAGCGATCATCAAGCACATCCGCTCCGCCAAGGAGGAGAAGGACACGGTGGGGGGGCTCTGCGAAGTGCATGTCTTCGGATGCCCCATCGGACTTGGTTCATGCATGCACTTTGATGAGAAACTCGACGCCCGCCTCGCCGGCGCGGTCATGGGCATCCAGGCCTTCAAGTCCGTGGAAATCGGCCTTGGCAAGGACGTGGCCTTCCATACAGGTTCGCAGGTGCATGATGCAATCGAGTACGAGGAGTCGAAGCGGGGAGAACCCTGCCTTGGCTTCACCCGACCTCGGAACAATGCCGGCGGAATCGAGGGTGGCATGTCCGACGGAATGCCGATCGTCGTCCGTGGAGCCATGAAACCCATCAGCACGCTCCTGCAGGGGATGCCCAGCGTGAACCTCGAGACGAAGGACGCCGAGCGAAGTGATTACGAGCGGAGCGACGTCTGTGCATTGCCGGCAGCCAGCGTGGTCATGGAGAATGTCGTGGGGTTCGAAGTGGCCCGCGCCTTCCTCGAGAAGTTCGGGGGCGACACGATGGATGAGGTCGGAGCAAACTACCGTTCGTTCCTCGAGCAGGCCCGTTCACTCTGATTCCAGTCAGTTCGAGGCCTTGAGCATGCGTGTCCAGGCGTAGTCGATGCCATCGCCTCGTCCGGTGCATTCATCGGAGTTCAGCGTCAACTGCATGACACCATTGAGAATGGCGAACTCGTATTCGCCTTCCGTACCGGGACAGGGGCCGTTGTCGTCATTCACGATGGTGAGCATCGTCTCTGTTGCCGAGAATGCTCCCGTGTAGGGGGACGAGTCTTCGTCAGCCAGCTTGATGATGAAGATGCCACTCGTGTCATCCTCTGCAAGGATGTCGACGACCGTGCCATTGAACGTACTCGTCCATGTTCCGGCGAGGCGGTGGGCCGGGGAATCAAGTTTTCCTCCCTGGCATGCGGGAAGGAGGCAGCAGCATGTGATGAGCAGAAGTGAACGCATCGATGCATCCTATCGGTTCGCAGCCAGGTACGCAGAAAGCAGACGACCCCCGCAGGAATGCAGGGGTCGCATGTGAGGAGAGTTTTTCCACGCACGAGGTGCTTGGGAAAGGAAGAGAGCGAGTGGTTCAACGCGTTTCGGCGGTTTCCGTTGCAGGGGAAGCAATGGTTTCGAAGCGGAAGGCCTCCCCGGCGACATCCACGAGAACTCGATCTCCCTCCTCGAGTGTTCCGGCGAGGATGAGGGACGCAATCTCGTTTTCAATACGCTGCCGAATGGTACGACGAAGAGGTCGGGCACCGAAATGGGGATCCCAGCCTTCCGAGACGAGCGCATCAAGTGCCTCATCCGTCAGTTCCAGGGTCAGCCCTCGTTCCGTCATTCGCCTGCAGAGAATCTCGATCTGGATCCTCGCGATGTCGAGCAACTGGACCTTCGTGAGCTGGTGGAAGACAACCGTATCGTCGATTCGGTTGAGCAGCTCCGGTCTCAGGGTCTTCTTCAGGAGGTCTTGGATGTGCGCCTCGATCTCGACATCAAGTGCACCCGATTCGGTCAGCTCGAGGATCTGCTGCGATCCGATGTTGCTCGTCATCACGATGATCGTATTGCTGAAATCAACTGTACGACCATGCCCATCCGTGAGTCGGCCATCCTCGAGCACCTGGAGCAGGATGTTGCACACATCAGGATGTGCTTTCTCCATCTCGTCGAAGAGAACAACACAGTAGGGTCGTCGGCGGACGGCCTCGGTAAGGCGGCCACCTTCTTCGTACCCGACATACCCGGGAGGTGATCCGATGAGTCTCGCCACGGAATGCTGTTCCATGTATTCACTCATGTCGATGCGTACGATGGCATCCTCCGTGCTGAAGAGGAACTCCGCCAGCGCCTTGCACAGTTCCGTCTTGCCTGTCCCGGTCGGTCCGAGGAAGAGGAATGACCCGATCGGGCGCCCGGCATCATCCAGGCCTGCACGACTGCGACGAACGGCATCGGAGACGGCGGTAACGGCTTCGTCCTGCCCGACCAGGCGGTGCCGGAGGGCATCTTCCATTCGAAGGAGTCGCTCCCGTTCGGCTTCGACGAGTCTTGAAGCGGGAATGCCGGTCCACGCTGAAACGACCTGGGCGATCTGCTCGGCGTCGACTTCCTCCCGCACCAGGGACCGGCCTTCGCTCTGTCGTTCGTCAAGCACCGACTCGGCCGCGGCAAGTCGCTGGTCAAGTTCCCGCTGCGTTCCGTACTGGATTCTCGCGGCAGTCTCCAGATCGCCTCGACGCTGTGCCTGCTCCAGTTCGGTGTGGGCGGTGTCGATGGCCTCCTTGACTGCTCGAATCTCGTCCAGTTCAGCCTTCTCGACATCCCATTGTGCCGTGAGTGCCCGGTTGGATTCATCCAGTTCGGCCAACTCGGCTTCAAGTGCCTTGAGTCGGTCCATGGAGGCGGCATCCGATTCGCTTTTCAATGCTTCCCGCTCGATCTCGAGCTGGAGGATCCGGCGACGCATGCCTTCAAGTTCCACGGGCATCGAATCGTTTTCCATGCGAAGACGTGATGAAGCTTCATCAAGCAGGTCGATGGCCTTGTCCGGGAGAAAGCGGTCGGCGATGTACCGGTGAGAGAGCGATGAAGCGGCAACGATCGCGGCATCCTGGATACGGACGCCATGGTGTGCCTCGTATCGCTGCTTGAGGCCCCTGAGAATCGCAACAGTCGCCTCGACGGAGGGCTCGTCGACGAACACCGGCTGGAAACGTCGCTCGAAGGCCGCGTCCTTTTCGATGTGCTGCCTGTATTCGTCGAGCGTCGTCGCGCCGATGCATCGAAGTTCCCCGCGTGCGAGGGCCGGCTTGAGCAGGTTGCCGGCGGAGACGGAGCCTTCCGCGGCGCCGGCGCCGACGATCGTGTGCAGTTCGTCGATGAACAGGATGACCCGCCCCTCGGCGGCAGTGACTTCGCGAAGCACTGCCTTGAGACGTTCCTCGAACTCGCCGCGGAACTTCGTTCCTGCCAGTAATTGTCCGACGTCCAGGGCCATGATGCGTGCATGGCGCATGCCGCTTGGACAGTCGTTGTTGACGATGCGTTGTGCAAGGCCCTCGGCAATGGCGGTCTTGCCGGTTCCAGGTTCACCGATCAGGACGGGGTTGTTCTTCGTGCGCCTGGTAAGCACCTGCATGCAGCGTCGGATTTCCTCGTCGCGACCTATGACGGGATCGAGTCGCCCCGATGCGGCCAGTTCATTCAGGTCGATCGCATATCGTGCAAGCGAGTCGAAGTTGGATTCGGCATCGGGGTCATTGAGGTTGGTTACGCCCGATGCGCTTCGCAGGTCATCGATGGTCTTTCTGATCGTCCCCGTATCAAGTCCGAGTGTTGCAAGTGCATCCGCGGCGGGTGAAGGAACTTCACTCAGGGCCAGGAGCAGGTGCTCGGCGGAGGTGTACTGATCCTTCATCGAGGTCGATGTCGCCGTGGCATCGGTCAATACCTTCATCATTCCCGGCGAGGTCTGTGGCATATGACCACCCGATGCACTGACGGTTGGAAGCTGGTTGAGTTGGGCCGTAACCAGTTCGCTTACCTTCGAGGGATCCCGACCTGCACGCTCGAGGATCGATCGCGTGACATTCCCCGCATCATCAAGCATTGCCGCCAGCAGGTGCAGCGGCAGCATTTCCGCATGCCCCATTTCCTGAGAAATGGATTGTGCCGATGCAATTGCCTGTTTGGCCTGGGTCGTGAAGGTATCGAGGTTCATGAAAGCTCCTGGATCGAAGGGTGAAATCCCCTGCAGCACTGGTGCAACGATCGTGCCAGAAACAAAACCCTCCTGCGAGGCTCGAAACAGGGGATGGGCCTGCCAACATGACAGTGAAGGTTCTATGATTCCCTCGTGGATGCTCCCGAAACATCCCGGCGACGGCTTCAACCCATGCAGGGGTTCGCGATCCTGCTGCTTGTTGCAATCGGTGGTCTCGGTGCCTGGTGGGTTGTGCAGGGGCTCCTGGCCTCGCCGTTGCAGTCGGTTGGACCTTCGCGTCACGACTTCGGCGTGGTCCTCATCGATGGCAAGGACCAGACGGTCGAACACACATTCCACCTTCGCAACACCACGACCCGTCCACTGAAGATCATCAAGACCGTTCCCAGTTGTGGATGTACATGGGCAGGACCAGGTGAACCGAATCTCGCTCCAGGGGCGACGATGGAACTTCCCGTCACACTTACGGTGAAGGAGTCGCACAAGATCGACTCGAGCATCAAGGTCGTACTCGAAGGCGAGACCCCGCTTGTTCTCTGGTTGTCTGCAGAAGGCAGGATCCAGGAAGGACTTCGCCATGCACCGAAATTCATTCGGATCAAGCCCGCCCATCCAGATGCCACGGGGCGTCTCTTCCTTGAATGGTGGGGCGAGGAGTTGCCTCCTCCGCCCGTGATCAATTCCGCTGACTCGCTCAAGATAGATTTTGCCGGCTGGGAACTTCAGTCACGAGGGAGCAGGAGATTGGGAACACCGGATCGGTACATGGGTCTTCTCGAGATTCATGCGGTTGACACCCCGCCGATCAACGGTCTCATCCAGGCGACCATGCCCGATGCCCGAACGACTCGGATCCCCGTCAATCCGCCGGGAAGTCTCGGTGAGATGCGAACGGGTGAACCCATGTTCCTTCCAGATGAAACGAACATCGAGTTCAATCCGGAACAGGTTGGAGATAGCGAACCGGGGGATCAGCCGGAGCAAGCTCCGGGCGATCATTGATCCACGCCGTCAACCAGCAGAAGGCATCGATCAGCCTTGGGCCGGGGCGGTTGAACCAGGCGCTTCCGTCTACGAGCGCAACCTGGCCATGTTGGACTGCCGGAAGCTGGTTCCACCAGCTGGCGCCTGTAAGTAGTTGAACTTCTCCCTCGATGGCGTGCAGGTCCATGCCGCAAGGCGCGATGACCAGTCGCTGGGGGGCTGCTTCCAGGAGTTGCTCCGGCTGGATCACCTTCGAAGGCTGCCCCGCGTCATTCAAGGGATGTCGTCCACCGGCTTGCTCGATGAGTTGCGGAGTCCAGTGTCCCGCGATGTACAGCGGGTCCATCCATTCCAGCAGGGCGGTGACAGGGCCGGGAATCAGTTCGTTGACATGGTCCCGGGCGGTCCACCATCGGGCACGGAGTTCGACCAGCGTTTCGTTTGCGGGGGCGACCAGGTTGCAGGCCTCGCCGATGTGGAGGAGATCATCCATCACGTCCTCGATTGACGAGGGGTTGAGATTCAGGACCCGGGGAGCATGGGGCATGCCGGCCGCGATCCGCTGGACCGTATGCAGATCGATCGAGCAGACATTGCAGAGATCCTGCGTGAGGATGAGATCCGGTTCCAGGCTGGAAAGGACATCGGCATCGAGCGTGTAGAGGGATCCATGTGATTCAATCGCGTCGTGGACCTGGCTGTCGATCCCGCTGCTGCTGGTTGCAGTGATGTGCTGACCCGTGAGCACTGGACGATCGATGATCGATGGCGGCCAGTCGCATTCATGCGACCTGCCGACGAGGAGTTCTTCTGCGCCGGGTATCGAGCAGAGCAGTTCCGTGGCCGAGGGCAGAAGGGAGACGATGCGCATGGATCAGTCGCCTGCTTCAAGACCCAGGCCGAGTCCGAAGAACCTGTCTGCATTGGCATCCATGCGTTTCGTGAAGGTGTCGTGGTCTACTCCATGAAGATCCGCCAGGAAGCGGGTCGTGTGTACGACATTGCATGGTTCATTTGGTCGCATCTTTCGAACAGGTTCGGGGCTGAGGTAGGGGGCATCGGTTTCGACCATGAGCCGTTCGATCGGCACGCTGCGTGCGGCCTCGGCAACCTCGGGGGCACTGGAAAACGTGACAACACCGGTGAAGCTGACATGGCACCCGGCATCGAGTATCGGGCGGAGTGATTCGACATTACCCGTATAGCAGTGGAAGACGCACCTGGAGAGATCAATTGAAGAGCCGGCAAGGACGGCAAGCAGGTCATCCACCGCTTCCCGGCAGTGCAGCACGACCGGCATGTCGATCCCCGATGTTTCGATTGTTCCCAGGTGCGCTTCAAGCAGTGAGAACTGTTGATCCCGGGTTGGTGTCTTGTAGTACCAGTCGAGTCCGAGTTCCCCCCAGGCGACACAGCATTCATCACGTGCAACCTTGAGGACGGAGTTCCAATCTGGAACGGTCTCGGCTTCGTGCGGATGGATTCCCGCCGTGCACCAGACGTGTTCATGTGCATTGGCAACGTCAAGACCCGCCTGGACATCGTCCATTCCGGTCGACACGGTGATCAATCCATCGACACCGGCATCCCTTGCATTCGTGAGCACTTCATCAAGTCGTGGGTGAAGTTGCCTGGATACAAGATGGCAGTGGGTATCGATCATGGGGGGATCGTAACCCACGGGGTTCAACTCGATGGGGAACCTTCAACGGCAACGGCTTCAGAGTTCCCAGGGTTCCTTGTTGTTGGGACAACAGGCAAGGGCAAAGGGAAGACTGAGTGTCATCAGGATCGGGATTGCGACGAGTAATGTCATCTTTCACCATCCTCGGAGTTGCTCAAGCAGGTCGGTATATCTCTTCTTCGCAGGAATGAGTTGAGCGGATTCATCCCTTTGCATCTATGCACCAAATGCCGATTTGTGTGACGACCTTCCAGATCTTGCACGTGCAGGCCCGGGACCAGGCCGACTGCCACTGAGAATGAGTCTCATCCATGGCATGCTCATGGTGTTTTTTCATGGCTTTCTCAAGGGTCTGCATGCTGCTTCATCTTGACAGGGAGTGCTCATCAGAAGATCATGACAGGGCTGACTTTGTGAAACAATTCACAAGGTTTTGACCGGATCCCCAACCCCCTTTGGCACCCCCATGGGTCGTTTCCAATACACCTTCCCGAGATGGACGAATCTCATCCTCCCGATGGTCATCATCGTGGGTATGACTGCGCCACTGTACGTGGCGTTCATGGTGGCCTGGGGCTTCAGTCCGGCAACGACGGACGTGGGATACATGCCGTCTCAGCCGGTTCCCTTCAGCCATCGAGTGCATGCAGGTGAACTGGGCATCGATTGCAGGTACTGCCACAACACGGTCGAGTATGCGGCGGTTGCAGCCATTCCGCCTACGGCGACGTGCATGAACTGCCATACGCAGATTCATCCCGAGAGCGAGAAACTGACTCCTCTGCATGAGAGTTATCAAACCGGCATGCCCATGCAGTGGATCAAGGTCCATGACATGCCCGACTACACCTACTTCAATCACTCTGCACACGTCACACGTGGTGTCAGTTGCGTTGAATGTCACGGTCGTATCGACACCATGGAAACCGTCTACCAGCACGAACGGCTCAGCATGGGCTGGTGCCTTGAATGTCATCGCGACCCGGCGCCGCATGTTCGCAATCCAGATCTCGTCACCCAGTTGGAATGGGGTTGGGACATGGGTGTAGCCGAACGATTGGCCGAGGGCGACCACTGGCTCTCCGCCAACCACCTCAACCCTTCTCAGGACTGCTCGACATGCCATCGATGAAGCATGAAGATTCCGGCCGGTCCTACTGGCGAAGCCTTGATGAACTGGCGGATACGCCGGAGTTCAAGACGTTCATGCACCGCGAGTTTCCAGCAGGTGCGTCGGAGTTGATGCAGGAGGATCGCAGGTCCTTCCTGAAGATCATGGGCGCATCCATGGCACTCGCCGGCGTCGGCCTGGCCGGGTGTCGTCGTTGGCCTGAACAGATGGTGCTTCCATATGCAGAGCGGCCCGAGGGTTCCGCCCCCGGCGTGGCTGATGCCTATGCAACCATCATGGAACTCGGCGGTGTTGCGACGGGTACCCTTGCGACGTCCTACAACGGCCGCCCGACGAAGATCGAGGGCAATCCCGATCACCCCGGCAGCCTTGGAGCGACGACACGCTACGGCCAGGCCTGCATACTCGATCTCTACGATCCAGATCGTTCACGTGAGCCACGGATCGCCACCAAGGAGAGACGAACCAAGGCAACCTGGGACGAATGGAATGCCTTCTCCGCCGAGCATTTCGACGCGTTGAGAAGCAGTGGCGGTGCAGGCTTCTGGATTCTCTCGGAGGCCACGCGTTCACCAAGCATCGAGGCGCAGCAGGCCGAGCTTCGATCACAGTTTCCCAAGGCCACCTGGGTCACCTGGGAGCCATTGGACAATACGAACGAAGCAGAAGGTTTGACCGAGGCGTTCGGCACCCGTGTTCGACCCGTCCATGACCTGTCGAAGGCCGAGTTGATCATCTCCTTCGAATCCGACCTCCTCAACATCCATCCAGATGTCCTGAACCTCTCTCGGGACTGGGCGGCGGGTCGACGACCTGATCATGGTTCGATGAACCGGATGCTCGTGGTTGAATCTTCACTGAGCGTTACCGGTTCAAAGGCGGATGATCGCTGGGCGATGCCATCTTCGAGGATTCCGGTCCTTGTTGCCCGGGTTGCCGCAATCGTCCTGGGTGACGCATCGATTGCCGAGCCATTCAAGAACAGTGGAGTCAAGACTCCGGATGCAGCCACCATTGCAACCCAGTTGAAGGCTGCTGCCGGCAGGAGTGCGATTCTCGCCGGACCTTCACAGCCGGCATTCGTACATCGCCTTGTCGCGATGATGAATGATGCCCTTGGCAATGCCGGGACGACCGTGTCCTACATTCGTGAGAACGCCGAGTCGATTCGCACCGCATCCATCAGGGACCTGGCGACGGGCATGAATGCAGGCGGCGTCGAGACGCTCCTGATCCTCGGGGGCAACCCGGCCTACGACGCGCCGGCAGACCTGCAGTTTGCAGAGGGGCTCTCCAAGGTCAAGGTGTCGGTCCACCTCGCCGAGCAGGACAACGAGACATCGCAACAGTGCACATGGCACCTGAACCGGTCGCACCCCCTTGAATGCTGGGGTGATGCGCGTGGCTGGGATGGAACCTACTCGGTTCAGCAGCCGCTGATCCTTCCACTCTTCGATGGACGCAGCCCGCTCGAACTTCTTGCGCAGGTGAATGCAAGTTCATCCCCTGCTGGATTCGACCTGGTCCGGAAATCATTCAACAAGGTCAATGGAAGTGCCGACATGGCGGAGTCGTTCGATCCGGCATGGCGAAGGACCCTGCATTCAGGCGTCCTTGCCGGCTCGGTCTCGGCCACGGAATCACTGAAGACACGCGGCGGCGGCCTGGCGAGTGGAGCCAAGGCGGTGGCCGACACCATCGGCGGCAACGATGCGGGACTGGAACTCAACTTCGTTGCAGGCAGTTCCGTCTACGACGGTCGCTTTGCCAACAACGGTTGGCTCCAGGAACTCCCGGACCCGATCACGCGGCTGACCTGGGACAACGCCGTGCTCATCGGTCCGTCGACGGCGAAGGATCTCGGCGTGGGAACCGGTGACATGGTGAAGGTGGCCGCGGGAGGCGCTTCGGTCGAAGCAGCCGTACTCGTGCAGACCGGCACGGCCCCGGGAACCGCGACTCTGACGCTTGGCTATGGCCGCAGGTTTGCAGGACGTATCTGCACCGGCTCCGGATTCGATTTCTATCCGCTGCGTCGATCCGATGCGATGTGGTTCCAGAAAGGCGCTTCGATCACGCCCATCGGCGGTTCGTATGAGCTTGGCACGGTCCAGGATCACTTCGCCATCGACTCGGTCGGCGGAAAGGGAACGGCCGCGCGTCTTCCCGTCCTGTTCCGGGAAGCCTCGATCGAGACCTACAACCATGACCCGGACTTCGTTCGAGCAGGTGATCATGGAGCCCATGGATTGTCGCTCTGGCAGGCCCAGCAGTTTGATGGAGCTCAGTACCGCTGGGGCATGTCGATCGATCTCAATACATGCTCCGGATGTTCCGCCTGCGTCGTCGCATGCCAGGCGGAGAACAACATTCCCATCGTGGGCAAGGACCAGGTCCTTCGCGGACGTGAAATGCACTGGCTCAGGATCGACCGCTACTACCGATTCCAGGAGACCTCGCCGGGACAGTACGACACCGACCAGCCGCTGTCCGTCGCAAACCAACCCCTGACCTGCCAGCATTGCGAGAACGCACCTTGTGAACAGGTCTGCCCGGTGGCAGCCACCGTGCACAGCAGCGATGGCCTCAACATGATGGTCTACAACCGTTGCGTCGGCACCCGATACTGCTCGAACAACTGCCCGTACAAGGTTCGTCGATTCAACTACTTCGACTACTTCCGACGCGATCCCATGCGTGAGACGGGTCTGCTCCAGGTTCAGCCCGACTACTACGTGAAACTCCAGAGCGGCGGCGATCCACTGCGACGCATGCAGTTCAATCCCGAGGTCACCGTTCGGATGCGCGGAGTCATGGAGAAGTGCACCTTCTGCACGCAGCGCATCGAGGCAGCGAAGATCAAGACCAAGAACGAATGGGTGAAGAAGCCCGAAGCAGAGAAGGCCGCAGCCAAGCGCATTGTCATTCCCGACGGGACGATCACGCCCGCCTGTGCGCAGGCGTGTCCGAATGATGTCATCGTCTTCGGGGACCTGATGGATCCCGACTCGCGTGTCTCGAAACTCCACGCCAACTCGCGATCCTACGAGTTGCTGGGCGAACTCCACGTGAAGCCTCGCAACCGGTATCTCGCCCGCCTCACGAACTCGATCCATGGCGAGCGGTTCCCCCAGGATCATTCCGGTGGTCACGGCACTTCCACCGACGAGCATGAGGAGTCACACGGGTGATGACGACCATGCCTGTCGACAACACGACTGAAGATCCTCGTCATCGAAGCCCGCTCGTGCTCGGCCACGTGGAATTCGGCACGGTGACCGAGGAGATCTGTCGGGTCAACGAGGCACCCAAGCCGCCGAAGGCCTGGTATGTCTCGCTGGTCATCTCGGCATTGGCGGCCGGCATGCTGTTGGTGATGATCGGCTACCTGATCCTCACCGGTGTCGGCGTCTGGGGCAACAACAACCCCGTCATGTGGGGTTTCCCCATCGTGAACTTCGTCTTCTGGGTCGGCATCGGTCACGCAGGAACACTGATCTCCGCGATCCTGTTCCTGTTCCGCCAGAAGTGGCGGACATCGATCAACCGCTTCGCCGAAGCCATGACCATCTTCGCGGTCATCTGTGCAGGTACCTTCCCCGGTATTCACATTGGCCGGGTCTGGTTGGCCTACTGGCTCTTCCCGATTCCCAACCAGATGGACCTGTGGCCGCAGTTCCGTTCACCGCTGCTCTGGGATGTCTTTGCAGTCGGGACCTACTTCACCGTCTCCCTGATCTTCTGGTACATCGGAATGGTTCCGGACCTGGCAACGCTTCGTGACCGGTCAAATACCAAGATCAAGGCAGTTGCCTACGGGATCTTCGCCCTGGGATGGCGAGGCAGCATGCGGCACTGGCATCGGTATGAGCGTGCCTATCTGCTTCTTGCGGCACTCGCCACGCCGCTGGTGCTTTCGGTCCACTCGGTGGTGTCCTTCGACTTCGCCGTATCCCAGCTTCCCGGGTGGCACACGACGATCTTCCCACCGTACTTCGTCGCAGGTGCGATCTTCTCCGGCTTTGCCATGGTGATGACGCTCGCGATTCCCGCACGGGAGATCTGGGGCCTGAAGAACTTCATCACCATGCGTCACCTGGAGAACATGAACAAGATCATCCTCGTGACAGGAACGATGGTGGGGTATGCCTACGGAACCGAGTTCTTCATCGCCTGGTATTCCGGCGAGCTCTACGAGAAGTTCGCGTTCGTCAATCGGGCCTTCGGCCAGTACGCCTGGGCCTACTGGATCATGGTCTCCTGCAACGTAGCTATTCCGCAGCTCTTCTGGTTCAAGAAGGTTCGTACGAGCATCTGGATCATGTTCATCGTGTCACTCCTTGTGAACGTAGGCATGTGGTTTGAACGTTTCGTCATCGTCGTGACCTCGTTGGCGCAGGATTTCCTGCCCAGCAGTTGGGGATACTTCACCCCGACGTGGGTCGATGTCTGCACGTTCATCGGATCCTTCGGCCTCTTCATGACCCTCTTCCTCCTGTTCATCCGCTACCTGCCCGTCCTTGCGATTTCCGAGATCAAGGGCGTGATGCCGGCTGCAGACCCTCATGCCGAGCACCATGAGCCGGCGGACGCCCTCGGCGAGGAGGTGCAGGAATGAGCCAGCAGACACCCGAACGAGCCTGGGGCTACGCCGCGGAGTTCACCACGCCCGCCGCCATCACGGCTGCGGCGAAGCAGGTTGCTTCCGCCGGATACCGCTGGTGGGATTGTCATACACCCTTCCCGGTTCACGGACTGGACACGGCCATGGGCGTCAAGCCGACCATTCTTCCGATCATCGTGTTCTTCGGGGGGCTCACCGGCACGATGCTCGCGGCGTTCCTCCAGGTCTTCACGAACTCGCTGCAGGTCGACCTCTGGGCGATCGTGCCCGTGATCGGATACCAGTTCGAGGTCTCTGGCAAGCCGCTCATCTCCGGGCCCGCCTTCATCCCGGTCCTGTTCGAACTGACCGTGCTCCTTTCGGCGTTGACGACGGTGGGGGCCATGCTCCTGCTCAATGGATTGCCGAGGCTCTACCACCCGGTATTGAAATCGCCGAAGCTCGCCCGGATCACCGACGATCGCTTCTTTCTGGTCATCGAGTCACGCGATCCGGAGTTCGCGGACAAGAAGACACTCGCCTTCCTTGAATCACTCGACCCCGTCTCGGTCGTAGAGTTGGAGTCCTGACCCGTGCTGCCTGAGAAGCTCAAGACGATGTTGTCCGACCTGCCGCCGGGGTTCATGTACCTCGTGCTGCTGGCGACCAGTCTTGCGTTGGTGCCTCCGGCACTCATTCTCCGGGCTCGAGCCGTTCCCAGCGAACACCGTCGCATTCACATCATTCAGAACATGGACAACCAGCCCAAGTTCTTCGACCAGCAGCAGAACCTGCTCTTCCGCGACACACGCTCGATGCGTCCCAGGGTTCCAGGAACCGTCTCTCGTTCGCAGATGGTTGGTGATACGCATTACTTCCTGGGAACCGTTGAAGGTGACTTCGCGACAACCTTCCCTTCGCAGGTCGAGGTGAATGAATATCTTCTTGACCGAGGTCGTACATGCTTCGAGATCTACTGCCTGCCATGTCATGGAGTCCAGGGCAAGGGAGACGGCCTGGTCCACCAGCGGGCCATGGTGCTCCTGAATGCCGGTACGAATGGAACAACCTGGGTGCAGCCCAAGAGCCTGCACGAAGAGGCCATCAAGGACTACCCACTTGGCCAGATCTTCTGGACCATCAGCAATGGCGTCCGGAACATGGCAGGGTACAAGTCCCAGATCCGTGTCGAGGATCGATGGGCCATCGTCGCCTGGGTCGAGGCACTGCAGTTGTCGCAGGATGCATCCCCGGAAGACGTATCCGGCGCTGATTCACTTCCCGTGATCAACAAAGTGCTTCCGGGCGAGGACATGGAAGAGGAGGACGACTCGTGAAACGAATCGATCTCTCCAATGATGTTCTGAACCTGGGCGCCTTCGGTGGACGGATCTTCGTCGGCTCGGGCCTGCTTGGCCTGGCGATCCTGGCCGCCGCCTACGGCATCAGTGGCTCGGGGACGCAGGATGGGTTCATGAAGAGCTGGCTCTTCGCATTTCTCGTGGTCGTCGCGATCTCGCTCGGGGCTCTCTTCTTCGTCATGCTCCAGCACCTCGTGAAAGCCGGCTGGTCGGTAACCGTGCGACGCATCGCGGAGGGCATGGCGGCAAACCTGTCGTGGGTCTGGGTGCTCTTCCTGCCCCTGGCCTGGTATGTCTATTCCGGGGACGGTGGGGCGTTGTTCCCGTGGGCGGACGCCGCTGCGGTCGAGCACGACCATCTTCTTCATGAGAAGGCCAGTTATCTCAATACGGGATTCTGGCTGATCCGTGCGTTGGTCTTCTTCCTTGTCTGGGCTCTCCTGGCACGTTTCTACTTCGGCCAATCCAAGCGGCAGGATGCACATGGAGATGTGTCCTATACGAACCGAATGCAACGCTTTGCACCCGTGGCCATGATTCTCTACGCCATCACGCAGACCTTTGCTTCGTATGACTGGATCATGTCGCTTCAGCCGAAGTGGTTCAGCACGATGTTCGGTGTCTACTTCTTCACTGTCTGTCTTACGGGCTTCTTCTCCTGCTTGATTGTTCTCATCTGGTTCCTGCAGCGATCCGGACGCGTGGTGGAGGCGATCAGCCGTGATCACGTGCACGACCTGGGCAAGCTGCTCTTTGCGTTCGGTGTCGTGTTCTGGGCATACATCGCCTACAGCCAGTACATGCTCATCTGGTACGCCAACCTTCCAATCGAGACGTCCTGGTTCTTCCCAAGGCACATGGGCCCCTGGTACTGGGTCTCCATCATCCTGATCTGGGGGCATTTCCTGCTCCCCTTCGTATTCCTCGTGTCTCGATGGACCAAGCGATGGCAGGGCCCGATGGTGCTCATCGCCTCATGGATGATCTGCATCTTCATCATCGACATGTACTGGCTCGTCATGCCCGTCGTTCCAGAGGAGGCACTTGCAGCAGCGTCCAGTTACGACCAGCTTTCAGCCGACGTCGACAGTGGAGCCGTTTCCATCGGGTGGAGTTTGAATGCAGTTGATTTCATGCTTCCAGTCGGCATGCTCTGCCTGCTCCTGTCTGGCACCATGTTCAACCTTCGAAAATGCACCCTTGTTCCTGTCGCTGACCCGCGACTTGATGAATCCCTGGCCTTCGAGAACTTCTGATCCATTCGCAATGACACATGATGACTACAACTCGGACTTCGATCACCTTCCCGGAAATATCGAGGATCCTCGGGGACGACCTGTATGGATGTTGACGTTCATATCCACAGCGCTGTTCATCGTCACCGTCCTCGCAGTTGCAGCGATGTACTACGGTGCCGTGTACAGGGAAACGCAGGGGAAGCTCGTCTCGGTTCGTACACAGGCTGCAGAAGTCATGCGAGAAGCCCGTGCCATGCAGGATGAAGATGAACCACACTGGGAAACGTGGACGGACGCGGATGGGGAACTTGCCGGCGAGAAAACGCTCAAGATTCCCGTGGACGATGCGGCGAGAATCATCATTGAACGTTACGGTTCGGAGAACAAGTGACTGCAAAATGACCCAACTGCTTCTTCCAACACGACTTCTGAGCATGCTCGCCCTTCTTGCGTGCCCGGCGATCGCATCGGGCCAGACGACGGTCATGCCTGGACAGGCTGTTCCCGAGATGGAGGGCGTAGGCATCGAGCAGAAGCTTGATGCGATTGTTCCCATGGACCTCCAGTTCACGGACGCCGAGGGCGACACCGTGCTGATGGGCGACTTCCTGAACAGGGAGAAACCCGTCATCCTGACCCTCAACTACTACCGGTGTCCCATGCTCTGCAGCCTGACGCTCAATGGCATGGTCGATGGTCTCAAGGACCTGGACTGGTCGATCGGCGAGGAGTTCGATGTCGTCACGGTCAGCATCAATCCTGATGAGGGGCCCGAGATCGCAGCTCGGAAGAAGAGGGCCTACGTCGCACAGTATGGTCGTGAAACGGCGGGCAGCGGCTGGTCCTTCCTGACAGGTCGTGAGGACCAGGTCCAGCAACTCGCTGATTCGGTCGGATTCGGCTACAGGTATGACGAGGTATCCGGTGAGTATGCCCATACCTCGAGCATCATCTTCCTGACACCTGATGGTCGCATCTCGAAGTACATGAACGACGTGGTCTTTAAACCCAGGGACCTGCGGCTTGCCATCGTTGAATCCTCCGAGGGTCGAGTTGGTTCAGCCATCGACACGCTGCTGCTCTTCAACTGTTTCCAATGGGATCCGGAGCGGAACAGCTATGTCGCATCGGCCTGGAAGATCATGCGCCTTGGCGGCGTCCTGACCATCATTCTTGTGGCTGCGGGCCTTGTTGTTCTCGGTTTCCGAAACTCACGTGGAGATGGAGCCGGCCCAGGCAAGGTCAACGGCAGTGCGATGACAGCAGGAGGCTCGGCCTCATGATGTCACATCTGCTGAACATCCTTCCCGCCATCTACGGAGATGCGACAGGCCCGACCTTCTGGATGCCCGAAGCGGCATCGTCGGTTGCTGGTGAGATCGACTGGATTCTCGAGTTCATCAACGTGATCTCGTACATCTTCTTCTTCATCATCGTGTTTGCACTTGTCTACCTGGCAGTGAAATACCGTCGCGATCCGAGCAGGAAGCAGATCTCCGGCGATGGTCCGACGCATAACATGGCCCTTGAACTGACCTGGACCATCATTCCTACCCTGATCGTGCTGGTCATCTTCTGGGTCGGCATGGTCGGCTACATCGATCTGCGTGAATCCCCGGATGATTCCTACGAGGTCAGTGTTGCTGCCCAGAAGTGGTCATGGACGTTTACGCATCCCGACTACGCAGTGACGCAGGGTGGAGAGTTGACGGTTCCCCTTGGCAAGCCCGTCCGGCTCGTGATGACATCGGCTGATGTTCTGCACAGCCTGTTCGTCCCGGCGTTCCGGGTCAAGCAGGATATCGTTCCCGGCCGCTATTCGACCCTCTGGTTTGAAGCAACAAAGCCCGGCAGCTACCAGTTGTACTGCACGGAATACTGTGGCAAGGATCACTCGAATATGCTGGCCACGGTGCACGTGCTTCCAGAGGACGAGTTCCAGGACGCCATGGGCAAGCTTGCCCGTGAGTACGAAGACCTGCCGGATGCCGACCTTCCGCGCTATGCGTTGGTCCGACTCTACAACCGCTGCGCATCCTGTCACTCGCTTGACGGGTCGACGGGCACGGGTCCTTCCTTCAAGGGGCTCTGGGATCGCACGACAGGCGGCAGCACGGTCTTTACGGACGGTTCTTCACTTGAGGATCACATGGCAAGCGGGGACGAGTACGAAGTGCCCGAGAACTACATCCGCGACTCGATCATGAACCCTGGAAAGTACGTCGTGGAGAATTACACGAACGTGATGCCCAACAACTTCGCATCACAGTTGAAACCAAGGCAGGTCGAGGCCCTTGTCCTGATGATGAAACACCTGGATCAACTGGTGGATGAGGATGGAAACATCATCGAGCCACCGGAGGCCGAGGAACCGAAGGGTTCGGACATGACCGAGACGACGGGGGATGGTGGTTGACATGATGACACTTGACACGGGACAGATGCCGAAACCCGACCTCGCGCCTCGCGACAACTATCTCACGCATACACGTGGAGCCTGGTCGTGGTTGTTCACCCTCGACCACAAGCGCATCGGCATCATGTACCTCACGTGCGTGCTGTCGGCCTTCTTCGTCGCGGGAATGTTCGCCCTGCTCGTGCGAACCCAGTTGCTGACGCCTGAAGGCACGATCATGGGCCAGGACGATTACAACCAGGCCTTCACCCTGCACGGGGCGATCATGGTCTTCCTGGTCATCATTCCAAGCATCCCTGCGGCGCTGGGCAACTTCGTCCTGCCCATCATGCTTGGTGCCAAGGACGTGGCCTTCCCGCGGCTGAACCTCTTCAGTTTCTGGCTGTGGGTTGCGGGTGCACTTTTCTTCGTACTGGCACTGCTCACGGGTGGGCTCGATACCGGCTGGACCTTCTATACGCCCTACAGCACGGATCCCAACTCGGCCATGGGCGGCATGATCCCCGCCGTGACTGGCGCGTTCATACTCGGGTTCTCCTCGATCTTTACGGGGATGAACTTCATCGTCACGATTCATCGTCTCCGGCCTCCGGGGATGACATGGTTCAGGATGCCACTCTTCCTCTGGGGTATTTATGCAACGGCCATTCTGCAGGTCATGGCGACCCCGGTCCTGGGGATCACCCTTGCACTGCTTGCAGTGGAGCGGGCATTCGGCATCGGCATCTTCGACCCTGCGCTGGGTGGTGACCCGGTTCTCTACCAGCACTTCTTCTGGTTCTACTCTCACCCGGCCGTCTACATCATGATCCTTCCCGGCATGGCGATCATTTCCGATCTCATCGCCGTCCACTCCCACAGGCACATCTTCGGCTACAAGTTCATCGCCTACAGTTCGATTGCAATCGCCCTGTTCAGTTTCCTCGTGTGGGGCCACCACATGTTCACCTCGGGACAGTCTCCCCTGGTCAACGTGATCTTCTCAGCCATCACGTTCTCTGTAGCCATCCCCTCGGCCATCAAGGTCTTCAACTGGCTGGCAACGATGTACAAGGGGTCGATCAGTTGGAACACGCCCATGCTCTATGCGATGGGTTTCATCTTCATCTTCACCATAGGCGGCCTGACCGGTCTGCACCTGGGGACACTGGCAACCGACATTCACCTCCATGACACCTACTTCGTCGTGGCACACTTCCACTACGTGATGATGGGCTCTGCCCTGATCGCAATGATCGGCGGTCTGCACCACTGGTGGCCGAAGATCACCGGCAAGATGTACAACGAGAACTGGGGGCGGTGGGGATTCACGCTGGTCTTCATCGGCTTCAACGTGACCTTCTTCACGCAGTTCATGCTTGGCAGCCAGGGCATGCCTCGTCGATATGCAACCTATCCCGCCGATGCCGGCTTCCAGATCTACCATGTCATCTCCTCGATCGGCTCCTATATTCTTGCCGTCGGCTTCTTCGTGACGGCCGGATACCTGCTGCAATCGATGTTCGGTGGCCGTCGTGCCCCGGCGAACCCCTGGGGTGGCCGGAGCCTGGAATGGCAGTGCAGTTCGCCGCCGCCCCATGACAACTTCTCCAAGACGCCTACGGTCGGTGATTGCTACGACTTCTCGGTACTTGAATGGGATGAAGACGAGCAGGGCTATGTCTGGAGAGCGGATATTCCACATCCCGGCGAGGAGGAACCAAGGGGCCACTGAGCCTCATTGGAGCGACGAACCGTGTCTCAACTCGAGATCCAACCTGATTCCAACGGAACTGATCATGGTCATGACCACGATCATCCTGACCATCTTGGCCACCACTGGGAGAACTCCAAGCAGCAGTTCGAGGCGGGCAAGCTTGGCATGTGGCTCTTCCTGGCGACGGAGGTCCTGCTCTTCGGAGGACTCTTCGTCGGCTACTCGGTCTGGCGTGGGAACCATCCCGAGATCTTCCAATATGGCAGCCAGTACCTCGACACGTTCTGGGGCGCCCTGAATACCTGCGTCCTGCTCATCAGTTCAATGACAATGGCCATGGCAGTCACCTTCGCTGCGCGTGGCAACCGCAAGGGAATCATCATCTGCCTGGTACTCACGTTGATGGGTGCTGCCGGTTTCATGGTGATCAAGTACATCGAGTACAGCCACAAGTTCCACGAGGGCTTCCTGCCTGGATTCGCCTTCTACGAGGAACCCAATGCTTCACACCTCTGGCTGCCACTGGAGCAGGAGCACGACCAGGAGATGGCGCATGCACGGCTGGAAACGGATGCCCACAACGCGGCATTCGCCCGTGAGACGACCGCTCGCGATGAGATGCCACTGCCACCGCCGACGGCCGAACCTTCCGTCATTCCCGCTGCAGGGACCGGTCCCGATGGACTCACAACGAATGAACTGGCCTTGGAGACTGCAGAGTTCGCGGTCTTTCTTCCGCCCTCGGTCATCGGGAACCTCGAGGACCAGGGGCCGGAGCTCGACTTTGCCGAGCACCACGAGGCGGGGGAGGAGCCGCATCTTCCGCACCCGTTGCAGGATCCCGACCGTCCTCCCAATGTGCAGAAGTTCTTTACGATCTACTTCCTGATGACGGGTCTGCACGGCATTCACGTGGTCATCGGGGGGGGTGTCATCCTGTGGCTGCTCCTGCTGACATTGCGTGGCCGGTTCAGCAAAGGGTATTACACGCCCATAGATCTCGGTGGCCTGTACTGGCACATCGTCGATGTCATCTGGATCTTCCTGTTCCCATTGTTCTACCTGATATGAGGATGTCGCCGTGAGTGGACATGATGGACATGACAGTGGTGGACACGCCGTTTCGCACAAGATGCTGATCGGTACCTGTCTCGCGCTTCTCTTCCTGACGGCCGTGACCGTATGGGCCTCGAAACTCGATTTCAATGAGCTGCAACTGCCCGAGTTGAACATCATCATTGCCATCGGTATCGCCGTCGTAAAGGTGACGATCGTCGGGCTCATCTTCATGCACCTCCGTTGGGATCGACAGTTCACGGCCTTCATCTTCGTTGCTTCCTTCGTCCTGGTGGGCCTCTTCATCTCCTTTGCGATGATGGATACGAAGGAATACCAGCCCGAGATCATTCAGACGAACTCCGAGCAGGTACAGCAGATGATCGATGCGCTGCCCGCTGCTCCCAAGAGCGAACACTGATTCGCCTGGCAGTCGGTCATGAGCCGGCATGTCTTTGCAACCAGGATGGAACGGCGGCGAACCAACCGCCTGATGTTCATGCCCTGAGATCGGCATGCTTTCGTGATGGGGGCAAGGGGTCACGAAATTGACCCCCGCAGTCGCCAGAGGAGTGGCGACCGCGAGGGTCAGGGGGAGAGGAGAGATTGTCGGGCTCCCGGCATGGAGAGAGGGTCGCCGGGTGCCCACCCGGCTGTGCTGCCGGGCAGAAGAGAAGGCTACGGGTGTCAGACGGTTCCCGATGCCCGTTGTTCAACGGAACATGGAAGAAAGCATGACTCCCGCTGTGCAGGCTCATTAAACACGACCCGACGATCAAATCAGAGATGTGCCACGACATTTCTATGAGGGGCTCTTTCGCCCACTTGCTGCCAAAAGGCAGCCCCATTTCGAGGTTTGTTGTGGTTGAAAGACCGCCTGGGAGTGTCAGTGAAGTTTCAATCCAGGCTCAAGTGCGTTGATGGAAAACCACAGGCCATGCCTGGCATCGATCAACGTGCCGGTGTCTGCATCTCGAACCTCGATGGTGTCCGGGTCACGCCCGATGCGGAATCGAAGTCCCTCTTCCTCGACAACTCCATCAAGGGCACGATTCTGAAGGTCGGTCCATGCCCAGGCCTGGAGGCCCTGGTCAGTCTCGACCAGAGTGACCCAGGTCTTCGGAGGTGGGCCGGTTTCCGGTAGCAGGCTCGGAAAGAGCATCGTGTCGTTGACGTAGTAGGTTGATGGATTCGATTTCTTGTACCGCTTCTTCAGATCTGGGTCAGGCGCAACAGCCGTCGTCGAGGGATGCAACTGCTTCCAGTTCGCCCAGGTGGTCATGAGATGTGGCTGTGTGGAGATGCCTGTTCCAGCTGCCGGCCCGGTGATCGTCCGTGCAAGGAGTTGCGAGTGAAGCGGTTCGCCACCTGCCGGATCATTGCCACGCTCATAGAGGAGGGTATTGCCACCACCGACAAGTCCACTGATGCCGTATCGAGTCTCGGCACTGTCTCGTACCAGAACACGTGCAACGGCGGTCGGCCAGTGCCAACTGACGAGAATCGGCACTCCTCCCAGTTCATCGTGAATCAGTTCATGCACATGCAGAACCGACATGGGATAGGCCCGGGCTTGGCCATTGACCTCGACCCCGATGACCAGGTCCTTTGAGACGAGGTAGCGAGTCGAGCGTATCGAGTTCAGCGTCTCGATCTTCTCCATGTCGAGGATGGAGGGTGCATCAATCACTGGAACCATGTCCCTGTGAAGGAGCGCTGGTTCAATGAGGGATGTTCCGAGAACACTGTTGGAGAGATCGAAGCCGTAGCTTTCGACGGAGGCTCCATCTCCAGGAGGGCGATCCGCCATTCGCAGGAGGGCAGGGGCCATTGCCCAACTCACCAGGAGAAGGCAGAGCAGGCTTGCTGCGACCAGTACCCACCAGCCATCACGCAATCTCATGCCTTGGGGGGGAGGTGCTTCAGAAGTCATCTGGATTCCGTATGTCGGGCGTATTCACTGCAGCTGTCTCAGGAACAGGTTGCAGGATGAGTACACCGGATCCCGCCGGCGGAGTTCGATGATCGATGACAAGAGCTGCCAGGAGGATCGGCAGGTACAGGAGGCTTGCCAGGAAGACTCTCCGGGCAGAGACCCGGGTCGGTTTTCGAAAGAAGGAGAATGCCATGATCAGGAACCCGATGCTCAGCAGCAGTGAAACGACTGCATAGGGGATACCGGCCATCCCGACCATCGTGGCAGTGAGACCGAGGGGAACCAGCAGCAGGGTGGTGAGGAGCACGACTTCACAGGTAATCCGTTCGCCTCCACGGATGCCAGGCAGCATCTTGAACCCTGCCAGGGCGTAATCCTCCCGGTAGAGCCATGCAAGCGAGAGAAAGTGGGGCAGTTGCCAGACGAAGAGGAGTGCAGCGAGAATCCACGCACCCATGGAAAAGGAACCCCCTGCAGCAACCCACCCGATCATCGGGGGAATGGCGCCCACGACACTCCCCACGAGCGTGTTCAGCGATGTACGCAGTTTCATCGGGGTATAGAGCAGCACGTAGATCAGCATGGTCAGCAGGGCCAGGCCTGCTGCTGGAAGTGGCACGAAGGCTACAAGAAGACACAGTCCTGCATACCCCAGGAGCATCGAGAAGATCCACCCATGCTGGGGGCTGATTGCGCCGGTGGGCATTGGGCGATTTCGAGTTCGTTCCATCATCGCATCGCGTCGTGCTTCGACAACCTGGTTCAGCCCACTTGCCGAGCAGGCGCAGGCCATGGTTCCAGCAACTGTCCAGAACAACTGGAGCCAGTCAAGGGGCCCGACGCTTGCCGTGATGAAACCGACTCCGGTCGTCACGACGACCAGCATGCTCAGCCGAATCTTCGTGAGCGTGGCATAGATTGACGGCAGGGTCTGCGTCGTTGCGTCAGTCGAAGGTGTGGCGATGGGTTCTGCCATGGTCTTCCAGGGGCAGCAACTGTTGCATGGCTCGACAGGGGTGTCGGCTTGCACACTGCCCAGATCGGGCAGTATACCGACTAGAATCCCCGGCTCATCCATCCTCGTCATATCCGGAGGCAAGCGTGCAGGCTGCAATGCAAACCAGGAGGGATTCGATTCCACGTGCACTTGCAGTGGGGTTTGCGACCACGACGCTCATGTGGCTTTGCTCGTACGCGGCCATCCTGCAGCCAGGTTCACTCGCCGGCGACCTGATCTTCATCCTGACCCTGGTCATTCTTGTCATTGGCGGAGGCTTTGCCGCAGCACTCGACAGGGGATGTACAAACGCCGGTCGGGCCATGCGTCGTGGGATCGAAGTCGGACTCATCTCGGCAGTGATCAACCTGCTCCTGGTCGGCAGTCTCCTCGGAAGCGGCATGGCAATCCTGTGGTGCCTTGGACTCTTTGCAAGTTCCATGTTCCTCGGGGGTCTTGGTGGTCGGGTTGCATGGATGGGTGGCTTCGGGCTGAGTAAAAACATCGATGTCGTGAATTGGCCGGGCGTCTTCACAGCTGTCTGTGCCTGCCTGACATTTCTCATGCTTGTAAGCGGTGGAATAGTCACCGGGTTCGAAGCGGGCCTTGCCGTGCCCGACTGGCCCAACTCGTATGGACACAACATGCTGCTCTACCCGCTGTCGGAGATGGTGGAAGATCTCCAGAGCGGGATCTTCTACGAGCATGCCCATCGCTTGACTGGCATGTTCGTTGGACTGGCATCAATGACACTCTGCGCCGTCCTCTGGTCCTGTGATCACCGAAGGAGCGTGGGGATGGCAGGTTCACTTGTCCTGCTGATGGTCATCGGGCAGGGTGTTCTTGGCGGCCTGCGTGTGACAGGTGTACTGACCTTGACCGAGGACCCGTCACTCCTCTCGCCAAGTACTGCTCTTGGAGTCGTCCATGGTGTCTTCGGCCAGGTCGTCTTCGGAGGCCTGGTCTTCCTTGCAGCCATGACAAGTTGGACCTGGATGCATGGCCCTTCTTCCAAGGAGTCACCCGGCGCCCATGCCGGTCGCATCCTGGCATGGGCTCTCCTGCTCCTGCTGCTGCTGCAACTTGTCATCGGGGCGGTCTATCGCCACCTGGCCATGGACCTTCAACTCGAGGGCAGCCGAACCGGCCACATCCTGATGGGACACATCGCCCTGGCAGCCATCGTGATGCTGCTTGCCATCATCAATGGAGTCAGGGGCATGTCGACCCCGGCGGGGAAACCGATCCTGCGACGTATCGGGTTGGCCCTCCTCATCCTTGTCGTGCTCCAGGTCCTGCTTGGCATTGCTGCAACCATCATCGTGCTTGGTCGAGGCCCGGACGAGCCGATCCCGGGCATCGAGGTCGTGATGACAAGCGCGCACCAGGCCAACGGGGGCCTCCTCCTGGCCGCATCGGTTCTCATGGTCGCCTGGCAATACCGCCTGGAGAAGTCTCAGGGCGACTGATTGAACGTGTTGATCATGTCGCGAGCCATTCGCCGTCGGCGTGGCTTGGTCATGAAGTTTGAATGGTCGGCGCCCTCGACAATTTCCACTTGTGCATCCGATCCGAGAGCCTTGAGCGTCTCCTGCAGTTTCCGAAGTGCACCATCCAGGTAGAAGGTGTCTTCGCTGCCCCCGACGATGTGCAGTTTTCCTTCCAGGCGGGGGCCGATCTCATCCCAGTGTTCCTGGACGAACAGGTTGATGTCGGACGCCTTCCAGAACTCTGCTACTCCTGGATCGATTGCTCCTGTCTCGGGGTTGATCAGTCGCCGGGCCTTCCGATCTTCGCCAACAGGACTGAAGGTCCAGTCGAAGGATCGAATCTGGCCTCCATCTCCCAAGACTGCTTCCATTGACACGAACTGGTCGTACCAGATGCGTCGCTCCGTCCCGAGCCGCGCAACGGCGCGGCGCTGCCCGGACGTGTCCTTGAACGCATTGGCTCCCTCTTCGTAGATGTCGATCCGCTGGAAGTCGCGGAAGTCGACCGGATCCGGAGCCGTCGACCAGGTCCCACCGAACGTATCGGGCCAGTTCAGTTGGAGCCAGAGGGATGCCCAGCCACCGGATGAGTGCCCGGTCAGCAACCGACCCGAGGGCTCTGGCCTGAAGGGAAACCTGCTTTCCAGGTAGGGGATGAATTCCTCGACGAGGGCGCGGCTCCGTGGCCCATTGCCTTCAGAATCAATGAATGCATGATGGCCTGTCGTCGTTTCAGCATCCAGGTGGACAATGAAGGCTTCCTTGGAAATTCCAGTCGATCCCCACATCCACATGGACATCGAGGCGCCCTGCAGGCTTCCAGGGAATCCGCCGATCACGTAGAGCACCGGCCACGTTCGATCCTCATGTGGGTCGTGGTCCTTTGGCGCTATGACACCAGCCCGGTGCATGATGCTCCTGCCTGCGGCCCGGCTGAGCATGGGGCTTTCAAATTCCACCCACTCGAGACCCGTGACCTCGGGAAGTCCCCGGTCCGGCTCCAGCGTGTCGGCAACGAGGACCGTGTCAGCATGAATCTGCATGGTCACGGGCTGTGAATAGACCGTGCCGGCACCAGAACCGATGGAGCTGTTCTCTCCTCCTCGGAACACCGCCTGGGCGACCCATTCCCGTTCGGGAAGTTCATCGATGGCAAAGGGATGACCGGTCGCCTGCTCGTCGAAGATGATGGGAGTTCCCGGTGTCCAGTCGACGACATCCACTCCGAAGAAGGGACTTGGATTGAACCAGTCTGGACCATGACGGGGTTCACGCCTGGTTGAGCTGCCGAGCATGACGTAGACACGTCCCGTGTAGGACTCGATCAAACCATCGGCAGCATCGACGATGAAGCGGGTGTTGGCCAGTTCGCCACCGCATGCAGGCGCAGTCAGCAGCAGGAGGCATGCAAGTACGACTCGATGCATCATGGTTCGGATGTTCGCCGGGCACGAGCAAGCGGTGCGGGCTTGAGTATCTCTTCGAGGGCAAGCACCGAGTAGACCGTGACCAGTTCATCATGCCCTTCCATCCATCGTTCTTCGCTGTTGACCCAGGAGCCGTCAGCCTGCTGCCGTGACACGATGGCGTCAACAAGTTCCTGCCGCCAGTCATGGGCGACACCCTCGGTGTCTGTGATGATCGGCTGCTGGGCAGCTCGCAGTGCCCTGGCCATGGCAAGGTAGTAGTAGTAGAGCCCCTGCTGGCCGACACCGGGATTGGATTCGAAGCTGTAGTTGGCTCGGAGCCAGTTGTAGGCGGCCTGCACCCGGGGGTCATCAGCCGTGAGTCCCGCGTGAATCAGGCTCTTGAAGCCCGCGTAGGTCATGGATCCGTAACTGCGAAGGCTGCGAGGGCTGCCTGCCTGCAGGAGTTCACCATGACGACCTTCACCGGCGTACTCGGAAGCCATCGATTCCCCGCCGTTGGCGGGGGTGTAGACGAAGCCACCATCATTCGCTGCCCAGGCAGCATCATTCACCGACTCAAGGTTCTGGGTGCGGGAAAGAAAGACAACGGCTTTCTGGAAGGCAGGGTCATCAGGACTCATGCCGGAATCGTGCATGGCCTGGAGCATGGCCTGGGTGTTGGACAGATCCGGTCGTCCTCGTGATCCATACCCGGCGCCGCCGAACCAGTCCGCACGAGTGCCGATGCCTTCTTCCTGGTCCCATTGATGTTCGGCAAGCGAAGCAATCCCTTCCTGGATCGCGTCACGGAATCGATCGTCATCCAGGCTGGCAATCCCGCTGACCATCGCTGCGGAAACATAGTTGGACAAGGCCCCCGCATCGATGGTTCCATCCTCGGCCCGTGCCGAGAGGAGTGCCGTGACTGCTGTTTGCATGTTGGCATCCTGGTCCAGGTCATGTCCACGCTGGGCAAATGCCTGAACCGCCATGGAGGTGGTTGCCAGCGCGACTGGCGATGCGTTCCCGGGTTGATCGGTGGGGCTTGCGCCAAGGCCCTGCATCCAGGTTCCGTCCTCGCCTTGGCGGCGACGAAGGTGTTCAAGTCCACGATCAATGGCATGCATGGCCTTGATCCAGCTTTCCTCGGAGAGGGCGGCCTCATCGGCCGAATCTGCAATCCTGAAACTCGGTGGCATGGGCTGCACGATGGCATCGGGCAGTGGTGGGAGGTCTCCCTCGGTGATTGGCTGCGGGTCGATGCGTGGGTCAAGTGGGCCCACGGGCTCGATGAGCCATGGCCGTGTGCCTGACTTTTCATCGCCTGCGGGCGATGCTGCAATCAGCAGGCAGAGTCCGAGGCAGAAAATGAGAGCGAAAGTCCTGTCCATGGCATAATCCTACCTTCTGGGAGAGAATCATTGATGCTCAGCGGCGGGAAAGAGGACAGTGCCATGACAACGAATGAGCCCTATGACATCGAAGAATCGGCCATGTCCGCTCCGCCGGCCCTGCCGGGAGAGGTTGAAATTCGAGGGAATGCGGATGAACTCTTCGACCTGGTCGCAGCAGAACTGTTCCTTGCCGCCGAGCAGCATGTTCACCTGGGCAAGGAGTTCAACCTGGCAGTCTGCGGGAGTCGCAGCATCGAGCGATTCATGGAACGTCTCATGTACGACCCGGACATGAGGAGTTTTCCATGGGAGAAAACGCATTGCTGGCTGCTTGATGACACGAATGCAGGTGTCCGATTCCAGCGGCTCTGCGATACGCTCATACCACATTCAGGCATCGGTGAAGCCAACCTGCATCCAACTCCCGCCTCGATGAACGCAACTGGTTTCGATTACACGTTGCTCGACGTTGGAGCTGACGGCCGAATCGGTGGCCTCCTGCCGACGCCCGGTGGTGAAGATACGTGCGTGCCAGTGGCCACCATCAACCAGTCGACCTTTCTTGCGCTTGTTGCGATGGGCAGTGAAGTACAGGCGATGCTCCATTCCCTGGAGGATGCCGGTGAAGCTGCTCTTCCAGTCAAGGGAATCCAGTCCCGTTCGGGTTTGACGAAGTGGTACCTTTCTCCGACGACGCCCGAGGATGAGATGAAGCCCTGGCCGGACTGAGTTCATTTCCCGCTCAGTTCTCTTCCATTCCCTTGTCGATCCTTTCGAGCATGGCCCAGCGAGCGTAGAGTTCCTTGACGCGCTCCTGCGTATCTGAAAGCGCCTTGTAGGTCTCTGTCGCCTTGACATGATTCGCCAGCAGGGCTGGATCCGCTGCCTGGGCTTCCAGGAGTTCGACCTGGGCCTCTGCATCGAGGATCACCTCTTCCATCGCCTCGTATTCCTTTTGTTCCTTCCAACTGAGTTTCCGTGGCCCGGTTCGTTTCCGGGGCTGCGAGGTCTTCACCTTCGCTGCTCCAGCCTCCCGCTTCGCTGCAGTTGCGGCCTTTCGGCGTGCGGTATTCCATTGTTCGTAGGTCTGGAAGGCCTTCGCTCCTCCCGAGTCGTCGAGACCGATGTATTCAGTTGCAAGCCGATCAAGCATGAACCGGTCGTGGGTCACCAGGACGATCGCTCCTGGAAACTCCAGCAGTGCCTGTTCCAGTACCTCCAGCGAAGGAATGTCAAGATCATTCGTGGGTTCATCAAGCAGGAGCAGGTCGGCCGGTTGGAGCATCAGGTTTGCGATGAGTACCCGGGCCTGTTCTCCTCCCGAGAGATTGCCGACGAAGGTGGCCAGTTGTTCCGGTTCGAAGAGAAAGCGTTTCGCCCAACCGGTGACATGGATCATCTTTCCCCGGTAGTCGACCATGTCGCCTACGGGACACAGGGCTTCCTGCAACGTCTGGGAGTGGACCAGTGCGCCACGGTGCTGGCTGAAGGTGACGATTCGCAGTTCCGGAGCCTGCTTGATGGTTCCCGAGTCCGGCTCCAGTTCTCCGCTCATCAGGCGAAGCAGGGTCGTCTTTCCAGATCCATTGACACCAAGGAGTCCCAGTCGCTGTCCGGGCGTGAGCACGATGTCCACTGATTCGAAGAGCAGCTTGTCGCCCATTGTTTTGGACACGCTGTGCAGGGCAAGGAGTTTCTTCGTTTTACGTTCCGTGGCCTGGAACTCGATGTTCGTGGTCTTCGAGGGAGCCTCGTTCCGTGTCTTGGTCTGCTTCAACTCCTCCCGTCGCTGTGCAGCGGCTTCCACCTGGGTCTTGTTCCGGGTCTGTCGGCCCTGGATCCCCTGGCGGAGCCAGGCGGTGTCACGTCGAACCTTGTTGGCAAGGGCCGACTCGGCTGCGACCTGTGCATCAAGGAAGGCATCCTTGCGACGAAGGAACTCGGTGTAGTCGCCCTCTGCCTTGAAGGTTCCATCAGGGTAGGCAGGTGAGAGCTCGATGATGCGGCTGGCCGTGTTCTCAAGAAACATTCGATCGTGAGTCACGAACAGCATGGCCATTGGAGCCTGCTGGACGAATCGCTCCAACCACAGCACGCCTTCCAGGTCGAGGTGGTTCGTCGGCTCATCAAGCAGGAGCACGTCAGGATCCCGGGTCAGGGCGCATGCAAGGGTAAGTCGCTTGCGCCACCCCCCCGAGAGCGTGGTGACGGGTCGATGGAAGTTTTCAAATCCGAGTTTCGAAAGCGTGATGGAGGCACGTGTTTCACTGTCGATGCGATCGTCATCATCGGTCTTCAACTGGTCCACGACCGCCGACAATGGAGTGGCATCGTCCTTGAACTGGTCATCCTGACGTACATAGGACACATTCAGGCTTCGCCGCCGCGTAATTTCGCCTTCATCTTCCTGCTCCATGCCTGCAAGGATCTTCAGCAGGGTCGACTTGCCGGCTCCATTTGGACCAATGAGTCCAATGCGGTCTCCTTCTTCGACGTGGAGTGCCACATGCTCGAAGAGAAGATTCGCCGGGTAGGACTTTGACAGGTCTCGTGCGGAAAGAAGCGTGCTCATGATCGACCGCCGAGGTACTCCTCGAGGATGATCGCCGCGGCGATCGCGTCGTCACGTCGGCCACGAAGTGGTCCGGTCTCCGCCAACTTCCGTCTCGCGGCATCCGAGGTCAACCGTTCGTCCTGGACGTGCACCGGGAGCGTGGTGTGTGCTGCAATGCGATCGGCAAGAGCACGAGTGTCCAGGGCTGGTTTCCCCTCGGTGCCGTCCATGTTCAGCGGGAGGCCCACGATGATCGCATCGGGTCCGTGCTCCTCGATCTGCGTCGTGACAGCGGCGAGCAGCGCAGCTTCATCGGGAGTGTTCACGACGGCGACCGGCATGGCGCTGCCGGTCTCGTCATCACCGACAGCGACGCCGGTTCGCTTCGTTCCAAGATCCAGGGCGAGGTAGCGCACGTCAGCGCCGTTCCTCCTCAACGGCATCAACCAGCGCCTTGACGTCCTGTGCCCTGTCGCGAGGACATACGAGCGTCACGGAGTCGGTATGCACGATGACCAGGTCGTCACACCCGATTGTTGCAATCAGGTGATCCGGATTCTCGGTGACTGCGAGCATGTTCGATGATTCAAGGTGGACGGCAGGACCATTCGATCGGTTGCCCTGCTCATCGCCTTCGAGAGTTTCGCCATAGCTTGGCCAGCTGCCGATATCCATCCAATCAACCTCCATGGGAATGGTACAGACCTGGTAATCATCATCTGCCGACGCCGGTTCCATCAAGCCGTAGTCGACGCTTGTTCGTGGAAGAGTAGGGTAGATCTCGTTGAGCACCGTGTCCTGCTCATCACCATCCCAGGCATCGGCGATGCGGGTCAGCCCGGCACCCGCTTCAGGCTGAAAGCGTCCGATTGCCTCCAGCACGGTCGAGGCGGAGAAGACGAACATGCCGCTGTTCCAGGCGAAGTCGCCGCTTTCCAGGTAGGAGGCGGCGGTTGCTTCATCAGGTTTCTCGACGAATCGACCCGTGCAATGTGCCCCGTCAAATCCCTCGATCCCATCACCGAGCTGGACATAGCCGTAGCCCGTGGCAGGATGGGTCGGGGTGATTCCGAAGGTAACCAGCCTGGAAGGGTCGTTCTCGGCGAGGTCGAAGGCCAATGCCAGGCAGCGTGCGAACTCGTCCTGGGGTTCAATGATGTGATCAGCAGTCAATACGGCGAAGACCGCATCCGGATCACGCCGGTGTAGCACCGCGGCGGTCAATCCCACGGCATTGAGAGTGTCACGCCCGCAGGGTTCGCCCAGGAGGCGATCTTCGCTGAACTGAGGAAGGCGAGCACGAACAGCTGGAAGGTGGCCCTGCCCGGTACAGATGAGTTGTCGTTGGGAATCGACAACGCCTTCCAGTCGCCCAGCGGCAACTTCAAGCAGCGAATGGCCGTTGATGAACGGGATCAACTGCTTGGGCTGCTCCCGGCGGCTCATGGGCCAGAGGCGCGTACCAGCGCCGCCAGCCATGATCATGGCCCAGCGGCTCATGCAACCGTCTCCTTGAGGCGATAGACAGCAGCCAGGAGATCTTCAGGTGTCTCCACATCCGGGTTCGTTGAAGCGGCATGTTCAACAAGTCGCCTCGCTTCCGAGGCTGATTCTCCAAGCGAGGTGAGCATCGTGATGGTATCCGTGGCGATTGGTCGCAGGTGTTCGCTGAGGGAGACCCCGGTGTACCCGGCAGTTCCCATTACGAAGCCGTCAACCTTCCCCGACAGTTCGGCAATGATCGTTTCTGCAGTTCGCTTGCCGATCTCCGGCAGGGCTGTCAGCCGTACGACGTCACGTGACACGATGGCGTCGGCAATTTCCGCGAAGGGCAGTTGCAGGGCTCGAAGGGCCTTTCGGTAGCCGATGTTCTTGACAGTCGTAAAGAGCTCGAAAAACGCCCTGTCACTTTCCGAGGCAAAGCCGACAAGTCGTGGAAGCATCGTGGCTCCCTGCCCATGGCTTTCCAGGTAGTGAAGCGTCTGGAACTCGACCGGATCTCCCTCGCGACCGGCCAAAGCATGGACATCAGCAGCAGGAACGAGCACCTCGTACGTGATGGCGTCGCATCGCAACAGGGCTCGCCCGTCTTCGGTCGTCCTGACCAGGGTGCCGTTGATCCTGCTGATCATGCAAGCAGTCTAGCAGGCGCGGTCGAACTCAGAACGGTCCATGCTCTGGAAGTTCCAGGGGAAGCGTTTCTTCATTGGGCTTCCAGCCGCTGGCTTCGATGATTCGTTGTCGCAAGCGATCCGTGATCACCCGTGGATCCCGTTCTCCGTCGTACGGAATACGGTCGATGAAATGCACCTTGGCATGGCTCAGGCCCAGGAGGGATGGGAGAACGTGGTTGGTCTCGGGGGTGCCTTCAATCCAGACCAGGAGGGTGTCGGCCTTGCTCCGGGCTATGAGGGCGCCGACACCATCGAAGAATGGACGGATTTCACCCCTGGGGAGGGTAATTCGCCCTTCTGGAAAGATCCCGACAGCCCCGCCATCGCGGAGGGTACGCAGGGCCTCCCGAAGGGCATCAAGCCGTTCCCCCGTGCGATCAACCGGGATCAACTGGAGTCGTTTCCAGATGGGTTTCATCCGATCCCACATGAGGTCATCTCCCATCATCCAGCGGATCATGAAGGGGCACTGGGAGGACACCAGCAGCGGATCAATGGATCCGGTGTGATTGCAGACTACGACGAGGGGTCCATATGTGTCTGTATCTGGCAGATGCTCCAGCCCAGTGACTTTCAGCCGGTGAATAAGGCGGACTGCAACCTTCAGAAGCCGCCAGGCAAGCCCGACAACAGGGTCACCCGCCGGCCCACGTGCCATACGGGGGAGGAAGACCATGTACATGAGTGTCAAAAGAGCAATCCAGGCCACAAGGCCAAGGACTGCCCAACCAAGCCAGTTCATTCACGGAGGTTCGACGAGAAGTGCGGTTCTGTCAAGGAACTGTCCACCACGCGGCACTTCAGGCTCACTCTTCCTTGCAGTCTTGGGGTATCGCTGGATACCATGCTCCGAATCGAGGGTTGAGACGGTCCATGCCGCGGCGAGACGACATCAATACCATTCTCATTCTCGGCTCGGGTCCGATCGTGATCGGACAGGGCTGCGAGTTCGACTATTCAGGTACACAGGCATGCAAGGCGCTCCAGGAGGAGGGCTATCGCATCGTCCTTGTGAACTCGAACCCTGCGACGATCATGACCGATCCTGATTTCTCGGACCGGACGTATATCGAACCAATCACGCCCGAAGCCGTTCGAAGAGTTCTGGAACGAGAGCAGAGCGATGGCATGCCGATCGATGCGCTGCTGCCCACCCTTGGCGGGCAGACCGCGCTCAACTGCGCCTGTGAACTTGATGAGAATGGAACGCTTTCGGAATACGGCGTTCAGATGATCGGGGCCAATCGCGAGATCATCGAGCGAGCGGAGGATCGTGAAGTGTTCCGGAGAATCGTCGAGGACCTGGAACTGAAGATGCCCAAGGCGAAGACCGTTACGAATGTCGAGGACGGAGTCGCTTTTCTCAAGGAGATCGGACTTCCGGCCATTCTCCGTCCGGCATTCACGCTCGGTGGAAGTGGTGGTGGAGTGGCGTACAACATCGAGGAGTTCGAAGACCTTCTTCGCCGCGGGCTTTCGGCATCACGAATCAACCAGGTTCAGATCGATGAATCTGTTCTTGGATGGAAGGAGTACGAACTCGAGGTTGTTCGAGATCGCAATGACAACTGCGTCGTCGTCTGCGGCATCGAGAACATCGATGCGATGGGGGTGCATACCGGCGACTCCATCACTGTTGCTCCGATCCTCACGCTGACTGATCGCGAATACCAGCGACTTCGAGATGCATCGATCGAGATCCTTCGCGCCGTCGGGGTGGACACGGGTGGATCCAACGTGCAATTCGCGGTCAACCCTGAAAATGGCGACTTCACGGTCATCGAGATGAATCCCCGCGTATCGCGGAGTTCCGCACTGGCTTCGAAGGCAACCGGCTTCCCGATCGCCCGGATCGCCGCAAAACTGGCTGTTGGGTACACGCTTGATGAGTTGCGTAACGACATAACGGGGACGACATCCGCGTGCTTCGAGCCCTCGATCGACTACGTCGTGACGAAGATGCCGCGTTGGACGTTCGAGAAGTTCCCCGAGGCGGACGAGACGCTGACGACGCAGATGAAGTCGGTTGGTGAAGCCATGAGCATCGGCCGGACATTCAAGGAAAGCCTGCAGAAGGCCATCCGCTCGATGGAGGTCAAGCGATTCGGTTTCGGACTCGATGCCAATGATCTCTGGCTCGCTGGACAGAGGGGCAACGCAGAGGCATGGCCGATCGAGGAAGAGACGATTTCAAGGAAGCTCAGTGTGCCTTGCCAGGGACGACTCTACTACGTCCGTTACGCGATGAAGGCGGGCTGGACACAGGGGAGAATCCATGATCTGACCGGCATCGATCCCTGGTTCCTGGACCAGTTCAAGCAGCTTGTCGAGTTCGAGGACAAGCTGCTGGCCTACACGCGTCTTGAAGATGTCCCGCCTGATGTCCTTGCAAGGGCGAAGCAGCTTGGATATTCCGATCCACAACTGGCGCAGATCTACCTCGGGTCGATCCGGACGGAGACGATCCTGGCGGTTCGCGATTTCCGGAAGTCACTTGGAATCGAGCCGGTCTACAAGCTCGTGGATACCTGCGCCGCGGAGTTCGAGGCCCTGACTCCCTACTACTACTCGACCTATGAAATACCGTTTGAACTTGATGGCGAGTGCATCTCCGATGACGAAATACGGCTGAGCGAATCGAAGAAGGTCGTCATTCTCGGGGGCGGTCCGAATCGAATCGGGCAGGGAATCGAGTTCGACTACTGCTGCTGCCAGGCATCCTTCGCCTGCAGGGAAGTCGGCTTTGAATCCGTCATGATCAACTCGAATCCCGAGACGGTTTCAACAGACTACGACACGTCCGACCTTCTCTTCTTCGAGCCATTGACCCTCGAAGACACGCTGAACATCATCGAGCGTCTCAATGGTGGCGGCGTCGAGGTTGAGCAGCGTGCTGGCAACGTACTTGGGTGCATCGTGCAGTTCGGTGGCCAGACGCCGCTGAATCTTGCCCATGGCCTTGCTGCAGCCCACGTGCCCCTCATCGGGACCGGGCTTGATTCGATCGATGCGGCGGAGGATCGTGACCGTTTCAAGGTCATGCTTGAAGAACTCGGCCTGATGCAGCCACCCTCCGGTATCGCCTATTCACTGGAGGAAGCCAAGGTGATCGCGTCGGATATCGGGTATCCCGTGCTTGTTCGACCCAGTTACGTGCTTGGCGGTCGAGGCATGGAGATCTGCTTCGACGAGGAATCCCTGGCCCGGTACATGCGAACGGCCGTGGACGTGTCGGAACTTGCCGATGCGCCGGTGCTCATCGACCGCTTCCTGTCGGAAGCAGTCGAGGTGGATGTCGATGTGGTAGCGGACTTCACGCCGGAAGCAGATACGGCATCCAGCCAGTTGGTGATTCCCGACACGCCGCCACAAGCCATCATCTGCGGGGTGATGGAGCATATTGAGGAGGCGGGTGTCCACTCGGGAGATTCCTCGTGCACGATCCCCCCCTATTCCCTTCCCCCATCAATCGTGGCTCGCATCGAGGAGGATGCGAAGCAACTTGCCAGCGCCCTGAAGGTTCGCGGGCTCATGAATGTCCAGATGGCAGTGAAGGACGACACCATCTATGTGATCGAGGTCAATCCTCGTGCATCCCGAACGGTCCCATTCGTTGCAAAGACCAAGGGTATTCCGTGGGCTCGTATTGCTGCAAAGGTCATGATGGGCTGTTCACTTGATTCTCTGGGAGTTGAACAGCGTGACGACACGGGATTCCATGCAGTCAAGGAGCCGATCTTCCCATTCGACAAGTTCCCGGGAGTCGATGTCGTCCTCGGGCCTGAGATGCGTTCAACCGGTGAAGTGATGGGCATCGACCGTTCGCTTCCGATTGCGCTTGCGAAGGCAAAGATGGCCGTTGGCCAGACATTGCCCATCGAGGGAGATGTCTTTCTCTCGGTCCGGGACTCCGACAAGGAGGGCTGCATCGAAGTCGCACGTGCACTGGTTTCAATGGGATTCACGGTGCATACGACGCTTGGGACACATGATCTGCTCAAGAGCCACAGCGTGGAGACGGCTCTCATCCGGAAGATTTCCGAGGGTGCTCGTCCAAATATCCTCGACAAGCTTGCCAATGACGAGATCCAGTTGATCATCAATACGCCGACACGAAAGGGTGGAGATACCGACGAGGGTTGTATCCGTGCCATGGCAGTTCGTTGCCGGGTACCGATGATCACGACATTGACGGGGGCTCTTGCAGCTGTCCAGGCGATTTCAGCCCTTCGGGCCGGCACCTGGTCTGTAGCAGCCATGCAGGATGTATTCCCCGGACTGACACGAAGCCGAATGGAGCCGCGGGTTGTAGAAACTCCCTGGCTTGATCCCGTCACAGCTCCCTGAGTTGGGCTCTGGGCTGGCGTCAGGCCAAACGATTACTACACTGCACTCCCAATGCCCCCTTGGCTGCCACAGTTCATCACGTCCATGATCGTGATCTTTCTCGTTCTCCACCTGGCCTTGGGTGCAGCAGCCTATCTCATTCTTCTTGAACGGCGAATCTGTGCCTGGGTACAGGATCGGTGTGGTCCCAACCGCGTGGGTCCCATGGGCCTGCTGCAACCAATTGCGGATGGCGTGAAGTTGTTCCTCAAGGAGGACTTCATGCCGCGGGGTGTCGACCGGGTGCTCTTCATCCTGGCTCCTGCGTTTACCGCGATCCCGGCGCTCATAGGATTTGTAATCATCCCGTGGGCCGGCAGGTTGCAACTTTCCAATGGCGAGTCCGTAGCAATCATGGGCGCGAACATCAACATAGGCATCGTGTACCTGGTCGCTACGGCGTCGCTGGGAGTCTATGGCGTCGGTCTTGGTGGCTGGGCTTCGAACAACAAGTATTCATTTCTCGGCGGACTTCGAGCTGCGGCGCAGATGATCAGTTACGAGATCCCGATGGGGTTGTCATTGCTCTGTGTCATCCTTGCAGCTGGAACACTGCTGCCGATGGATATCGTTCAGCAGCAGCTGGATGGGCAGTGGAACCTGATACAGCTGCCCCTTGTCGCCATCCTGTTCTTCATCTGCATGCTTGCAGAAGCCAACCGGGCACCATTCGACCTGGCCGAGGCCGAGCAGGAGCTCGTAGGGGGATGGCATACGGAGTATTCATCGATGAAGTGGGCGCTCTTCTTCCTCGGGGAATACGTACATGTCTTCGTTGGGGCTGCCTTCTTCACGATGCTCTTCCTCGGGGGTTGGTCCTTGAACCCAGTTACCGGTTGGGACCTTCCACTGGAAGGAGGCCTGCTGCTCATACTGATCCAGTTCAGCATTGTCCTGGGCAAGGTCTTCCTGCTGGTTGCACTGGGAATGTTGATTCGATGGACCCTGCCGCGATTTCGCTTTGATCAACTCATGAAACTCGCCTGGGAAGGAATGATTCCACTTGGACTGCTTCTGCTCCTGGTGACCTCATTCTTCGTCTTCATGGGATGGACAGGTTGGCTTTGGGCGGGCTCCCTGGCATCGGCGTTACTCGTATGGCTGGTGCTTCCCCTCCTGCCTCAGCATGCAAATCCGAATCACCGAATTGGATTGCTCAGCAGCCGATTCAGTCCTACTGAGGAGGAAATCGGTGGTATTCGCCATTAACTGCCGATTCGAGTGGGGATGGGCATGTCGGCTCCATATATGGAGTGCATGCCAGTGAAACTGATGCATCTACTCCTGACAGGGTTCCTGGGACTCCTGCTTGTTGCCATCCGGTACCGAGGCAGATTCGGGAACTCCTATTGGAGGTGGAGATCTGAAACGGTATTTGGTCCTGATCGATCCAAAAGGCCAAAGCTGGTGGATCGTTGGTGGGCAATCCTTCAATATGGTTCCTGGGTCTGGCAGATTCGGCGCACTCGCGCCTGACCTATCGGACATACCTATTCAAAGGGTCAAGAAGCCTGATTTACAGGGTTGATTTCTGATAAACCCGCTTTCATGGCCTGTCAAGTTGAACAGGCAGGCTTTCAATCGTGAGATTTGATTGCGAAAATACAATTGCCTTGGAAATTAGTCTTAAATAGTTGCCAACCAGTGCTTTATGCCTTCACTAGCCGTGGTGCCAGGGAGTTTTTTTGCTGAATTCGGCCCTGCTGGTGGTGTTTCCTACCGAATTCAGTATGATCCCGCCTTCAACTAATCGGCCAAGGTTGGCCGATAGGCGAGAGTCACGTCTGTGCCAGGCCGTGTGGGCTTGGATTTTTCGCAGATTACAGAGGACAAAGAGTGACGCACGAGGCTGGGAGTCGGCCATGCGTTCACGAGAACAAAGGAGAGTCACCGATGAGTCTCACGACCAAGGTTGGCTTCCTCGCGGGAGCTGCGGTAGTAACCCTTTCGGGTTCCGCTTTCTCGGGTACATCAGCTGATGTCAGCTACGAAGATCTGCAACAGCGTCTTGACGCTGCTGAAGCAAAGATCACAGAGCTGTCCGCCTCGCAGAACGCTGAATGGTTAACCGAGCAACGTGCGGAGCAGGTTCGAGGTCTTGTCCAGGACGTATTGGCAGATGCCGATACCCGTGCAAGCCTCCAAGGATCCGGCATGACTGCTGGGTATAACAATGGTTTTGTGGTTTCTTCCAACGACGGTAACTGGATGCTCCGTGTAAACGGACTCATGCAGAATCGTTGGGTCCTGGCTGATACAGGACAGGATACGAATCTCACAGGACTGGGCGGTGTTGGTCGAGATTCCCATCACGGGTTCGAGACAACACGAGCCGCTCTTAACTTCAGCGGTACAGTTGCCAAGGATTACCACTTCAACATGCGTTTGAACTGGACTCCTTACAACGGTGCCACAGGACCTAATGGTTCAACAGGCAACGTGCCTGGCCCAAGCCAACTTGAGTGGGCATACATCCAGTGGGACCTGAGTGATCAGTGGGATATCCAGGTAGGTAAGCAGAAGCATGATGTCATGCACTCCTACATGGTGAATGCTGAGAACCAGCAGGTCATCGAGCGTTCGCTCCAGACCTACTACTGGGCCTCATCAAGCATCACCAACGGTATCAAGCTCAACTACGACGGTGACAACATCCGTGCAAACGTCATGTATAGCAATGGCGGCGCAAATGGTGATGGAACCTATGGTCGAGATCTTGCGTCCTGGAATCTTTCTGGACGAATTGCATACCTCGGTGCTGGTACCTGGGATCAGTTCAGTGAGACGACGAGCCCACAGGGTTCCGAGTCTGGTTGGATGGTCGGCATGGGCTGGAACGTCATGGATCTTAATGACGACAATCTGCCCGCTGGTACAGACACCGATACAGTCTGGCAGCTCACTTGGGATGCAGCCTACGATGCTGGCGGCTGGAATGCCTATGGTTCATTGTCCTACGGCGATGACGGCAACCAGAATCCAACATCACTTATCACCGGCGTCGATCCTGCTGGTCACCAGTGGGGTTGGGAAGTTGGTGCTGGCTACTATCTTCAGGCTGACTGGGAAGCATATGTTCGCTTCGAGTGGCTTGATCCCCGTATGGAAACGGCTCCCAATGAAGATCACAACAACATTGAGATCCTGACCATTGGTACCAACTGGTACCTCTCGGGTAACAATGCCAAGTTGAGCCTCGACTGGGGTTACAACTTCGATCGAACCGAGACCGCCGCATTCGGCGGAAGCGGTTACACCGATTGGCTGCAGAGTAATGCTCGTAACGAGTGGGTGCTTCGCACTCAGCTGCAGCTCTACTTCTGATCTGCACTCGTACGTAAGTTGATTTGACCAGGCGGGCCTCTCCGGAGGCCCGCCTGTCTTTTTTGGATCTGCGATTTCCGAGCGTAGGAGTTGAGATGGGGTTGTTCTCGCTGAATCCAGGGCCGAGGCAGGAAGTGGAAAATAGAAACGACCCCGGATGTGCTGACCGGGGTCGTTTCAATGGAGGAGAGAGAGTTGGAGAGGTACGCGGAAGAGAGGAGAGAAGGTTCTGAAGCCAATGGCTTCACCCTCAACTACGTAGTTGGGGGGTGATTGTGTGCCTATTTCCCAAATAAAGTGCTCCGCCGCTTGAAATAGGGGTTTCTACCCTTGTTTGAGCTCTATTCAGATGTAGAAGACGAAGCACCAATCGTTGGAGGCTTGGGGCTGCAAGGGTCGATAACTCGCGATACAGGCCGTGGAGACGGCCTCCAGGAGCAGACAGGATGTCGCGATGGGGCGTGTTTAGAGGCGGAGCAGGGCTGGCAGGGGGGCTATTGTGCCTTGTCACCGTAGGAGTCTCCGGTGAAGCTATTGGCGTCCAGGAGGCTTCTGAGACACAGCGGGTGCTTGATGCGATCCATGCCGAACTGGAACTGGTCAGGGAAGAGAACAGCCAGATGCGTGAGGAGATGGACATCCTTCGCGCCCAGAATGAAGACGATTGGCTGACCGAGCAACGAGCCGAGGAGATCAAGGGTCTGGTTGCCGATGTCCTTGCAGATGCGGATACCCGGGCGTCATTTACAGGCAACGGGCTCATGGCTGGTTGGTCGGATGATTTCTTCCTGGCAAGCGCCGATGGTCGTTTCCTGCTGAAGATCGGCGCACTGCTTCAGAATCGATACATCTACAATCATCGTAAGTTCGAGAAGGACGTGATCATCGACGAGAGGCCTGACCCGAACCAGATCCGTTTCGATCGTGGTGACAAGGATGTCTATGGCTTCGAGGTGACAACGGCTCGCCTGAACTTCTCCGGGCACGTGTTCAAGGACATCGACTACAAGTTCGAGATCGGCTACGGTCGCCTTGACCCCTATGCATTCGGGGCCAGTCCCGATGCATTCGGGGCCCGTCTCTATGAGGCATGGGTCAGGCATCGCCTCACGGACAACTGGAGCATCAAGTCCGGCTTGTTCAAGGCGCCCTATTCACGTGAAATGCTGGTCTATGCCGGGAGGCAGTTGGCTGTCGAGCGAAGTTCCGTTTCGATGCGGATGTCCACGGCGAGGGTCATGGGAGTCGAGGTGGGCTACGTCGACGATGAGATCCGATTCCAGTACAGCTACAACTCGGGTTCAGGCAACTTGTTCACGGGGCTGGGGCGAACGGAGACGGTGCCTCCTTGGTCATTCAACAATGACCAGTCCGAATGGGCCATGCAAAGCAGGTTGGAGTTTCTGCTTGCTGGAGAATGGTCACAGTTCAACCAGTTCACGAGTCCTCCCGGGCAGGAGTTCGGGCTCATGGCCGGCATCGCAGGGGAAGGACAGAAAAGGGAGTCGGTCGGGGAAGGTGGTGGCTCCAACGACTTGGCCAAGAGTTATGGCGCAACAGCCGACATTACAGCCATGTTCGGTGGAGCGAGCCTCTTTGCTTCCTTCTACTGGGAGAAGCTCCTCGATGTAGCCCCGAACCTTCCCAACTCGACCTTTCTCGCCGCCACCGTGCAGGGTTCAATCTACATGGACCAGAAGACGGAGTTCTTCGCTCGATACCAGTGGGGTGGTCCCTATGACATCCACAGGAGACCTGGAGCGAACAATCCTTTCGGGGAGAAATACCAGATAGTTCAGCTGGGGCTCAACTACTACATCGATGGTCAGAATGTGAAGTTCACGATCGATGGCGGGGTTGCATTCAATGAGATGAACGGAGTGTCCGCGATGAATCAGACGGGGTGGCTTGATGGTCCGGACACGGAACACAACGCCCAATGGCTCATCCGAGCACAGTTGCAGTTGATGTTCTGATTATTCGAAAGTGGGTCTAGCCGCCTGGGATGCTTGAGGACGTCGCCTGCTGGTTGATCCAGACCGTGCTGACTCCCTCTGTCAGGACCTCGTAGACAACATCAATCTCACCATTGGGAAGTCGGACGCAACCCATCGATTCATTCTGCCCGATGGAGTGGGGATCGATTGTCCCGTGAATTCCGAACCCGGCTTCCTGCTTGTTGTGGTTCTCGATGCCTTCGAGCCCCAGCCAGAACTCACCGATCGGGTTTCCGGGATCATTGGCTGTAAAATGCTCCCTCGTTCGAGGGTTGGTCCATGGGGGGTTGACCAGCTTCGAATGAGGCCGCACCCTGAAAAGCCCACTGGGGGTCGAGTCGAATGCTCCAAGGCCGACTGAATATTCTCTGACGTAGACCTGTTGCTCTCCATCGCCCAGGTAGAGCTTGAGGGTATGCGTCGTGCGGTCTATATCGGCATGGAAGGGGCCCGTGACGATCTTCAGGGTCTGGCCGACCTGGATCAGGTCCGGTCGCTGAAGACCGTTGATCCGCTGGAGAAACCGCCAGTTGACATGCAGTTTGAACTCCTTGGCAATCTTCCCGAGGGAATCGCCACTCTTGACCGTGTACTTGAAACAGAAGGGGTCGCCTTCGACGACCTCGCTGGAAAAGACAAGCCGATCATTGATTTCCTCTATGAGAAAGAGGGCTTCTTCCCTGTCACCAGCCGTGAGATAGTGCGTTTCAAGGGCTTCCGAGAGAAGCGATCGGGCGGCTACGGGGTCATTCTGTGAAAGCAGGCTTCGGGCGTCTCGTATCGCGGTACTTGCAGGTTGCAGTGGATTTGCTTCCTCGAGATCCGAGGATGCAACAGCTTCCTGGTCAGGTTCCGGTGTTGCAACAATATCAAATGGCTGTTCTTCAACATCAGGAAGTTGAGCCGTGGTTGTTGCTTCACCGGGCACCTGCCAGCCACTTGGGGGAGAGGTTTCTACATCGACTACCGACTCCTGTGGCTGCTGGCGGTGCGTTGTTTCAAAGGTCCCCACGTCTCGCAGTGGTGTTGCCCGGAAGACATAGGGCAGGGACTCTGAAGCTGGAGGTGTCTCTATGACGACGGCTGTTTCAACAGCTGGCTCCCCACCCCCCTGGCGTTCAGAGAGATACCACCACGCACAGCCCACGATGATGGCTGCAGGAATGACGAGTTTCATCGCCGGTCGTTTCTTTCGGCGTCGATACATGTGACGTCCGCGAACGCTGCCGGACATTCGTTGGCTTGGGAGTGCCATGACCGTTCCTCCTTGAACGAGACCGGCCTGCCTGGATTCCATTCCTACTCGTTCCGGTGGCAGGCCCGGTTGCACATGAGTGTACCCTGAAATCAGGCACCGGAGCACATGATTCCAGCAGCCTCAATTGACTGTGGATGACATGATGATCTTCGACAACCGGGCGTCTTCTGGACCAGTTTCAATGACCTTTCGGAGTTGGCACTCAAAGCAACACCCGACCAGGATGGCCCTTTGGTCCAGTCCCGGGAGAAATCGATCGTAGTATCCTCCGCCTCGGCCAAGGCGATTGCACCGTGCATCAAATCCAAGTCCCGGGACAAGGACCATGTCAATTTGTCCAATCGGGATCTCATCCTCTCCGGATGGTGTTCGAATGCCATGCTCGTCCTCGATCCAGCCAGCCGGCTCCATGGAGGGAACTGGCGCTGCCACCATGCTTCCAGGGCCTGTAATCCGTGGGACTCCTACGACAATCCCACGATCGAGAGCCTGCTCCAGGAAGGGGACGATGTCAGGTTCATCTTCAAGGGGCATGTACCCCATGACTGTTCCCGGGTTCGTGGCATCGAGCAACTCAAGCAGTTGACTGCAGACCGAGGCTGAAGCCTTGTTTCGTTCATCGGGAGCCAGGCCAGCCAAGGCTTCCCTGCAAACCTTTCTCTGGGCGGATTTGGCCTTGGCCAGAGACTGTTCATCCGCCATGGTCATCACCTTCAAGCAGGGGTTTCAGGTTCTTCTCGAAACCAAGGTTTCCAGGCTTGTAATATGTTCGCTCGCCCCCCAGGTACTCCTGTCCAGCTGCTCCATCAGGATCATCGTGAGGATTGACATAGTCAACCCCATGTCCATGCGAAGCAGCCCCCTGGTAATGGGCATCTCGAAGATGGGCTGGGATCGGCGAGGTCTGCTCGTTTCGAACATCATCCATGGCTGTCCATATGGCTCTTGCTGAAGATTGTGACTTGGGGCAGGTGGCAAGGAAGAGGACCAGTTCAGAGAGAGTCAGTTGGCATTCAGGCATGCCGACCCGTTCCGTGATCGTCCAGGCTGCTGCAGCCATCTGGAGGGCTTCCGGGGCAGCAAGCCCGATGTCTTCCGAGGCGAGAATGGCAAGTCTTCGGCAGATGAATCGTGGGTCCTCGCCAGCTTCCAGCATTGTGGCAAGCCAGTGGATGGAGGCGTCAGGGTCCGAGCCCCGGATCGACTTGATGAGGGCGCTGGCATGGTCGTAATGGCCATCTCCGTCGCGGTCGTACCGCAAGGCCTTCGCCTGGATCGACTGTTCGGCAATGGACAGGTCGACATGCAGGCTTTGGCCTGCTTCCACAAGGGACTCCTGGCTGAGAACCGCTACCTCAAGTGCGTTGAGTGCCCTGCGTGCGTCTCCATCGCAGATACGGATCCAGTGTTCCATGGCATCATCCGCCACGTTGATTGCACAAGTACCGAATCCGCGTTCATCCTGGAGTGCCCGCAGGAGAATTCGCCGGATGTCATGGTCTTCCAGGGGTTCGAATCGAAAGATTGTCGACCTGGAAATCAATGCCGAGTTCACCGTGAAGGAGGGGTTCTCCGTTGTAGCGCCTATCAGCGTCACAAGGCCGGATTCGACATCCGAGAGCAGAACATCCTGCTGGCTTCGTGAGAAGCGGTGTATTTCATCCAGGAAGAGGATGGTCCCACTGCTGCCAGCCTCGATGCGTCGCCTTGCAGCCTGGAGTACCTGTCGTATCTCCTTGACTCCGATCATCGCGGCATTGGCCTGCTCAAAGGCCCGGCCCGTATGCCGGGCAATCACGTTGGCCAGTGCAGTCTTGCCAGTCCCCGGGGGACCCCAGAAGAGCACCGAGGTCATTCGATCAGCGTCAAGCATTCGTGCAAGGAGTTGCCCTGTGCCCAGGAAGTGTTCCTGCCCGACGAACTCATCGAGGTTTGATGGACGCATCCGGGCAGCAAGGGGTTGTACCGCGGTCCGTCGTTCAGATCGTTGCTCTTCCCAGAGATCCTGCATCACGTGGATCGTACACGTTCCCGGCATCATCCTCCGCCACTGGGGAGAACATCCTTGAATCCAGATGTCACGGGGCGTCCTCGATACCAAAGGTGACGGTCACAACGACGCTGGCATCCTTCGAAATCGTGGATGTGTCATAGATCCCGTAGGAAGAAACCCGGGTCGAATCCGGGCGTGTCACCTGGATGACACCTTGGCGAACGGACTTCAGCTCGGTGAGTTGTCCGCCAGATCCTTCAACGATGCGTCGTGCACGATCCCTGGCGTTCGACGCGGCCTGTGCAAGCAGGGTCACCTTGATGTCTGGAAGCGTTGTGACGGTGAATTCAGGGTGGGACGAAATCACCTGCATGTCGCGTGCGATCAACTTGGTGATATCGCTTGCGGCCTGCTGGAGTTCACGTAGTTTGCCGCTCCTGATCGTGTGCAGACGATGGAGGGTGAAGCCCTCCACATCCCTGGTTTCATGCCCTTCTTCGTCACGTGAGTAATGCGTCTCCGTCGTGATCGATCCAAGCCCGATCTCCTGTTCGGAGAAGCCCTGTTCGTCGAGGAAAGTCGCAATGGCCCCGTTCGTCTCCTCGAGGGACTGGTACGCCTCCGACAGCGTTGTTCCATTGCTCTTGGTGCGTACATTCCATACCCCGTAGTCACCCAGGATCCGTTTCGTGGCCTTGCCCTTGACAGTGATTTCTCGTTGGCTCTGCTGGATCTGTTCCATCCGCTTCGTATAGGCGCGGGAAGCAAGTGCAGATGCTGTCACGATGCTTCCCGTGATGGCGATGGCGAGGATGAGGACTGAGGAAAAGCAGGCCAGTTTGATGCGGTACTCCATGGCGACAGCGACCCTTGTTCAAAGAGGTGAGTGAAGAGTTGAAGGACTGGGGGCGAGGAGGAACACGGTCCCCGGATGGTCGCCCCAGAGGCATTTCGGCAGTCGGGTCCCTATCTCGCCAATCTTGCCACACCCAGCCCCCGGAAAGCGACTCCACGACACGATGATCAACAGTTCATTCCAGTGGTGCCACGCCACGCCCCGGGGGGATACAATTCGGTTATCCACGCGGCGTGGCAAGGGGGTCGTCCCTGCGATCATGCGTGCCGTGGAGGCGTGCCAGAGGGTGAGACCCATGTGTGGAATCGTGGCCTACATCGGATCAGATCAGGCGATGCCCCTGCTGCTGGAGGGTCTGAAACGACTGGAGTACCGCGGCTACGATTCTGCAGGCCTTGCCGTCCTGTCCGACGATGGAGAGATCAAGGCTGTCAAGACTGCAGGGCGGGTTCATGTTCTTGAGGAACAGATCGAGAGCCAGGGGGGGCTGGAGGGAACGATTGGTATCGCTCACACTCGATGGGCGACCCACGGTGAACCCAACAACACCAATGCCCACCCACACGACGATGACAAGGCAACCGGGCACGGCATCAAGGTTGTTCACAATGGCATCATCGAGAATCACAACGCGCTGAAGACATTGCTGCTCGAGCAGGGCCACGTGTTTGAATCCGAGACGGATACCGAGGTACTCGCGCATCTGATCGGCGAACTCTACGACGGCGATCTCGAGTCTGCGGTCCAGGCAGCACTTCGCGAGGTCACGGGTGCATACGCCATCGCCGTGATCTGCAGCAAGGAACCCGGGGTCATCGTTGCTGCAAGGAAAGGTGCCCCGTTGATGGTTGGTGTCGGTGGCAGCGAGTACATCGTGGCTTCTGATTCAAGTGCCATCGTCGCTCATACGAACAAGGCCATTGATCTTGAGAATGAAACGGTGGTGAAACTCACTCGAGACAGTTTTCGAACGACAACCGTTGAGAACATGCCGGTGAGCGCGAAGCTCATGGAGCTGGAAGTGAAGCTGGAGCAGATCGAACTGGGGGATTTCGAGCATTACATGCTCAAGGAAATCCACGAGCAGCCGCAGGCCATCCGCCGTTGCTTCAAGGGCCGTGTCGATGTCGAATCAGGCCGCGTTGTTCTCGGCGGAATCGCCGACTTTGCACCCCAGCTTCTGAAGGCGAAACGGATCATCCTCCTCGGGCAGGGAACAGCACTCCATTCATGCATGGTGGGGGAGTACATCATCGAGGAACTCGCCAAGATTCCAGTCGAAGTCGATTATGCAAGCGAGTTTCGATACAGGAACCCGATCATCGATGAGGACACCGTTGTTGTCGCCGTGAGCCAGTCGGGCGAAACACTTGATACGTTGAATGCGACCCGTGAATCACACCAGCGTGGGGCCTTGACGCTCGGGCTGGTGAATGTCGTCGGCTCCACGATCGCGCGTGAATCGGATGCCGGCGTCTACCTTCGTGTTGGACCTGAGATCGGAGTGGCTTCAACCAAGGCCTTCGTTGGACAGCTTGCCGCAGTTACCATGCTCGCCGTATCACTTGGGCGAACACGCTATCTCGGTGAAGACGCAACGCGTGAACTCCTGCAGCACATGCTTGCCATGCCCGACCACATCCAGAGCGTGATTGATGGCAGCGATGGCATCAGGGATGTGACGGCCAAGTACGTCGACCTGGAGAACTGGCTGTTCCTCGGCCGAGGTTCGAATTTCCCGGTGGCACTTGAAGGTGCCTTGAAGTTGAAGGAAATCAGTTACATCCATGCCGAGGGCATGCCGGCTGCAGAGATGAAGCATGGCCCGATCGCGCTCATCGACAAGGGCATGCCTGTCGTCGTTGTTGCAACTCGCAACAGCCAGTATGAGAAGGTCCTTTCGAACATCCAGGAAGTTCGATCGCGTGGAGGGCATGTCATCGCCGTTGCGACGGAGGGTGATGCCGAGATCGCAGATCTATGCGAGGACGTCTTCTACGTGCCTGATGTGCCTGAAACGCTGCAGCCGATGTTGACAGTCGTTCCCCTGCAACTGCTTGCCTATCACGCAGCGGTCCTCCGGGGCAAGGATGTCGACAAGCCGAGGAACCTGGCCAAGTCCGTGACGGTCGAATGACGGCAACATCATCCGCATGGCTCCTGGCCAATGGCAGGGAACTGGTACTGGACCGCCCGCGACTCATGGGCATCCTGAATGCCACCCCAGACAGTTTTTCAGACGGGGGCCGATACGGAACGGTCGAAGCAGCAGTGCATGCGGCTCTGCTGATGGAGGAAGCCGGGGCGTCCATGATCGACGTTGGCGGAGAATCCACGCGACCCGGTGCCGAGCCGGTCTCTCCTGCGGAACAGATTGAACGTACGGTGCCGGTGATTGCAGGCATTCGCGATCGAAGTTCCGTACCGATCTCGATAGACACGACCCGTGCAGAGGTGGCGTCCGCGGCACTCGATGCCGGCGCAGATGCGATCAATGATGTCTCGGGGGGATTGGATGATCCCGATCTCCTGGGACTTGCTGCTGCCAGTAGGTGCGGCCTGGTGTTGATGCATCGTCTTCAAAGACCGGGTGTTGAACAGTATTCCGACGCCTATGAAGACGAGCCGGTCTATCGCGATGTCGTAGTGGATGTTCGAGACGCGCTCCTGTCCCTGGCAACCCGTGCTGAAGCTGTCGGCGTACAGCGAGACTGCATCATGATTGATCCCGGGCTCGGCTTCGGAAAGACCGTGGAACAGAACTGGTTGCTCATCGGTCGTATCAGGGCGTTTCTGGCTACCGGGTATCCAGTTCTTGGAGCAGCGAGTCGCAAGAGTTTCATCGGGGCCGTGACGGGCGGTGACCAGCCTCGAGATCGAGTGGCTGCTTCCGTGGCCGCAGCATGCTGGATGGCAGCCATGGGAGTCCAGTTGATCCGAGTACATGATGTCCGGGAAACGGCCAGTGCCATGGCTTCAGTTTCGAAACTCAAGGATTCATGCATGCAACTGCTTGAGGAAGAGCAGGTGGTTGCTACACTGGCCGCCTTTCCCAGCAACATATGACTCGTGATCAAGCCCAGGAGAAACGAACGTGGCGAATGGAGCAATCAACCTGACTGACGATACCTTCCAGGCCGAGGTCCTCGATGCTGCAGAGCCGGTCCTCGTCGACTTCTGGGCAGAGTGGTGCCAACCATGCAAGATGCTGGCTCCTACCCTTGATGAGATTGCCGAGGAGTATTCAGGACGGGCGAAGGTCGCGAAGATGAACATCGATGATCACAAGGATGTTGCCGTCAAGTTCAACATCATGTCGATCCCGACGGTCCTCCTGTTCAAGGATGGCGAACTGAAGAACCAGTTTGTCGGCCTTTCCGGGAAGGACAAGTTCACAGGTGCCCTCGACGAACTGCTGTAACGGGAGCCAGGTACCCCTGTTTACGTTCTGGCAGTTCTCGAATCGCCACACCTTGATGCAACCCACGTACCGGGTATCCTGTGCGGTCTCATCCCCGCATTGGGATGAATCCATGGGGCCGTAGCTCAGTTGGGAGAGCGCCTGCATGGCATGCAGGAGGTCGTCGGTTCAAGCCCGATCGGCTCCACTTCCAAGAACCCCCTCCTCTGGTGGGGGTTCTTCTCATTCCAGGAAAGCTCACGGGAATGCCATTGCAGCGTGTTCACATGGTGCAGGTTGTTTCCGAGGGGGAAATCTCCATTTCAAGACGATGGATACACGTCCTTGTGACGTAGAATCGATCGAATCGCGGGGGATTGAAAGGTCATCCAGGGTTTTGGGAGAGGGAACAAGATGAGATTCAATACGCGTATTTGCTGTTCATGCCTCATGGCATTCACCATCGGGTCCATGAGTTCGATTTCGCTTGCCGGCCTGGCCGACATCGAATCGGCTCGAGCCCGATTCTCTGAATCGAATCCAACGACGAACATGCTCAAGTCCGCCCAGGGCCAGATCCGCCGGATCTACGGAACGGCATTCGGTCATGGTGAGACCCCGCTTGATGCAGTTACCTCTTTCAAGGATCTCTGGTCAGGAATCTATGGTGTCCCTGCCGCCCAGTTGAACCCGGCACCACTGGAGGAAGGGCGAAGCCACCTGCAGCCGATCGTCTATCGACCCGGTACGGGAAACTACCAGTTCACAGGCGCCTACTTCTCGCAGCAGATTGATGGAGTCCCGGTCTTTGGAACCCGCCTCTGCGTCCTTGTACGAAATGAGCCGGGCTACCCCGTTGTTCTGGCATCGTCTGAATTGAAGCACATTGGGGACTGGGCTCCGGATGGAAACGGTCCTGCTCCAGATCGGGCAGGAGCCCAGGCTGCTGCCGAACGCTTCTTCGGTGCACCTGCACGACTCGTGTCCGAACCCACCTGGATGATCTTCGCCGGTGGAGAAGGCGAACTCCTTGATCCAAGGTTGTCCATGCGTGTCGAGGCCACGACAGGACGAAAATCCGACGGGACGTATCGTCGATGGCTGCTGCTCGTAGATCAGCGGACGAACGAGATTCTCTATGAGGAAAATCGTGTGCTCAACTGCCAGCCCCAGGGGCTGGGCACAGCCTTCACGGCCCTGGCTTCCGCTGACGTGACGGGCACGGTCAGTGGCATGGCAACGGAATGGTCCGGTGCAGATGAATGTGAACCCGAAGTCGAAACGGTCCTGCCCTATGCGCAGGTAACTGCCAGCAACGGGCAGACTGCCTATGCCGATTCAAATGGTGACTATGTATTGGCCACGGCGGAGGGAGAGACCGTGAACATCACCAGTGGACTCATCGGGCAGTGGTTTACTGTGAACAACCAGATTGGAGAGGATGAGACCATCACCCAGGAAGCCTCCGACGGAGGAACAGGGGATTTTCTTCACAACTGGAACAACGCGGATGAACATGTTCGAGCCCAGGTCAACGCCTACCTGGAGGCCAACATTGTTCGAGATTTCACCCTCCAGTTCAACCCGGAGTACCCGGTGATTGCGACGCAGGTTCAGTTCCCCACCAATGTGAATCTCAACGACTCCTGCAACGCGTACTACGACTATTCCTCGACGAACTACTACATTGCAGCAGGGGGATGCAACAACACCGCATTCTCCGTCATTGTTCATCATGAATACGGTCACCATCTCGTCTCATGTGCCGGCAGTGGGCAGGGTGCCTATGGCGAAGGCATGGGAGATGTCATGGGAGTCCTCATCACCGGCGATGCACAACTGGCACGTGGGTTCTTCCAGGGCCAGTGTTCTACGGGTATCCGCAATGCCGACAACAACTGCCAGTTCCTCGCCAGTGGCTGTTCAAGCTGCGGGTCGGAGATACACGCCTGTGGTCAGTTGATCTCCGGTTGCGTATGGGATGTCCGTGAGAATCTCATGGCCCAGTACCCCAATGGCAATGACATTGTCAGCAACCTCGCTGTCAACGCAATGCTTCTTCACAACGGTTCGGCGATCGATGAGGCCATCGTGATTGATTACCTGACCCTTGATGATGATGATGCCGACATCGGCAACGGTACGCCTCATTACCAGGAGATTTCACTTGGTTTCTGGGCCCATGGCCTCGATGCACCACAGCTGGACTTTCTTTCCTTCTCATTCCCTGATGGACAACCGGATAAGGTGGATCCTGATGGCGGTACGACCATGGCGGTCCGCATCGATGCGAATCTTTCCGAGGTGCTTGAGGGTTCCGAGCAGGTCTGGATCGATTCAGGCAGTGGATACCAGGTACTCGATCTTCCCTCGACGGGGGAAGGTTCCTACGAAGTCGTGTTCCCGCCTGCAGCATGTGGAACAAGTGTCGGATACGTCTTCCGTGCCCAGACAACGGATGGCTCACTTGTATTCAATCCTCCTGACTGGCCGGACTCGTATTACTCGGCCTATGCCGCCGAGGATGTCCTGGTTGCCATCGACGACAACTTCGAGACTGACCAGGGGTGGCAGGTGACAGGGACATCGACGACACCCTGGGTCAGGGTTGTTCCACCTGCTGATGGCCCTGCCTGGAAACCGCAGTCCGATTTCGATGGATCAGGAATGTGCTATCTCACCCATGTCCAGGCGGAACTTGATGGAACGACCATCCTGACATCGCCACCGATCGATGCCGGTGATGGTGGAACGCTCACCTTCGCCTTCTGGCTCGCGCAGCGACAGAGCAATCCTGCCCAGCCTGAAGATGGCATGCAGTTGTTCGTGTCCACGGATGGTGATGGTGCGGACTGGACCTTGGTGCGTGATTGGCATACCTATGCCAACGAATGGAGGACGGATTCGTTGACGATCGGCCCTGATGGTGAGGTTCCTGCTTCATCAAACCTGTTCCTGCGTTTCGTGGCAATCGATGAGGATGTCGACAACCGGGTCAAGGCGGGCATCGATGCGGTCCAGATGATTTCGGTGGACTGTGAATCTGCTCCCTGCCCAAGCGACCTCAGTGGAGACGGCATGGTGAATGTGGAGGACCTTCTTGCCGTCATCGCTGGTTGGGGAGGCCCGGACGGAGATGCAACAGGGGATGGCATGACGAATGTCGATGACCTCCTTCAGGTGATAGGGGACTGGGGCAGCACCTGCGACTGAACCCCTGATTTCAGCCCTTGGGACGCATATGAGCCTCTTCCTGAAATGAAAGGGCTGCTCTCGAGGTTGTCCATTATGGTTCATGTGAATGAGCCAGGATGGGGAACTTTCTGACCCTGTCATGCGTATAGTTCAGTAGCCGGTTGGGCACGTCCTCTATGGACCCCGGCTTTGAAAACCAGAGCGACCAGAGCGACCAGAGTGTCGGCTGCGACCCGTGCTTCCCTGCACGCCATGGTGTGTACTGCGCCATGTTCCAGTCGAGATGTCCGGTTCAAGGAGGTGTGACAATGGCAGATTCCAAGCGGACAACAAGCGATCTCAGGAATCGAGAGCGTGCAAGGGATGAATACATCCTTGAGGGCTACTCGGACATCGAGTGGGACATGGTTTCGATTCACTGGGTTGATGCTGAATCCGATGGCGGTAGTGGCTGGCAGGACCCCGAGGAAATGCTCGAGTATGCCCGTCGCCCACTTCCCGTCATTCATACCGTGGGCCTGCTCGTATTCGAAGATGCCGAGCAGATTGCCATCACGGATTCCAAGGGACCCGAGGAGATGGGCAGTGTGACGAAGATTCCACGTCAATGGATCAAGCAGTTCCATCGACTGGCTCCCGTTGCATCGAACCAGCCCATAGCCGCTCCCCAATCAGAGTTTCCTCATCAGCAGCGGGCAGGATGAGCTGGGCCAGGGGGTGTCTTGCCGACTCTCCGCCGTGCGGGGTACAATCTTCCTTTCACGGCCCCATCGTCTAGCCTGGCCCAGGACGCCAGGTTCTCATCCTGGAAACAGGGGTTCGAATCCCCTTGGGGTCACTTTCGACGACACCCCTGGTCAAACAACCAGGGGTTTTGTCTTGCCTTCCGTGCCCATGGAGGATTGAATGGGGGTAGAGGAGGACGCCATGTCACCGGAGCAGCAGGAACGACTCTACGCCATCATGCGAGAGATGTATGACAGGCTCGGAGAGGAAGTCGATGACCTGGTCATCCTCGCCGAGATCAATGAGCAGTCACGCATCGTGCTCGACCGGATATGGGCTGAAGAACGCCTGGCACGTACGCTTGACTGAACTGTCCATTGCAGAGGAATGGGCCGATCATTGCTGTTGTTGTGACGCTGCAGCCTCGCCGGCAGTCAGTTCGCGGGCACCGTCGCGGCCGGGCAGTTCCCTGTAGACGGGAAGATCAATATGGTGACCTTCTTCAAGGAGGCGGGGGTTTTCCCGTTCCATGACAGGCGTCGTGACGACATGAGCATCGAGATGTTCTTCCGCTGCTCCCGAGTAGATGCCCTGGTTGGGGGGGACGTCGTTGTACGTTCGTCCGTATCCCACGATGACATAGCATTCATCCGGCACCCTGTTGTGTGTTGGATCAAATGCCGTCCAGCCGTTGCTCGGGGAGAAAAACTCGATCCACGCATGGCTCTGTGATGGTTCTATGTCCTGTGTCTCTACATGCAGGTAGCCGCTGACGTACCTGGTCGGGATGCCACTGCGACGAAGCAGCGCCAGTCCAAGATGCGCGAAATCCTGGCAGACCCCAGCCCCGGTTTCGATGAAGTAGTCGGTGGATGAATCAAAGGTCGTGATGTTCTTCCTGTACTCGAACCGCTCGGCAAGTCCGTCACCAAGCCGACGAATGCAGTCACCGAGACTGGCGGCATTGGCAAGATCAAGATCAGCATGCAGGGAATCGAGGGCATCGCTGTACAGGACAGGCCCTGTAAACAGCGTGAAGTCGTAGAGATCCACTCCCGATGCCCCGGTTGGAAGGGGATCCTTGATTTCAAGGGCATTTGAAGTCGGTGTCGTGGTGTCGACCACCGATTGCGCGATCATTTCGATTCGTTCGTGGTAGTCGGTGATCGAGAACCAGTGAACTGCATTGCCAAGCCAGTCTTCGAACCGGGTCACCATGGTCGAAGGGCCGAGCGTCAGGCGGAAATCATGGACTATCTGCCCGGCCTGGGATCGAGGTTCCACGCGGATCTCCATGTGAGATTCCCGGATGAACTCGTCATAGGTGAAGTGAAGATGATGTTTGATTTCAAGCAGCACGTGTGGTTCCTGATTCGCAGCTACACGGTGAAATAGAGACGTGATATGGCTTCATGTATCTCGATGACCTGCTCCGCGATTTCACTGCACGTCGTTTCCAGCGAAGAACTTGCAAGGATCTCCTGTTCTTCGAATTCCATGCGAGCCGAGAGTTTGCCCAGAAGTCTCGAAGGATGGGACATCGGTGAACCATACTCGAGGTCATCGATCTGACGCTTGAGCATCCTGAGGCAGACCTGCACGGCATGTGGGGCCCGTTGATCGAAGAGGAGAAATCGGGACACTTGCATCGGGTCGAGGTCGGCGCCATGTGACCGCCTGTAGTTTTCAAGTGAGGCTACCGCCTTGAGCATCGACCGTATCCGTGCGTAGTAGATAGGCAGGTCGTTTTGCCCGGGAGTTTCAAGGATGAATGGGAGCTTGACTCTCAGAAGCAGCAGGGTTCGATAGGCTCGTTCAATGACCGTCCCCATGTCGAGGAAGCGAAGGCCCTCGTCCCTGGAGAACGTCTGCTGGATTGCTCCCCAGATTCCGAAGATTTCCTGTCGCGTGAAACTCAGGGCATCCCTCATCTGCATCCGATTGATTTCGGATGCCTGCGTGAATGCATCGAGCCTGATATGACACTCGTTGAGAAGCACGAAGGCTTCCCTCGTAAGGTTCTCACGGATGACACGGGCGTTCTCCCTTGCACTTCGGATGGAATATGCAACGGAAAGCGTATTGGCGGAGGACAGGAGGAACTCTCGAATGAAGGCATCTGCGGTTTGATCAGGGTCGTCGTTCTTCGGGCGATTCATGTCAGAGCCCGGGTAGATGTGCAGCAGGTCTTCCCAGATCCGGTTCGAGAGTTCCGGGTCAAGGCCTCGGATTTCGAGACTGATCTGCTCAAGTACCTGAAGCATGCGCGCCACGCCTTCGGCACGTTCAAGGTATCGCCCGAGCCAGTAGATGTTCTCCGCCCCGCGGGCCAGCATTCCCATCATGGCTGATCCTCTGCGAGGACCCACGTGTCCTTTGATCCGCCGCCCTGGGAAGAGTTGACAACGTAAGACCCCTCTTCGAGCGCCACCCGGGTCAGGCCTCCAGGGAGAACCTGGATTCCATCGCCGAACAGTGCAAAGGGTCGGAGATCGACCCGCCGTGGTTCAAACCCCTTTCCAGTCCAGGTGGGGTGATGTGAGAACTCAACAAGGGGTTGTGCTATGTAGTCCCATGGAGCCGCATCAAACCGTGTCCGAAATTCACTGATTTCGTTCTTGGTAGCTGTCGGGCCCACGAGCATTCCATAGCCTCCAGCTCCACCGCAGAGTTTGACCACGAGTTCATCCAGATGGTCACGAATATACGAGGCATCAGCTGGTTTCTGACCAATGAAGGTCTGCACCTGCGGCAGTATCGGGTCCTCGTCAAGGAAGAACCGGATGACATCCGGTATCCAGGGGTAGATCGCCTTGTTGTCTGCGACGCCGCTGCCCGGGGCGTTGGCTATGGTCACATTGCCCTGGCGAAAGGCGTGCATCAGGCCTGGAACACCGAGGGTGCTCTTTTCCTGAAACACCACGGGATCAAGCCATGTGTCGTCAATGCGTCGATAGAGCACGTCGACTCGCTGTTTGCCACGTGTCGTTCGCATGAAGACCTGGTCGTCCTCGACGATGAGGTCACGACCTTCAACGAGCGGGGCTCCCATTTCCCTGGCAAGGAAGGAATGCTCGAAGTAGGCCGAGTTGTAGATGCCGGGTGTCAGGACGGCTATGACCGGTTTTTCACGCCCACGTGGAGCAGTGAAGCTGAGTACTTCACGGAGCATCTGCGGATACCGTTCGACGGGTCGGATTCCATACTGGTTGAAGAGTTCAGGGAAGACGCGGAAGAGAAGGTTCCTGTTTTCAAGTACATAGGAAACACCACTCGGATTACGGCAGTTGTCCTCGAGAACCACGAAGTGGCCATCATCGTTCCTGAGAAGATCTGTTCCGACGACGTGAGTGAAGATTCCATGGCGTGGCCTGGTGCCAATCAATTCTCGAAGAAATTCCTCTCCTTCGAAGACCAGTTCATGGGGTACAAGCCCTTCCCGGAGGCAATGCTGATCCGTGTAGAGGTCGGTAAGGAAGAGGTTCAATGCGGTTACACGTTGAACGACGCCACGCTCGATCGTATCCCACTCCTTGCCCGTGATGATTCTGGGCACGAAGTCGAAGGGGAAGACACGTTCAACACCCTCATCTTCACCATAGAGGGTGAATGTGATGCCCTGATTGATCAGCGACATGCTTTGGAGTTGCTCTCGCCGTTCCAATTCGCCCTCGTCAAGTGATTCGAAGGTCTCGACAAGCCCTTTGTAGAGGCCGCGGATATCCCCCGTAGAGGAGAATGCTTCGTCGAAACCATCGGAGGCGTGTCGCCATTCCATGAGGGCAGTGTATCAATCCGAATGCTGGGTGTTCCGGTGTATCATGCCTACAGAGTTTCACGAGGAGTGGGCACGAGCCATGAAGTCCAGATCCCTTGCAATTGTCTGCTGGTTCTTCCTGCTGGTCGCCGTCGTTTTCTGGATCTTGTGGTTTGTCAGCGATCTTGGCTGGATTTCCCTTGTAGTTGCAGGTGTCAGCTCAGTCGTATTTGGAGTGATGCTCTTCCTTGAACTCTTCGAGTGAAGCAGCTTGATTACGGAAGGTTTATGGAAGATGGCGAAGAAGAAAAACAAGGATGGGATCCGCCTGTGTGCCCGTTACGGGGTGCAAGGCATCCATATTCCCATCATGCTTGTTGTTTCGCTGACGCTGAACATACTTGCCCTGTCGATTCCCTTCCTCGAGATCTCGATGATCGGGAAGGGAAAGATCATCTATGACCTGCCCAGGTCCACCTGGTTGATGTGGACCGAGGGTCTCTACGTCATAGCGATACTCATTCTCAGTTTCTCCATCATCTTTCCGATCCTCAAGTTGACGGGAATGTTCATAGTCTGGTTCGGTCCCAAGACACATGCCAGACAGGAGAAGGTGCATGCACTCGTGCGGAATCTCGGCAAATGGTCATTCATGGACATCTTCGTCGTATCCCTGTTGCTGGCCTTGACGAACAAGCAGGCTTTCATTCATTCAAAACCGATGATTGGTGTCTACAGTTTCATTGCAGCCATTGTCATCAGCATGGTCACCTCGGAGTTGCTTCACAGGAAACTTCGCCGCGTTGCAAAGGACATCGGAGCCAGCCATGAACCCGAGGATCCAGATCAGCTCGCCTGTCCTCTCCTGTCATACAAGTGGTATGGGTGGCTCATTGGGACGATGCTGGTCGGCTCCCTCATCACGCTGACCGCTGCCGTCGCGATCACCTTCCTGCAGATCGACCAGTTCATGTTGAGCAGCAATGCCTACAGCATCCTTCGTTCGATCGAATCGCTGCTGCAGCAGAATCAGTATGTCGTCGGAATCAGCATGGTCGTCTTCCTCATCGTCTTTCCCTTCCTACGGGTCATGGGGACCATCGTGCACTGGTATTCGGCCTCGACGGAGCGGAAGAGCATCAGACGCATCCAGTGGCTTGACCTGATCGCGAGATGGTCGATGCTCGATGTATTCGGTCTTGCGTTGATCCTCGTCCTGACAGAAGGCCAACGCATGGTCAGGACGGATGTCAAGACGGGCCTCTACTGCCTGATCGGAGCAATCGCGTTGACCGTCCTGCTGCCACTACTTGCGACGAGGCTCGACCCGACGCATCGCCGGCTCCTGCGCTAGTCGGAGTCCGGGCGGCGAATCCAGACGCCCTCGACGTCCAGCCGTGTATCAGGGTCGAGTATGACGAATCCAATCGCACCTGGCGGGAGTTTACCTTCGGTGTCGATCGATTCACTGACCTGGACACCGTTGAGATAGCCATGGAGTTCAACTCCACGGCTTGTTGTTCTGCAGGTCACGAGCACGTCCATGAACTGGTTCGGAGCAAGCAGGTCCGTCTTGATGTGCGCCTGGCCGACGCTGCCCGACCTTGGGTACTCCCACTCCGTACTGTTGATGGTCGTCGGATAGCCCTTCATGGGATCATCCAGCGGGGCACGCAGCAGCATGACGGCTCGACCGCCTTCATTGATCCGGACGCGTGCCATGAGATCAACGTCTTCATACCCACTTTCATCGGTAAGAAACGCTCCGCCGGACCTGCCCCTGAGCACGCCATCACTCACGGGCCAGTTGGAGGCGTTGTCGGCCGGGAGCACATGCCACTCCTCCATGTCTGCATTCGGCATGATCGACGTCCACCCCGTCTCGTCGAACGTGGAGCTTGGCTTGATTCGTACATCGGCGAAACCGACAAGCCCAAGATCGCCGGCGATCGAGACCGGGGCCTTGCTCGACGAGGGTCGGCTCCGAAGTTCGAGGTTTTTGTGAATGACGGTTCCATCGATGGCGACCTGGACCGCCCTGCTCGAGTTGATCACGGTTCCATCTTCATCAAGCGTGGCTCCCTCGATTGTCGCCGTCAACTCATGCCAGAGTCCGGAACCCTGGTAGGCATTGGTCGCAGGTTCGATTCGTTCACCATCTCCGAGGATGAAGGCGCCGCACGTCGCGGGATAGCCGGGCAGATGCGAATTGTCCTTCAACTCGATCATGGCGCCGCCCGGGAGACGAATGCCTGATCGCCCCTTCTCGGGAAGCATGAACTTCATCTGGAGTTCGAACGAATCGTAGATCCCTCGGCTTTTGAAGTCCGATGGTTCATCACCGGTATTGACGATCGCGGCATTTCCCGGTCGAGTCGTAAATCGGGTTCGGTCGTTGGGGTCGAGTTCTGCTTCACCAATGACCCAGCCCGATGACTGCCATTGCTCGAAGGCGTCGCCCCAGTTGAGTCGCAGCCATCCTTCTTCTCGATCATCCCTGCTGGCGGGCGGGTCGACTTCACGTGCGACCTGGATACCAGGATCGCCTCCTCCCGGCACCCGGTTGATCGTGTAGCTCACCTCGTCATGCAGGAGGGGAAGGCCTCCCGGGCCCTGGACATCCTTGAGCTGAATGCGTACGCACGAGCCCGCTTCAATGGGGGCCTTGATACTGAGGGTGTAGCCGTCGCTCGAGAGGGAGGTGCTTGTGACGGGAACTGGCCTGACGTGCTGCTCCGGGGACCCGTAGTCCCACCAGTAGTTGTAGTCATAGGCGGTCATCTGCACGGAATCGGTCTCGATGACCTGGGCAACGACCGGCTGCGTGAACTCGATGTCGAATCCATCCGGCTGGATGCTGATCCGATCGATGTCCATCGGCACGACTCCCTTGTACCTGATCCTCGCGAGGCCATGACCGGGCGGGAATCCACCCCATCCACGATTGGTGAACCCGGCGATGAGTGAACCGTCTGGAGCAAAGACGACACGGCACGCCGATCCGATGCGCTGCATGAACTTCATGCAGGCACCCTGGGTCACGCCCTCGACTTCCTCAAGTTGCGCACGAATGATCATGCCGTTGGTCAGTTCGGCGACGAACAACTGGTTTTCGAAGGGCCCGAAGGCGCCACGCGTCGTATCTGGTTCGAGGTTCCCGGTCGATCGAGACCAGGCGTAGGGAATCCAGAGTGCCGGGGGGGTTCGTTCAACGCCAGGGGGCTGCGTCGAACTGAGTTCCTCCGTCGTGTTGAAGTCATCAGTCCATCGAAGCGATGCCGGATGCCCGAAGAAGTCCCCGTCCTTCACGTGGAGAATCGGGCAGGCCGCCATCCAGTCTCCCTGGTTGTCCGTGACCAGCAGGCGGCCCTCGGCATCGATTCCGAGTCCGCAGGGGCTGCGTACACCGGAGGCGACCGGTGTCACGGTTCCATCCGGGGCGATGCGAAGCACCCATCCCCTCCATGGAGATCGGGACTTGCCATGCCACCAGTCGGGGTTCCAGAACCCGACGTTCAGCGACACGTAGAAGTTGCCCTCATTGTCACGAGGCAGGCCGAATGCGAACTCGTGGTAGTTGCCGGTGACGCCCCAGTCCTGCGTGATCGTGTCGATCGTCTCGAAGATGCTGTCGCCATCAAGATCACGGAGCCTGGAGAGTTCTCCCCGCTGGACGATGTAGATGTCGTCGTCGACGACCTTCAGACCAAGACCTTCATGCAGGCCCTCGGCTGCAAGATGGAACCGTGCACGGGTGATGTCGTCTTCAAGCGGGTTCTCGATGATCCACACCTGGCCACGCCTGGTGCTTGCAACCATGCGTCCATCGGGCAGGAAGTCGATGCCGCCGATCTCGAGAATCTGTCCTTCTGGATTCACATAGTGTTCGACGGTCCAGTAGTCGGATTCCACTGCGACGTCCTGCCCAGATGCGAACATCGTGACGAGCAGTGTGAGGATCAGTGCGTTCATGGTGCACCGCCCGTTCGAAGCTGCTCTCGAAGTGTCTCGTTCCATGAAACAGGTAGAAGAGTGACTATTGATATGTTCGCTTCCGAGCTGGAGGGCAGCTGGAGCCGAAGGATGTTTCCTTCACCTTCAATGACGCGTGCGCTGTCCGATTCGAATCCCTGTATTTCAATCCGACCATTGGTTCCCTCCTGAACGATCCAGGACCGAGCTGGTCCCTCGATTCGTTCAATGATCCGATGATCGCTTCCTGGAAGACGGAGTGTCGGCATCCGATTTTCATCGAGATTGTGGAACTGGAAATGCCGGGCATAGCCCGGGCCGACAGCGTGTGTAATAGCCTCGGTCCATTCCTCGACAAGAACCTGGAGCCCCCCGGGATCAAGCATGTAGGTCACAGAGGCTCGTCCATCCTCGATCATGGTCCGGACAAGTCTTGCTTCAAGCGCCTGTTCATGTTCAAAACCCGGTGGAGGGTCGCCGCCATCGACGAGGTTGATGACAGGGCCGAGCGGCTTGAGTGGAGTTCCCCCCCGGCCCGACCAGTCGGTTCGTTCTACGAACCTGCCTTGGCGGACGGCCAGCAGGCGGACATCATCGACGCGGTACTCGGCTGTCATGCCGTCGATGCCCCCAATCAACAACCCACGCGGATGCTCTGGTAGTCCTTCTCCAAGTGAGGGAAGGTGTCCGCGAACGACGATGGGCGTATCCCGAACTTCAAGCACCATGTCTTCAGTCGAGATGTCCAGAGCAGGGGGCCCCAGAGTCTGCACGTATGCAGCCAATGCAGTTCGTTCTCCGATCGAGAGTGAGTCGGAAAAACCAGGCATGGGTGTTCCACCAATTCCGCTGGAGATGGTCCTGAAGATCGCATCCCGTGTATTGCCGAACGAGAAACCTCCATCGCGGAATGAACGGGCAGGGCGATCGAGTGTCTGCGTGCCTCTGCCGTCCCCGGTTTCTCCATGACATTGTGCGCAGTAGGCGCTGAACAATGCTCGAGATGAAGTTGCCGGTGCACGCGCCTGCATGCCAGCAACAACTTCAGATCTCATGACCCGGTGCAACGATGCGGTGGAGTCGATCCGTTCCCGGGTCAGCAGTTCCGCATACCACCAGGCGCCCCAGCCAAGCGCAAGTGCCACCAGCGGGGAGAGAATCAGGACAGCAAGCAGGCTGAGCGTGTGTGATCGCATGGTTCGAGATACGCAGTCTAACGCTCAGCATGTCGCTCACGGTGATCGGGGATTGGGGTTGTGCCGGCGAGTGTGAAGCGGATATCCATGACGACGGAGTGGTCGGCGTTACGGATTTGCTGACGGTCATCGGGGCCTGGGGTCCCTGCTGATCTTCAGGTCGACTCAGTAAAGGCTGCCCCAGCCCGCCGATAAGGCGGGCTGGGTTCATATTTGCTGTTAATAGGATAGAAACACGTATTTCATGCCTCAAATTGCGAAGAGACTTGGTGTAAGGGGTTCATGGAGCGAGTACATTGTGTTGATACGCCCTGTCGCCTTCAGCAGGCGATAAAGGTCTGTCAATTCACAAGTAGGGAGAGGAAATACGATGTTTAAGACAGTTCTCTGGGGCGGCATCATTGCTGCAGGCCTTGTTCTTGCATTCCAGCAAGATGCTCCTGCAGGTGGCAATAATGGCACCAATTGCAACACCTCGATCGGCCCTGACGTCATCGTTGGTGATGTACGGGGGACTTCGAATTACAGTTCTGTGAACGGGATGGAGTCCTTTGCCTTTGGGACCGAGTCCTGCAACATCGGTGACGAACAGCTTCTGTGGTATTCAGACACCAACCAGAAGCCGGTCATCGGGCAGTCTGTCTATCGTCTCAAGGATGGACGTTTCGAGCAGATTGGCCAAGGTTGGCTGAAGCACGGCTTCTATGCTCTTTCAGACAACTGGTGCGGGTGCGGATGTGAAGCTACCAACGGTACGGTTCTTGGAATCGGTTGCTCTGATCTCTATTCCTCCGGCCTCAACGGCCAGCAGAGCAACATGGGTCCGAAGTTCGAGGTCAATGCCTTCACTGGCTACTACCCCTACCCGGCGACGGACCTGAACAACACGGGCAATGGCACATACAAGCGAGTGCAGGTTGCCATTTCCGATCTCGACCCGGCCCAGGATGGTGGTGGTTTCTACTTCGTCGAAGCCCAGTACGTGTCACCAGATGATGCAGCTGCGGGGAATCACTTCAACAATACGTCCAGCCGTCTTGCCGAGGTCACCGGGTCTGGTAGTTCATGGAACATCAACCTGCAATTCGCCAATACCGCTCGTGAGAAGCAGGCACTCAGGTTCTGGCCCTTCCTTGAATCTGACGTCGAACTGCTTGATCTCTATGTCGAGAACGAGGGCCTCCTGCTGCTTGGCAGCAAGGTGACGGGAAATCCAGATGGTACCTGGCAGTACGAGTACGCCTTGCAGAACAACAACTCCGATCGTTCGATCTCGTCGTTCGAGTTGCCCCTTGCAGCAGAAGCAACCGTCTGGGACGTGGGTTTTCATGATGTTGACTATCACAGTGGCTCACCCATCGACGGCACGGATTGGGATATCACTGTCAATCAGACATCCATCAAGTGGGAATGCACGCAGACCTACCAGGAGAACCAGTGGGCAAATGCCATTCGATGGGGAACGACCTACAACTTCCGATTTACGGCGGATGTCGGTCCCCAGACAACCAAATCGGTCTTTGGTGTATTCAAGCCGCCTGCAGGAGACAGTGTCTCCATGGGGGTTGACGCATTCATTCGTGCTCCCGTAGGAACCTCTGCACCGACAGGAGCCTGTTGCATTGGTGAGGAGTGCACCCTTCTGAACGAGAAGGATTGCCTTGCTGATTCGGGCGACTTCCTTGGTGATTGGACGGGCTGCGAATGGGATCTCTGCTTCGCACCCTGTCTGGGTGACATCGATGGGGATGACCAGGTTGCAGTCGAAGACCTTCTTGCAATCATCGCCGCGTGGGGAACTGATGATGCTGCTTCTGATCTCAACAGTGATGGAGTCGTCGACGTGTCGGATCTTCTGATCATCATTGCAGAGTGGGGATCCTGCTGATCCGAAAGATGAGCATCTGAATCGTCCGGGCATCAAATCGGACTCTGGGAACTGTCCTGGGCCGGTGTTGCTCGTAAATGCGTGTTTATGCCCTTGGAATCATTGTTCAACTGCTTTTTTAGGCGACAAGGGACGATTCCAGCAGTACGATTACGTGCCCAATGGAAGGGGGCATCCGGGGCTTCTTGGAACCTTGAGGAGAGAGGATCATCATGTTGAAGACTGTTTTGAGCGGTGGCTTCCTTTGCGGAGCCTTGGTGCTGAGTTTCAGTGACAGCCTGATTGCCGGTGGAAACAACGGCACCGTCTGTGACAACCCCGGTGGCCCCGACGTCATCGTCGGTGACATCCGTGGTACATCGAATTACTCCGCAGTCGGAGCTATCGAGGCCTTTGCCTTTGGTACCGAGTCCTGCAACATCGGTGATGAGGAGTTGTGGTGGTATTCCGGTACGAACCAGAAGCCGATCATCGGCCAGTCGGTCTACAGGATCAAGGACGGCCGCTTTGAACAACTTGGACAAGGTTGGTTGAAGCATGGCTTCTATGCGCTCTCCAACAACTTCTGTGGTTGTGGTTGTGCGGGCACCGATGGCTCTGTCCTCGGCGTAGGTTGTTCCGATCTCTATTCCTCTGGCCTCAACGGCCAGCAGAGCAACATGGGTCCGAAGTTCGAGGTGAATGCATTCACTGGCTACTACCCGTATCCCCCGACGGACGGCAACAATACCGGTGATGGAATCTACAAGCGGGTACAGGTGAACATCAGTGACCTGGATCAGTCTCAGGATGGTGGCGGTATCTACATCGTCGAGGCCCAGTACATAACTCCTGACGATACCGCGGCCGGAAATGGCGAGAACAATGGCTCCTGGATCATTGCAAATGTCTCTGGAAGCGGATCAAGTTGGAACATGAACATCGATTCGAACCAGACTGTGCGGGAAGAGACGGCCATGCATGCCTGGGGAACCTTGAGCGGAGCTGATATCAATGAGTTCCATGTTGAGAACGAGGGCCTCCTGTATGTAGGTTGCCTTGTGACCGACCTCGGTGGTGGTCTGTACGAGTACGACTACGCCGTACAGAACTTCAACTCCCACAGATCGATCAGTTCGTTCTCAGTACCGATTACCAGTGGCGCCCAGGTTTCGGACATCGGCTTCCATGATGTGGATTACCACAGTGGTTCGCCCATCAATGGCATCGACTGGACCGGCAGCCTTTCCGGTGGCTATGTCACGTGGGAATGCACCGAGACCTACCAGGAAAACGAGTGGGCCAACGCCATTCGCTGGGGCACTGCCTACAGTTTCCGATTCCGAACGAACGTCATGCCCCAGGCGGGCATGGCCACTATGGGCGTATTCCGTCCCGCCATCGGCGATTCAATCTCGATGGAGGCCTACGGAGACACGACCGTGCCCACGGGCAAGGTCCAGTTCGTCGACTGCAACGATAATGGCATTGCCGACGGTGACGACATCTCCGAGGGAACGAGTTCCGACTGCAATACCAACGGCATCCCGGACGAATGTGAGTCCTTTGAGGACTGCCCGCCCGAAATTGCCATCGAGCTCATCGGCGATCCGCCATCCCTGCTCGATCCTGCTGGAGATGCAGTCGGTGTCCAGGTCACTGAACTGGTTCCTGGCACCTTCGATCCCGACGGACTTACGTTGGTCTATGACGCAGGTGATGGCTCGGTCTCCTCGGCACTCGTGCCGAACGGCTCGACCTACGTCGCCTCCTTCCCGGCTCTTCCGTGCTTTGCGGATGTCTCCTGGTACATCCAGGCAACATCCATCGGTGGAGATGAGTACAGGCTGCCGGAGAATGCCCCCCTTGAAACCTACGAGTCAACAGTTGCTCTGGGTGTCACGGCATTCGAGGACAATGGAGATGTCGACCTTGGATGGACCGTCAGTGGCAATGCAACCGACGGCCAGTGGACGGTCGCAACCGTGCCCGCCGGTGGTGGTGAGCGTGGCGATCCCCCGAGTGACTACGACGGTTCCGGTGGTTGCCACCTGACTGACAATGTCTCCGGCAACAGTGATGTCGATGGTGGATCCACCATCCTGACATCTCCGGTCCTGGATGCTTCCATTGACTCACCCACCTTGTCCTATGCTCGGTGGTTCGACAACTCGTTTGGGGCTTCTCCCTACGAAGATGTCTTCGAAGTCGAGATTTCGGATGACAGTGGTTCCAGTTGGACCCCGCTGGAGACAGTAGGACCGGCTGGTGACGAGGTCAGCGGTGGCTGGTTCCTCGTCGAGTTTGCACTTGATGATGTTCCCGGCTTCACAGCCAATGATCAGTTCCAGGTCCGCTTCACTGCAAGTGACACTGGTTCAGGTTCGGTCGTTGAAGCGGGAGTTGATGCAATCGTGATCTCGACGATCGATTGCGAGAACCCGGATTGCCCGAGCGACATCGACGGCAATGGGGCAGTCGATGTGACTGACCTGTTGGCGATCATCGGTGCCTGGGGCAATACCGGAGGCCCAGAGGACATCGACGGCAATGGCTCCGTGGACGTGGGTGATCTGCTTGCAGTCATCTCCGCCTGGGGAGGTTGCTGACCCGGCGATCATTTCACCTGTTTGATTGAACAACTCCGGCCGTCTCGCAAGAGTCGGCCGGAGTTTCGTTTTCGAGTCTTGTGATCCGAGTCGCTCAGTTCATCGCCGGGCAGGGATCGTATTGGATGGTTTTCCTGATCGAGTTGTCCTCGTTCATCAGGAGAACCCTGGGCAGATGCTGCGAGTATTCCTCGTCGGACATGTGGGCCCAGTGGATGATGATGATCCGGTCCCCGGGATTGGCCAGGTGGGCCGCTGCTCCATTGACGCCGATGACACCAGACCCAGGCGGGCCACTGAATACGTAGGTTTCAAATCGTGCCCCGGTTTCGCAATTCGCAACGAGGATCGCATCGCTGGGACGCATGCCGGTTGCATCGAGCAGTTCAGAATCGATCGTCAAGGATCCCTGGTAGTCGGGACAGGCCTCCGTGACAACTGCCTGGTGTATCTTGCTGTGAAGGACCTTGCGTACCATGTCTTGCCTGTCCTGCTGAAACACTGACCGATGGAGAAGTTTCCAGTGAATGGACCATTGTACATTCACTGGAGATCTACTTCACTCAGGGATGGTCTCTGCTACATGATTCTCGGGTCGAGCACAGAGCTCATAGGAGACGCCGGCTTCCTTGAAGACAGCCATCGACTTCTCGATGCTCTCCATCCAGTGCTCATCTCCAGTGGCAAGATCCCAGGAGACGACCCTGGTGATGCCCGCCTGGACGATGGTCAGGGCACATGAAATGCATGGGAAGAAGGTGGCGTAGAGGGTGCATCCCTCAGGGCTGACGCCGTGCCTGGCACACTGGATGATGGCGTTCTGCTCGGCATGGCAGATGAGGTCGTACTTGGTCGGTCGCACGAGTCGTTCAGGAAGATCCTCGACACCCGATGGCAGGCCGTTGAAGCCCGTGGAGCAGATGTGTCGGTCCGGGGTGGCGATGACGCAGCCGACTCCGCGGCTGGGGTCCTTGCTCCAGAGTGCAATCCGGCCGGCGAGATCGAGGAAGCGGTTGTCCCACTTTGTATCCATGGGTGGAGTATATCGATCGAAGGCCTGCAGGAACCTGAGAGAGCATGTGCTTTCTTCATCACGACACCCGATGGCCTTGGGGGGGGAAGCTCGAGCAGGGTCTTGGGTCGAGCTGGGTCTGGGTCGGCTGGGGCCACCGGGCGTCAACGTGGAACAGGATCAGGCTACGTTCAGCACCTTCTGAAGATGCATGGATTCAAACAACCAGGTGACATGCCTGTTGAGACCGGTAATGGTCATAGAGCCGGCACGAATCTTCATGAGGTGGTGAAGTTCGAGGCAGAGACTCAGGCACTGGCTGCCCGCCTGTTGAACCATCGTGAAGTCGAGGAACAGGTGATTGCATTCCATGCCGGGAGTATTCAAACGATCCACGATTGCAGAGAGCATGCCTGCAGCATTCTCTTCATCGATGGAGGGGGTCTCGATGTCGGCATGAAGCTGGTCTGCAATACGACGGAATGTACAGAGGTTGAATGTTGACTGGTTCATCTTGGCTGTCTCCTTTGAACAGGGCAAGTCCATGGCCCTGCAACACCAACTATGCGGTCCGTGAAGCTGGATGTGACTGGGTGGGATCAAATTCGGAAGTTCACCAGGCTGCAAGCAAGCACAGACGAAAGCACCCCGGGCGTGGGACCGGGGTGCTTTCTTTCTTGCAATGGTGCTTGTGTGGAGTCTGCGTGTTTCTATTCAGTTACCGCAAGGTGGAGTTCAACGCCCAGCGTGTCCCCGGAAGCAATGACGAGCGGGTTCGATCCGGCATCGTCCATGGCTGAGAGGGCGACGTGCGTCGATGTTCTCGGAGCCTGTGTCTTCTGGGAAGCACATCCCGTACCGAGCGCGAAAGCCGTTGTGGCAAGCAGAACTGTCAGGGGTGTCTTGAGGGTCTTCATGGTCTTCTCCAGCCGTTCGTAAGGGGCCAGGCGGTCTGAGGTCCGCCTTCACACCCACCTATGGGCTTTGGGAGGCCCCGTGAGACCTGAAGGATGAATTCTCCGCGTTCTCCTGTAAAAACCCTTCTGGTGGCCCATGGGAGGCGAATCTGGTACAAGAAAGCCATGAATGCGGATTCGCCAGTTGAAGGCTTCAAGGCCCCGGAGATCGAGTTGGTCGTTGCAGATGGCCCGAGGATGGACTCGCTTCGACTCACTGTGGACGGTCCAACGACTATTGGTCGGTCAAGTGATTGTGATGTCGTCCTCTCGGATCCAGGCGTGTCACGGGTCCATGCTGTACTTGATCATTCCGAGGGGCAGGTGCAGTTGCAGGACAAGGACAGCCGTGGGGGGGTCTACCTCAACCTTGTTCGCCTGGAAGCCAACCGAACAGAGCCGCTCTGCAACAGGGATCTTGTTGGAATCGGTCCATGGAAATTTCTTGTTCGCCTCGAGGAGGAAGAGCCGAAGGAGCCGGGCCTTGATGAAACCGACAAGCCACAGCCCGTCGATTCAGCGCCGGTAGATGAATCCCGGAAGGATCCCATGTATGCGACACGGGCCAGCATCTTCGTCCGCCTTCGTGCTGACGGCACCCTGGATCGGGAGTTTGGTTGGAACGAGTTTGCCGAGAAGTATTCGTCGGTCATCGCCGGCTTTGCGAGAAACGCCGGTCTCAAGGCGCAGGATGCCGACGACATCCTCCAGGATGTGTTGATGGGTTTCTTCCGGGTTTCCTCCGACTTTGAATACGATCCGAACAAGGGACGATTTCGAGGCTACCTCAAGCGCGTGACACTCAATGCCATCCGTGCCCGGTATCGCCGGAAGCGACCGAGCCAGAATTTCGATGGAAGCTGGGAGCCGCCTGATCTTGATGCGGATGCAGACGTCATGTGGGACCGGCAGTGGACCGAGCAACTCCTCTTCAGGGCCATGGCGGAAGCCCGGGCCACGGTCGAGGAACGAACATGGAAGGCCTTCGAACTCTATGGCCTGCGTGGTACGGCGGTCGATGCCGTCTGCGAGGAAACAGGCATGACGCCCGATGCCGTGCGACACGCGAAGATGCGCCTCGCGAAGCAGATACGAGGCATCATCGAGAAACTTCGCGAAGAAGAAGGCTGATTGTTCAGTCCGTGTGTTCGGCAGCGATCCCGTTGGCGGTAACCGTACCCGGGGTGGATTCGAGCAGCTCGATCGTCCGGAACCGGACTTCCATGTCCTGGTTTCCATGAAGTTGCAGTGCAATCGGTCCTTCTCGTCGCCCTTCGTGATCGACGATGTCAGCTGTCTTTCTTCCATTGACATGAACGACGATCCGGGGTCCTTTTGCCGTAATGGTCATCCAGTTCCATTCTCCTGGACGGTAGACATCTTCGAACGAAGCAGTGTTCTCGGGCAATGGCACGACCCATTGCCGGCCCCCGGTCTCATACAACCCACCGGTCTTGCCGGATCGTCCATCAACCTCTGCCTGAAATCCCTTGATTCCATGCGTGCCAGTTTCCTGGGCGCGAAAGTAGATGCCACTGTTGCCACTTGGCGACATGAATTCCAGGCGAACCGTGAAATCGTCATGTGATCCCGCGGTGAAGAGGTGCCCATGCCTGGGCTCGTCTGCCTGTATGCGGCCACTGAGAATGCCATCCTCGATGGTCCATTGACCGCCACCAGATCGTCTCCATCCCTCGAGTGTCCTGCCATCGAAGAGAGGTTCCCACGCGTGTCGCCCGAGGTGGGTGAGGGTTGTGTTCTTCCAGCGAACATCACACTGGCCGCCATGTACCTGGAATGCGAGGATGCCGCCGAGATCCATCGCGTCATGGGCATCAATGCAGGGAATGCCATTGACCCATGTCTGGAAGTGCGTCCCCTCTGCGATGATCCGCATGTGGTTCCACTTGCCCGGCATCCAGGCGCCCCGTGCGGCCTCGTTTCCGTCAAGTGATTCCAGCCAGCCACGACGGAGTTCGTCGTAGAGTCCCCCCGTCCATGCGCGTTCCGAGGTGTCGATTTCAACCTGGTATCCGCGTACGGCCTTGCCATCATCGGTGACCTGGCTTCGCACCTGTATTCCAGAGTTGCTCCCGGCTTCAGCGAGGATCTCCGTTTCAAGTTCAAAGTCGAAGATCTCCGGGCCGACGAGGAAGGAGTTTCTTGGTTCCTCGCCATGGCCGTGCAGTTGACCCTGCGTCCTGTCGTACGTCGCGGTGCCCACGAGCGTCCAATCAATGCTTTCATCCTTGAACAGTTCCATGCGATTGGAGGTTGGAGTCATGCGATCGAGGCCCGGCGTGTGCATGTATTCCGTCCATGCCTCGGCTACGCCTCCGGTATCCGCATTGCCACGATGAACCCACATCCTGTAGGTGAGCTCGAGTGACTCGCCGGGCATGATCACGTAGGGCCTCGATCCCGGCCAGGAGATGGACAGGATTCCATAGGGACGCAACTGCCAACTGGGCGCATAATCCGGGTAATCCGGGTGAGGAAACATCGCTACGCCGGAGATCGATTGGGCTCCCTTGAACGTCGCCGAGTAGTCAGCCCAGCGGAAGGGGAGCCTGTCGCTGTCCCGGGTGTGTTCACCCCGATCCGTGGTGATGATTTCGCCGGTCCGAGGGGCCAACCGGATCATGTGCCCCCCGTACCCCTTTGGAAGGACTGCGCCCTGCAGTGTGATGGGTTCATCGCCGGCAGTGATGATGGATTGGACATCGATGATTCGACCATCGACACCGGCCGGATGGAGACGCCATTTCGTCTGCTCGGTTGCTGCGATTGAACCCGAATCGAGTGTCCACGTGTTGTCTGCCACGAGTTGGGCACCATCGGCCAGTTGGACGAGGGACAGGTTCTTGTTGAGTGTCCGAATCCCATCGAGATGCCAATGGTCGACCTGTCGGTCACCAACACGCATCCGAGGCCACATCATGGAAACACCCCTGTGGTGAAGGTGGTCACGAGGGAAGTCATCCGTGATGATTTCTCCGTCGAGCCCGAAGAGGGGATGGACGTAGCAGGAACGAGTCCGATCTGTGGCGATGCCATCGGCCAATTGATCCCCGTAGTTGTAGACGAGAACAGGATCATCACCCTCTGAAACCAGGGCTGTTCCCGTTGTCTCGTCACGCACCAATGTGAACTGTGCCAGTGCGAAATGGCATGAGAGGAGCGTCATCGAAACGGTGGAAAGCAGAAGTTTCTTCATGCCCGCATCCTAGTTGCCGATCCGGCGATCGTTCGTCTCGGCTCGAGCCCGGCGAAGGAAATCGGCGTATTCGGTTCCACCTGTTCCAACTGCCGATGCCTGCGACGGGGCCTGCTGGGTGATGTACCTGGAGGTGATACCCATGTGTGTCTTTCTGAACCTGTCGAGTGAATCAATGCAGGCATCGTAGGCATCAGCTGCTTCAGTTGATCCAGTGGACGCCTCTCGAAGGGAGGGTCCCTGCTCAAGCATCTCCACGAATGCTCGATGCCTCGGAGGCATGTATTGCCGCATTGCCATGAGAAACGGCCGTGTTCCAGGATGTGGGTGTGACACATCCAGCCCAGCATCAATCGACTGGATCAGCGAAGACTGGGCTGCGCTGCCTCCATGGAGTTGAATCGGTTCCGTGGTTACGCCTTCATAGATCATTCCAGGCTCCGGCCATCCAGAGAGGAATGGCCGAACCCGGTGGTAGAACACATCATGCCTGCATCGCGACTCCATCTGCTCCAGTACACGGATCATGTCGTTGATGACACCTGAGATCACCGTGAGTGATTCGACGAGCCTGCCCATGTCATGGTCTGCAACCGCTTCACGGGCCACGAGAAGTGCAGGAAGTGCCCGTGCCCCGATTGCCTCGATCTCGACGGTGACCAGGTAGAACCACTCTTCATCAGGTCCACCTCGAAAGCACTGGAGCGTGCGAAGGTTCGTTGCCTTGATCTCCTCGGCCATGTTCACTCGTTTCCAGTTGTGCAGGACAATCGATGCGTGGGAAATGATCATGGGACGATCAAGTCGTTCCGCAACCTCGCTCCATGGAATGGAGAGTGCCCTTGGAAGCATCGCAGGCGGGGTGGAGCGACTCCAGGCACAGGCACCACCAAGCACGGAGAGCAGGAGCATCGCGCGCCGAAGATGAGCTTCCGTCTTCAGTGCCTCTGTACCAAGGAGGGGGAGCGTGTCAACGGCATCGCGGACAAGATGCGTCGAGACCAGGGCTGGAAGATCAAACGCAACCCGTTCCCATGGGATGTACTCGTCGGGCAGTCGCTGGAGCGGATCTTCGCTGGGCAGGAAGCCACGGAGCGGGTCCACATCATGTTCTGCAAGGCAGGAATCTGGAGTACTGGTCATGCTGGAGCCTGTTCAAGTCGGGTACGGGCAGTTCCTCGACATCATCGCTTGAAAAACCTTCGCCGTCGTCCTGGATTCAACTGCGAAATGAGAATGCCTGCAAGCATGAGCCCGCAGCCGATCAATTGCATGGTTCCCAGCAGTTCACCAAGGAGGAAGTAGCCGGCAACGGCAGCAAAGACTGCTTCCAGGCTCAGGAGCATCCCAGCCACGGCCGGAGGTGTTCGTTGCTGCCCGATGATCTGGAACGTGAATGCAACCGATGTTGCGAGAATCCCGCTGTAGAGAAGCGGCCACTTTGCGGCAAGCAGCGAGTCCAGGGTAAATCCCTCGACAATGGCCGCGGCGATGATCGTGAGGAGGGCAGCAATGCCGATCTGCAGTACCGCCAGGCGCATTGGATCGGTTCGAGGTGAAGCCCATCCAATGACAAGCACCTGGAAGGCCCAGGCGAAGGTCCCGAGAAAGACAAGCACATCGCCTGGATTGATTTCCCGCCCCCCCTGGATGCTCAGGAGATAGAGTCCGAAGATGGCAACGAGGGCACCGCTCCAGACTGTGATCCTGACGACGTAGCCGATGAAGAGACCCAGCAAGGGGACAAGGATCACGTAGAGGCCGGTGATGAACCCCGCATTCCCGGCACTGGTCCGCTCGATGCCTGTCTGCTGCAGTATTCCTCCCACGGCAATGCCCAGTCCTGCAAGCGTTCCCCCGATGAGCAGTGCTTTCTTCGAGTGAGGTTTTGAGTTCCTGCTGGATCGACCCGGAACAGGGAGCCAGAGCAGGGGCAGCATGGCCAGCAGTGCGATTCCATACCTGGCGCCCGTATAGGCCCAAGGGCCGATGTCATCCATCCCGATCTTCTGGGTAATGAAGCCGCCGCCCCAGATGATCGCGGCTGCCAGAAGGAGGCCTTCTGCTTTCAATCGACCAGACATGTCATTGTCTCATGTCACAGGGAGCCAGTGGAGGGGTACACTTTCCGCATGCTACCGGTTTGGGAAGTACTCGCGTTGCTTGGGTTGGGTTTCTGCGCGGGCATGATCGGTGGACTCATCGGGATCGGTGGTGGGGTGATCACGATTCCCGCGCTTACATTCCTGCTCGGTCGTGACATTCACCTTGCCCAGGCCGCCTCGATGAACGTAGTCGCCTTCGTTGCAATACCGGCCTCGATCCGGCATTGGAGACAGGGTGAACTTGAGACCCGGCTGTTGCGTTACATCGTTCCCTTTGGAATAGTCGGCATCATCCTCGGCGTCCTGGCCAACAATGTTGTTTCCGGCTACTGGATGGGGAAGTTGTTCGGCGTCTTCCTTCTCTACGTGATCTTCATGAATGTCATGAGGCTGCTGTCTGCAGTTGGAGAACCAAAGGATGGAGATACGGTCATCAACATTCAACGGGGCAGCATGATCGGCTCTGCAGCTGGGTTTGGCGCAGGCCTGCTCGGGGTCGGCGGAGGGCTCCTCACCGTGCCTCTTTCACAGAAGATCTGTCGCCTGACGTTGCCACATGCAATCGCCATTTCCTCCGGCTTGATGTGTTTCACGTCCATCGTCGGTGCGGCAACCAAGGACCTGACGATTTCTTCGGTTCTTGATTCAGGGTCGGGCAAGCCCCTGCTGCTCATAGATGCCCTGCAGCTTTCATTGTGGCTGTTTCCAATGGCGATTATTGGAGCCTGGCTGGGTGCTCGATTTACCCATGTCCTGCCTGTTCAGTGGATTCGATTCGTGTTCATCATCGTGCTGCTGGCTGCTGCATTGAAGTACCTGGTCTTCTGAGCCGCTTGCGCATCAGGGATCTTCCTGCTGCTTCCTCGCATCGAGAATCACTGGAAAGTGGTCGGAGAGCAGCGGAGCGTCCTCGGCTTCGAGTTGATGCTCATCCAGGGCCTGGGTGGAGAGGTCGGAAGTGTCCAGGATGAATGCCTGTACGGATTCAAGGCTTGATCCGCTGAAGAGCAGCCAGTCGAGGCGGCCAGGTGTGAAGGCCGATGCAGCGTTTCCGGAGGGGTCTGCCCAGGTCGCGAGGCTGTCGCCGTCGAGTTGCAGCGGGTGTGCAATATCGAGATCCGCTCCAGAGGGATCCAGCCCGGTTGTGAGCACCTGGAGGGGCAGGCGGGAGCCGACGAGATTCAGATCACCACCTATGACGATGTCCTGGCATTCCCATTCCTCAAGGAGTTGCTCAAGCGAGCGTTGAATTACGGTGGCTTCCTCGACTCGCTGGAGATCTTCCTTCCCACCGGCACTTCCACAGCAGCGAAGGTGAATTGAACATGCAAGCAGCCTGCGTTCATCCCCAAGGTCGATCTTCATCGCCACTGCTCGAACGAAACGGGATGCATCCGTCTGCATCCGGATCATGTTCACCATTTCCGGGGGAGCCATCCCCCGTGCTGCGACCATGGAACGAAGCCTTGATCCAATGGGGCTGGCAGCAACCTGCCAGGCCCCTCCCCGGGTTCCCAGTGTTTCATCAAGAAACGATGCGACATCAACCGCGGTTTGTTCATCTACAAGTTCCTGGAGAAGAAGGATGTCCGGTTGGAGTGCCTTGAGAATTCTGCCTGCTCGTTCCTTCTGTTCAAGCAGGCTGCCGAATCGGACATTCCAAGACATCAGGCGGATTGCATCTGCAGGGCAACGTGGAATCGAGACCACCGGCGTTGTTCCAGGTTCATCTATCTCGCGTGGCGTCAGGTCGAACAGGAGGACTTCATCTCCAACGCCCACGAGTCTGCAACGAGCCGGTTTCGTGACAAGGCTGGAAAAGTCGATGAGAAGTTCAAATCGATTCGAGGCGGTTGTCGGCGCGAACACCACGCCAAGTTCATACGGTGATTCATTGATCACCCGGCCATCTTGATCGCGAGTTGCAAGAGCAACCCCCATGCCTCGTTCGACCGGGCTGAAGGTCAGGGTTGATTCAAACAGTGTCTGTCCTTCAACTTTGAACACAAGTTCAAGTGGTGCATCGAGATGCTGGAGGTTTACAGGTGTTGCTCGCTGATGATGCAGGTCGATCCACACCCGCGTGCCATCGACCTGGATTCGATTCCCTGCCTCTTCTGCTTTCGGCCAGTCGTGGAAGTGTCCATCGACCACTTGGGGAACTGCGGAAGCCTGGGAAGAGAGAACGGCAAGAAGTAAAAAAACAGAATGCCGCCGTCTGCGAAGCGATGAGAGCGGCGGCATTCCGATTTGCAGTCCCCCCGGATATAAGAGGGACGCCAGACGGGCCGTGCACGTGTGCATGGCTGCCTGGTATTGCTTCTGGATGGTGTTGCAGTGCATGGATGTACTACCTTCAAAAACCCAAAGGGCCTCGAAGCCAGCGTAGAAGAAGTTCAAGAACCAGGTTCTCTTCCCACTCCACCATTTACCTCTCTTGCGAGAGGCCCCACCACTGAAACGGCGGAAGTAAATACCCCCCCCCATGCCGTCAGCAAGTCCTCATGCTACTTGCTCATCCACAGTCATCAAGTGGGATTCCAGTTCGATTCGACATAAGACTCCGGGTGATTTCATGCTTGTGGGCTGAAAAATCAACTTTCGTTCCGCTATCCAGAAGGCAGACCCAGTTATCCACAATTGAATCACATGCCCATTGCTGCCCCGGTTCTGCCGAGAAGGGGGTGAGGATCCGCCTTCTGCATATGCCCATACCCTAGTTGTTCATGCCTGGACGACAGCACATCCCACTCCGCCTGCTGGTTGTCCTGCTTCTGTCCGTGTTCATGCAGAGTGAACAGGCATTCTCTCAACCAGCGGGCATGCAGACGTTTCAGACCCGTTTCTACGAACTCAATACGGATCTGGATGAAGATTCCGCCAGGCAACTTGGCGCTCACATGGACGTGGTCTTCGAAGCGTACAGGAAGATGTTCGAGCGATTCGAAGGTCTCCCCACGAAGCGTCTTGACGCGTACATATTCCGCGCACAGTCGACATACCTCGAGTTTCTCATGAAGAAGTTCGGCATGGATGGCACGGGTTCCGGTGGCATGTTCATACAACGAGGAAACGATGGCGCCCTTGTGGTCTTCGAAGGTGGTCAGGGCCTGGCCCGGGTACGTGAAGTCCTTCAGCATGAGGGCTTTCACCAGTTTGCAGCGATGCTCTTTCCCGGCATGCCACTCTGGGCGAATGAGGGATTCGCGGAACTATTCGAGAAGGGTGTTGTGATCGACGGTGAAATCGAAGAGTTTCATGTCGGTGCAATCCCACGAAGCACTCTCCTGCAGTTGCAGAGGGCGCGTGGCGAGAACAAGCTTCTTCCCTTTGATTCATTCTTTCTTGTTGACAGTGCGACCTGGAGCAAGGGATTGAAAGATGGCACAGCCTCTCTGAATTACATGCAGGCCTGGTCATTGGTGCACTTCTTCCTGTATGCAGAGAATGCAAAGTGGCAGAGCGACTTTCTCCAGTTTCTATCCCTGCTCAACAAGGGAATGGACTGGCAACAGGCGTTCTTGACGGTCTTCAAGACGTCGGACTATTCGGAGATCCAGGATGAGTACGTTCAATGGCTGGATGACGCTCGTGCGACGGACCATCGTGCCATCATCCATGAGTTGGAATACCTCGCGACAGGCATGTACGCATTGCATGGCGCGGGGATACACCCCAATACGCTGCAACTTCTTCGCAGCCAGTTGAAGTCGAACAAGTATGAGTACGAATCACACCTGTTCGGTCAAACGACAAACCTGTCCGAGGCATATCCCGGCCTCTTCGAACTTCCACTCGAAGGTGCCGGTACGGAGCCACGAATTGTTCTTGCAGATGATCGTGGTCGTCCCTACCTGGCGAACGCGCCGCCTGGATCCCGCCCATGGAACATCAGGACGCTCGGGCTTGAGCCGTTCGACTTCATGGTGCGATGGAAGAATCCCGGTCGTCGACATCCCACGTTTACGCTCGAGAAGTTCTAGGTTCAGGGCTGGATGGCGCTTCAGCGGCCTGACCAGACCTCGATGGTGATGTCGTAGAGAAGGGGTTCCTCGAGGTCTTCGGGGTCATCCCTGTAGGGCCCCGTGATGCTGATGACTCGGGCGACCGATCCTCTGGCTCTGCTGGTTGTCGACCGGATCCACCTGTCGACGAGTTCCAGTTCCATTCCCTCGGTTGCTCTCTTGCTCAGTAGATCACCATCAGGCCTCGGCTTGATGGTGTAGACCACGGTCCCATCTTCCCCGATCGAATAGGAACCCGTGATCGTAACTTCATCGAGCGGGGTCTTCGCAGTGGCCTCGGTGGATTTCGCCGACCGGGCTCTGTTGACATGGCATCCAGTGGATAATCCCAGAAAGAGAGCCAGCAGGAGTGTGATGCAAATGCGCATGTTGGAAGCCTCGCAGGGTCGGTCGGTCATTCTACCCGATCGTGTATCCTCGATGTACGAGTATTGACTCGAGGAGGCGGCATGGCATCAGAAGCGTTTCCAGGTATTCCGAGGATCCAGTTCGAGGGTCCAGGGTCCACGAATCCTCTCGCGTTCAAACACTACGAGGCTGATTCGATCATTGCAGGAAAGCCGATGCGGGAACATCTTCGCTTCGCAAGTGCATTCTGGCACACGATGCGGAATCCCCTTGCTGACCCATTTGGTCGTGGAACGGCTCATGTGCCTTGGGATGATGGGTCGGAGACTCTTGAGAATGCAATGAATCGCATCGATGCATTCTTCGAGTTCCTCGACAAGATCGGTATCGACTACTACTGCTTTCATGATCGAGACGTTGCTCCGGAGGGTGCGGACATTGATGCTTCCTCGGAGATGCTTGGCCAGGTCGTCAAGCACCTGGCGGCTCACCAGGAGCAAACAGGGAAGAAACTGCTTTGGGGCACGGCATGCCTGTTCGATCATCCCCGCTATGCACATGGAGCAGCCACATCCTGCTCAATGGATGTCTTTGCATGGGCCTCGGCGCAGGTTCGACGTGCACTGGAAGCAACGCATGAACTTGGGGGCCTTGGATTCCTCTTCTGGGGTGGCAGGGAGGGGTATACGACCCTCCTGAATACGGACATGCAACGGGAGCGAGATCACCTTGCTCGATTCCTTCACATGGCCGTTGAATACCGCAATGCCATCGGGTTCGAGGGAGCCTTCTACATCGAGCCCAAGCCGATGGAACCGACGGCCCACCAGTACGACTCCGACGCAGCTTCCTGCCTGAACTTCCTGCGTGAATACGACCTGTTGGATGCATTCCAGTTGAACATCGAGACGAATCACGCAACCCTGGCAGGTCACAGCATGGAGCATGAACTCCTGGTTGCTGCGGGGGCTGGAAAACTTGGTTCCATCGATGCGAATGTCGGGCACGCCCAGTTGGGATGGGATACCGACCAGTTCCCCATGAACATCGCAGAAGCGGCGAAGATCATGTTGATCGTTCTTGAGCAGGGTGGTTTCACGACTGGCGGGCTCAATTTCGATGCAAAGCGAAGGAGAGAGTCCTTTGAGCCGGTGGATCTCTTTCATGCACACATAGGTGGCATGGAAACGTTCGCAAGGGGACTGAAGGCTGCAGATGCGATCCGTCGAGATGGCCGAATCGAGGAATTCGTTCGATCCCGGTATGCATCATGGGACTCCGAGCTTGGAAGGCGGATCGAGGCAGGAGAACTGTCACTTCCTGAACTGGAACGCATCGCCAGGGAACAGGGCTCCCCAGTACTTGCTTCCGGTCGACAGGAAATGCTGGAATCGATCTTCAACGAGTTTCTCTGACCCGGCAACCACTCCAAGCGGCAATATCGTGTTCAAATCCTTGACTCGGAGGTGGTTGTGACGGTATCAAGGATGATTCAGGGGACTGTTCCAGATCACATCACGAGGCCTTTCAATGCGCATTACTCCATCCGTACCGCTTCTTCTCACCTTGACAATGGCTCCAGGCCTGCTCCAGGCAGGTTCCATGGAGATTGATTCAATCGAACACGCGGCCCCCTTCTTTGCCGATCGGCTGCCGCTGGACGTTGATGGTGAGAAACTGGGCGTTTTCATCGATGGTCTGCATTCTCCGGCGGGGGCAGCGATCCTGGTCGATGACCTCGGGATCCACGAGTCGGACATCCTGCCAAGTTCGGTGCCTGGCTGGTTCTACGTCGACGTGTCCACGTCCGCATTCTTCATCGATCGCCCATTGCTTGACTGTGTTGATGATCTTCTTCGCCTGGACAGGTTCGACATGGTCTCGCCCGTCTACCTTGCCGGCGATCTCGGCCTGCCCTGGATGCCGACCCGCGATGTCATCATCGCCCTGGACCCGGAACTGGATCCCGGTGAGGCGGCACGCCTCGCTGATAAGCTCGTCCCTGGAACGATCATCGATGTCGAACTGGGAGGACTGGCCAATACGTTCATCATCCAGACTCCATGCTCCTCGGCGATCGACGTGATCGATCTCGTCAATCGTCTCAGCGGCATCGGCCCCGTCGTCTATGCCCAGCCTGATGCGATCACGATGCATCGCCATTTCCATGTTCCCAATGACCCGCTCTTCCCCCAGCAGTGGGCATTGAACCAGTCGAATGGCGTCGACATGAACGGACCGGAAGCATGGGACGTGACAATCGGAAGTGATGATGTAGTCGTCGTGATTCTTGATGACGGGGCCCAGCAGAACCATCCTGATCTGCACCAGTTGCCTGGTTCCACCTTCACAGGTTCAAGCAATGCAGGCGAACATTCAACGCCCTGCGATGGACACGGGACGGCGGTTTCAAGCTGCGTTGCATCGACGATAGACAACAACACGGACCTCGTTGGCATTGCACCTGGATGTCATACGCGTGCAGGGAAGATCTTCAATGCGATCGACTTCTTCGGCTTCTGCCTCGGTTTCCTGGAGTTTCAGGACAGCTGGGGTGTCAACGGAATCAATTGGAGTGCTTCGGTCGGTGCCCGTGTAACCAACTCGTCCTGGGGCGGGGGCAGTCCATCGGCCGCCATCGAATCGGCCTACCAGTCGACCTACAACCAGGGAGTCATGCATTTCGGTGCCGCTGGCAACGACGGTTCGACCACCATCAGTTGGCCTGCAAGCTCACCCTGGGTCCATGCCATCAGTGCAATGCAGTCCAGTGGCACCCTTGCCTCCTTCTCCACTCACGGAAACGGCCTGTTCGCAGCGGCTCCTGGCGCCTCGATCCTTACGGCGGATCGGACCGGCGGCGATGGATTTGGAAGTGGCAACACGGTCACGCTGGATGGAACGTCCTTCGCCTCGCCGTACGCGGCAGGCGTTGCCGCCCTCGTCTTCTCGCAGGACAACACGCTTTCGCCTGCGGATGTCCAGGCCATTCTTGAGCAGCACTCAACGGACTATGGTTCCCCCGGCTACGACACCTTCTATGGATGGGGCATGGTCAATGCAGAGGATGCCGTTCTGGCCGTTGACGTCGAGCCGGACTGCCCGGGCGACATCGACGGGAGTGGCCAGGTCGGCGTCGATGACCTGCTTCTTGTGATCAACCAGTGGGGAGCATGCAACGGCTGCGAGGCGGATATCAATGGTGATGGACAGGTTGGCGTGGACGACCTGCTGCAAATCATCAGCGACTGGGGAGCATGCTGACCAGTCGTCGCCCGCCATGCCGCCCTTGAATTCGATGGAGAATCAGGGCTTTGGCCCGATGGAAGGAGCGGTCGTCATTTGCGTCCAGCGTCCCATGGGGTTCCCCGCATGCCACGCATCCCGCTGACTCAGGTTGCTTCTTCAGCACTTCCAGAAGGTGTCGTTGCCGCATTGCATTCCATCGAGGATCTTGAAGTCCGCAGTTCACAGCACGATCGCCTGCTGTATTCGACGGATGCAAGCATGTACCAGGTGGAACCTCTCGGTGTCGTTGTACCGAGTACGGTTTCGGCGGCACAGGCTGCGGTTCGTGTCTGCGGGGAACATGGCGTACCCGTGCTGCCTCGAGGTGGAGGAACTTCACTTGCCGGTCAGGCGACCAACCAGGCTGTTGTCATCGACTGCTCGGCGTACCTTTGCTCCATCGGGGGTGTTGATGTTTCCAATCGCACCGTTTCCGTAGAGCCGGGAGTCGTGCTTGATGACCTTGTCCGTGCAACGGCAGCCCACGGGTTGACCTTCGGACCGGACGTGTCAACCTCGACACACGCAACACTCGGCGGCATGATTGCAAACTGTTCAGCCGGACTTCGTTCACTGGTCTATGGGATGACGGATGAACACCTCCTTGCAGTGGACATGGTGCTTGCCGATGGGCGATGTGTCCACCTGGTCAGGGGGGCATCGGAAACCGACGAGTTCGTCGCAGACCTGACGCGGCAGGTCGTCGAGGTTGTCCTCGAGCTTGAAGATGCAATCGATGCGAACTTTCCGAAGGTGAGACGGAATGTCGGTGGGTACAAGCTCGACGTCATCCTTGCCCAGGTGCGTGAGTCGACCCCGGGGACCCACGATGCGGTGAACCTCGCTCGCCTTGTCGCCGGTTCGGAGGGCACGCTCGGCCTCGTGACAGGTGCGCAACTCGGACTCGTCACGCCACCGGCATCCCGTGGACTTGCGGTGCTTGGTTTCACGGATGTCGAGGATGCGCTGGAGTCACTGAACAGCATTCTCGGAACGTCGCCTTCGGCAGTCGAATTGCTTGATGGGACGATTCTCGAGGCGGCCAGTGCGCATCAGGCCTACATGGAACTGCTCGATGACCTGCCCCACATCGACGGAGAACTTCCCGGGGCCGTCCTGTACGTGGAGTTCTTCGGTGATGATGAAGAGGCGGTTGCTGAACAGTTTGCATCCCTGCGTGCCTGTGTTCCTGGGGCGGCAATCGGACACCACCTCGAGCCGGGGATGCAGGAGAGGCTCTGGCAACTCCGGAAGGTCAGCCTGTCCCTGATGAGTGGAACCATCGAGGACAGGAAGCCGGTTCCGATGCTCGAGGATTGCGCCGTTCCTGCCGAGCACCTGGCGGCATTCCAGTCGGAGTTCTCGGCAATGCTCAAGCGACACGGACGCCAAGCGACCTGGTATGCCCATGCCAGCGTCGGGCTGCTTCACATCAGGCCACGCCTGGACCTTGGAACGGACGAAGACCGAGAGATTCTCGAGGCAGTGGCAACCGAGGCGATCGGGCTTGTGAAGCGATTTGGCGGCAGCATTTCAGGTGAACATGGTGATGGTCGATCCCGGGGTTGGCTGGTTCGTGACTTCTATGGTTCGGAACTCTTCGAAGGGTTCAGGCGCATCAAGAAGATCTTCGATCCATCGGGGCTGTTCAATCCCGGAATGGTCGATGCGGATCCGGATCCGATGATGGACTGGCGACAGGCGCCTGGTGGACAGCCTCTGCCGACATCGCTGGAAGCCGGGACCTACTACGACTGGAGTGAACATCGCGGCCTGCTTCGAGCTGCAGCGGCCTGCAACGGCAATGGTCTGTGCAGGGCGACCACCGGTGGTGCCATGTGCCCCTCCTACAGGGCGACTCGTGATGAGCGGCATTCAACACGAGGCCGTGGCAACGCGCTTCGACTTGCGATGACAGGCCAGTTTGGTGATGGAGATGCCCCGGATTGGAACGACCTGGAGACGATGGAGACGCTGGATCTCTGCCTTGGCTGCAAGGCGTGTCGATATGAATGCCCGAGCCACGTCGACATGACGAAGCTCAAGGCGGAATACGAGGCGCAGCGTTGGAAGTTGCTCGGTCGCGTTCCCCTGCGCCAGCGGCTCATCGGGAATGTGCGTCGTATCAACCGGATCGGATCTTCGATCGCACCGATTGCCAATGCACTGTGCTCGCTCCCACCCGTCGCAGGACTGATCAAGCGTGTCATGGGCATGGCCCCGGGCCGAAGTCTTCCCCGGTTTGATCGGTCCCTGCAGTCCTGGATGCGGCATCGCACCGGGATCGCCGGCCCTGCAGTTCTTCTCCTGCCGGATTGCTTCACGTCCTACAACGAGCCTCGCATCGGACGAGCAGCCGTTCGACTTCTCGAGGCGTTTGGCTACAAGGTTGTCATTCCCGATGGCATGGGATGTTGTGGTCGTACCCAGTGCAGCAGCGGCATGCTGGAAGACGCAAGGAGGACGATCGAGCATTCAGCACGTTGTCTCCTTTCCGCCATCGAGGCCCATGCCCCCGTGGCGATCGTCGGCGCAGAACCCAGTTGCATCACGTCACTCCAGCAGGAATGGGTCGAACTGGTCACGACGCTTGATCGTACAGACGCTCTGAAGATCGCCTCGCTGGCATCGAGCATCGAGGAGTTCCTTGAATCATCCTGGGACGAGCACCCGAATCGGCCCATGTTCGACCCTGTTGAAGAAGAGGTGTTGTTGCACGTTCATTGTCACCAGAAGCATCGTGCCGGGTCCAGTGAACGGTTCCTGCACAGGTGTGGCTATCCGGGGGCTCGCCTCCTCGATTCCGGGTGTTGCGGCATGGCTGGTTCATTCGGGTATGCCAGGGAACATCATTCGCTCTCGACCAAGATCGCCGAGCAGTCCCTTGGCGAGCCATTGCAGGAATCTCCACATGCCGGGTTGTGTGCGAATGGAACGAGCTGTCGCCACCAGGTCCACGACGTTTTTGATCGAAACGCGGAGCACCCCGTGGTACTTGCTGCCGACAGGCTCGCAGGTGATGATGAGAAGGCCACATGATCCTTCACATCATCATGGTCCTTCTGCTGCAGTCTCCTGTCCCGGTGCAGGATGAACCCGTAAAGCCGTCACGTGGGTACGACATTCCAGTCATTGATCTCGATGAGGACCTAGATCGTCATGTCGTTGTCGACCGGGAACCGGGGCAGTACCTGGGACATCCCAGCACGCACCTGCTCGATGATGGAAAGACCATCATCATCGTGTATCCGAAGGGGCATGGCCGAGGTGCGATCGTGATGAAGCGAAGCGAGGATGGAGGGCGGACCTGGGGGGAACGCCTTGAAACCCCGGCAAACTGGGCCACGAGCGTGGAAGTGCCGACGCTCTATGAAACAGGCATGCCCGACGGTTCAAAGAGAATCCTCATGTTCACGGGGTTGTACCCGATTCGCATGGCTGCATCGTCGGATGAAGGAAGTACCTGGTCACCGCTTGCACCGATCGGTGATTACGGGGGCATCGTGGTCATGTCGGACTGCATCCAGTTCGACGATGGTCGCGCCATGTGTTTCTTTCACGATGATGGTCGCTTCATCGATGACTCGGGGAAAGCAACGGGTGTCTTCAATGTCTATGCCATCACCTCGACTGACGGAGGAGTGGCGTGGACGGAACCGGAGGTCATCACGACCCATGAGACGGCACACCTCTGCGAGGGGGGCTTGATCCGTTCGCCGGATGGCTTGACGATCGCCTTGCTGCTGCGGGAGAACTCGAGGGTACTCAACAGTTTCATCATCTATTCCAGGGACGAGGGGCGGACCTGGTCTGATCCGGTTGAACTGCCCGGGGCCTTGACCGGCGATCGACATCAGGTCATTGCATTGCCTGAAGAGCGGTATTTCATTTCGTTTCGTGATACCACCCACGAGAGCCCGACACAGGGGGATTGGGTTGGTTGGGTTGGTTCATGGGATGACATCATCCATGGGGGGGAAGGACAGTACCGGGTTCGATTGAAGGACAATCACCATCGATGGGATTGTGCCTACCCGGCTCTGGAACTGCTGCCCGATGGCACGATCGTTGCGGTGACCTATGGTCACTGGACCGAGGGGGAATCGCCCTGGATTCTCAGCATGCGCTTCACGATGGAGGAACTTGATGCGATGCACTCGGCGTTGCTCGAATCCAGTCCGTCGAAGGCCACGCCATGAACATGCCCTTGCTGGTGCTCTTCGACATCGCAGGCACCCTTGTTGCAGATACGGGTTTGACGCTCAAGGCCTATCGTTCCGTACTTGCCGAGGCAGCGCTTCCATGTGACCCGACCTGGCTGCGTAGCCGCTACGGGTGCAAGAAGAACGAGGTCTTCTCGGAACTGCTCACTCGGGCCGATCGAGATGAATCCGGGGCCGATGCATTGTCCAGGGAATACGCCTCGACCCTTGAGGCATTAATCTTGGAATCTCCTCCAAGCATCTTTCCCGAGGTCGATCGCGTCTTCGAGGAACTTCAATCAGCAGGCTGCCTCATCGGGCTGGTGACTGGGTTCAATGCGAGTACCGCGGAGCAGCTGCGTGCAGCAGGAAACTGGTCGATGGATGTCATTGTTGGTTCTGACGAGGTTGAACGGGGTCGCCCATCACCTGACCTTGTCATCGAGGCGATGCACCGCGCAGGGCAGCTGGATCCCAATCGTGTCGCCTGTGTCGGGGATACGCCCAGGGATCTGGAGATGGGCGATGTCGCCGGCTGTGGATGGAACATCGGCGTTGCAACGGGGTCCTACACGGAGGAGGAACTTCGACAATGCCCTCACACCCATGTGCTTCAAGATCTCCAGGATTTGCCTTGCCTCTTCATTCAAAGGACATCCTGATTCTGAGACCGGGCTATGCTTTGAGCATGAAGCGAATACACCTGTTGCTGCCAATGCTCCTCCTGCTGCTCGCTGGGTGTTCAACCGTTGCCGGGACGGGTCGAGCACAGATGAATATTGTTTCCACCGAGCAGGAGAGGGAACTTGGAGAGGAGGCCTTCCAGGAAGCAACAGCCGGGGCGACGATCATCGATACTGGCAAGCAGGCCAAGATGGTTCGCCGTATCGGGAATCGGATTGTCGAGGCCGCAGAAATTCTGTATCCCTCGAGCAATGCAGAAGAGTATGACTGGACATTCGTACTTATCGATGACAACGAAGTTGCCAATGCATGGGCAGCTCCCGGGGGCAAGGTCGCGGTGTATACCGGTATTCTCCCGATCACGGAGACCGAAGCAGGTCTTGCAGTCGTTGTTGCTCACGAGATTGCACATGTCCTCGCACATCACAGTGCAGAGCAGTTGAGCCATGCTCTTGTCATGAATGGTGTGGCTACCGCCGGAGGAGCAGTGCTCGGTGGGTCGGATTCCAGGACGAGGGAGATTGCCATGCAGGTCATGGGGGTGGGAGGCCAGTATGGAGTTGCATTGCCATTCAGTCGCCTCCACGAAGGGGAGGCAGACGAACTGGGATTGTTCCTGATGGCCGAGGCAGGCTACGACCCTCGCGAGGCCATTGTCGTCTGGGAACGCATGGCAGCGGCCCAGGAAAAGCGACCGCCAGAGTTTCTATCCACGCACCCCAACCCTGAGAATCGAATCGAGGAGTTCCGTGAACTCATGCCCGAGGCGATGGAACTCTATGAGAACACCAAGTCGCCCTAGGGCATACGACACGTCACATCTACATCCATCCTGAAATCAGGGAGTTTCCTCGGGCTGCCGTCCATCGTCGCCGGGTTGTCGTGGTCCACGGGGACCACTCGGTGAACGTGGGCCGCGAGCCGGCCCTCCCCGCCTTGGTCGATCTGATTGGAGAAATGCCCCCAGTTCAGCAGCTTCGCCAGGGGAGAGGAACCCGTCTTCGTCGACATCGAAGCGGTTGAAGAGTGATTCATCCATTGGTCTTTCCCGCTCGGCGCGTCGCTGCTCCAGGAATGCATCGGCTTCACGTTTCTCCTCGGGATCCAGCATGCCATTCCCGTTCTGATCAAATCGGTCGAGGACACGTTGCCGGTCATCACGTCTTCGTTCGGGTCGATGCTGTTCCATGCGGCGGCCAAGTTCATGGCGCTGCTCGGGATTCAGCATTGCGAGGAAGCTCTCGAATCGTTCGGAGCCTGCCCTGCGACGTTCGTTGCGGAGGGCCGTCTTCTGCTGGACGAGGGTATCAACCTGTTCCAGGTCGGGATCTTCACTGGCAAGAAGCGCGGCAATGGCTGTTTCCAGTTCGTTGATCTGTCCCGAGATGACAGCGGTCTCAGCTTCGAAATCATCACGCATGGCCTTGAAGGCAGCTCGCTGTTCTTCATCCAGATTCATGGTGTCAACGACCCGGTTGATCATGCCGGCATGTCCCGGGCGTTGTTCATCAAGAGGTCGCCACTGCATTGCTCCGAAAATGAAGAACACGTTGAAGACGATCGAGCAGCCGAGCAGGATATGGAGGATTGGTCGTTTCATCATCGCGACACCTCGTTGTTTCGAGTCATCTCCACGATGGCTTCATCAAATGCGTTCGTATCGATGGAACCATCAAAGACATTGAATGTCGCTGCAGCAAGGAACTGTTGTTCGAGCCGATCGGCATCCGTCGCAGCAAGCTGGCCGGTCCAGAAACCCAGGGCGGCAAGTGCAACGGCTGCTGCAATGCCGGAGGAGGTCCACCAGGCTCGATGCGTGGCTTGGCGGGCATGGGACTCGAACGAGAGATGCTCTTCACGGGTTCCAAGCGATACCAGCCTGTCGATCAACTCGGCCGAGGCCTCGAGGGTTGGAGGAACTTCTCGTTCCGCGACAAGCTCTCGGCCTGCAGGGTCGAGGGCGAGACGTGCTTCGATCAAGTCTCGTGCCTCATCGTCGAGCGTACCCTCGAACCAGGCTGCAAGGTCGTCAACATCGATGGGGTCGCTGCCCGGGGACAGTGATTCGGTCCAGAGTTGATAGACGAACGAGTCGTTGTCGGGATGTTGATCTTGTTTCTTCATGGATTCCTCAATGCCCCACGTTATACGTGTCATCCCCGGGGAGCGTCCCCGGGATCAGGACTGGTTCACTCATCATCTGCCTTGTTCTCAAGACCCAGGTGCTTTCTGAGGCGTTCCAGGGCCTTGTGCTTGGTACTTCTTACTGTTTGTGCTCCCACACCGAGGAAACGGGCTGCTTCTGCAACCGTGCGTCCATCCTCGAAGAGAAGGGTCAAAACAAGTCGCTGGCGGCCTGTGAGGACCTGCATTGGGGCAACAGATTCCAAGGATCCACTGCCATGCACAGGTGATCCCTGTGACTGTTCTGGTCGGTCATGATCAACCAGGGGCACCTGTGGAAGCCGTTTCCGCCTCAGAACATCAATCGTCACGCTCCTGGCGATGAGTGTCAGCCAGGTTGATATGGCCGACCGCTCAGGGTCGTATTTCAGCATCAATCGGCCGTTGTTGGCAAGAAGTCGAACATAGATCGACTGAACCACATCATCGATATCCGGCATCTGTGGGTGGTCAAGCTGCTTCCCGGCAGTCCTCCGTACAGCAGCAAGGACAAGTCCTGCCGTTTCAGTCACGAAATTGCTCCATGCCTCCTGGTCCCCGGCTGCACAGGCTTGTAGATCTATGTCCATGTGTGGGGGCTCGGGATCGCAACTGCAAGGGGTTCCAGGCCTACTCAGGGGCCTTGGGCTGGCCTTTCCAGCCATCATCGGGGATGCTGTGTGGTACGTAAGCGTACAACCATGTGTCCCTCGGCACTTGGAATCCGGTTCCATGGCGACCAGAGGCTCACTCGTTCCCCGGAGAGTAAAAGATGCGGATACACAGACTCAAATCTACCTGCTCGAATGTTCTTGGCATGACCTTGGTGCTTCTTACCTGCCAGATCAGTTTGAATACAGCCCTTGGCCAAGACGCCCCTCGCCCGGGTACGGATCCCTTTAATCCCAGCGAACGAGAGGCCTTGCTCAATCAGTTCGACACCGACGGCGATGGAAAACTCAGCCAGGAGGAACGTGCCGCCTTGGGTCAACACATGAAGGATCAAGCTCGGCAAGGAGATGAAGGCCAGCGAGAAGAACAGGCCCGTGACAGGGGCAACAACAGGGGCAACAACAGGGGTGGGGGCCGAGGATTTGGCCGAGGCGGTGATGTACTTCGCTACATCAAGATGCCCGACTACATGGTGTCCGACCTGCAGTACGTTGCGGAAATACTCCAGATCAACGAGGACCAGGAGCCCATCATCGAGTTGATCTTCGAGGACTATGACGCGTCATTCAGGGATGCCGTCGAAATGATGGATCTCTCACTTGAGGATGTCGAAGCAACGAGGCCAGAGCCTACGGATGAGATGAATGCCGAGCGGGATGAAATGCGGCAGCGGTTCCGAGATATTCGTAATGAAGGCCGGGAAATTCGTCGCGAGATGGCACAGCTCAGGTCTTCGCAGGAGGCTGGTGAAGCTGTTGATGAGAAGATGATTGCTCAACTTGAGCAGGATCAGGACGATCTCCGGGAGGCCATGTCCGAGGGGCACCAGAGTTACTTCGCTGCTCGTGAAGCTTTCGAGCAGTCCGATGAGATGCGGGAATTGACAGCACTGAACATCAGCATTGTCCAGACGTTCGTCAACAGGAAGAATGAACTGGGCCTCACGCTTGCGTCGGAGTTGGAAACCACGCTCATTGAGAGCCAGATTGAGCGTCTGCCGGAACTTCATCAAACGCTTCGAAGGGAAAAAATACTCCGTCGTGGTCGACTTGATGGTGAGTCGGTCGACCTGACGAATATTCTCAGGGATGAACGACCCGGTTTCGACCCTGATACCCGGAACTCCGTGGACGAGCTGCTTTCCACGTACGTGGTCGATCTCGACTCGGCACTTGTCGCCCGCCAACAGTACGACAACAGCGTCGAACTCGATGTCTACAGTTCAATGAGGTTGAGTGACTACGACAAGGCACTGCAACTGCTCAAGCGTCGTCTTGAGTACCAGAAGCAGGTTCGCAACGTCAATGACCAGTACATCGAAGCTCTGACATCCGTCATGCCTGAAGAGACAGCTGGCACTTTTCGGAAGGAAGCACTTCGTGAGGGGTATCCCCAGGTTTACCGACAGTCACGCGTCACTCGCTTGATAGATCGAGCCCGTGAATCCGAGTTGCTGGCCGAAGAGATGCTGGCCGCGATAGATTCGCTTGAAGTTGGATACGAGAGCGAATCAATGCCCCTGCTTACTCGCCACCTCATGCTCGTTCGTGAGCACGAATCGCCGAGGGAACTCGAGTTCCTGGAGCGACGAGTCGATGGTGAGATGCCCTGGGGTTCCCGTCGTGGTGAAGACGATTCAGAGGATCCCATGGACGAGGTCGAGGATGAACGAAGGGAACTGGACAGCCGGTACCTTGACCGGCTCCAGTCACTGCTTGGAGACGACCTGTTCGATGAGTTTGGAGGCGGGGGCGGGCGTGATCGTGCTCGTGGCGACAGGCCGCCCGGCGATTTTGATCGTGAAGCCATGATGTCTCAATATGACGCCGACGGCGATGGGGAACTCAACGAGGAAGAACGCATGGCAATGATTCGAGCAATGCGTGAACGCTTCGGTAGTGATGGCGGTCGAGGTGGCAGAGGCGGTGGACCTGGCGGCGGCAGAGGTGGCGGACCTGGCGGCGGTGGACCTGATGGTGGCAGAGGCGGCGGTCCTGGCGGCGGCGGTGGACCCGGTGGTGGTGGTGGTGGACCCGGTGGTGGTGGTGGTGGACCCGGTGGTGGCGGCAACCGCCCCTGATCGAGTCCTCCTTGGTTGAGCCATTGTGCAGGGTCTGCAGGATTCCATTGGCGATCAGTGGCCGCTTTTCATATGCTGGGACGTGAGATCGAACTACTCGATGGAGCGAACTGTGACGATCGGAATCGACCCACACCTTGGTCCTGGACTTGAAGCATGGAAGAGTCTTGGAATCGACATGTCTCTTGTCGAGTTCATTCCATGGTCTCCTGACCTGGCAACCTGCTTTGATGATGAAGCAGGACGGATAACAGCGGCATGTCCCGGCTTGATTGTGGGCGTCGAACATGTCGGCAGTACCAGCATCGAGAAACTGCCAAGCCGTCCAGCCATTGACCTGTTGGTTGGTGTAGAACATCTTCGTGATGCAAGTGGGTGCATTGAACCCCTGAAAGTCATCGGGTATCGCTGTCATGGTGAGGATGGGATAGCCGGTCGTCGCTATTTCACCCGGTCCATCGATCGTCGATGCGTGGTGAAACTGCACATGGTCCAGTTCGAAAGCGAGTTCTGGAACAACTCCTTGAAGTTCCGCGATCTCCTCCGGGCAGATGCGTCGTCCAGACAGGAGTATTCGGAAGCCAAGCAGGAACTCCAGGTTCGATTTTCCGGTGAACCCTCGGCATATGAACTGGCACGGTTGGAATACGAGCACGCCGCCCTGGGGTGAGATTTCACACTTTTCGCTGCGAGATCGACCCGCGTTCTGAAATGCAGGAAGGCGGTCCATGTGGCCTGGAGATATCGAAACAAACTGTTCAGTTCCTCTTTGAATGAACATTTCTTCACAGGAATCCACGTCTCCTTCACCTTTTGATCGTAACCATTCCATTAGTTGGCCACGCCTTGTGCGAATGGACTCGATGGAGGAGATGATCATGCGTTACGACTTGTTATTGCGAACCTTGCCTGTCCTGTTGCTTGCAACATTTGCCTGTGGCCATGGTTCGATGAAGGACCCTGTCAGCAGGGTGTACTCGATCTACCTTGAGGGTCCGGAGCAGCCCCAGTCGGCAGCTGCACAGGCAGCCATTGCCGCATGCGGCACCCAGCCTTTCTACGACTGGCATGAACTGGTCAATTTTCACCCTGGAGATTCGCAGTACCAGTCTTCGGTTCCATACCACCTGACCATCCCGGATGGTCGTCTTGCAAGTGCTGACAATGACAAGTACGACTGCCTTGACATGCTTCGCGATGACTGGCCTGCGACCCAGGTCGTGCCCGGCCCACGTGTGCTTACCTGGTATGCCTCCACCCCCCATGACCCAAGTGTCTTTCGCGCATGGTTGACGACTCCTGACTGGAATCCAGCGACTGCGTTGAACTGGAATCAGATGGAAGAACTCGACCTGGGTGAAGTGACATTCGAAGGTCTTGAGTACTCCTTTGAAACAGTGCTGCCTGAACGGGAAGGCAGGCACGTGCTCTACGTGATATGGCAACGCATCGACCCTGTAGGCGAAGGGTTCTATGCGGCCTGTGATCTCGTCTTCGGAACGTCCGATTCCGATCCAACTGGAGCATGTTGCATGGATGATGGATGCACCCTTGCATCAGCTGAGGAGTGCATTGCGATTGGTGGAGATTGGGAGGGTGAAGATGTTCTCTGCAGCGAGTCGTCCTGTGGCCAGATCGGTCAGGGCCCCGACAGTGTCTCGATCTCACTTG